>CAZRLF010000014.1:0-87974 GCA_964601045.1 uncultured Bacteriovoracaceae bacterium
TTCTAATTCGATTTTATCCCCCAATAAAAAGCCCCGATCTCTTGCGAAATCGGGGCTTAATCATCGTAAAACGCGTAAGTTGCGGTTTTACAAAATTGGTTGGCCGTTTGTTTCGTACTTTGAACAAACGTCCTCCACTCCTTATGCCATTGATATCCTTGAGTTTCAACAAGTTCCTCTTTACCGAGACAAAGCGTTCCTCCACCAGAAATATGAGGTGGAAGGGCTCAGTTTGAAGGAAATCGCGACTCAAATTTGTTCCTCCAAAGCGGCTGTGTTGAAGGGTCTTCGCGATGCTGGAATTCCAACTCGAAAGACGGGCGGCCAAGTTCGAAGACGATTTGGAGATAAGCCGGATAAGAAAACTCATGGAGTAAACTACCTCGCTGAAAAAAGAGTTCTGAAAGTTATTCTTGAAATGAGACAACAAAACCTATCCCTAGAAAAAATCGCAAAATTTTTAAATCAGACCGGAGTACCTGCCCCAAGGGATAGTCGCAAATGGTACCCCGAAGCGATTCGACGCATGCTGATCGCCGAATCAGGACAATTGGACGCCTCAGCTCAAAACTCAATAAAAGCTAATAAAATCGAGTAGATGAACTGTTAACTATATATTTATCACCAATAATTTGCTAATAACACATTTTTAGTGATAAAAATGTAGTTATGAAGGCAGAACTCGGCGGTCTCGGTAAGAAAGAACGCTTCCAACTTGGGCAAATCATGAAGGCGCGCCTTCCTATTATTACTCCTCAAAATGCGGCCAAGACCCTTAAAATCTCGAAAGAAAGGGCGGCCTGGCTACTAGCGAATTGGGCTCAAAAGGGCTGGCTCTCACGAATTAAGCACGGCGTTTACATCCCAGTTCCTCTCCAAACCGAAAACCCTGAAGTTATGGCCGATGAACCCTGGGTCATCGCGAAGAGTCTTTTCTCGCCCTGCTACATCGGCGGTTGGAGTGCAGCAGAGCACTGGGGTTTTACCGAGCAAATTTTCAATTCAGTAATGGTTTTAACTTCGAGAAGATTTAACAAAATAGAAAAGAATCTTCGAGGTGCAAAATTCACTTTGAAATTAGTGAAGTCCGAGCGGCTCTTTGGAATTAAATCTGTCTGGCTTGAACAACATAAAGTTGATGTCTCCGATCCTACCAAAACGATCGTTGATGCGTTTAATGATCCAGCCATTGTGGGAGGCATACGGATGGCGCTCGATATTTTGAATCGCTATATGACTTCTGAGCATAAAGATTTAAAACTCCTATTCGATTACGCCGTTCGAATGAAAAATACAGCAATTTTTAAACGGCTCGGATTTGTTTTTGAAAAAACCTTTCCGCAAGAAGCAGAATGGATTGAAAAATTTCGATCGAAATTGAAGAGCGGATATTCGCAGCTCGATCCATCTGTGCCAGGAAAAGTTTTAATTACGACATGGGGTCTTTGGATTCCTCTAAAATGGAAAAAAGGCGATCTGCATGATTAATATTGATGAAATTCGTGAGGTCGCTGCTCGTGTATCTCTTGCCAACACTGTCGTCGAAAAGGATTATGCACTGGGCTGGCTTCTTTGGGGAATTCACCAGCATCCTAAAACAAAGGACACCTGGGTTTTTAAAGGCGGAACTTGTCTTAAAAAATGCTATTTTGAAACTTATCGATTCTCCGAAGACCTCGATTTTAGCTTTTGTGGGCAAATACCTCCAACGGCTGAAGAGCTGAAGAAAATTTTCGAAGAAATTGCTGACCTCGTTCAAGAAGCATCTGGGATGGAATTTCCAAAAGCCTCCATCGATTTCGAAATTTTTAGGAGTCCTCGTGGGGCAGACTCGATTCAAGGCGGAATCAAGTATCGCGGACCTGTAAGGCCGAACGTTGGCCTCGCACAAATGCAAAGAATCAAAGTCGATCTCACGCTTGATGAACCTCTCGTGCTTAAAGCAGTCATAAAAGAAGTCGAACACCGTTATTCGGATAAACCCTCAACTGGAATTTCGATTTTAGCCTATGATTATGAGGAAGTTTTTGCAGAGAAAGTGAGAGCGCTTGCGCAAAGGCTGAGACCTCGTGATCTCTACGACGTTATTCACCTTCACCGACGAATGGATTTGGAGCCCGATCGAGAAATTGTCTATTCAACACTTGAAAGCAAATGCAAACTTCGTGGGATTTCCATCCCTACGGTCGAATCCATTCAAAGTCATGACAATCGCAAGTTTCTTGAATCTGAATGGGAAACTCAGCTTAAGCATCAAATTTCAGTCCTTCCCGATTTTCAAAGTTTTCTTTCAGAACTTCCTCAAGTCTTTGAATGGCTTGAAGGTGAAGAAGCTGAGACCCTCGAACAGCTTTCTGTTTCAGAACCTAATGAAGAAGAAGCGGAAACTATCGAGGAAGCTGTCGCCACACTCGTTTTACCAGGAGCGGCAACTTCGTTTTTGGATCGCATTCGATTCGCGGCGGCCAATCGTTTAGTTGTCAATTTGGGATACAACGGCAGTACCCGAGAAATTGAGCCTTATTCATTAGCTCGTAGTTCAGATGGGCACCTCCTTTTAAGAACGGTTCGCTCAAGCAATCGCGAAGCCCGAACTTATCGCTGGGATAGAATTCAAAGTATCACCGTCATAGAAAAAACTTTTGCCCCGCAATTTGAAATCGAAATTTCTTCGGCAGGACACCTACCAATCCATCAACTGACAAGAAGTACATCACCTTCCGGTCAACGAAGAGCTCGAACTTCCCTTGGGGCGCGTTCAAGTTCTGGTCCCACATACGTTTATCGTTGCGGAATCTGCAACAAAACATTCCGAAAAAAAACTATGAATGGTCAATTGAATGCTCATAAAAACAAAAGTGGATATTCCTGCCCAGGTCGAACAGGTATTTTTCAAAAAACAATTTATTAAGCGCTTGTAGTGCCTTGATTCCACAACCGATGGAAATGATGAACGGGACCATGGCCGCTTCCGAGCTTGTAGTCTGCTCCTGCTTTTATAGCGTCAAATAAATAATCTTTGGCCTTTCGAATAGCCGTCAATGAATCAAAACCATGTGCGAGAAATGAAGCAATTGCAGAGGAAAACGTACATCCAGTCCCATGAGTATTTTGAGTTTTAATCCGCGTCGTTTTTAGCCAAGTTCCTTGTGTATTTCCTCTCGCATCACGAATGCAGACGTAATCGTCGCTTTGAGAAGAGTCTGAATGGCCGCCCTTGATTACGACAATCGAAGGCCCAAGGTCAGTCAAATCCATCGCGGCCTTTTCCATTTCATCGCTGCCGGAAATTTTTCGCGCCAAAAGAACCGAAGCCTCGGGGAGATTTGGAGTGAGAATTTTTGTAATTGGAAAAAGAACGTCCTTCAAAGTGTCGGTGGCCTCATCTTTCAAGAGATGATCGCCGCTCTTCGCGACCATGACTGGATCGAGAACAACCGATTTCATTCCATAATGTTTAAGTCTCTCGGCAACGACGCGAATAATTTCAGAGCGATGAAGCATTCCGATCTTTACGGCGTCGGCTCCGATATCCGAAAGGACAGCATCTATTTGGTCGCCAATAAAATCAGAAGAAACTTCAAAAATAGATCTAACACCAGTCGTATTTTGCGCGGTGAGAGCTGTAATTACCGACATGCCATAACATCCGAGTGCAGAAAATGTTTTAAGGTCCGCCTGAATTCCAGCTCCACCACCGCTGTCAGATCCTGCGATGGTTAAGGTTCTCGCATATTTTTTAGATTCTGATTTCATTCAGACCTCTTTTCCAAAATGATGAAAACCTTCTGTCTCAAGGGAATAAGGTTGCCCATTTTTTTTATAATCAAGCTGCCCGATCCGATCTGTAATTTTTCCAATCGGATAAAGTTTTGAATGAAACCGTCTCTCGTATTCGATACTCAGTTTTTCAAACGAGCTTTGTTCGACGGTAATTAAAAGGCAGTAATCTTCGCCACCGATTGCCGCCATTTCGAGTGCGTTCCATCCAAAATTCTTGGACACGCGTGTAAGAGTTGGAGAGATAGGTAGATCTTTTAAATCAATAGATGCCCCACATTTCGATGACTCTATAATTCTTTTAAGATCAGAATTAATTCCATCTGAGACATCCATCATCGCGTGGACCCAAGAATTTGAAGCAAGCCATTGCCCCTCAATAAGTTGAGGAGCCGGGCGATGATGTTGCGTGAAAAGATATTGGACATCTGCATCGATCGTCTTCTTTTCAAGAATAGCCTTAAGACCGCCTGCGGAATCTCCGAGATACCCCGTTACGCAAATAATATCTCCGGCTCTTGCGCCAGAACGAAGTTTGATTTGGTCCGATCGAGCCTCTCCTAAAATAGAGACATTAATAATGATGGGGCCAGGAGATCGAGTGGTGTCGCCGCCTAAAAGGATCACATTGAATTCTTTTGCGAGACTATTGAACCCTTCAAGAAATGAATCCGCCCAACTCAATTCAATGCTTTCAGGAAGTCCGATCGAAAGAAAAGCATACTTGGAAATTCCACCCATCGCGGCAATATCACTTAAATTAACAGCCAGCGACTTGTGACCGAGATCCAATGGCGAAATAACGTCTCTTAAAAAATGGACATCCTCCACCAGCATATCTGTTGTAATTAATAGAGAGCGCTCACCTTGAGGGATTACGGCGCAGTCATCACCAATACCAACTATACCGGGTTCAAGATTTGCTCTAAATTTTTCTGAGACCTTACGAATAAAACCAAATTCGCCCATATCAGATATTTTCATCGAGCGCTCCTTTTTGTCTGTATGGTCGCGTTGGTCAAACAATCGCGCAGATCCCTCGCAACTTGTTCTGGATCACGGCTTCCGCAAATAGCTGAAACGACGGCAACTCCATCCGCTCCGGCATTCATCACTTTAGACACATTCGAAATATTAATCCCTCCAATGGCGATCAATGGTTTGTGGCATTGTTTTCGCAATTGTCTTAATCCAGCCAGTCCCCAAGTTTTGTGAACATCCGTCTTAGTAGGGGTTTCAAAAATAGAACTGACGCCCAAATAATCTACGTCTGATGAATTCGCCGTGTGAGCATCGGCGAAGCTCTCAACCGATACGCCAACGATAAAGTTTTTCCCCAATAAACGACGAGCATCCTTAATTTCCATATCGGTGGGACCAATGTGCACGCCGTCAGCTTCGCAAGCTAACGCGATATCCACTCGATCATTGATGATGAGGGGTATTTTCAAGGGGACAAGAGCGGATTTGAGTCTCCGCGCCAACTCAATAAATTCTCGTGTTGAACAATTTTTTTCACGGAGTTGAACAACGGTTACTCCTCCTTTGACTGCGGAAAACACAACGTCGTCTATCGTGCGTGATCCACAAAGTTTTCGATCAGTAACTAGGTAGAGCGTCCAGTCGATTTGCCGTCTCATAGAAGTTCCAGTCTCTGACGTTGTGAAATTATATCGTCATCAAGCGAGAAGAGAACATCGAGAAAGGCGGATTGAAATGAACCCGGTCCAGAACTTGTTTCAGCCGCAAGTTCTCCCGCAATTCCCATAACTGTCATAGCTTGGCATGTGGCTTTGAATGGTGAAGGTTCGATCGCGTTAAAGGCAGCAACAAGAGCGCTAGCAGCGCAGCCCATACCAGTGACCTTCGTCATCAAAGAATGACCATTCATAATTTTCATGACTGAATCGCCCTGAACTACAAAATCAATCTCGCCACTAATACAAACGACACATCCTAAAGTTTTGGAAAGATGTTTCGCATATTCGACCGTAGTCTCCGAACTATCAACGCTATCAACTCCTTTTGTTTTTCGATTTTTTTCAGACAGCGCGAGAAGTTCAGAGGCATTACTGCGGAGAACTGTAGTTCGACTGAGAAAATCTTTTGCCGTTTTTGTTCGAAACTGAGTTGCCCCCGCACCTACCGGGTCCAAGATAATGGGAATTTTATTTTTTGTTGCAGCAACCATCGCAAGGTCCATGCTTTTGATCCAAGGAGCACTTAACGTTCCGATATTGATGACAAGCGCACGCGCCAGGCTCACCATCTCTTCAGCTTCCTCGTAGGCATGTGCCATTACGGGCGAAGCTCCTACGGCCAGAAGGCAATTGGCCGTCCAATTCATGACAACATAATTTGTAATATTGTGAATCAGAGGACGCTCCTCTCGAAGGCGATTCAGATTTTGAATGAGATCAAAAGGATTTATAGAAGAACTGATAGGCTGGAATTTATCTAACATGCACACTCCCTTCGCTGGTTCTAACCAGATCAGGTTCCTAGGGTATAATCTCAGCCAGCCATCTTTCGGCAGGCACCCCTGGTGATTAAAGTAACAATCAACAATTAAAGCGAATCGGTAGGTTATGTCCACCGAAAAGCAATCTCTCTAACTCAAACGTGATTCTTTCAAAGACTCCTTATGTTCTCATTCCTCGGCGATTTCGCTGATCTCAGCTTGCAAATCCTGAAGTAAAAGCGCAACACCCCATTTCGCATCTGTTGAACTTTCGGTAGAAGATCCGTATTTGCCTCACATTCAATTAAATATGAAATTCCAGCGATTTTTTTTGCAGAAAGATAGAGTAAGGATCTACTTGTATGCAATGAGGCAAAAGCCAACCGCATCGGCATTGAGCCAAGAGAAGCGCCATCAGACTTTGCACCGAGTGCTTTGCGTTTGTGTACAAGTAGATCCGGACCTTGGCTAAAACTCTTCACAAATGGACCGAGATGATTCTCAACTACTTCATCACTCGCCTCACCAACGCAAGAACTGAAGGATTCAATAACAAAGCAAAGCTAGTAAAGAGGCGGGCTTACGGTTATGGAAACTTTGAAAATTACAGACGACGAGTGCTATGTGCTTGTTTCTGAAATGCTTTTCTTTAAAACCCACACTAAAAAGGGAAGAACCAAACTCCCCCAATAAAAAGCCCCGATCTCTTGCGAAATCGGGGTCTAATTATCGTAAAACGCGTAAGTTGCGGTTTTACAAAATTGGTTGCATCTTCAGAAGTTAAATCTTCGGAACTATTTTGGATCCTAATGAAGCCAATTTGCAGTCGCAATTATTCGGAAATTTGTCGGTCCAAATAGCTTCGATAGGATATCGCTCGGGTTATCACACCGACGAGTCGTTCGCGTTATAACTTTAATCCTCTTTTTTATTAATTTTCCACGCTTTCAAAAGGTTGTCGGCCGCCCAAAGAGGCTGCAAATTCGTGTAATGACAAGCTTTAAGAAAGTCATTTCTATCTTCCAAATTGAAAGCTGAAAGAGGAGTCCGATGATCGATATGCCAGCCGCTCTTACCGTAGTTTTCCCAATTCATACCTTCCTGCCAACGGCCCTCTATAAATAATTTGAATTCTTCTATCGAACAACCCAGATCCTTAACGGCCGAGCCTCCTTTCTTTTTATTTTTAAATCTCTGTCGAATCACAATCGATATCCTATTTCTTAAATTGATTGCCAATCGGTAATTAATGTCAGTTTTCCTTCTTAATCGCTCCCGTTCCTTAAACTCTATCGTCTTTTTTCTAGCATTTCGTTTTTCTCGTTGATCCTGTCTTTGGGCGTGAGCTCTTTTATAAGCTATACGTTCAGGAGTCCTTCTATAATTCCTTTCCCATTCTTTGCCTTTCTCAGATTGTTTAAATTTCTTCTGAGCTGCTTGTATTTTAATTTTACCAATTGGATCGCTTCTCTTTTCTTTTTGTTTTTTTCGCTGTTCGGGTGAACTTATATAATGGAATCTACAAAATCCTTTCGCTTCGTATTCATTATTACAACCCCCTACAGAACAAAATCTCGGCTGAAATGGCAGAATTTTCTTTAACTTATCCCGAGAATTCGGACGACGCCTCATATAATTATAATGTGTATTGCAAAGGCCATCTGCCATCGCCTTTCTTCCGCAGTCTTTCACTTCGCAAATTCTAGATGTGGAGAGTATGGTCTTCTTGATTCGGGAATGATAGTGATTGTGGCATAGCCCTCCAGCCAAATGCTTTTTTCCACATCCTGAAACTGAGCAAAGCTTGGAGTTTCCAAATATTTTGTCTTTTCTCCATTTCTCATAATGATATTTGCATAGCTTTCTAGCCTGGATTTTTTTTGAGCAATTCTTTTTAGAACATTTATCCATATCTCAAATAACAACTCTTAGCGGACTAATTATATGATAAGGCACCTTTCGTCATCTAAAGCGCAATTCTCAACCCTGTGTGCAAATTAGAACTCGGACGGCCAGTAGGAATGCACATGGGTTACCTAACCTACGAAATCCAAAAAAGAGATTAAGTTTTATTTTCGTTTTGGAAGATTTAAAAAGATCGAATTGGACTCATTTGAAGCTGAGATACAGATTTCATTGGAATCTATGGTCGCTTCACTTATCGAAGAAACACCGGTTTGGACGGGAGCATCGATGGCTCCACTTCGTACTCGGTCCGAAATGCGCTCAATTAGTTGAATTAACTCAGACGACCATCCTAAATTTTTCAGCTCTTGGTTGATATTCATTGCCATCATCATTCATTATACCTTTACATTGGCGGAACGAACTAACGTATAGTCTTTAGAGATAAACATCTTACATATCGCCGACTTATCAAATGCGTAATAAAAGAGCGCCCAGAGTCGACGCACAGCGCGCTCGAGCCCATCAACAGATTCGATAGGGTCAATTTTTAATTTTAATTCTATGTTTGCTGCCTCTCTACTTATTCCGTGCGCATGTGACTTCCAATAATCATTGCTGCATAATTTTTCAGCTACCCATTTCGCACGATCTTCGCGTTCTTCAATCGTGACAGATCTTCCGTCTTTATGCGTGATCCAAGACTTAAATTTATAATCATTTAAAAATTTTGTAGCTAATTTGGTCGAATAATTTGACAAGCTTATTGCGTCTCCAATTTGTCTTCGGTCCATAGTATCTATGAGCCGAATATAATGCCAAGGAGGATTGGCTCCAGTTTTCAGGGCAGCTTCGCCCTCTTCTTTGATCTTATTTAGAAGGACTAAAATCGCTTGCGCAGGCACCAAACTCCCATCGGTTGCACGCACCTGGGGATCTATTGGACCAATGAAAGCCCTTTGATCCATCCAAATACTATCGCCAGAAAGTGCCCAAAGCGTCCCAGCGCTCATGCACATATACGGCAGTAGAAAATTAATCCCCTCAAATTTTGATCTGAGGGAACTGACAAATTGAGAAATCTGTTGGCCCGATCCACCTCCGGTAACGACGAACACATCTACTTCTTTTTCCGACGAACTAATCTTGCTCAACATTTCATTGAAGGGCAGATCATCACTCAACTCAATCGACGTATTAGATATTGGCTTGATGACATTTGCTACATAACAGATACAAGGCCGCCTTCGAATATTTTCAACCTCAGCGATAGCTTTCTTAATCTCCGGCAATACGTTTCCATTTTGGGGCAGATACGGAATTATACTTTCATATTCACTACCGTCCTTCATCACCTCAAGTAGCGAATTTACAATTTTGGGCTGAGGAATGCCGGGCTTTCCTTGAAATTTTTTCTTACCTTTTCCCATTTTAGGTCTCGAGAAAAGCTGAACCTTCCATGAGGAATTTGCAATTATTTAATCTGAGTTATGGCTGCACGACTTTTTATGCAGTCACATTTTTTAAAAATCCGGCTGCACGGATGATTTATGCAGCCAAAATGCAGCCAGCTACCTGACTTCCACGCTACTTTGCGCAACCTTGAGGAGTCTCGAATGAGCAGTGGCTCATTTCACGAATTCCGAATGCTTTTGGCTATTTCTGTTGGTTTTATTGATTTAGTTTTGGGGTCGATGTTGATCCAGCTTTTTAGGCTGGATCATCCACCGAAAATTGGTTGCGGGAATTGGATTTGAACCAATGACCTTCGGGTTATGAGCCCGACGAGCTACCAGGCTGCTCCATCCCGCGTCCTATAAAATCTGGTTTGTTCAAAATACACGACTGTTACAGCTTTACAAGAACTTATCCTAAATTAAGCAAATGGCTTTTATGTCACAATAAAGGTGTTTTCGGGCCTTCCGAACTCTGTCTCGGGGATGATTGAGCACCTATTCTTTTTTAATAGCCTCAACCGCAGATTTTGCCGTCTGAATCACATCTGAAAGTCCAACCCCATCAAGATAATTGCCCACCAGAATTAAATTTTGAGGCAGGAGTGATCGAACTTTTTGAACTTGATCTTTGTGCCTGAGCATAAATTGAGGAATAGCTCTCTGATGCACTCTAACTTCGCTCATTTTCGGAGCAGCTTTAAGCCCTAAAGTTTTTTGTAAGAAGTCTATCGTCGCAGCTGCTGGATCTTGCGGAATATCTTCGCCCGCAAAATACTGAGTCGTGATTAACTCATCTTTAGATGTTCGTCCCGAAAAAATTTCGCTCGGCCAAAGGCTTCCAAGTACACTTAATTTTTCTTTTCGCGGAATAAGAAAACCAAATCCAGATTTAAAATTCGCGGGTCGATCGAAAACTGCATTCCAGATAGCGACCCGTCTGTAAGAGATATCTCTTAAAAATCGAGTGACAAGATCAGAAACTCCACTTGTCGCTAAAATCTCAGCTGCCTGCCAAGATGGGCAAGCTACGATAATCGAATCAAATTTCTCTTCTGCACCCGAAGCCTTTAAACTCCAGAGATTTTCTATTCTATGCAGCTGACTAATCTCAGTATTTTTGCGCAGATTTGATTTCAGTTCCCGCTCAAGCGCACGAGCAATCTCTTCGAGACCTTCACTAAAAGAAATAGGCAAAGCGCGCACTCGCTTTTCGCCAGAATGACTTGAAGCTTTCTGCCTAGAGCTTACAGCACCTTTCAATAAATTACCGCGCTTAATAACTGCATCCCAAATTTTCGGAAAACACGCCTTCGCTGATAATTTATGAATATCCCCTGAGTAAATTCCAGAAATAAAAGGATCAACAGCATAGTCGATAAAATCTTGATGCAAAAATCGACCGAAGAAATCAGCAATCGATAAATCACTCTCAGTAATAGCCCGCCGCTCAAACACACTCGTGACTAAACCCAGCTTAGCACTTGGAGAAAATAATTCGGTTGTTAAAAATGAAATCAAACCAGACGGCAGTGGGATTAACTTTTTGTTTTTATAAATGAATCTTCGCTTAGCCCCTAAATTACAATTAATAGGCCGCAGATTGAGCTCGGCAAAAAGCTGAAGCCAGTCTGGTCTCGCTAGTAAAGTATGAGGGCCCCACTCAATCAGCCTGCCCTCTTTACGCTCCGAATGAATCCATCCTCCTGCTCGATTTGATTTTTCGAAAACGACGACTTCATATTTTTGCTTTTTTAAAAAATACGCAGTCAGAAGTCCGCTCGGTCCAGCGCCGATAATAGCTATTCGCTTGCTCATGGTATTTGCTGCACTAGTCTAGCTGAAGATAAGCGGAGAAACCAAGGAGCGCGTGGCTTAATTCTCAACTTTAAACTGTGGGTCTGCGACAAGCTTGGCAATCTGCTCAAGTAAGGTATTTTCTTTAAGGGTACTCGATTCGGTACGAATCCAAGTATAAACTCCGCCTTGAAAATCAACTCCCGCAGTAACTGAATCGTCGAGATATTGCTCGATATTTTTGATTGTGACTTTGGTTCGTCCGCTTTCGCTATTCACGTAAACGAATAATTTGTAGCGAATGACATAAGGAATTCGATTGCGATCAAAGCCATGATATAACACATCGGATTTTCCGCGAATCCAATCGGTGACCACATAACCTCGCCCCGTATTTGAATCGGCTTCTTTACGAATCATCGGAAATTTACCCAAAGTTGTTTGAGTTGCCATCCAGACGCGCTGAAAATTTGAATTGATCAGCCCTTCAGTCGGCTTTCGATTGACTTCAAGTTCTCCGGGTTCATTGAATTCTTTATTCCAACAACCTGAGAAAACTAAACCCAAGAATGCAAAGGCCAATACACGTGACAACATATGTTTAGTTTAACAAAGCTCTAGATTTGCCACAGCGCAGAAAGCATCTGAATTAAAATGAAACCTGGCGCAATACGTTATTGTGTCGTGATGAATGGAATACAAAGAATGATCTGGTCACGCAAACTTGCCTGAGGAGGGGCGTATTCTCTTCAGCACCTCGAAGGTATGAGCTATGGCTTGTATTTCTCTAGATTTTTCGCGATCCAATCCCCTCTAACCGAAATCGCATTCTTTGGAGTGTAATATCGAATATTTGAAACATTCCAATCGGCGACAAAAAGCCCCGCCACTCTAGCCTTCGAGTCGATCGCAGGAGATCCGCTTAAACCAATAGATGTTTCTGAATCGGTGTAGACTAAAGACTTTTCAATTTCATTTTCAATTTTTAGTTCAGGACTCGGAATATAATTGGGCCCAAACATAAACTGAAGAACATCCTTAGGAGCAAAAACATCCCCTTCAGAATAGTACTGAGATTTACCATCAGAATCGGGCTGTTTATCTAAATTTAATCGTGTGTAGGTTGAGCGAGGAAATCCTACAACTGTCAGCTTCTCTCCCCGCTGTACAGGACTAGTTCTTAATTCGAGACTTGTATTGCCTACAGGTCGACTCAACTGAATCAAAGCAAAATCCACTGGGTCGTCTCCATGGAGGCCAGATTCAAAATTGACCATCTCTCCAGAGCCCAAAACTTCGACCCGCGCATAATCTTCTTTGGTTTCGGTGTCGAAAACCAGATGGCCTTTACGATCGTAGAGCTGAAAATGAAGGGGCATATTTCGTCCCAAAACATTTTCGTCGTCGCCTGCGTATATGCTGACAACTGAACCCTCATTTGATTTGAGAAAATCTTTATAATCCCTTTCGTCATAGCGAAGGTTATGCCGAACCGTCATCAGTTGATCTTTCTTAGAACCAACAATGAAAGCTGTGGCTGAAGCTATGTATGGAATTTTACAAACAGATTCGTTTTGAGAAATACAGCTTTCAATGGTTTTATCGACGAGATCAAAAATAAATCCTGGAGGCGTTTTCTCCAGCATTTTTTTGGAATCAGCCAGGGAAAAAGTGGCCGGAGGAGAAGCAATAATGACGAAGTTATAGACAGCATCAGCCGCAACGGCAACTTCAGCCGGAACATCAGGCCCATCTGTTTTAAAAAAACCAGGCCCTGCATAACAAAATGGCGTGAACAATAAAACCCCTACGAGGACAGCGCCCCGACCCTTTTTGAACATCTTGAAATTCCCTCTCAAAAAAACCCTAATTTTTGAACCCTAATACCCTCGTACTATTGGTCGAAGGTGCGATCAAGTTCTATCAATGCTCCGCGAGTTTTTTGTGGAGATCTACATACTCAGCTCGAAATCACCGGACTCGAAACCAATGCCAAAAAATGGGAGAAAAGCAGTTTGCAGCTTTTTAACTTCTAACCTGGCTCCTCGGTGCTTTGCTCCCTTTCAAACTTGCAAAACACACCCTAAACAGCTTTAAATGCAGAGACATAAAAAAAGAGCGGGTCTATGACTCACTCTTTTATCGGAATGGTTCGGTAGCTCAGTTGGCTAGAGCGAGGGATTCATAACCCCTAGGTCGGTAGTTCGATCCTACCCCGAACCACCAATTTATACTGCTACTGTTGACAATGGGGCCTTTAAATTTCTTCGAGCTGCCACTGCCCCACCTAATCCGCCCGCTAAGGTTCCCAGAATAAATATCATAGAAAATGTCCACCCTAACGCAGCCATCGCCTGACCAGCAGCTTCTTTAGTTTTTTCAACGACTGCATCGTATTTTTGCACGAGGCTTGCAAACTGCGCATTCATCTCTGCATCCGTGAAATTAGAATTTGCCTTAAGATAAGATTTAGCTGACTCTTGATCGTTCATTGCAAATCGCAGCGCAACACCCTGAATTAAGGTTGCCGGATCTTTTTTTAAGCCAAATTGTAAAAGTTCATCTTCAAAAAAGCTTTGAATCACAGGATGAGATGCAGCAGATTGCACACTTGTTCCCGCAAGCTTTGCAGCACCACTTGCAATCCCCCCCACAATCACTCCGATAGGCAGCAATATTGCGATAAAAAACAATGCCGAAGTCAGAATGCCTTCAAGACTGCCAAGTCTTTTATTTGTAAAATTTGAAACTCTAGCTGCGACATAACCACCGACAAAAAGAGAAATAATCGATGATAAAATAATCCATATCATAGTCGCGGTTGATAAGACGGCGAAACCTGTTGAAGTATCAACCGATAAAACGCCGAGTCCGCTAAAGGCCAATCCGACTGATGTTATAATAGCGTGAGTAAGAAGGGCGATGAAAAATCCCGCAGCTGCTGATTTCCAACAAATACCATAACGAGAATAAATCCGACGTCTATCGCCTCGCTGCTCTGTCATATATGATTCCAGTTGCTCTGGGTTTTTATAAAATGATGTGGCCATAAAGAATCTCCTTTAATTTTTACTCCTCCTTTTTGCAGATTTCATTCATGCCAACAAATAACTAAAGAAAGCGGCCACTTTGAAAGAAGTGGCTGTTTTACTTTTGATTTCTCCAAAGAAAACAGAGCTCTAGCCCCATAAGAAACATCAAAGATGAATAATAAATCCAAATTGGAAACACAACCAGAGCTCCAGCTGCTCCATAGGCTGACGCTACCGCCGTTTTGGAGACATAGACTTCAAAAAATCTTTTTCCAATATCAAAAAATACTGAGAAGAAAAACCCAGCCTTAAATGCAACTCGCCATGCAACTCCCTTTCTGGAAAGTTTGCGAAAAGCCAACGCTGAAATACACCACGAAAAAGCCCATAAGAGAAAAGGCACAAGAAACGAATTACCCCCTGCAATATTTTTAAAAATTGAAAAGAAAACAGAAGATGCAAAAAGAACTAAAAGAATTGCAAAAAATAGAAGCGCTGAAAAAACTCTCTGACCAAACCATGTCCTCACTGCCTCGGCGGGGCGCTTCCAAATATGATCCACCGAAGTTTGTAACTGACTAAATATACTTGTGCCAAAAATAAGAATAGAAAGAACCGAAAATATTCCAGCAAAACTTCTAAGATCAGGGGCTCTGCTTTGTTCAAAAACGATACGCACTGTCTCACTTGCCTGAGGACTTATCCAAGAACTTAACGAGTGAATGAGCTCCTCAGATGTAGAAAACGGTATATAGCTCCAGACTAAAAGAGCTCCCATTGAAAGAGGTGCTAACGAAAGCAGTGCGTAATACGCTAAGGCTGCTGAATGCATAAACAGATCGTCTTCGCTAATTTTTTTTATAAAGCGAATTAAAAAAGGACGTGAGATTTGATCTAAATTAAACTTCAAATTTATATTCATTCAAAATTCAGGGTTAAGAATCCAATCTTAACACCCCGTAGATTAGCAATGAAGACTTATTTACAACGAACGAAGCTCTAAAACTTTATCTCTCAACTCATGGATGTTTTCAGTCCGAGAGGCGTAAGGCAAACTAAACGAAAACATTGTCCCTTTACCAACTTGTGATTTGACCCAAATGTTCCCGCCATGCAAATCGACAATTCGCTTACACATCGCAAGCCCCATTCCCGAGCCCGAAATATCTTTAGAGTTTTTAAGGCGAGTAAATAGATTAAATACATTCTGTTCTTCTGTGCTATCGAATCCCACTCCATTGTCTCGTACTGAAATTACTGCTTTGTTTCCTATACGCGAAGCCATAATGACAATCTCAAGAGGAAGATCGGGTTTTTTAAATTTTATTGAATTACTTATCAAATTCGAAAAAAGTCGAAGGAGCTTTACTCGATCTCCCCATATTACGGGTAATGTCTGAATATTAATATTGGCTTTAGCAGCAAGAATTGAGGCATCAAGATCTTCAAGTACATTCGAAAGCACCTCATTCAAATCAACCTGCTCCGGCTTAAAGGCTTTAGAACTAGCTTCGGAAAATTTCAAAATATCTGTAACAAAAGCTGAAATGCGTCGAGCTGTATCTTCAATATGCTGGGTATAGCGAAATGTTTCGTTTGAAACTTTCCCCTTACACTCCTGCGCTAGAACTTCACTACATAATAAAAGAGAAGTGAGAGGCTGTTTAATATCATGCGCCACAGTATGAGCAAACCGGTCAAGCTCCTCATTCGACCGCTTGAGAGTATCAGCCATATTTTGGAGTTCTAATTCTTTCATCTTACGATCGGTCATATCTTCGACGATGCTTTCGTAATAAAGAAATCTGCCCCTTTCATCCTTAACGATATGAGCACTGGCGCTCACCCACACCTTACTTCCGTCTTTACGCTTGGCTTCATATTCGCAACGAGCTTTTTCATTTCGCTCGACCTCTTGCTGAAAATTTTTTCGAATTTCGGGATCTACATAAATTTCGACGGGAATATCCTTGATGGACTTCATTAAATCTGTAGGCGAATCATACCCCAACATTTTAGCGTAAGCCGAATTGGCCATGATGAATTTTCCTTCGCGTGAAGTCCTAATAATTCCTTCAGTGGCATTCTCAATAGTATTTCTAAATTTTTTTTCTGAATCGCGTAACTGAATAACACGCTGTTTTAAATAAATGATAATGGCGAGCAAGCTTAGAATAATACCTAAAATGCACAAATCCCAAAATGGATCGGTCATCACGTTGTAAACATTACTCAAAATATGGTCTGGAAGAAAAGCCACGGCACGTTCAGATAACCGCCATTACGGATGATGTAAACCCTCAATTTATGGATTATAAGAGCTCTCCATCCTTTAGAAATACATTTTAAGTATTGAAAAAACTATACTTAGGACTCGTTGTGTGAACAGCTTCAATCTTATATAGAAGACCTGAAATGGGCCTTTGTGTTAAAACCTTAGTAGCGACAGGTCTTATACATAGTCAGGTTGTGCTACCCCCTATTGACTCGGACGGCCGAATTCCCACCAATAATAAACACGGTTACGCCGACCCACTCAGAACCTCTGAAACTCAAGAAGAATTCGTAACACATGCGATCGAAAATACCAGTCGACCACTTAGTTCTACTCAGAAAAATCCTATTGCTCTTGAAATCGGAGTAGGATTCGCCCCTCTTGGTCCGCGCATTATTAAAGCGGGAGGCCGATATTTTGCAATTGATCTTGATGAAGCTCACATCGAATATACCGACGAGCAGTTAGAAGCTGCACAAACCAAAGAGAATCAGTTTGAAACTGCTGTGGGTCGCATCCCATTCACCCCTGATCAATGGGAACTCAATGCAAAGCTAAATGACATTTTAGATTCAAATGAAATTACTGATATCGGACTTTTTCAGGTCGCGATGTATATGAGTGGAGAAGAAATTATCGAATTCTTAAAATGGGCATTTAAAATCCTACCTTCTGGAGGTCGAGTTTATATGACCGGAGCCAGTGCCTATGGAAATGCCTTTCCGCAATATGAAGATCGGTATCATCGAAAGCTGCGTAACTTTTTTAAAATGAGTGAGATAGAGCCGTTTCCCGGATGGATTCCTCGGCTTACTTCGCCCTCTATGGCACCGCATACGCCGGCTGGGTTTTTAGATCAGTACCCTGAGTACTTTCATATTTTTGATCATCGTGTCTTTGAAGTTTACGCAAAACAAATTGGATTTAAAACTGAGGGAAAGTTTTTAAGAAAATTAATTCCATCTCGATTTATCTATACAGGCCCGACACCCCATGTTGGGGAATTGTCGAGCCTTGTATTAGAAAAGCCTTAATTGCCTAAGACAATTCAGGCAACATGGGCTTTGGTGTCGGCACTGGCTTCCGCAGTTTTAGAAATCTCTCTAGCACCGCATTCTTTTAAAATAGTTTCAGCTTTATTGGCCCAGTCACGATTGTCAGCATGAACTGATAACAGAATGCCTCCTCTCTTAACAAATCCTTCATAACGCTTCGCTTCGTATTCTGGAATACCAAAGCCAATTAACCCACCAGCGATTCCTCCCACTGCTCCTCCAACTCCCACTCCAGCAAGTAATCCCATTAAAGGACCAGCTGCAATAAATGGGCCAATCGCAGGAACAGCAAGCGCGCCAATACCCGCGAGCCATCCAAGAGTTCCGCCAATAGCAGCTCCTGCGCTCACTCCCGTTGCTGCGCCTTCGGGGGCCTTCGAACCTTTTTCGTGACCGAAGTCTCTTGTGCTAGTTGAAGCAGGCATGAGAATTGAAACGTCAGACTTTCTAAATCCGTCGGCTCTCAAACGATCGACACATCTTTCAACTTCGAGTTGTGAAGAGAAGATTCCTAGAGTTGAAATGTTTTTTGTTGCTAAAGTGGTCATGATATTCTCCTTCCATCTCATTGATTGGTAAAATTAATTGCTTGGATTGATTTCTAAATAACTTGTGTAGTTCTTTGCCCCCGACAATTGAGCTACAGCAGATTCAATAGTTCTCTTTTCTTTCGAACTGTTAACCTTGCCACTTAGCGTGACATGCCCATCAGTTGAAACAATGGTAATATTTTTTGCTGCTTGCGACATATTTGAGTCGACTAATTGCTTTCGAATTTTAGCAGTTAAGTTTGCATCTGCGGTGTTCATCGCTTGATCGGCAGCGTCAATACCTTGCGTATTTGCCGGAGTTGGCGCAACCGGGCCAGAGGCAGATGTGGAACCTTTCGCAAAAACATACTCAAGAGACAGAGCTCCTAAAATAAGTCCGAATCCAATTGCGATTCGTGAAAAAATAAACTTTGCTTTCATAAAATTATTCTCCAAGTGCGTTCAAAAAATTAAGTCATATAAGTCTCTTTTACGCTTTTAAGAGATTTTAAAACCTAACTACGGTTAGCTTTCGAAACGCACTTCTAAGAGCGATATGAAGTTATGCTTCATGGGCTTGAAGACTTGAGCGGCGATCTCGAAATAGAAAAAAAAATCCCTTCGAATTTAATAAATTGGGTTCAAGAAGAGATTAATCGGCTTCTTTCTCTGTCCCCAGAGTCAGCAGATTATCAAAGCCTTAAAACCTACCTTTCGTGGGTGGTGGATTTGCCGTGGCACAAAGAAACTCCAGATAATTTAAATCCCAATCAACTTTTAAATGCACTTGAACATTATCACGTAGGTAGACTTAGTTTAAAAAAGCGAATTGTTGAGTATTTTGCAGTAAGCACTTTAAAGAAATCGATTAGTGGAAGCGTCTTCTGTTTCGTTGGACCACCTGGCGTAGGAAAGACAAATCTAGCTCGTGCAGTTGCAAAAGGCTTGGGGAGAAAAATTATCGAGTTTAGGTTAAGTGAACTTGAAACAGAAGAAGCTCTGCGTGGACGAAAAAGAGAAGGTTCCTATCCCACGCCCGGAAAAATTCTTGACCAAATTAAAAAAGCAAAAACAAAAAACCCCGTTATCCTGCTAAAAGGCTTAGATCGGCCCGGAACAAGATGGTCTGTTGATCCCATTAATATTCTTTTAGATTTATTTGATTCTAAGCAAATGACGACATTTAAAGATCACTATCTCGGCATTGATTTTGATCTCTCTAATATTTTATTTATCACGACGGCTTATACTCTCGACGAAGTGCCAGAAGTTCTAGAAGATCGAATGGAAGTTTTTCAACTTAACGCCTATACGCCAGAAGAAAAACTAAAGATCGTCACAAGGCATCTGCTACCCGATATGATTTTATCGATGGGCCTATGGGTTGATCAAATAGAAATGTCAGAAGAAAATATTCATCATTTAATTAATCAATACACACGAGAATCCGGCGTTCGCAGGCTTGAATACTTCTTTGAACGACTATGTCGACGTGCTGCTTATCAAATTGTGACGGGTCAGGATTCTAAAGTTAGGATCGATGATGTGATGATCAAAGAATTACTTGGCCCTCCTCGATTCTACACCCAATTGCGAGAACGAGAAGGTAGAGCCGGAGTCGTTACGGGCTTGGTTTGGACTCCTCATGGTGGAGATATTATTTTTATCGAAGTTTCTGTTATGCCTGGGCACGGTCGACTTTTTATTACCGGACAGATCGGTGATGTGATGAAAGAATCCATTGAAATTGCGCTAAGCCTTGCAAGATCTGAAGCCAATCGATTTGGACTTACACTTCCTCTCGACTCCATGGATATTCATATCCATGTTCCATTTGGCTCTATTCAAAAAGATGGACCTTCAGCAGGAGTTACCATTCTTACTGCTATATACTCGTGGTTTTCAAAAAGGACAGTGGATCCGAGTTTAGCAATTACTGGTGAAGTCACATTACGAGGTGCGGTCTTACGAGTTGGTGCTATCAAAGAAAAAGCTATCGCCGCTCATCGAGCTGGTATTGAGACAGTTATATTGCCCGAACAAAATAAGCAGGATCTAATTGAAGTAACCGACGAAATTAAATCGAACTTAAAATTTAAATTCGTGAACTCGATCGATGATGTTTTAAAAGCGACTTTATCACTTAAACCTATAAGGCAAAAGAACGATCAAGATAGACCCCCGACCGATCCGCCTGGCCCACCGTCAACAATCTAGACGGCGGCGGCAAGAAGTCAGGATCAGGTCTAAAAAAATTATAATTTGTGTTTGTAATCTTCTTTCAGGTCATCGTAACGATCTCGAATGGCCTCAAGTGAACTATAATACTTTTCTTTCCACTCTTGAGTTTGAAGGTTTTTATTGGCTTCAGCCCTTTTAAGTTCATCATGAGAATCGTCGAGGGAGTCTTCAATTTCTTTAAGACGGGAGTTAAAAGCTTCTTTTTCATTCTCTGCCCATGCACCAGATTTTTCTCGTGCTGATTTAAAATCAGTTTTTAAATCATCAATTCTCTCTTGAGCTTTGGCAGAAAACTCACTGCTCTCCTTTTTTACACTTGCTTTAAGTTCACTCCATGAGTCAGCGAGCTTATCTCCGACGTTATGGTCTTTATTGTTTCCACAGGCGGATAGAAAGAATCCAGCTGTGAGAATTGCTGAAATAATAAATGCTTTCATGTGGTATGTTCCTTTTCTTTTGGCGTCAAAAAAAGAGGGCGAGATCGCTAAAGAATCCCGCCCTCCATATGATGTTACTGTGGCCGCTAAAGGTAATTTTAGCTGGCCTGTTTTTTTTCTTCTTGGTTGGGTTGATTGGGAGCTGAAAAATAATAGTTATGTTTATGGCAAAGTTGATCGATAGCTTTTGCTACCTCCTCTCTCGTTTTGCCATACTTCTTTTGAATTGTGCCTTCGAGGACGTCTCGGTTACCTTTTGCCATTTCGATTTCGTCATCTGTTAGTTCGCCCCATTTTGTTCTGAGGTTTCCTTTAAATTGTTTCCATGATCCACTCAATGTATCACTGTTCATAAACGACCCTTTCTTGTTTCTGAGACCACTCCCTAACCGAGAGCTGTCTCATTCAATTTTTGGCTACTACAGAATGACAGTAAGAGTTTAAAGAAACTCAGTTAACTCACTTTGGTTATATTTTTATCGCGAGCAAAAACTGCATTAGATTCTGATCAAATATCGATGGATTTTCTAGATTCGATAAGTGACCAGCACCTGGAATTTTATGAAAGTGAGCCCCCGGAATCTTCTGACTCATCGATTCGGTAACCTCAGGAGGCACAATGCGATCTTCTGATCCCGTAAGAACTAATGTGGGGCAATTAATTTTGCTTAGATATGAAGTGCTATCGCGTCTTGAAGCTAGAGCTCCTAAAGTCATACAAATATTTGAAGGAGAATTCTGCAAAATCATTTCTTTCACCTGTTTTTGAAGTTCAGGTTTTTCATTAAGACTTGTTTCTCCGAGAGCTTTTCTTGAAAATTCTTCCGCAAAATTCTCAATTCCATTATTCCGAATGTCTTTTATACTTTCATATCGCTTATCTTTTGTCTCATTTGAATCGGCATCGGCTCTGGTATTACAAAGAATAAGCCCCGAAAGATATTGAGGGTATGTCGCAGCGAAATGCAAGGCGATATAGCCTCCCATCGACAATCCACAAAGAACCACCTTCTTTAACTTCTGACCTTCAATATAATTTTTAATATCTTCAGCAAAATCGGGAATCATCCAGGGGCCCGGAGGCGAGGGAGCTTTACCGTGCCCTCTCAGATCAATTGCCTGAACTTTATAACTTGAACTTAATCGATTTATTTGCCCGTCCCACGCCGATTTATTAAATGGAAATCCGTGTAGAAAAATAATCATCATTAAGACCCTCGATTTTTAATGCAACCTACTCAGCTCTGCCACAATTGAGATGCGTCAGAAGTTAAAACCGACCGATGCTCCGCCAGAATAAATGATCCCTAAGTCGTCGTTAGTCGTACTGAAGTTTCCAAGCCCTTTGATTCCGGCATCGGCTTCAACATTTCTTTTAAAGTTAAAATCCACCGCAATAGGAGTTACTAACAAGTTCATAAATGGAAGCGGACGAATCATAATCTGTAGCGAAGGCTGAGCTCCAAATTCATGTACCGTAACTTCAAAGTCTGTACCTGACAGTCCGAGATCTGACGTCCAATAATTATAGACAAATCCGATACCAGGTCCGGCTTGCACATAGGTTGAACCAATAGGAATCAGATATTGGAGTCTGGGTTTAATGCCAATAATATCCACGTTTTGTCCGGTTGAGAAACTGATAGGAAGTGCAAAAAGAGGAGTCCCCATTTCAATTTGATATCCCGCACGAGGATCTCGACTTACAAAGGCACTCTCATATCCATCTAACCTAAAATCGCCAAAAACACCGACATTGAGATAAAGACCTAGATTCCTCCAGCCATCATTTTCTTGATCGCCATTACCAGTTTGATCTTGACTCATCAAAGGCGCAGTTGCACTCCATCCCAAAAACAGCGCTGACCACAGGCAAGCACTTCTAAGCTCGAATACTTTCTTTTTTATAAAATTCATTTTTAAAGTTCCTTTCGTTCTCTGTCTACAAGGTATCCATTCACTCAACTAAATTCCGCTAACTAAAGAGAGAATTTAACTAGGAAGAGAAAAAGAAAATGTTGAGCCATCAGCGGAGTTTGAATCAATCCAGATCTCCCCGCCATGCTGTTCAACTATTTTTTTACAAAGTGCCAGGCCAATTCCCAAACCTTTAAATTCAGTTTTGGCCCCACCCCTAACAAAAAAATCAAAAATATCTTCGTCATTTACTTTGCGAATTCCAATACCATTATCTCGCACTGAAACTATATGAACATCCCCAGGGCTAAGCGCAGGTACAACCGAGATCGACACCCTAGGCATATCGGACATATTGTATTTAATTCCATTACCAATTAAATTTTGAAAGAGCTCGACGAGTTGAGCAGAGTTTCCTTTTGCAATTGGCATTTCTTCAGGTTTTGAAATAATAACCCCACGCTCTTCGATTTTCGGTTTAAGATTTCTAATAGCCTCTTCTAATGGAATATTTAGATTAATATCTTCCATCTGAAGATCTTTTCGGCTCGCATTAAAAAGCGCGAGCAGACCATCAATCATCGAACGCATTCGCTTGCAAATACCACGCATCTCATCGATATGTTTTTTAATTTGAGGATTCGTTTGCGGCCCCAGTTCTGCCTCAGCTAAATCAGCGTAGAGCAAAAGTGCGGCCAATGGCTCCTTCAAATCATGCGAAGCAATTTGCGAAAAGTGTTTTAAGCCTTGATTCAACGACCGCAACTCTTGATTCAGTCTGGTTTCAACTTCAAGTCGATGCCTCACTTCGCTCCACGCACGTCTCAGAGAAGATTGCAGCTCTCCAAGTTCATCTTTATATAATTTTGGAATTTCAAAATTTAAGTTCGCCTCGTTCATATTACGAAGAGTATTGCTCACCGAAGCCAAGGGTCTCAAAAAAACAAATTCATAAAAGGCGATTAAGAGGAGAACAACCAAAATACCGAGCAGCGCCAAGCCTACCGATAAATCATTTGTCCACTCATACATGGTTTTAAAAACGTCAAAACGTTTTTGCAGATAAACAGTTCTTCGAACACGAAGATCAATAAGAGAGGCTCTTAAATTAGCTTGCGCCAAAACGATCTGATCAAAAAGGCTTTCTGATTTAATCGTATTCTCTTTTTGAGCAGCATCAGCGATATCCGCAAAGATAGCACCCACGGTCGTGTAATCAGCACGAATATCTTCAATCAATTCTTGGTCCCGAGGATCATCACCCAACCCCCGCAGGCTTAAGAGAGTTTTTTTATTCTCTTGATAAAGGCGCAAGGCATCCAGAATAAGTTGAGAGTCTCCATTTAATCGGAACTGAAAGAGGTAGAAAATCAAATTATCGTTAAGATCATTAATTTGATCGGTGATTTTAAGCGTCTCAAGAGTTTTCAAAGAAACGTCTTCAAAGATTGCCTTTCTTTTTTTTCCGATCGTTCCAGTAAAGAAAGCTACAGAGCCTAAACAGATAAGTACGAGACATCCGTAAAACAAAAACTTATGTCTAAATCGATTCAATCTCATGAAAGTTCTGTAACCATCCTAAAACAATACACATTCTCCACAGATCATCTTCAAAAGTCGCGATTCAATTCCGTCTTTTACGTGAAACTTGGCCAAAGTAAGCGGTCCAAACTTTGTAAGAGATTCTTGGGTTTCAAGAGAATTTAAAACTACATTCGAAAGCTCGACTCGCATTCGATAGACAGCAGTAAACGGAATATCCATGCAAGCCATCTGATCTTTTTGATCTAAAAGATTCTCGGTTTTGCAAATTTGCTTCCAACCTCGTTGAGGATCTTCATAAAAATAGGATTCGGCCTTACGTAATGCTTTAAGAACTTTTTTAATATCTTCTGATCGACTTTCAATTAAGGGCTTCATGGCCACCAAAAAAACATTGGCTTTATAGATATCGAGGTCAAACTTACGGACTTCGATTTCTTTAAAACGATGCGAAACCGGAAATCTTGCAATCACTGCATCTACTCGTTTTGATTTTAGCGCACTTTCAATTTTATCAATCGGCAGATTTACGGCAGTGACTTCACGCTGAGCTATTCCATGACGTCTTAAAAACAAATTATAGAAATAGGCCGAGCTTGTTCCAAATAAAAATCCAACCCGTTTGCCCTTCAAATCGGTTGGGGTTTTTATTCCATTCGAAACAAACATCGAAATATCTCCTCGATTAGATTGAATTGCAGCCAATATTTTTACGGGCACACCCCTATGCATTAGATCTAATATGGGCGTATCGTAAGCAACTGCTACATCAACCTCACCAGCTACAAGTGCATCTAAAGCTTCACGCCCAAGCTTAAACCTACGAAGATTCACGTCGACGAGTTCTGACTGAAAGAATTTTTCTTGCTCAGCGATTTCGACTAAACCTCCAGTAGGAACAATGACTTGAGCAAATCGAATAGGAGCGGCTTCGACTAAGGTCGAAAAACAAATACCCCCCATTAGTAGTCTAAAGATACTCAACGCAGAAAGGTTACGGGTATGACTAGGACAAAGCAACTCACACCACTCAATGTTTACTAGTTAACTCGGTTAGACGGAGATTTTAGTTTTTCAAACTCTTCTTCTCTCATTTTCGGAAACAAAATATCGTTGTAAGAAGAGCCAATTTCTTTATGCGTCTGTTTTTTTGGAAGAGAAAACCACAATTCCTTATCCTCCCATTTTGTGCGAATAATTTGTTTAGCTTCAACTAACCATAAATGATCTAAGAAATAACTTTTCATAAAATTACTCTCCCTCATCAGGTTAAGAAATTAAGACTTATGATTTTAGAATCGTCTCTAAAATCACCGGCACTTTGAACAACCTCATCCAGAGTCTTTCACTAGCAATCGTAATAATGACTCCGATATCTAATAGAAGAATAGCAGCACTAGTTCCCAGCTCACCCCATACCCACGAAGTCCACTCAAAGCCCGGGCTATTAGTATAAATGATATAGGCAGCGTGAGTCGTAAGCATCAACGCAAATATATTTAAAAGTGCTAATGCTCCGAGTGCAAAACCAGCAAGAGCAACAAGACGAGCAACGCGTACACCTTGTATGTATACGCGTGCTGTCTTAATCGCGATTTTTCGTGTCTCTGTCGCTACTTTGTACTGAACAAATCCCTGAACGGTTGTTTGGATAATTGGTAAAACGACAGCTGAGATTGACATATATATTTTTCCTCGGTTTCTGTTTTGATTCGAAACTACTTTCTACCTAACAAAAATCCAAGAACGGCCCCAACGGCAACTCCACCACCAATATAAGCCCATGGATTTTCGTGAACATTCTCATCCACTGAGCTGATGGTTCGTTCAGCAACTTTACGAGCCCTTTTTGTCGCTGCTTTTACTTGATCTTTTGCTTCATCGAAAAGCTCAGCAGGTGTAGCGCCAAAAAGTTTTTCAACTGCTGACTCCATATCTTTATATCTTTCGGTAAGTAAAGATTGCATATCGTCGCTTGATTCTTTTGCAGAATCTTCAAGCAATTGAAGCGCATCTTGGATTTTCATTTTTTTTAAATCCTGAATATTTTTAGGCATTGTCGTAGACATATCTAATCTCCTTGTTGGTTAATCTATTCTTTCAGCATACGCGGATGGGCCTCAGGCGAATCCTAACTAAAGATATGTTTGAAGAAATCGTAATAAACCACGGTCAAAACGGCCCCATGATTTTGGACCGCGGAATTTCAACCCGTATCTTATGATGCGGAGTATTTGAAACCGTAATTGTACCCCCATGTGCCGTCACAATTTCACGATTAATAAACATCCCTAAACTAATATCCGTTCGCTCAACAGTAATATCATCTTGAACTCGAGAAGGGGTTTCAATTTCAAGCCAGGCAGATAACTCATGCGAAGACCCCAAATGAACTTCAATGGGATTACCCTGATTTTGGTTCATCGCGTAGAGAAGCAGGTTATTCAACATCTGATGAATTCTGTCATTATCGGCGACAATTTTTATATCTTCTTTATTTTCGTCCGAAATCTTTAATTTTATACCGGGCTGATGATGAACTGACGAGCACACCACCTTGCAAAGATCATTCATATTTACGATGCCAAGAGATAGAAAAAGCCGCCCACTCGAAGCATGAGCTCCATCCAAAAGATCATTCACAAAATGAGTAAGACGATCAAACTGTGAATGCATTTCTCTCAAAATTTTTCTAAACTCATTTCTATCGACCGACTCGCCTCGATCTATACAGTCGAGATAATAGTAGATAAGTTGTATCTGAAGCTGAAGAGCCGTCACAGGCGTCTTAAGCTGGTGCGAAGCAAGTGATAGAAATTGCTCAATTCCTTTGAGGGCTTTTTTAAGTTGAATATCAGAAGAAGCTCCTAAGCCGGCACTTTGGGGGTGGTTAGAATGGGTATGTGACTGAAGGCTATGGATGAGCTTCGGCTCAGTTGAACTGACCTCGTCTTTATAAATTCGATGAAATGAGATCTGATAATGTTTAATAGAGAAAAATATGAAAAGGAGCGAAAGCCCCCCTAAAAGCATAAGCCAAGTATTTTCAACCGGCATAAGGACTTGAAATAATTGAGGTAAAAACGAAGTTTGCAGAGGTATACTGAGGCTCACATTAATTCTACTCTACGCCATGCCTAAAATTCAGCTTCTATCAAAAGTTAGGTTCCCTATTCTTTACAACCGTTGAGAATGGCAACAAGGGGCAAAAAGGTCTCGAGCTCGCTCTGATTAAAATATAAATTATTTACTATGCTAAATCAAAATCCCCCGAAATATCGAGTCCTCCTCATTGAAGATGAAGAAAGCATTGCAAAGCCCCTTACTAAATTAATGACTTTAAGAGGATACGAAGTTTTTTGGGTTGAAAATGGAGATAGTGCCCTGAAGTGGTTAAATGAAAATCCAAAAGTTGATTGTTTGTTTATAGATGTCATGTTGCCACGAATGACCGGGTGGGAAGTTCGAGACCTCATCAAAAAGCAACCTCAACTGAGTTCGATCCCCGCTATTTTTCTCTCTGCTGATAGTAATTCGGCCAGAGAGGCTGGGCTTAGAAATGAAATTTTTGTCGCTAAGCCTATTGATCTCACCCAGCTCGAGAAAGCTCTGCTAGAAGCCGTGAAGAAGGATAAATAAGCAATGGCAGATTTAAGTAAAAATCCATGGCATGATCTAAACTCTTCAATCAGTTCGGTAAAGCTAGGGTTATCTTTGCTGCGAGAAGAAATGAAACCTTTCATCCAAAACAATAATGAAATTGATGCTATTTGCAGTCAGATAGATCAGAAAATTAACTTAAGTATTGAGCAGATATCGAACTTACGAAAAAAATTCGGTGATACTTAATTGAGGGAGTATTTAAACTTATGCCCGCACGACAAACATCATACAGCGCCCCAAAGCAGGGCAAAGTTCTTATCGCAGAAGACGATGAACTAACCGGTAAAGCTGTTCAAAAAGAACTTGAGAAACAAAATTTTGAAGCAGATCTGGTGGCCAATTTTGCCGATGCCGAGAAAGCTCTAAAGTTTAAAGACTATCATGCTCTCGTAGCTGATGTTTTTTTAAGCAAAGACATTCCCGATGGTCTCAATTTAATTAAATTAGCTAAAGAAATTGGAATTCCATCAGTCATTATGACCTCGGCCCTCGACATTGAAGTCGCGAAGACCGGATTAAACAATGGAGCTGATCATTTACTTGAAAAACCCTTTGCCGGCGATGAACTTGCCAAAGTTCTCCTCGAGATCTGGGAAAATCCTCGCGGCCTTATCGCCCGAAGAGAGCGTTGTTTTGAGCAGAACCAACTCACCGAAAAAGAACGTGAACTTTGTCGCCTGATTCTCAAAGGATTAACAAACCAAGAGATTGCTGAAATTTCAAACACAACAGTTGGTACTGTAAAATTTTACAGCTCTCAAATTTTTGAAAAGGTTTCAGTCAAAAATCGTGCTGAACTTTTTAATTTGATCTTTCCGACCTAAGTTTTTACGTCAGATTTTGAAGGATCTGATACGGTATTGCGTTAAAAAATTAGAGTCGCTAACCTAGACAGCATGGCCGACTCTAAGACCCATTATTACGAAATTCTCATTCGCGAAAATCATTTAGATACTTTTGGACATATGAATAATGCCGTTTTCTTGCAAATCTTTGAGCAAGCTCGATGGGATGTTCTCACCCAAAACGGTATCGGTCTTATGCATATTCAAAAAATTCAAGAAGGCCCTGTTGTTTTAGAAATTCACGTTCAGTTTAAGCGTGAAATCTCCCTAAGAGAGCGAATAACGGTCGAAACCAAAATTCTTAACTTAAATAAGAAAATCTACACTTTAGAACAAAAAATGGTGGATTCTGAAAAGCAGGTGAGATGTGTGGCTCAATTCACAATGGGGTATTTTAATATGAAGGAAAGAAAGCTTCTCACCCCTCCCGTAGACTGGCTTAAAAAATTAGGATGGGATGCAGCTTAGTTCTATAATTTTTTAAAATTTGAGTAAGATTTTGAGAATGAGTCTTAATTATCGCATAGCCGCATAAAACAACCTACAGAAATCGTTGAATTGCACGAAAGTCGCTTAAAATCAGGGCTGTAGCAATTTTTCTTTAGGTTTTTGACTGGGGCGGAGCGGTATAATTAAGGTGTGGGGGACTTTACCACTTTTAAGTTTCAAACTTCGACCTCTCCTACTCCCATTAACTGGAGACGTTTCTGGGATCTATTTTCTTCTGAACAAGAATTAACTCAGGCTGAAAAAGAAGAGATGACTCATCTCAAACTTAAACTAAGAGAGATGCATTCGTACCTCGAGAATGAGGAAAAGCGAAGAAATGAGCGTTTGAGAATTGCTATCCAAGTGAGACTTTCTGAACTTCGTATCAGCGATAATCGAGCTCACTATATTGTTCATCGAGACGATTACAAACGCGGCACTGATAAAGAACGTGATTACATTCGGATGCATCGCAATTTTCTTTACCGCATTTATGATAACCGCTGCGGCAAATGCAGCAACGATCAGAACGGTCTTGATATAGACCATTTATTTTTTTCAAAAAATGAAGGGGGGTGCTTTGAGATGCTCCATATCGACGGATTCAAAGTGAACAATGCTGTTCCTTTGTGTGAGTCGTGCAACCGATCAAAGTCTGATAGAGACTATCAAACTTTTTTCACTCCGCACGAACTGATCCGCGTTTTGGAGAAAAACATCATCATCACAGAACGACTCAATCAGAATTTGGTCCATAAATTCACAAGGGGGGTACGGAATGTCGACATTACAAATTACCAAGTCTGAATATTCTGCAGGAACTCAATGTCCTAAACGGCTTTATTTTCTGATCCACCAAAGCGAGCAGGCAACACCACCAGATGCAGATCTTCAATTGCGATTCTCTCAAGGTCGTCAAGTTGGAGAACTTGCACGCGAGAGGTTTGCCGACGGAGTTCTCATTAGAGAAACTGGGCCCACTCTTTCTACAGCCATCGCGCGAACAGCCCAATTTGTCGATGAGCTTAAGGTGAACGCTATTTTTGAAGGCGCTTTTGTTTTTAATGATTATTTGATTCGCGTTGATATACTTAAAAATAATTACGATGGAACATGGGATCTAATCGAAGTCAAAGCGACTACGGAGCCGAAACCAGAACATCTCGATGATATTTCATTTCAGCTTTGGGTCTTGACCTCCGCTGGAATCAAAATCAAAAGAGCAATTTTAAGTCATATTAATAACGAGGTGAAATTCCCTGATCTGGATAATTTTTTTACAGATCTCGACATTACATCAGAAACGACAGCAATGCAGGCGGGCGTTGAAGAACGAATCTCGATGCTAAGAAAAATGCTCGAAAAACCTGAAGCTCCCGAAATAAAGATAGGAAGGCAATGCGCCAATCCTTATGGTTGTGAATTTAAAGCTCAGTGTTGGAAAGACGTGCCTAAAGGCTCAACACTTGAACTCTATAATTACCGAAAACGAAAGCCGACAAAGTTTGAATTGTTTCACTCCGGCGCTACGCTCATTAAAAATCTTACAGACGAAATTGAACTTACGAGGTTTCAGCAGATTCAATATTTGGCGAGTAAAAGTGAACTTCCTATTATTGATCATGCTGGACTTGCAGAGTTCTTAGGTGAAGTGCGATATCCGATTTACTATTTCGATTTTGAAACCATTGCACCTGCCATTCCTGTTTTGCAGGGGATGCGCCCCTATCAGAGAATTCCGGTTCAATTCTCATGCCATATTCAAAGAGCTCCGCATACTGAGCTCGAACATCATGAGTTCTTAGCATCGGGAGAACCTGGCACGGACGGTAGACGAGAATGTGTCGAGGCCATGAAAAAAATATTTACGGCTTCTGGAACGATCATTGCCTACCACGATGACTTCGAAAGAAGTCTTATTCGAGAACTTGCAGATACTTACCCTGAAGATTCAGAATTTCTTTTAGAGCTCGAAGAAAGTTTTTGGGATCTCGAAGATGCATTTCAAAGGCACTTTTATCATAAGGACTTTGGCGGATCGGTGAGTATAAAAAAAGTACTGCCTTTCTTCGCACCAGAGATGCGTTATGATAAATTGGCAATTAAGAATGGAGGACAAGCTCAAGCTCAACTCGTTCGACTGCTCTGTCATGAACTCAGCGAAGAAGAGCGCGCTCAGATTCGAAAAGACCTTTTGACGTACTGCGCTCAAGATTCAATGGCAATGGTAGTGATTCATCAAAAGCTTTTGGAGATTATTGGCGGTAAAATTAGATTTTTAAGGTCATGCTAAGCTAATCATGTTCCGGACTCTAAAAATTCAAGAACTTTTCGGCAATGATCGGCGTTTTTGCTAAAGCCTTGTGAAGGCTTTAATCTCTTTAATCTGAGTTTTTTAGCAAGTGACGGGTAAATGCGGTGAACAACGTCTAAGAGTGCATCAGATTTGTAAATCTTTTCTCGAATTGACGAGATCGTCGTTTGAGATAGGTACTTTGTATCGTTTGCGATTTTGAGAAATTGAAGAATCCCATCTATCGAAGTCCAATGTCCGTAAGAATTCGAAGGGTCAACCGATAAAATGGAATTCACTAGAAGCTTCTGCATATAAGGACATTTTAAATCGCTTTTTCTTAAAATTTCTAAAATATAAAAATAAGAATCTGCATGTAAATATTCGGCAGAAATACGGCTCAATAATTTTCGAACCTTCTCACTCTTAATTTTATGATCTGCAAATGGTGACAAATATTTACTGAGAGATGAGCTTTGACCGATCGAAAAGAACATCTTTAGGGCAAATGATTCTTGTGCCTTGGAATATTTAATCGCTGTAGATTCGATATAATAATTTAAACGTATATCAAATAATTGATGATAAGATGTATTTTCAATGACAAATTCTGCCGCTTCAGAAGTGTCGACATCCCGATCAATAATCTCACTTACCAATTTTTGCTTAAAATGAGGACTTAGACTTTTATTCTTTGTAAGCTCAGAAATCCACAAAAGTGATTGCTTCGCTAAGGGAATGAATTTATCTAAATCTGATCCGCGATGCGGCTCTAAACTAACCTCTTCGAATTTTAAAAATACATGCGTGATCAGCGAAATCGGCGGATTATTCATTCGAACAAGATGTTTCATCCAATCCAAAAATTCGCTTGAATCTAATAATGAACCCAATCCATCATCATTTTTTGCCAATAAGATATAAGAGTCGAGGAGACATTTTATGATATCTTCCGATTTTCCATAGATGATTTTAGAAATAATCGATCGAAAAGAGAAATGAACCGGATGTGGCATCATAAGTGAAATCGAAGGATGAGCATTATCATTTCGGATGATGGATGATGACATATACTGAATAAGAGATATTTGAGCATTTTCATTATTTTCTATTTTTCTCAGAAAATTCCTAAAACGAATAAGATGTTCATCATCTGGCCGATCTTCGACATGACAAATAACAGCTTCAAGAACAGACGATATATCTGACCCACTTCGAATAAGTTTTTGAGTTAACGTAAGATCATTCAGCCAGATATCCTTATCGGCTTGATCGATTCCGAACCGCATCGCAACTGCAAAAATCGGAAATGGTAGAGATTCTGTATTATCCAAAATTCTATAGATTATATTTTCTGCAAAATTGTGAACCAACGGCAAAGTTGTAAAAAGCATATGCGAGAGTTTCAAGAGAGATTCAGAGTCAGATTCTAAATCTTCGATAATTTTAAAAATCAAATCAACAGATGGTTCAGTTATGAGTAATAACGACGAATACCAATTAATCTTGATCTTACGTTCCGACAGAAGCTCAAATCGTAAATCTTTAAGCCTTTCTCTACCTATGATATCAAAAAAAAGATGGGCCACTTCGTTTTGCGAAAATGAATTAAAGTAAATAGTATCTAAAAGCTTCTCAAAATCTTCTACCGTTTTTACCTGTTCAGCATTTTTTACAACCTGCGAGATCGGCACTAATTGTCGACTCAACCCCTGTCGAGACTGAATGACTTTTGAATTCTTAATGACATAGGCGGTCGAAGCATGTTCGGTTTTATAGGGATAAATGAGAATATCTGCACCAAAAGCCTGAGCAAATGCATCTTCGAGATTTCCATCTAAATCATTCGACTCATTCCACTTTTCAAATAAGTCTTTACCAGCACCCTGACTGATATCGATAATTTTTGCATCTGGTGAAATTTTAAGGACCACAACCAAGTCTTTTGAACCCGCGCGACTAACAGCAAATTCGACATTCGATTCAGAAACCGCATAGAGCCCCGCCCCCGCAGATCCCCCCACCGATGGCATTATATTTTGAAAAATAATTCCTCTAAAACTTGCTTCAGAATTTGTACCATGAAAAAGCCTAAGATCAGGAATTGCCGAAGATGGCTCAACATAAACTTCGTTAGACTTGAATTCGTATTTTTTAAAATTCTGATTAATAAACTGAAAATCTCTATTTTGAATAAATAAAAATTGATTGATCGATTCTATTTGAGGAAAAATCTCTTGGAGTTGCTTAAACCCCATACTTGAGAATAAATGATAAGCAGCAGTGGGACTTGTATAAGCTCGAAAAGCTTTAAGAATACTTGCATTAAGCCAGGCTAGACCCTGCTTATTATCTAAAAATAATTTGAATTTTGGATCAGAAGTAGCAGAATTAAAAACGGATTTGATCTTTGTTTTTATCGACTCATCAAATGTTAAAAGCTTTTGGACATCTGGCACTTCACTTCCATTCATTTGATACCAGTGCATGGCTCTTAATCTTAAATATCGTATCGCAAGCAAAACAGGATGATTCAAATGCTTGGATGCATAGTACGAATTCCAAAAGGCTTTATCTTCTGTAAAATGAACGCTGAGTTTTCCTGTTAGAAGCTCTTCGACCCCATCCCCAAAAACCGAAGGGGTAAAAATTTTATTCTGCGATATCTGAATTTTTTCGATAGGAATAAATCCCTGATCAATTTCGTTCTTTGATAATTCGCTGCCCTTTTTAAACCGATCGGGTGAAATGCTATCGATTTTGCGAACACCAAATGTTGATGGATTTATACTCAAACCGTTCTGAGTAATCACATCAACGTCAGACTCAATGCCAAGAATCTCTCGAATATCGATAATAGGTCGCTTTTTAAGTTCAGAAATTTTTGCATCAATCTCCACTGTCGTCTTAAGATTTCGAAATTGACCCATCAACCAGTAAAGGTAATCTCGCGAAGTGCCTCCAAAAAATTTTGCATGAGGATCAGCCTTCAGGACGGCTGCAAAAAGATTCACTTTCGGCAGAAGCTCAATGCCGAGCTGAGTGAATTTCTTTTTAGAGACTTGAATAAGATAGGGAGAATGAGAAAACGCTGTCTTCGTTTGCGCACAAAAACAGAAGAATAAAAGAAGAAAGAAACTAAGAAGTCTCCACTTTATCCGCATACACCCATTGGTTTTGTAAGCTCGATTAAATATGAAAGCAAGGTTCTTGAACTAGGCTTGAAAACTTCCGTCCCACTTAAAAAGTGGCTTTAATATATAGTCAGGGGTATTGTTTAAAAGTTTTTGAAGAGCTAGATATCGCGCGTTCATTGGATCAATAATTCTTTCAGCCAAAGTAAAATTTGACCCCTGAGGCTGAAAATACGGATTAAATCCAAAGCTTGAACCACGCGGGGTAACGATTTCTCCTGCCACCATGCCTTCAAATAAACTCACCTCTTTGTCTATGCGAATGCCTATAATGCATTTGAAAGAAGCTTTTCTTCCGACCAAATCTTTGAGTCGCCCAAGATGCCATTTAATATGAACACCAATCTCCTCCCCCTCGACTTCGAGTGAGACATCATCCACAAGAACCCCTTCAAATTGAGAGGCCTTATATCGAACAATCGTAATGGCATCGGCCACCGGCTCTTGAATATCTTTGTTTTCGGTGAAAATCTCAGAGCCTAAATACTTCTTATATTCGGCGATTTTGCCAGGATTACTGCTGTTTAATCGATAAACCACGCCGTCTTTTAACGAATCGATTTTCACTCATCAAGTTCTTGTCCGATAGAGTTCAGCTGTGTAGATGCTTCTGAAAGCGAGGTACTATGGATTCACTGATTGTTTGTAGCGCGTTAGCAGTTGTTATCTTTATCTATTTTCGATCCAACCCCCTTCAGCACAGCAAAGCATTTATGTGGAGACGGTTTATCAACTGGTTTCCTCTTGGGATGAGCTACGCCTTTCTCTATATGGCCCGCTATAATTTAAACGTATCTAAAAATGCCATGGGCGATTTGATGTCTAAGGCAGATTTTGGAATTATCTTCGGAGTTGGAACAACCGTTTACGGACTTTCATTTCTACTTAATGGCCCCCTAGTCGATAAGCTTGGAGGAAAAAAGGGGATTATCATTGCCGCACTTGGTTCATGCCTTGCCAATATTTTGATGGGCGTCGCTACTTACCTCTTTTTGCACGGAAAAATATCAGGATCCATGGTTGCCACCTTCTCAACTCTCTACGCCCTTAATATGTTTTTTCAGAGTTATGGAGCCGTCTCTATTATTAAAGTAAAAGCTTATTGGTTTCATGTTCGTGAGCGCGGAACATTCGGAGCTATATTTGGAACTCTCATATCCTTTGGTCTTTATTTCGCATTTGACTGGTGCCAGGCTATTGTTGAAGCTGCCAAACTTCATCCCACCCAATCATTAAATGGAGTCCAAAAATTTCTTCAGTGGGCATTTGCCATTGATACAGGAACATCCGATGCGATATGGCTTGTATTCTTTATTCCCTCATTCTTTCTGATTATTTGGGCACTCATCGATATGTGGCTAATTAAAGACACTCCAGGTGAAGCTAATTTTGAGGATTTCGATACCCATGACGCTTCTTCCGGTGAAATTGAAGAAGACCTCAGCGTTGGACAACTCTTGAAGAAAATTTTCTCATCAAAAGTTATGCTCACCGTCGCCTTTATTGAACTCACCACCGGGGTAATTCGAAATGGAATTCTTCAATGGTATTTTATTTTTGGAAAAGAAGTTCCTCAGCCTGGTGCTGAATTCTTTCATGATAACTGGGGACTTCTCCTCTGTCTTACGGGAATGCTCGGCGGATTTATGTCTGGAGCAATCTCAGATAAACTTTTTCACTCTCGACGGGGTCCTCCGGCCGGAATCCTCTCGATCACAACATTTGCACTTCTTTTTATCATGTGCCTCTTTTTGACCAAGTCGCCAATGATCGTGGGAACATGCGCGGTCTTGATTTCGCTTACGGTGATTGGGGTTCATTCCATTATGTCAGGAACGGCCGCTGCTGATTTCGGTGGACGAAAAGCAACCGCAACTGCATCGGGAATTACCGATGGATTTGTTTACCTAGGAAGTGGAATCCAGTCTGTGGCGCTTGGATATTTAACTACAAAATCATGGGCATTTTGGCCTGTATTTCTTTTACCTTTTGCGGGCGTTGGATTTCTTCTTGCGCTTCGAATTTGGAACTATCTTCCTGAAGCCACTGTTCGTTATTTAATGACGATCGAACGAGTCACCGTGGCAGTTACCCGAAGACGATTTTTACGACTGCCCCGTTTCAATATTCCTACTGCTCCTGGAATTTCAGTGGAAGCAACGAATGATATACCTGCTGATGAGGACGAGCGACGCCCTAAGGCTGGCTAATATCATCCGAGACAAGGCGAAGTGCTCTGGCGCACTTCGCTAAAAAATGAGACCCCTTCGAAAGCTCAGGAGCTATTACTCCTTGGATCACTCTTCCTTTAAGACCATCGGTCTTAGCGATCTCAAGTTTCATTTCTTCAAGCATAGGATCCAATCTCTTTTTTACTTCTACTGACAATCGCTGACGCGGATCGAGATGAGGCATAGGCTCAGACAAAAACTTCTTATACTGACTCAATTGGATAATTCCTCGAATGAAATCAAAAAAAACAATTTCTTGCCCCATTTTTGAATCTTCAAGAACAGCGAGTAAATTATAATAAGAAGAAACCTCGCTCGCTAATTTTTGATTTCCATTAAAATATTTTTTGAGAACTGAACCCAAAAGCTTTTGATCAGGTTCTTTAATCTCAAGAATTTTTATAATTTTGTTAACCGCCCATTCGGTTGCGCCACTTCTTTTTAGAATTTGAGCAAGGCCAAAGAGATCAAAAATTTGAGACCTTTGTTTTTCGGTCAGAGACATCACCTGCCCAAAATCTATCGGAGCAAGGGTCGGTGTATTTGAAATATCAATGCGGTAGTTTCCTGCATGTCTGTCGGGGTCAAACCAGATATCTTTGCCTTGATCGGGTCTAAAAATATTGTCGCCTTCGATCTTCCAAATTGTTTCGGCCATTAAAGCTTTTTCTTTAGGTGGAAGTTCATTGATTGAAGTTCCAGAAGCTAAATGACTGGCCATGATTCGAGGAGCAAGATTGAGCTCTTCAGGAACTAAAATATTTACATCACCAACTTTTTTTTGTGTATAAATATAACTATCGGCAATTTGAGACATTTTGACTTCACGATCGAGTTGAAGTTCTCGATCAACTGCCTGTTTAGCAGCTTTGATAATGGCTCTTAAAAGACCAAATTTACTTCCGTAATTTTCGACTAGGTAGTCTGCCATTCTCTCGAGTTGTCTAAACTCAGCAGTTGTATGAATGGGCGCTTCTTCTCTTAAAATCTTGAGCACGAATTCTTCGTTCGTCTCTTCGTCTTTGCCATGTACGGCATATTTAAGTGAAGCGGCCCCCTTAAGATCAAAAATTCGATAAGGCAACATATCTCTTCCGAGCAGCTCCTTAAGCTCCTGATAAATTTTGTGACGATCTGGAACCTTCGCCCTATCTTGCAATAAAAAGAGTTCTTCAGCATCTTTGGGATCTAAAACCTCAGTTACTGCAAGGATCTGTCCGATCTTAACTCCCATCGCTCCAAAGACTTCAAAGACTGTTCTAAGAACTCGACCGAGCGAGGCTTCTTCATTTGATTTAAGCATCGAAAGTAAATAGGAGAGTACAAATGATCTCATATTTTCTCTTCCACCCTTCATTGAAATAAGAAAGGCTTCTAATACTTGGCGCCCAATTGTTTGAGCCTCAGGTGTATTTCTCTCTAAAATTTTATCAATGATGACTCTCGCAAAGCCTTTTTGTGGATCAACTTTAGGAATCAACCCCCGAGACGATGATAAAAAGGCTTCGATAATTGAAGCACGAGCCTCAAGCGGAAGAAGTTGAAAAATGCGTCGAACTCTCTCAGTTCCAACGCTTGCAAATTCACCCTGAATAAAAGGAGTAGCTTCAATATCTCCCCTTAAAAACAATATAAAATCCCACTGTTGTTTTTTCTTCCATTCAAGAGCCCTATCCATCATCTGAGAAACTGCAAAAACGACTGAATCTTGGGCTTTATTATCGCCTGTGATCTTACCTACTTTAGCTTCTTGAATAATCTTAGCCTCGTGAGGGTGAGAATTGATCCAGATGGAGACATCTTCGAGAAGACGAACATAGCCAAGACCCCCTTCAGGAAGTTTTTTGCGAATATCATCGAGGAGATGCGCTAAATGAATCTCTCTATTTATTCTCGCTAAATTGAGAGGTTTATCTTTTGATTCGATTAAAAGTTTCAGCGTTGAAGACGCTAAAACCTGCCTTCGCACAATGGCCACTTTAAGAGGCTGATCCCAAATTCTTCCTTTAAGGCCCTCTAATTCTAACAGATCTTTTTGCGCAGGAGTCGCATTCTCAAATAATTTTTCAAAGAGTGCATCGGTTGTACTGGTCACCCCGCGCTCTGAAAGTGTCTTCCAAAATTCAAACTGGTCCTCCCAGCTGGCCTCATAAATTTTATTTTGCTTCGCAATCTGGATAATTCTTAAATGAAGGACTTCGGCAGCAGCTGGCTCAAACCGCCAGTAGTCAGGAAACCGCCTACTCTGATCTTCTAAGGTCTTAAGCAAAATAGATTCTGTCTTTGAAGTCGCTTTTTTTGAAGCCCCCCGCTCTGGCCAGAAATACTCTGCACGCGTCAGAGCCTCAATATCTTCTTTTGTTTTAAACCATTGAGGATTGTGAAGAATTAATTCGTAAAGTTCAGGAGTTAAATACTTTAATTTTACACCGTACGGCAAAATTTTATTCTCACAGAAGGCGAGGAGTTCTGAAATAGAGTGAATATTTTTATCGACATAAGAAATAAACCATTTTGAAATCTTCTTATCGTAAGCTAAAAATCGCTCAAAACTTTTTTTATCGAACGATGAAAAACTATCTCCATAGGCATTATTTCTAAGGAGAAGCAATATCGCCAGCTTCGAAAAATCATCTTTAATTGATTTGATAGCGTCATAGATAAACTCCTCTATCTTGCCATCTAATGGTCTAAACGGATAATTCTTTGAATAAAGAAACCGAGCAAAAACTATGGACTCATCGCGGATAGTCGACTTTGGCAATAAGCTAATAATATCGCCCAACCTAAAATTAATCCGCTCTATATCGATATATTCGTTAGACTCAGGCAACATTTTATACAATTCAATCTGCGGTTGAATGGGAGAAGTTGCTGCTTCTAACAATTCAGTAAAAACATCGGAGGTTAAACTCTTTGTTATAAATTCGCTAAGCCTGTGTTTCTCAGAACTAAGTTTTGAGTTTAAAATAAGAAGAAAATGCGTTTTCTTCCAAGGCTCAAGAGATTTGAAGATTCGGGCCCAATCAAACAATTGCATCATAGCCGTGAGCGCGCGCAAATTTTGTTGGACCTCTTTACCATCCGGACTGTCAATGAGGGTCTTAAGCCCGTATTTTCTTCTTTCAGAAAAACCATATAAAAAATAGACCTTAAAAACTAAATCTCTATCAGATGCCTGGCCATAGTTCTTCCAAAGCGAAAGCAAACGTTCTCTCAAAGAGGGTTCAACTAAAAACATCTCATGCCAATCCCTAATTACATCTGCCATTGACGCCCAAATCAAAGAACGATGTCGAAGTTTAGAAGTTTTAAAATAATAATCAATCTTGTCTAAAGCTTTTAATGCTCGCTTAAGTTCGAAATTCTCGTGAAGCTTTTGAACTGAAATTACTCTTGTATCCAGTTGACTCAGATACATTAAACTCGAGCTGAGACTTGCGATAGCTTCTGTTAAATTCTCTTTTAATTTGCTAGATCGTGAAGATTGAAGTTCATTGACTCGATGATATGTTTGCAAAAGCTCCGAGAGAACTTTGATTGGCTTTGCAAAAATATTTTGTACGGATTCACTTAGCCAAAGACTTATTGATGCGAAAGGAAAGGTCCTCTTTTTTGTTAAGAATCGACCTATGTGGTCCGATACCTTCTTAAAAACACCAAAGACTTCGACAAACAATTTACCTATTGATTTTGTAAGTGATACCGTGGCTGAAGGGATCTCAACAAAGATACTCCAGAGGTCTTTCACGACCGCGACGCTGCGTTTTTTTACTAATAAAGCATTTGCTGTTAAAAATAACTTGTAACGCTGAAAATTCTTGATCACTTTATAGGCAATATAAGAGCCTCCTAAAATTGAGATCCCATTTGCGCCATACGAAAAAAAAGTAGCTCGGTTTCTTCCAAAAAAATCTCCTATAGATAAAAACTGGTCCGATAAGGCTTCGGTTGCTTGCGGCCAAAAATGTTTAAGAGCGATCAAAGCCCCTATGCCAACAGCCCCAATGACAACAGCCTTCTGAGCCCTTCCATAGAGGAGTGGACCCGCAAGTGCTTTAGCTCTGAGACGCGTATACTTAACAGAATCTGGAAACAGATTCTCAGCTTCTTGTAGATCAGCCAAATCTCTTTTAAATTCTAAATGATTAATGAACTGTTTAATAATATTCATTCTAAGATCAGGCAGTGGTTGTTGGGTTAAAGCAAAGAATTTGCTACCCCAAATGTTTTCTGCCCACTGAGCCATAGAAACTCTTCCTTTTTCAACTGCAATCGTCCAATCTGAAATCTTTCTGAGTAAAGTATAAGCGCCCCATGGATTATAGCCCGCTCGAATAAGTCGATCGACGGCTCCGATATCTGCTTGAATTTTTCTTTTCAAATTTCCTGTAAACTCGTCCGCCGAGCTAAAGCCTGAGAGAATATTCTCAACCCACTCTGATGTCTTTTGATCATCTAAAAATTTATGAGCTTGAGGATTACGCAGCGCTAAATGATGGGCAATAACTGCTGCAAGCTCTGCCTCGTTTTCGACTAAGCCTAGAACTCCCAAATTAAGTTCAAGTTCAACAGCTTCAGCACGTTTATATTTTATATCATCAACAAAACGAATGTGGTTAATTCCAGACCATGGCAGCGGAGAAATTGAAAGCCGAAGAGTGTACTCTAAGGGATCCTCCGGATACGAAAGACTATTGATCATCTTTTCAATTCGGCGAGTAAAAGCTTTCTGCTCGAACCCGTAGCCCAAGCGAGAAAAAATTCCTACGGTTGAACGAATAGAAATCTCAGAATTTTTTTCGACTTTCGGAGTCGCAAAACTTTTTTGTTGGTTTTCGAGAATGATTTGTTCAGCCAGTTTTGCGGCCGAGTTTAAAGAGGTCTTCTTTTGCAGATCTTCAGCATAAAGACCAATCGCAAAGAGAAAAAAATAAAAAAAGGCAATAAAGCTCTTTCGAGCCACAGTGTCTCCAAGCCTCTACCTCACAATACTCAACACTTCTAAAGCTAGAATTTGCAAGTTTCATGCCATTTCGAGTCTTTGTCTGCAAGAACTAGGGTGAAATAAAATATTGAAATCTTTGAAGTTTTATCAACCTTAGATAGAAGTTAAATCCTTAAGCAAATTACCGGGACAAAGTTGGTTGATTACCGGCTCTCATATGCCTAGTTTCTGCCCATGATTCTAAGCCCTGTTATTTTAGGTCACGGGCGCGCGGGGGAAGCTATCGCCCGGAGTTTTTCAGTTGTATCTCAACTCCACCCTGAGCTTAACCTAGAGGCTCCTCAATTTCTTGAAAGGGGCACCGAATTTTCTCAGCTTGTTCGTGATTCAGGCGGCAAAGATCGCCATCTCATTCTTGCTTTAGCCCAACCCCATGCTCTGCGTTCAAGAAGTTTAATAGCCGCCAATGAAGCAGGAATTAAAATGATTTTCTCTGAGAAACCGCTTTGCACTGACCTTAAAGATAAAGAAACACTCTTAAAGATCTCCTCAAAAGTTGCTGTCTTTCACGGCTATCGACAGATGTGGGCCATTCAAAAAATGAAAACCCTTCTTGATGCGGGAGAACTCGGTGAAATTATTTCAATTGAGGGCAAGTACTGGCAGTCTTCTGCTGCACAAAAAGCTTTAGATGGACCCTCCCTATTGCCCGATTGGAAGAACGATATCAGTTTAGCAGGGCCCTCAGATGTTCTTTTAGATTTAGGAACTCATTGGGCCGATTTAATGATTTTTTTGATGGGCGATGCCCCTATTAGAACAAAATCCTGGCTCTCGTATACCAATGCCGAGGCGTCCCATCGCGATACTCATATTTATCTTATTCAAGAATTTTCTAAGAATAGAAAAGCTTTAGGCTCCGTTTCAAAAACCGTTCACGGCGCAAAAAATGATCTTGAGATCTTTGTTATTGGCTCAAAAAGATCTTTTTCGTGGAATTTTTTAAATCCCGATCAAATCATTATTGGACGTGGGAGAGAAATTTCTACTCTGACACGAACCAAAGAGGTTTACGGCACGGGACAATCGGCCTTTCATGCCCTAGGCTGGCTTGAAGGTTATATTGAAATCGTAAAACAGGGTTTATTCGATTTCACCGGTAGACCAACACTTGGCTACCCCAATCTGCAATCAAGTCTTCAAGTTTGCGAAAGTCTCCTTAACGCAGAAAAGATATAAATGTTGGGGAGACGAAAATTCTACTTTCTTATCGTCTATTTAAGTCTCATTTTTTCTCCTCTATTTGCTGCCCCTATTTCACAATTAATGTCATATCATGAATTTTCTCAGCTCTCCTCTGATCTCTCTAAAAAAGTAAACTTATTTCGAGAAGCCTGGATAGCAGACTCCTTAATTGAATTTTATGGGGGAACTTCTCGAGATTTTATTTATTGGGTGAAAGGTCAATTCAAGAATTGTCAAACGAGAGAGGATGCCCTTCTTAGAATGTCTGAGCTAACAAAGCGATCGACAATTGATATTCGTGAGTTTGTTATTGGAGAAAGTGATATCGATATTATCTCGTCTAACAAACTCCATTTTGAGGCATCTAAATTTGGCTTAAGAAAAATCGACTACACTCCAAAGTCGAGATTTGACTTGCAAACTGACGTCGCAAAAAACGAGGTCGATCAAGGCTATATTCCCGTAGAAAAAATTAGATTTAATTACTTCGGCTTTAAATTTGAATCGGGTCGTTTTGGAGATGGAGTTTTCGAAATTTACAAGGGAACGCCCAGCCTCACCATGAGCGAAGAAGAAGTTTTTATAAAAACAGATTACGCTGCTCAATTTTTAAATCACGAAATACTCTTAGTTTTGCGCTATATGAGAATTCTAGCGGTTAACTACTACTATGAATACGGCTCAGATGCTCCGGATCCTGAGAAACTCTTTAATATTGATCCTGTAATTGCTGCAAAAGTTCAATCGATTATCGATGGAGTATCAAAAAACAAAAGATTTAGAGAATGTCTAAAGCAACCCATTTTCGTCACCTGGCTTAATAGAACAATTCAAAAAGCTTTTCGGGCCTATACAAATCCGACAGCTACTTTCATGCTATTCCAAAAATTTAGACTCGATCAATTTGTAGCTCATTATTCTGAAGAAAAGGGCCTCGAGCCTATTAACCAATACCTCTTTGCAAAATCTTATGATGCAAATTTAGTGCAAGAGAGGTTAGAAAAATATGGCAGCTCTGCGGAGAAGTTTTTTGTAAACCCTTCGAGTATCCCAGATCTGAAGCTTTTTCATGGAACGAAAACAGAAGAGGGTTTTAGAAATATTTTATTTCAGGGAATTTTTCCTTCTAAATCTGGAAGCGCTGGAGCAGGTCTCTATGCTGTTCCTCAATCGGATCTCAGCTTCTCAATTAATTGGGGCGGCAGCAAAGATCGAATTGTTTATTTTCATATCAAACCTAACGCTCGCATCGTCGATATAACTCAAGGTGAAGGACAAAGAATTTTTTCAGCTTTTGGCCGGGATGAGGATAGCTTTGCCGATTATTTTGGCGTCGATATTCTTAAATATAACTACATTGTAAATGCGTACGTCATTAAGAACTCAGCGGTGCTTGAAAGACCTCAAGGTCTTACCCGCTCTCTAATGACCTATCAAAACTTCTTAAGGCTCGCCGAAAATGCCACGACTATTGATGATATTTTAGCACTCAATGAAATGACCATTTTAAATAATTTTTCAGATACCGAGGTTGTTGACGCCTATGAACAATCTCAATTTTTAATCAGCAATTTGCAAATTAAAGAATTAAGTGAAGTTTTAAAGCTTACTTACTTAAAATTGGAATTGAGACAAAAGATTTTTTCAATACTTCTTAAAGGGCAAAAAATAGAAAAATGGGCAACTTCTGATAGTCTTTCAGAACGAATGAAAGCGTATCGGGCGACAAAAGAGATTTTGAAAGATCTAAATACCTTTTCAAAAATGAATGGATTCGAGAACCCGTCGGCTCTTGCAAAACTTATTCATAATCCAAAAACTCCAGCGACAAACGAAGTCTTAACCATTATTTTAAAAAAATATTACAAATCATTCCGCCCGATTCCAAACTATTTACGTGGCGCGATCTTGCTTTTAAATCCTATAAATGTTTTTGCCTGGGGCTCATTTGTCGGCTTACCTCTAATGGCTGGACTCTACAGCAACGGTGAGATTGATGTTCCCACTAACAATATTATGCTTGCGGCCATAATAAGTATCGGTTGGACAATTATGGGTTACGACGCAACTAAGAAAGCATACCAGGTTCATTTTGAAGCATTTCCTAAAATTCGTCGTGAGCTCAGAGATACACACAAGAAGTTCAAATCGCTTCTGAATCCGCCTCATAAAATCGGGGTCTGCGGTCTTTTTCTTTCGCTTTTGAAAGGTCCACTAAAATAAAAATTAAAGCTGCAGGAGAGTGACTGCAGAACCAATGGTTACGAGCGCGCGGCCTCGACTCAAAGAGATAATTAGATTTTCTTCATCAATTTGCTGATCGCTAATATCAACAGTGCGTCTAAATCGCCAAGCATTTTCAAAGAATTCGTAAATATGAAATTGAATTTTAGGAAGACAAGAGTCGAGAGCACCTCGATCAGACTCCGAACATCCGCGGCCGACCACAATAGCGTAATCTAAATCGAGCGAAACTTTTCCACCAAACGATTTGGCATCTATCGAAGAGAAACTCCCCTCAAATTCCCAATACTCGTCGTCGTCCGATCGTCTGTATGAATAGACTGATTTTTTTCCTGGCGCACCAACCAGAAGATGGCGATCATCAATTGAAAGACTTCCACCGAATCTTAAGTTTTCTGATGGTTCTTCAGGGCGAAGAACAGTCGTTAAAATAGAGCCGGTATTACTTAATTCTATGACACAGACTTGCCCGCTCGACTTAATAGGTTCTCCCCCAGAAACCGGCTGTGAGTAACGTGTATCACCAATCACGAGTCGATTACCAATTCCGGTGAGCCGATCAGCGACACATCCGCCGACTGTATCAGAGGCAAACATTCTGACTAAAACCCAAGCAGATGTGCCGGGTCTTCGATAATAAATATAAGTCGCACCAGCTCGACTCGACTCAGGTTGACCAATAATAAGCCAAGAGCCGGTGAGCCATATAGTTTGTGCGAAAGTAGGAGATCGAACTCCCGCTACCAGGGGCTGCAGAAGTACAGTAGGGCTCCACTCGGAATTCTCTTCTTTGGTAAAAATATAAACCTTCTGTCTACCACCAACGGCAATTTGATCACCGTCGATCGAAATGCTCTTTCCAAATTCTGTCAGCTCCTCTTTCAGATCAGAATGAATTGCTGAAACAGCGCTACTGGTGGCTCCAGGAGGCCTTAAAGTTGCAATTTTAACCCATGAGCCTGAAGATTGATCGTAAACATTTGCGAACCCTTGACCAGCTACGATGGCTGTCGATCCAGAAAGAACAACGTTTTTACCAAAATCGGCTGCACCTGCTTCGACTTCGGGCTGAAATCTTACAACTGACGGAAACTGCTCGTCGACGAAAGGAGGAATTTCAGAGCGAATGCCGTCATCCACGATTTCCTCTTCACCAGCACCCGATCCCCCCCCTCCCGCGCAGGCACCAAAAAACATCGCCCCTGCTAATAAAAGCAGAATAGGAAAAGCTGTCTTATGAAGCTGTAAATTCATCTTTGCTCTTCTATATATGCAAAAAAAGTGCCCAAACCCGCGCAACTTAAGTTGCTCAAGGTTTTTGAACCTTACAAAGAGGGGCGTTCGGCACATCAGGCATTTATGTCTGGATCTGACTACGAAAAATTTTCATCGAGAGCGCAAAAAACCGTAGGTCGCTCACCTATTTCTCGCTAGACTTGGGACCGGAGTGGGGGCATTTCGTTCTATTTTTATTCTATGGGTGAGCTTAGTTTGCTCACCTCTTTTCGCAAGAGACCATTCATGCTCGACCAAGCTTTCTGATTTATTTTCTCCTCCCGCAGAAGAGGTTTTTTCAACCAACAGTCTACTCTTTCGAGTTCGGCTTAATAAGCAAGGCTATTGGATTCCAGTTAGTGATTTAGCCAACAAGCATACGACTTCAGATGAATATCAAACTGCCAAGCGCTTTAAAACATTTCTACAATCTAAAGAGGGTCAAAATCTTTTGCTTTTAAGTGACTACGATGGACTCTCAATCCCATCTTTTGATGGGCTCATCTTTGATAAAAACGGATTGGCACGTTTTAATCTGCAAATCAAAAAAGTAAAACTTCGCTCAGTAATGAAGAGCATCTTTAAATCGATCGAAAAAATTGAACGAACCTCACAAGATTCTGGCTTTTGGGACCACTATGTTGAAGGTCGAAAAGGCCATCATTGGCTTGCAAAAATTTTGGGCGTTTTAGGCCTTACGCATGGGTCAAAAAGACGAGAGTCTCAAATTGTAATTGATCTTGGAGAGCGAGCTTCCGAAACCAAGCTTCTCTCGCTAGCAGAAGAATCGCAGAGCGCTCTAAAACGAGCGACAAAACTCATTCACTCCGTTATTTTTCTCGATGGATGTGATGTTATTGAGGTCCTTCGCGAAGGTATTTTCTGGCATGAGTTCGCTATTTGTGGACCACAAAAAGCTTAAGCAGAAATAAAACTCCTTGCAGCATTAAACCCGACTCGTCTAATTTTTCTGCATTAGGTGTTTATGAGGGTCTTGGGGATAGTCAATAATAGACAATTATTTCTTCTGTTTGTTTCTTTTATAATCTACACGCCTTCTATAAATTATGGTTTTCCTCGTAACAAGACCCCCGCCAAATCTAGCTCATGCCAATCGGCTCTCTCTAGACTTTCAAACAAAAAATGGCTTGAAGTTATAAAGTCTAATCCACTTAAAATCGCTTCATCTCTTACCGCAAGTCGCCTTGATAAACTCAACGAAGAAGAAAAAGAGAAAACTGCACGCCTACTTATTGAACATGATCCCGCATTGTTTTTTAATTTAAAAGAATTGGGCCTCAGTGAGGAAGTCCGGGATTCCATAATTTTATCGATTATCCAAACTACCCCCCAAATTATCCTACAAAATTTTGACTCCTTTAAAATTTCTCAAGAATCCAAAAGGTTGATTCTTGAGAAATTGGCAGAGCAGCGTGCAATAATAGAAGAAGAAAACTCTAGTCTTAACCTTCTGAGAATGATTCGAAAGACTGAGATAGATGAGCGAAAAATTTATAATATCTATCTCGGTTTAGTTCGCAAAAAAAACTTCAAGTTCGCCACAGCTCAACTTAAAGCCCTGCATCTTCCCGTTGCCTATGAACTTGGAATCTATCGCCAGCTGGCTCAATCGAAACCAGAAGTTCTACTTGATTCAAAAGTTCTCGAGTCTCTAGATCTACCTATCAAACCTGAGCTTATTCGAATCATTGTAGATGATGATATAGATTTGCTTCCCGTCGCTCTTGGTCAAGCCAAACTTTCAAGCGACGAAGCTTTTCGAATTATTTCATCTCTCGCTATTCAAAATAAATGGCTGGGAACTCAAGTCGTTGAACTCAATTTAACACCTGATCAGAAATATGAATTGGCAATCATCTACGCTAATAGCGAAGACCATGCGTCCAACCTTTACCACCAACTCAGCTACTTTTTTAAAGCTAATGATCCGCGAAAAATAGAGATTATCTCCCGCTTAAGCCTCAATAATGATCTTTTGTCTACCTTGGCAGATGATTTTGAAGGCCTTCAACTTCCTGAATCTCAGGTCTTTTCTTTTGCGATTCGTCTTTTAAGAGAGAATTCTTCTGCTTTCTTTCAAAACTTCTCAAAGTTTAAAATAACCAATCACTCAGAGCTTATCCACCTTTTAAAAGAGGCTTTAAAAAGCGATGCGGAAAGTTCGCTCGAATTTCTTCCCTTATTTAAAGATTGGAATGAAAATGAAAAATGGAAAATCGCTGAAATCTTATCGAAAAGCGAAGTATCGCTAGACGAAATTTTAAAACATCTCGGTCCGTTTCAACGATCGTTGTTTCCGCTTCTACTCGGTCAAACTGATTTTGATAGTGTGAATGAATGGATTACTAAGGCCAATCTAAGCTCCGCCGAAAAATTTACCATTGCTCTTGAGTGGCTCAATGAGCCTTTAAGAAAAGTGCTAAACAAAATTTCAAAGTGGGGCTTTAACGAAGACGAACTTTTTAATATCATTCAAGTTTATATTCAGCGAAATGAATTGCCCGATCATTTTGAAAAGCAACTCTATGATCTCCCGATCGCTCGGCCTCGCCTTCTACATCTTTTTAAAGAAATTTTGAGACGGAATCCCGATATCGCACTCCTCAATAAGATAGCAATCGAAACGCCTTTAGACGTAGACGAATTTTTTGGGCTTAAGAGATTTTTGCTTGGGCAAAGGCCTATTTGGACTCTGCAATATTATGGATATAGAGTTAAAGAATCTACTCCGTGGCGAGATGCCGACTCCACGATTGATATAGAACGCAGTCTCTACGATCTTGCGCAGCGAGAACCTCAACTTCTCGATCCGGCCTCTGTCACTCTTCTTTACGATCGCGTGCAAAAGCGAAGCGTCGCCCTGGGTCTTCTTAAAATTTTAACCACTCAATCTCTACAAAAGACCAATAATTCCAGTTCTCATGGATCTTGGGGAATCCTTACAAACGCCCTCGGATTTAAGCAAATTCCACCCTTTCAAGTTCAATCGTCTCGCGATTTAAATTTATTCTACGAGCTTGCTATTGAACTTTTGGCATCTCAGTCCGAGTTTTCAGATCTTAATATTCAATTCAATGATCATTTATTGCGGGATGAAGGAATAAAACAGCTAAATAGTTTTTTTCACTCATTAAGAAATTTTTTATCTATTCAGAGGGCCAATACTCGTTCTAAGTTTCCTGGGCTTCTTAAGTATGAACTTAAAGACATCCAACTTAACAAAAACAATATCGATACCATCCGAAAGAAGGTTGAAGAGAGTATTGTCTCATCTGTAAGAGATCTTCTTAAAGGCTCAGATGTGGAGTTTAGCTATGAGCAACTTATGAAACTCGAGGCCGATTGGGGTGATATTGAACCTGTTATCACTCTTTTAACGAGGTTTAGTGGCAATGAGGATCATAAAGAGCAAATCAAACTTCTTGCCGATGTTTTTCGATATTCACTTCGAGGTCAATTTGATGAACTTAAGTTTCACGGTAAAGCCGATGATCAAGATGATAGAGATCTTGTTGCAGCACAACTTTCAACACTCGACGACTCCCACAAATTATCTCTCTGGAAAAAGCAAAGGTTTAAGTTAGGTCTTTATACAAAGGGCGATATTGCTGATGATCTTTCGGCTGACGAGCGGGTTCGACAATTTCGCGCCCACCTTGAAACCCAGCTCAAAAATCATCTCTCCGCAATACCTACCCCCGGCCCGGACGCACAAGATATTATCGACTCCCTTTTAGTGAATCACTCCCCTACCCCTCAGAAGAGCTTGGAGCTAATCAAAGAAAACTATGCAAGTCAGATAGCTTCAGCTGATCACCTTCTTAGTATTATTTTTTATGGTCTTCAGACCCAGAACGAAATTCACGCCCTCAAAAAGCTCATCACTTTGATTTCAGCGAATAGCGATTATTTTAAAATAAGCCGTGAACTTCGTGAAGATATTCGATCTATGATTAAACTTCTCGATATTCAACGTGTATTAGATAACAGCTCGATCATTTTTACGACTACGTTTTATCACCCAAAACTGATGCTTACGATTGGCGATATGGTCGATGCTTCCTCCTGCCAAAACTATAAAACCGGTGAATATATTCAACATCTCATGGGCTATGTCCTCGATGCGAATACCCAAGGAATGGTAAGTTTTGCACTTAAGCCCGAAGATTTCGAAAACGTGAGCGACTACCACCAAATCTGGAACAGAATTAGATCTCAACTACCCCTCCAAGCCGAACTTTTGGGCGGAAATAGGATTGTGAAATTCTCTTGGCAGACTCAAGACTCAACAATCACTCTTGTTTCACGTCCACTCAAGTATGGCTATCGCAGACATATTGTTAGATTGGGGGCTACTCTTATGAGAGAGCCAGGAATTGTTCTTGAAAAATCATATGATCAGACACATCCGGCCCAAATACTGATGGAAGCGCAAGCTCTTGCGATTCGTGATGAGCTAGCAAATGATCTCAATGGAACTACAGAAGGCGAAATAGAAATAAGTCGAACTCGTAACCCTCAAGGGGTTTGGTCAGACGCAGGCGGCGGATCTCAAGAAGGTGACTTTACAGTCACTAATGATTAATTTTAAAATAACCGAATGCATAGTCCTCGCTTGCTCATCGGAACTCCAGCATATGGTCACCAAGTTACCGTCGGGTATATGAGGTCAATTTTAGCTGTTACTGATCATTTTCGACATCATGGTATCAAATCGGATTTACTTGCATTCGGAAACGAAAGCTTGATTACCCGCGCTCGAAACTCCATCGTCGCTCATTTTTTAGGAAACGAATCGTATACTCATCTGCTTTTTATTGATGCCGATATTTCTTTTCAGCCTCAAGCTGTAATGCGCCTTCTCGAAAAGGATGCAGAAGCTGTTGCCGCCTGTTACCCCACTAAAGCCATTAATTGGAATCATCTTCGAGCACAGGTTGCAAAGGAACAAAACAACCAAAGGCTTCTGGCAAAAAGTTTAGATTATGTTGTCGCTCTTCCTGAGGGAGATATTCCTGGAACAACATCGATTGTAATTGAGCCAGATGGATTTGCAAAAGTAACACGAGTTGGTACGGGCTTTCTCCTTCTTAAGCGATCTGTTTTCACCCGAATGATGGAATTTTATCCTGACGCTCATTACGTAAATCATGTAGCCGGATATCTTGATGCAAAAGGACGACCACTTTATTGGACATTTTTTGATACAATGATCGAACCTAAGACCAAACATTATCTCAGCGAAGACTATGCGTTTTGCTACAAATGGCTAAAAACAGGTGGAGACCTCTGGCTCGATCTTGAAACTCCTCTCACTCATCACGGGCAAATGGACTATGTTGGTAACGTAGCTACTCATATCGATGATATGCTCCAAGCCTATGGAATTACTCGATAATTCAAACTCCGACTTTTGGCTTAGTTTGACAAGATAAACGAAGCACCTTAGAAGATCTCAAGGGTTAAATATGATGAGGATTTGGGTTGCTTTTAGTGCTGCTGCACTGGGATTTTTCTTAAGCGTTTTTCATTTCGATAGTCTTTTTGCGATGCCATATGCGTGCAGCAGTTTATTGACACAGCTCAATTCATCTTCTTCTAAGAGCAATACAACCGATTTTCTAATCTGGGCCAAAGCAGAAGCCGAGAAAAAAATTAAGCACTTAACAGACAGAGAAAAACCGCTTCGTGAATATTCTGATGTAAAGAAAATCCTAGATGCTGCCGCTCTAAAAGAAAATCCACACCACATTATTCTAAAAAGTTTTGATTCTGATTATTTAGCCGCAGCCGAGTTTTTTTCGCAGTGGAGAGATAGGGAAGAAGACTACCTCAGCCTTCCCGCTGGCATCAGTGATGACCTTCTTTCGACCATGAGCCCCCAAGATAGTATAATCAAAAAAGCAGGGCGCGTTGGTGGGACTGTCGCTTTGACGATTTTCTTTATAAAGATTGCAGCATATTTGGCAGAATTTGATTTCAATCAAGCGCGAGGGCTCTTCATCGGGGCAAGCTTAATCCAATTGACTGGCTTTGGTATCTGGTTGATGAGCAAAATTCTTCCTAATAATGATTCACTTAAACAAGATATTCAGAAGCAAATGAGAGAAGAGGAGAAAAAAGCAGGCCGAGTTGAACGCAACCCATCTCAAGGATTAGCTATGAATTTTCAAAGTGAAGTCTTGAGCTCGAATCCACCTGAAGAAACCCGATTTGCAGTGGTCAATGCCTTTGTTCCATTAGCTTTCAATGATTACCCTCCTGAATGGAAGAAACTAGAACCTAAACAATTCAAAATTCTCTTTGCAGTTGGCCCTGCCGATGCAGAACTTAAGAGATATCGTATCGGGCTAGCTTTATTGCCGATTAAATAAAAAACAAAAAAATTTGATTATATTTTCTTACGTTTATCGAGGTGATATTTAGCTATTTTCTTAAGAAGGCCCTGTCGAGTTATCTGAAATAATTCAGCGACTCGTGACTTATTCCAGTGGTATTTACCAAGAGCTTCGGAGACGATTTGCTTTTCGTAATCATCGACAATTTGCTTTAAGGTCATGCCCTTTTCAATTTCCTCAATAGGAGAAAGTGATTCTACTATCTTGGAACTCAAATCTTCGATGGTAATAAAACTATGCGAGTCTTTAAGAGCAACCAGCCTCTCAACTTCATTTCTAAGTTCTCGAACATTTCCAGGAAAAGTATGCATCTGAAGTCGGGCCAGAGCATCGGCCTTCCATTGAATTCCCTCTTTGTGCATTCCTTTCATAAAGAATTGTAAAAAATATTCAGAAAGAAGCGGAATATCCTCTTTACGCTGTCTTAAAGGCGGAATTTCAAACTCCATTACGTTTAATCTGAAATACAGCTCTTCTCGAAAAGCCCCTACCTGCACAAGCTTCTTAAGATTTCTCTGGGTAGACGCAATAATTCTCACATCAAACTTCATTGGCTCAACACTGCCCAGACGAGTAAAGGACTTATCCTGCATAATGCGCAGAATTTTATGCTGCATCGAAAGACTCAAATCGCCGATCTCACTTAAGAAGAGAGTTCCACCGCTACAAATTTCAAAAAGCCCCGCTTTTGTGGCATAAGCTCCAATGAAAGCGCCTTTCTCATAGCCGACAAGTTCCGCTTCAAGTAAATTTTCGGCAACAGTTGAGCAGTGAAGCACTCTCACAAGCGCATTTTTTCGGGCACTTTGCCGATGAATAAGCTCACCAAGCATCTCACGACCTGTACCTGGCTCTCCAGTAATTAGAATCGGTGTATCACCGCTGGCCATTTGAGAAAGTCGTTTCAGAGTATTTCGAAGAGGCGCGTGAGCCGTCACCATTTGACTCAAAGTTTGTTTATGAACGAGTTCTTCTCTTTCTCTGGCCGAAAGACTTTCTTCGAAAAACGAAACAACTTCACGGCCCATTTGCTCAAGCATCTGAACAACAATCGCCCGTTTATCAGGAGAAAAATGTGGAAGCGATCGCCATTCTTGAATGGCTTTCGGTTTGTCCTCGCTAGAAAACATCAGGACTTTAAATCTCTCTTCAAGAGAGACATCTCCAATGCCGCCCTCTTCAAGAACGAAGCCGCCAATAATGAGAAATCCAATTTTTTCGCCACGTAAAACAAGTGGCACCGAGGCCTCCGTTAATTGCAGCGCATTTGTTTTAAGTACGGTTTCTTGAAGTCGATGAGCGTCTTCTATGATCTCGTTTCGAGAATTTAAAAGAATTTCTGCACCGATTTCGTTTCTTTCAAGACGATCCATGAAAGGGTGATTCTGTTTAAGCCAAAGTGGAATTGTTACCCAAGATCGATCTCCATCTGATCGCAACTCTTTGCGAACAAGATTCACTTTGTTGATTCCGAGGTGACGCAAGGCTTCTGAAAAAGAAAGAGGCGCCCTAAGTTTTTCGAGACGACTCCAATCAAGCTTATCGATTAAGCGTTTGACCTCATTCTCTTGATCATGTGAACGAATATTGTCACTAGGTTTCGGAGCTTGAGTAGGTGATGTCATCTCTCTCTAGTGTGACATCACTTTGGTTGGGAAATCAAATCGCCTCAAACGCAAGAGCAATTCCTTGCCCACCACCTATACACGCCGCACCAATCGCTCTTTTTGTAAAAGATGACGCAAGAAGGTGAACGATATGTGTAGAAATTCTTGCACCTGTCGCTCCCAAAGGATGCCCCAGAGAGATTCCACTTCCATGAACATTAAGTTGATCGTCACTAAGTTTGAGTGCCTTTTTCACTGCTAAGATTTGCGCCGCAAAGGCTTCATTCACTTCGATATAGTCAATATCAGATATCTTCCATCCAAGTTCAGCAGTAAGTCCTTCGATAGCAGAGACGGGGCCAATTCCCATTCGAGTGGGGTCACATCCTACAGCACGTGAACCTACCACCCTCGCTAACGGCTTCAAACCTGTGCGAGCCGTCCACTTCTTTACATAATCTGAATTAGCCACGACAAGCGAAGCAGCCGCATCATTAATTCCTGACGCATTACCGGCAGTTGTTACACCTTTGAATGAAGGCTTCAGCTTCGCCAATTTTTCAATTGTGGTGTCGTGACGAATATGTTCATCGCGCTCAATTTTTTTTCCCTCAGCTGAAACAACTTCTATAATTTCATTTTTAAGAAACCCATCTTTTTCAGCCTTCGATGCTCGTTGATGTGAAAGCAATGCCCACTGATCACAGTCTTCACGAGTAATTGAAAAATCTTTCGCAAGATTCTCTGCTGTAATTCCCATCGGCATCTGAGCATATTGATCCGTCAATGCCTCCCAAAGCGAATCGATAGTAGGAGGTGGCATAGTAAACTTAAAACCCTCTCGAATATTTCGGATAAGCAAAGGAGTCAGCGACATATTTTCGGCGCCACCAACAAGGCAAGGTCCCTCATTCACCCACTGCTGAGCCTGCGAAATAGCTTCAAACCCACTTCCGCAAAGTCGATTGACAGTTAATCCCCCCGCTCCGATCTGAACTCCTGCTCTAAGCGCGATATGCCTTGCCAAATAAGGCCCATCTGGAGCACTGACTGCACAGACATTTCCAAAAATACTATGAACAATTTCATTTCCATCAACTTTCGCATCCGCCATGGCCGCTTGTGCGGCAATTCGCCCAAGCTCCACAGGTCCAAAATTTTTAAGCGCCCCCATAAAAGTTCCAATAGGAGTCCGACGAGCAGATAAAACATAAAGATCAAGTTTCATAATCCATATTTTAGTAAGCCTGCGGAAGCTTTGGCGAGAAGTTATTAGGTGTAGCATTGCTATACTTTTTAAAATAGGCGGTCTCGGGCGAGTGTAGCATTGCTATATATTTTTAGAGCCTAGCCTTCAGAGATGTATAGCTATGCTACACTCCTTTCTCCGTCCCTAAATTCAAAACTATAGCATAGCTATACCCAGCCAAAAGCTCAGGTGAAATAAATATAGCTATGCTATACCTCACAAGACTAAAATAAAATTTTCATGAGATTCCTAAACTAAATACCAAAATGTTTTTTTAGAATGCCGCAAGATTACTTGACCTCGAGTCATTCAATCTTTATCAAGCTGCCATGTACGAACGTGCCGCCTTTGGACAACTTCTCATTTGCTTTCGAAAGAAATTTCTCATTTCCCAAGATCGCTGCGCAAAAGTGCTTGGTGTAAAGAAAAGCACCATTTCTCATTGGGAAACCGGCTATCGACAACCGTCGGAACCTATTAGACGCCTTATCTACAGCCTTATGAAAACTCCGTCCGTTCAAGCAGACGAGTTTCTAGCTCGCTTTATCGAAGCAGGGCAATCTGGCGAGGTTACCCTAGACAACAGTATGTAATTCTCGTTTAATCGGGCCTATGAAAATCTTCTTAGATACGGCCAATATTAAAGAAATTGAAGAAGCTGCCGCTACCGGGCTCATCGATGGGGTGACGACAAATCCCAGTCTTGTTGCGAAAGAGGGAAAATCATTTCACGATCTTGTTAAACAGATTACAAAACTCGTGAAGGGGCCGATTAGTGCTGAAGTTATTTCGCTTGAAACAGCCGGAATGCTTAGAGAAGCCGAACCTCTCATTGCTATTTCTGAACATATTACAATTAAAGTTCCTCTCACAGTCGACGGACTTAAAACCTGTCAGACTTTGAGCAAGCAAGGAGTTAAGGTAAATGTCACTCTCTGTTTCTCAGCTGGTCAGGCTCTGCTTGCAGCAAAATCAGGGGCTACATTTATTAGTCCATTTATTGGCCGACTTGATGATATCAGCGAAAATGGAATGAATCTTATTCGTGATATCGTGACCATTTATAAAAATTACGGATTTAAAACTCAGGTGCTTGCTGCGAGCATTCGACATCCGATGCATGTTATTGATGCTGCATTAGCAGGTGCTCATGTGGGGACTATGCCTTACTCAATCTTTCAGATGCTCTATAAGCACCCGCTCACCGATAAAGGTATTGAGAAATTTTTAGCAGATTGGAAAAAAGCTCAGGGTTAATTTAAGAATCTATTGGAACTTCTCGGTACATCCAGATTCTCGGAGAATCAAATGCGGCACGGAGTTCGCGAATCAAGCGCAAAGCTTCGTCCTTCTTTTTACATTCATACCATTTTTGTAAGAACGAATCTTTGGCGATCCATTCGACGCGTACCAGATACTTTGAGTTGCGGTAGGCGTCCATTGAGATGGCTTTTGAATTTTTTTTCTTTATCGCCATTTCTAAATTTAGCGTCCGAGCAGAGTGCTAAAACCTTCTTTCAACAATCCAAAAATAATCAAACCGAGTTGTCCGGCGGATGGACCTTCTTTTCGATATTTTTCGAATGAATATCGATCGCAAAATGAATAAAGTTTTTCAAAAATATAAACATCATTCATCCGCACGCCTTCAAGCGGCAAACTTACCTTACAAGTCGACATCCATACTCCTGACGCCACCATGGTCATATCTTGGATAATTCCGTTATGATGTGAGCCGCTTACGGCGAGAACCACACCTGAGTTTTCAGTCGAAATTTTTGGCTGAAGAGCTCTAAAAAAATTGATGTTTCCGGGGCGCAATAGTTTCTCTTCAGGAATTGTCACTCTTAAAAGCAAATTCTGAGATTCGGTTTTGGGCTTTCGATTAACAATTTTTTTGCCGGCTGAAGAGACGCGCTCAATATTGCCGTCGTAAAAATCAATCAAATCCATATTCTCTTCGCGGCCAGGGGCTCCGTTTTCAGCGCGCATTCGAACACGGGCAAGAGCATCTAACGCCATCAAACTCACAATCAGCGGGCTATGATTGGCACCCCAACAAATTTCTCCTCCCACTGTTCTTCGATTACGAATTTGCGGAGTACTTGTCGAATGTGCAGCATCCGAAAGCGCAGGAGCATACCGTGCTAAATAAGCATCTTTTTCTAGTGTCGATATCTTAGCAGTGGCACCTATAACATATTTTTTATTTTCTTCCTGACAATCGGCGAGTGCATCGAGAGTTCCGATATGAAGAATCCCCTTATATCGACTCGCGAGTTCTTCCGGAAATCTCGGATAAAAACGAAGAACGTGAGTAGCACCTGCGCAAACTTTAAGGCTCGCACCATAATTATCTAAAATCTCGTAGGCTTCAGAAAGATATTGCGGATTATAAAACTGCATTAGCGCCTCACTCGCATTCTGGCAGCACCTTCAGAAGTTGGAGGAAGCGAAATTCCTTCAATCGCATCTAATATCTTTTGATATCCCGTACACGCGCAGAGATGACCTTTTAGAGCCTCGCGAATTTCAATGCGATTTGGGTTGGGATTTCGATCTAAAAGCTTTGCGCCTGACATGATCATTCCCGGAACACAAAATCCGCACTCAATCGCAGACATCGTCAGAAAACTTTCTTGAAGTGGAGTAAATTTATCTTTTTCGTTCATCCCCTCAATAGTCGTAATTTCTTTTCCTGACATTTGGCCCATCAAAACCAAACAAGCATTCGCTATCTCACCGTCAATCCATACAGTGCAAGCTCCACATCGGCCTTCTCGACATCCGTCTTTAGCTCCCAAAAGCTTAAGATCTTCTCGCAAATAATCAAGAAGCCTTCGAAAAGGAGAGATCTCAGATCTCATCGGACGTCCATTAAGTGACCATTCAATAATCATTCTCTACCTCTACGCTTATCTCTTAAATGGAATTGTATGTACGGTTGGATGTTTTTTCTTCGGAAACATAAACTCAGGAGCCATCGGAATTTGATCGAGCGAAATACCCTTCGCATCGTGAATCGCATTCACAAGTGCGGCCATAACAGTTGCCATCAAGACACTCGTCACTCCCCGCGAGCCAAAATATTCCGGCGGCTTATCGGAATAATCTTTAAGGGGATACTCAAGCGTGATCAAATTCACTTCTTCGGGTCCATCGACGGGAGTTGGAATCGGCTGATCCTCCCCCACTTCACTTGAAAATAGTGCAGCCATGGCCCATGAACACGCAGTATCCAAAACAATTTCTAAACCTTTTGCATAAAGAACAGGCCCAGCATCAAGAACCACGCGAATCGACTCGACTCTGAGCTCCCCGGTGAGTGGATGAAAAGAAATTCGTGCAACGGCACCAGCCGAACAGCCATGAGGCTTCTCAATATCTTTGAGTACAAACGAGGCTCTCAAATCTGAATGAGATTGAGTAAAAGCGAGTTCGCGATACCCCATCTTTTTATTGAGGCTCTTTTCCATAATCGCCCCATCGCCGACCTCAACATCTTTGCTATGAAATACCTTTTGCCCGGCTCGAATAATCTTTTCACGCAACTCGGTAGCAGCATTCCAGGTAGCTTGGGCCAAATAATAAAACTCAGGATAAGTTTCACGCCGGGCCGCTCGATCAAAATCTTCACGCATCTTACCTTCGACCGTAAAAGCTTTCGGATGCGTCTTTAAAACTGTAGCGGCAACTTCGCAAAGAGCCTGCTTCATATGTAAGTCGAGAGTCAAATTGGATGTACGGATAACGAAAAATCCTGAAGGTTGCAAATCAATCGAGACCTCAGAAAAATCAAATTCCTTCGTCGACGTTGGATGAAAAACTTGAAAGCCATAACCTCGACCGGCAATTTCTTTTTCATCCCATACGGGGCGATTGCGATCAATGGGAACCAAGCGAAATGGTTTTTCCATCTTTTCAAGTTCTTCTAAAACTTTGGCCCCAAGTTCAGATTCGTACGAGACATTTGTGCGGCGTAATTCGAGAACTGAGGTTTCAAGTTCTTTTGCAACCCTTTCAACAAGTTGCTCAATTGCCCAAGTGACCGCAGTGAGGCCCTCACCCTTCATCGCTCGTCTAGGATGTGTAGGAGTGAGAATCACTTCGCCCTGTAAATCAATATGCTCAAACGAATAAATAGAAGATGAATGCTCGAGGGCTCTTTGCAAAATAAGATTAGCACTGCCTTCATAGGAGCCGGCATCGACAATAACTTTACCCTTCAGTTCTTTAAATTTTTTCGTCGCAGGATCATAGCTCACAGCGAGCTCGCCATGAAAGTCATACGAGCCAATATCTTGTTCTTCAAAAGAAAAATGCAAACGAACAGATCGCTTAGTCAGATACGAAGCTAACGCCAAAAACGCAATCAGCTCTCTTTGCTGACGGCCGCCAAATTGCCCGCCGAGAGGAGATTCTTTTGCAATAATTTGTCCGACATCAATTTTTAAAATCTGAGAAAGCCAGATTCTTTGCGACTCAGACAAAAGAGCTCCAACTTGAAATTGCAACTCACCTTTTTCGAACTTCACCCATCCGCACTCGGGCTCAAGATAGCGAGTTTGCAAACTTGGAAAACGAAATGTCGATCGAACTTCTTTGAGTCCATCTTGTACAGGCGCTCTACCCATCACATGGCTAAGCGTGAGCACGGCTTCTTTTTCTTTAACAGGATCGGCGACCCAATCGATCTTCACGCGCTTCATCCCTTCGAGAAGGGCATCTCTGGAATCGGCCACAACAAGAGCAACGGGCTCTCCGACATAACGAACTTTTTTCTCCGCCAAGATGAGTTGACTTTCAGAGCCGCGTTTTCCGTACGGAATATTATGAGGAATATCACGCGCCGTGATGACGCGAAGCACACCAGGAGATTTTTCAGCCTCGGCTGTTTCTATGGTTGAAAATCTTGCACCAGGATGAGGGCTTCGAATCACGCCCACATAAGCCACATCCGCGGGCAATAAAGCACTCAAATAGTCTGAGAGGTAAAACGCATGGCCGCGGACTTTGTCTTTTTCTTCGGTGGAGTAGAGTGAAAAAAAACGTCGAACGTACGTCGTATCCCCGATAGTCATAGTCGCTCATTTTAAGGACTTTTTGCGGCTCTATCTATTGGAAACTTGAGCATTTATTGATCTTTTGGAGCTAAAATCTTCCTTGCAATGGGGCCTTCTAGCCCGGAGAATAGTTTTGAGGGGTTTTTCAATCAAATATTGACCCAGTTAAGGGAATCGAAAGGAAGGTCTATGGAACAGGCAACGACCGAAGCAGTTCATTCAATGAGTCTTTTTGAGCGTTTTGAGGCGGGGGGTGTCTTCATGTACCCAATCGCTTTTATTGGGCTCATCTGTGTTTTTATCATCTTAGAAAGGCTGTACGTGCTTTACGTCGATACCAAGTTCGACAAAGGGCAAATTCTTTCTGAGGTGCGAAATGCCATTTACTCAGGTCGCCTCATGGTGATGGGCCAATCACTCATTCATCAAATTATTCAATCTGGCTTTCAGGCATTTGAAAGATCCAAGAAAGATTCTGAGGTTCAGTTAGCTATTGATGCCGCAGCTTCAAAACACTTTCCTATTTTAGAAAAGCGAACTTCATACCTTTCGATGCTTGCCAATACCGCAACCCTTCTCGGCCTGCTCGGAACCATCTCAGGTTTGATTGTTTCGTTCAAGGGTGCTTCAAATGCCAACGCCTCAGACAAAGCGACCATGCTTGCTTCGGGAATTTCAGAAGCGATGAACTGTACGGCATTCGGCCTTTGCGTCGCGATTCCGGCTCTTCTTTGTTATGCATTTCTTCAAGGTCGCACTCAACGCATTATCGACGATGTGAACGAAGTCGTTCTTGAGAGCATGAATTTTGTGATTTCACACAAAGATAAACTAAAGACAGGAAAAAGTGAGGGCTAATAAAAATGGTCGATCTACTTGTTAAAGTTCGTGAAGCATGGGAAGCCGGCGGGGTTTTTATTTATCCTATTCATGCAATTTTTATTCTTTCGATCGCAATAACAATCGAAAGATTTTATTTTCTCTTCGTTAAATCATCTTTGAACGTAAAATCATTCTTGCAACAATTGGCCCCTTCGATTGCCCGAAAAGATTTGCAAGCGGCGACACAGTTTTGCGATTCGATTCCAACCCCGGCCGCTCGTCTTGCTAAAAGCCTAATTATTAAATCAATGGCCAAAGGAACTCGTGAAGATATCGAAGCGATGATCGAGGCATCGCTCTCACGCGAAAGTCATCCAATCGAAAGACGCACCTCCTATCTTTCGATGCTCGCCAATATCGCAACCTTGGTTGGACTTCTGGGAACCATCTCAGGTTTGATTGCGTCGTTTAGCGCCGCCGCACAAGTTGATCCCTCCCGAAAAGCAGAGCTACTTGCCAAAGGTATTTCAGAAGCGATGAACTGTACTGCGTACGGTCTGGTCGTCGCAATTTTTGCTCTTCTTTGCTACGCGCTTCTGCAGGGAAAGTCTCAGAGTTTGCTTGATGAACTTAAGGAAGTCGCTTTCGAAACACGAAGCATGCTTCCCTACGATAAGGCGGCATAAAAATGGGCGTAAGTGTAGAGTCTGGCGGCAAAGGCCGAAAAAAAGTTGATTCAGAACTGAACTTAATTCCTTTTATTGATCTCTTGAGCGTGTGCATCTTGTTTTTGCTCATGACCGCGGTATGGGTTCAAATTTCTAAAATGTCAGCTTTTAGTCAGCCTTCTGGCGAGACTACTATTGCCCACAGCGAGATTTCGAGTGTTTCTAAAGGCAAAGAAGATCGAGACTTTGAAATATTTGTGAAGCCTGGTGAAGTTCAAGTCGTTGAAGATGGAAAATCTCTTGCGAATTTTAAACCTCAAGAGCTTGAGCAAAAGTTTTTGGAACTCAAACCGCGATTCGATAGAATTCAAAATCCAAAAATTAGCTTACGCGCCGCTGACGATACGATTTACGAAGAAGTCGTGCTCGTACTCGATCATCTTTTTTCAATGAAGCTCACGAATGTGACGATTGGAGGAATGAACTAATGGCGATTCTCGCTCCCGGTAAACGCATTAACCCAACGATCAAACGCAAAACGGGATTTGAGAAGAAAGAAGTCTTCGCCAGTCTCTATCTTACAAGCATGGTCGATATGTTTGCCATCATGGTCATTTTCTTGCTTCAAAGCTTTAGCTCCGAAGGTGAACTGATTATTTTACCTCAAGGTTTAGAACTTCCGAAAGCGGCCAATGTAGGTACGCTCGAACGAGCCCCTTCGCTGATTATCTCTCAAGAAAATATTCTGCTTGAAGGTGTAAGTCTCGCCAAAACACCTGAAGTCGCAGCCCAATCCGAATGGGCTGTAGCTGAGCTTCAAAGAGCCCTTAAAGATTTCAAAATAAAGACCGAAGCAGAAGGTAAAAGCAAAGGTCTTACTGACGAAGAAGTCAAAAAGAGCACTGAGAGAATCAATATATCTGCCGATCGCAGGCTTCAATTTCAGGTCGTCAAAAAAGTCATTTATAATGCTGGCTCTGCTGGATTTCCGGATTTCAGATTTGCTGTCTTTGGCGGTAAGACTCTCGATGAAGCAGGCGCAAAGCAGTAGCTCTCGCGTTATTTTTCAGTACATCAGTGCGCGCGATCTAAAATAAAAATTTCTTTCGAATCTTTGAACTGAATCTGGGGCTGCTTATCGCTACTCACCGAGAGAATGGGCGTTCGTTTTTTTAAGATCTTCTCTTGTTTTTGAGTTCCCCTCTCTTTACGAACCCGGCTCTCAAAAGTGGTGTATTGAAATAACTTTTTACCTCCATTAGATTTTAAATCGAAAACAAAGAGATCTGTAAACTCGCCCTCTTCTTCGTAGTCAATCTCAGCGACTAGCAGACCGGGAAACTCCTTCCATCGCTCGCATGATTTAATCTTCAATCCAGTGCGTTCAAGGGGAAGCAATATCTTTGATTTTTCAACTAATAAGTAATTCCCCTGCTCCTCAATCTCAATTTTACAACTGAAAGGTGTAGATAAAATTAAACCGAGAAATAAAAATTCCAACATCACAACTCCTACCAATGCTCAACTAAACCTTCAAACTCATCGGGGTCAATTCTTGATTGATCGTACATCGCCGGAAGTTTTGCTAAAGTGTATTTGGCTTTTGAAACTAACCTTTCAAGACGATCGATTCGCGCTTTATTTCCGGACGGATTGGCATTCAGCTTCGCCAGAGTACTGCCGGCATTTGAAATAATTTTTTGATATCGTAAGTTGAGATCTTTAATCGCCGTCTCTGAATTAATGAGCCCTTTAAGCTGTGGGTAATCCAATCGAATGACCGCTGGTAACGACTTCTCGCCTTTGTAAATAGTTGTTTTTTTAGAAAACCAGTGCCCAGGATACTGAGGGCTACCATCCGCCTTCTTTGGCAGTGCCGCCGGCGAAACATAGTGCGTGAGTTCAGGACGAGAAGCTCCAAATTGAGTTGTAATTAATCCCGCTTCATAGGCAGAAATAAAATCGACAATATCTCCTCTTAAATGATTATCCACCGAGGCGCCGTATTGCAGAATTATATCTGAGAGCGTCGAATCGCCCGCATTCCAAACCGCAAACTGACTTTTTGACATTGCCGCGTCGGCTCGCTTCACTCCTAACCAATTTTTAAATGCCCCAGTGGGATCATAGACTGGATTAATCGACTGCAATCTTTCTCTCTGAGAGAGGTTAGACGGCGGCTTTAAAATCCTATTTTCCATTGTTCGAGTTGACCAAAAAAGATGAGCTAAAGTTCGATGCTGTTCTTGGTCATCAAACCTCCGAAACTCTCCGTAAAGCGTAAGATAATGCAACAAGCGATTGGCTCGATCTTTATCCTGTGAAAATTGAGGAGAGGCTTTAATTGCAGAAAGCAGATCACGCACGGTAGCCGCTTGAGCATCATCAACATACTGAGAATATTTACGTTGTCTTAATCCTTCAAGGCCATCTCGAACAACGATCTCTCTTGAAATTTCAATTTCAACGGATGAGGCCTTTGAGTTCTTTGCCTGCTCTTTACTCAAAGGCGTTCGAATTCTCATTTTCTCTTTTAAAATATTTGAAATTTTTTGATCAAACCACCGAACGTCTTCATTGAGCTCCTTAAAGTATTCTGCTTTCTTTTGCATTCTTAAAGAAATCTCATCAGCTGAAAGCATTTGAGTAGGAGCAATTAAGCGCATATCGGTTGCTTGAAGTGATGAGGAAATATTTCGAGGCACGATCGGAGATAAAGAGGCCAACTGTTTTTCAGCCACAGCAAGAACGGCATGGGTTTCAGACTTCACCGAATTGGGCGCTTCAATTCTGCAAATAGCAGGCTTACCGGTTGAAGTTAGTATTCTAAAAGTCTCGGCAGTGGAGCGTTTTTTTACGAGAATAGATCCATCGGCATTTTTATAGACTTGAGCTATTTGGGTCTGAGTCGTCCAAGCATTGAGCGGAATTTCAATCTGCTTCTTAGCAATTCGAGAATCATCATTGGTACGCTGATAAATCTGCACGATAACTGTACTTTGGGTTCGATTGAGCTCACCAAAAAGTGTGCCTGGATCATACGTCGAATACCCTGATGGAAAGTACCTTAGACTCTGTGGATTTACGCCTTCTGCTTTGATTGAGCCGATTCCCCCAATCAGTACAAAAACGGCTAAAAGGCTCATTAATCGGTACCCCATATACCCCAAAACATTGCAAGATTCGTTCCAGACACCCCTCCGGTAATTATACTTGTAAACCCCTTTACTTAGGATAGCTTGAGCGATTTTTTGGTGAGTTTTTCAACCTATTCCTTTTGGGGCATTGGGGCATAGATGGTGCGTCTTGCACTTAGTCAACGCCAAAGCCCCAGTCTTTAAGTCTTGGCTAAGCCACCATTCTGCCGGTTAAATAGGGTGCATGACTCAACCTAAATCGGTTCTAGAAATTCATCCTTTTGAAGACACCCCTGAATCCATCTCTCAAGTAATTGATGATCTCATCACATTGGGAGACAAAACCATTTTAGAGATTGGCTCTCAAGATAAGAGCAAAGTGACCTTTGAATCGACGATTCGCGCCTTAGATGATTCGTCATGGCATGAGAAGAACATTACTAGTCGCATTTATCTTCTGCAGAATGTTTCGCCTGACGAGAATATTCGAAGAGCAGCTGAAGTTGCGATGGTGAAATATCAAAACTGGGCGATTGAGCGATCTTATGATCCAAAAATATACGCTGTTTGCAAAGCCTATGAATCTCAGAAGAAGGCTCCGCTTGAAACTGAGGATGAAAAACTCTTTCAAGAAACAATGCGCGATTTTAGAAGACTTGGACTCGATCTTCCTGAAGAAAAACAAATTAAGCTTAAAGACTTGCAAAAAAAGCTATCTCAACTTGAGACTGAATTTTCATCAGCGATAAACGAATATCATGATGAAATTCATGTTTCAAAAGAAGAGCTCGATGGACTCGATGATCTGTTCTTAAAGGGTCTTTCGCAAACCGATGATAAAAAATACAAAATTTCTCTGCAATATCCTGAGTATCTGCCGGTAATGGAATTTTGTAAAAATGAGTCCATTCGCAAAGAGCTCTATATCAAAAAACTCAATACCGCCTGCAATACTAACTCCACCCGCCTTCAACAGATGGTAGATTTAAGGCAAGAAATTGCTGGTCTGCTCGGCTACCCTTCTTGGAATCATTTTGTAATCGAAGAAAGAATGGCACGCACGCCCGAGAGAGTCTTTCATTTCTTAGATGATTTTGAAAAGCGTCTGCGGCCTAAAGCTGATAAAGAACTTAAAGCACTTAAATCACTTAAAGCCGAAGAAACTGGCCAGAGTATGACCGATATCTCGAGCTGGGATTATTACTACTATTCATCCCTCTATAAGAAGAAGTTCTATAATGTTGATACCAAAGAACTGCGCGAGTTTTTTACTCTCGACCAAGTTCTTGATGGACTTTTTGCTCTGATCGAAAAACTTTTTGAAATTAAAATGCTAGAGGCTCCGAAGGGAAGTTTTCCCACCTATCACGAGCAAGTCAGACTCTTTAAGGTAAAAGATAAACACAATGCGGAGATTGGCGCGTTTTACCTCGATTTATTTCCGCGCAAAGGAAAATACGGTCACGCTGCTGCTTTTGGAATCATTGACGGAAAACTCAAGGCCGATGGCGTCTATCAACGCCCTGTTAAAGCTATGGTATGCAATTTTAGCAGTGAAGCCCCTCATTTGCTTTCACACTCCGATGTCGAAACTCTCTTTCATGAGTTTGGACATATTTTTCACGGAATCCTCACCTGGGCTAAACATTCTCGCTTTGCAGGAACCGGCGTGGCTTGGGATTTCGTTGAGGCGCCCTCTCAAATTCTTGAGAACTGGGCGTGGCAGTACGATATTTTAAAGACAATCGCGAAGCACTATAAAGATCCAAGCAAGACTCTTTCTGTCGAACTCGTCGCCAAAATGAACGAAGCCCAAAAAGCAGGAATGGGAATGTTTTATTTGCGCCAACTAAGTTTTGCCAAAGCTGATTTGAGAGTTCACGGCCCCGGTAAAAAATCTGATGTCGTGCAAGTGATTTCAGATACGGTTAGCCAAACTTTTCTTCCCCTTCCGCCCAATACGGCATTTGCGGCCGGCTTTGGCCATATGGTCGGCTATGCCTCAGGTTACTATGGTTATGCCTGGGCGGATGTGATTGCTGCTGATATGTTTTCTCTTTTCAAAAAAGCAGGACTTACAAATCAAGAGCTCGGCTTAAGATTGCGAAAAGAAATCTTTGAATCGGGAGGGTCACGGGACGAAAATATTTCTCTCGAAAAATTTCTTCAAAGACCTCTCAGCTATGATGCTTTCTTTGAAGGTCTTGGAGTATAGATGAAAAAACTAAGAAAGGTCCTTGTCGCCAACCGAGGAGAAATCGCTATTAGAATTCTTCGAACGGCTCGAGAGCTTGGAGTTAAAACGGTCGCAGTTTATTCAGAGGCAGACGCGCAGGCCCTTCATATCTCAGAAGCAGACGAAGCAATTTGTATTGGCCCTGCCGAAAGTCAAAAAAGTTATCTTTCGATCGAAAAACTTCTCGATGCCGCTAAGAAAACAAAAGCAGACTGCATTCATCCCGGCTACGGATTTCTCTCTGAAAATGCCAGATTCGCTCGCGAAGTTGAAAAAGCTGGCCTTATTTTTATTGGACCTACTCCTGATTCGATTGAGCAGATGGGCGATAAAGTCATCGCTCGGCAAACGGTTGAGAAATTTGGCGTACCTACAACTCCTGGAACAGGGGCTATTAGTGATATCTCTGCCGGACTTAAAACAATTCAGGAGCTTCTTAAACAACGAGAAGATTTTAAGTTTCCACTTCTCGTTAAAGCTGCTGGCGGTGGTGGCGGTAAAGGCATGAGAATTGTTCATCAGGAATCCGAGCTCAAAGAAAACTTAGAACGCGCGCAATCCGAGGCTCTCAAGGCTTTTAATAATCCAGTTATTTTTGTTGAGCGCTATATCGAACGACCTCGCCATATCGAGGTTCAGGTTTTAGGTGACGGCAAAACTACTCTACATTTATTTGAACGAGAATGTTCCCTTCAGCGCAGACACCAAAAAGTAGTCGAAGAAGCTCAAAGCCCAAGCTTAAGCCAAGAGCTCAGAGAAAAAATCTTAACGGCAGGAATCAAAGCTGCAGAGAGCGTAAAATATAAGTCGGCAGGCACTGTTGAATTTATCGTTTCAGAGGATGATGATTTTTATTTCCTTGAAATGAACACTCGCATTCAAGTGGAGCATCCGGTCTCAGAATGGATTACCGGAATTGATTTGGTGCGTGAGCAATTTAGAATCGCTGAAGGCGAAAGTCTTGGCTATACTCAAGAAGATATTCGATCACAGGGACATTCCATTGAAGTTCGTCTTTATGCCGAAGACGCCGATCATGGATTTCTTCCACAGCCCGGCCATCTTCATTTTTTAAAGTTTCCCTACTGGACGGGGGTGAGAGTGGATACATCGGTCTCAAGTCCAAGTGAAATTTCATCGTATTATGACCCAATGATTGCAAAAATATCGGCCTGGGCTCCGACTCGAGCCGATTGTATTGAGCGAATGCGCTTGTTTCTTGCGGAGACAAGAGTCGAAGGCCTTATTACTAATCGAGCTTTTCTCTTAGAGATTTTGGCGGCCGATTTTATGAAGAAAGGTCGTTATCACACTCAATTACTAGAAGATAAAGCGTGGAGAAAATATCAAAAGCCAAGTGCTGAGATTATTGCGACAGCTTGTCTTAAAGATCATTTGCAATCGACAATTCTTCAAAAGAGTGAGGAACTCAGTCCTTGGCAGGAGGCTTATGCGCTGGCGCCTTAAAATTGCGGGCTTCGATGAACCTGTTGAAGTCAGTCTGATTTCACAAAATGAATCCGGTTTTACTTTCAGAGTAAATGATGAAGAGGTGCATCTAACAAATGCGCAGACTTTTCCATTTAGTATTGAAACGTCAAGCGTCCGCCTTGCCTGCGAGACGTGGAACTCCAAAAAATGGCGAGTTATCTTCGGAGCCGAAACCTATACGATTGAGCCGCTGTCTTGGGAAAACACTGGCAGCCTTTCGCAGAGCGAGATTCGCTCCGAAATGCCCGGCAGAATTCTCAAAGTTCTTGTTAAAGCCGGCGATCAAATTCAAGCGGGCCAACCTCTGGCCATTATGGAAGCCATGAAAATGGAAAACGAGGTTCGCGCCATTGCACCTGCAATAATTAAGGCCGTACATATTCAACCCGGCCAAAGCTGCGAGTCTGGAAGCCTACTCATCGAACTAAGTCCGGCAAAATAAGTCGTTAAACTTGAGCTTCAACTGCAGGATTTGTTGTAGCGGCGTTGTGGACTTCACCTCTCTCTGCCTCTGTTTCTGCAGCAAAGGCAGTTTCAGGATCTACAATATCGACTTTGCCGGCGGCTTTGATCGTCTCATCCATTTCGGTGAGAGATTCCGCTTGAAATCCGTCATCGCGATTTAATAATTGCAGTAAACCTTCTGTCTCTGCAGGGGCGCCGCGATTGAGAGCTTCCATTTCTGAAAGAGGTGGAAGATCAGTGAGGCTATTAACCTGAAACCATTCTAAGAATTTTGGAGTGGTTCCGTAGACAACGGGATGACCAGGAAGATCACTTCTTCCTCTCATCTCAATGAGTTCTCGCTCGAGTAAGGTTTTCAATATACCAGTGCAATCCACACCACGAATTCGCTCAATTTCTGGACGAGTGATTGGCTGCTTATAGGCAATAACCGCTAGAACCTCAAGAGTCGCTTGAGTCAACCGAGCAGGCTTTTTCTCGTAGAATCGCGCCATAATATCTTTAAGCTCGGTTTTAGTTCTAAACTGATAGCCACCTGCTACCTGATTAAAACTAAAGCCATGAGTTTCATTTTCATAATCAGCTTTGAGCTCTTCTAAGAGAGGGGCTATTTCGTCCTCTGGAATTTCAAGCAAATGACAAATCGACTGTTTGCTAACAGGATGTCCCGAAGCAAATACCAGACCTTCAATTAAACCTTTTTTTGAAATCATAAATTAATCTCCTTATGCTGTCTCAACAGCATTTTCGTCCACGACTGGAGCATTTTGATTCACATCAAACTCCGAATGAACATCACCAAATTCAGCACCTTCAACGATGCGAATGAACAATCCATCCCCGTCAACAGCTCCATAAATTTTAATTTTCTTAAGCCGCGCTAATTCAAGCAAAGCCAGAAAAGAAGCAATCAAATAAGTCTTAGAAGGACTTAAACCAATGATATCTGCAAATTCTAATTCACGACGACTCTTAAGCTCGTTAAAAATATCCTGAAATCTCTCCGAAACAGAAACAGCTTCAACTGTAAATGCCATTGGAGTCTGAGCGCCCAAATCACGCATAGCTTTTTGAAAGCCTTTGACAAGCTGAAATAAAGTACCTTTTCCTTCAGCTTCAATGCCTTCAAAAGTTTCTTTATTTCCTTTAACAAAAACATCCCGGCCTAGTACTGGTCGTTCCCCGAGCAATTCTGCAGCGGCCTTAATTTTTTGATATTCCATCAAATAACGAACAAGATCTTCTCGAGGATCTTTTTCTTCAACTTCAACAGCGGTTTCTTCCTTGGGCAGCAACAATTTAGATTTAATTTGCGCCAAAGTAGCAGCCACAACCAAAAACTCCCCTGCTTCGTCGATATCAATAATCGATAAGCTCTCAAGGTAAACTAAGTAGTGTTCTAATAACTTTGAAATATCGAGATCGAACAGGTCTAAATCCTGATCATCAATAACTTGAAGCAAAATATCGTATGGTCCTGTCCAAGTTTGGAGTTGAACTTGATACTTCTCTTGCTTTTGCAGGTCTTCTTCAGGAGCTCTAAGAAGTTCTCTTTCAGCACTCATGCCTTATGTCCTCTTTTCCGCCTCAATTTTTGCACGAGGATGAAATTTTTCATAATCTTCTCTGAGTTTTGTTGAGGTCACTCTTGTATAAATTTGTGTAGTAGCAATATCGGTATGACCAAGCAGCTCTTGAATACTTCTCAAATCAGCGCCTCTTTCAAGCATATGAGATGCAAATGAATGTCTTAAAATATGAGGATGCAGCTCTTTCTTTAATTTAAGTTTGGCTGCATAGCCCTTTAAAATCTTCCAAAACCCCTGACGAGTCAGTTTTAATCCTCGTTGATTCACAAAAACAAAGTCGTGATATCGCCCTTTCATCAACTCAGTTCGCGATTTTTCGATATAGTTTTTAAGTGATTCTCGCGCAAATTTACCCATTGGAACCCAACGCTCTTTATCGCGCTTGCCTTTGACCAAGAGAGAGCCTTCTTCCCATTGAATCGAGCCTAAAACCAAATCCAGCATTTCGGTCACTCTTAAGCCACAAGAATACATCAGCTCAAGCATCGCCAAATCTCTCACCCCCAAAATAGTGGATGAATCTGGGCCTTTCATTAAAGACTCAACATCTTCCACCGAAAAGATCTCAGGAAGCTGCACTTCGATTCGAGGAGCTTTAATATTTTCAAGCGGACTTGCAGCCACATAGCCTTTTGAAATCAGAAATCTAAAAAGCGCACGCAATGTTGAAATTTTTCGCTGAATACTACGTAACGAAATCTTATCATTCGAAAGATGATCGAGGAATTTCGTAATTTGTTCTTCAGTGATCGAAACTAAATCGATTGTATTTTTTTTATCTTTATCAAAATACTCAAAAAATTGCTTAAGATCTGCGTGATAACTTGCACGGGTATTTTCCGAAGCAGCTCGATGAACCTGAAGCCATCCTAAGAATTCTTCAAGAAGACTTGCGGTATCGACTTTCTGTTTTTGCAAGATTAATACTCTCCCCTAAAAGTATATGCCGTAGAGCATAGAATCTGAATATTAACCTTCAGCTCGGCTCTCCGCTTTCTCTTGTAAAGCTGCCTTGCGGCTCAATCGAATACGTCCTTGGCGATCAATTTCTAATACCTTAACGAGGCATCGATCTCCTTCACGAACAATATCTTCAACTTTGGCTACACGAGCATCAGCAAGCTCAGAAATATGAACCAAACCATCCGTTCCGGGAGCAATATTAACGAACGCTCCGAAATCCATAGTTTTTCGCACGACGCCTTCGTAAATGCGTCCTACTTCAACTTCACCTGAAAGAGCTTCGATCATTGCTACAGCTTTCTTAGTCATCTCAGGATCAGATGAGAAAATATTTACTTTTCCATCGTCGTTGATATCGACTTTAACACCAGTTGCTTCGATTACACCCTTGATGTTTTTTCCGCCTGGGCCGATCACATCTTTGATTTTGCTTTGTCGAACGGTAAGCGTTTTAATCTTTGGAGCATAGGGTGACATCTCAGCCCGCGGCTTATCGATAGCGGCATACATCTTGTCCAAAATGAGCATTCGTGCATCTTTGGCTTGATTGAGTGCCTTCGTCATAACTTCTAAGCTGATACCCGAAATTTTGGTATCGAGTTGAAAACCAGTGATACCTTTTCGTGTTCCAATAACCTTGAAATCCATATCTCCAAGATGATCTTCATCACCCAAGATATCGGTCAAGACCTCCATTTGAGAGCCTTCAGCAATAAGACCCATGGCGATACCGGCAACGTGTTCTACAAAAGGTAAACCAGCGTCCATCATCGCAAGCGATCCACCACAAACCGTGGCCATTGAACTACTTCCGTTGCTCTCAAGAATGTCAGATACAAGACGCACGGTGTACGGAAATTTTTCTTTACTTGGTACCAACCAAGACAAACCGTTAAACGCGAGATTTCCGTGACCTACGTCTCTTCGAGAAGGTCCACCCATTCTCTTTACTTCGCCAACCGAAAACGGAGGAAAGTTATAATGTAAGATGAAATGTCTATCGTAGCTTCCTAAAAGTGCATCGATAGTTTGAGAATCATCGGCACCACCTAAAGTACAGGTCACCAAAGCTTGCGTCTCGCCTCGAGTAAAAAGAACTGAGCCGTGAGCGCGGGGGATAAGATTGGTCTCGATGGTAATAGGTCGAACGGTCGTAAGATCACGACCGTCAATTCTCTTTTTATTTTTGAGAATTCCTTCGCGAACAATTTCAGAAGCAATATCATCTAATTTCGCGGCTACAATTTTCTTAATAGCTGCGCCAGAGAGTTCATCTGTTTCAAATTTTTCAACAGCCGCTTTAGATACCGTCTTTTTGATTGAGTCTTTTGTTGCATATCGACTCATTTTCTCAGTGATTTGAAGAGCAGCCTGAAGAGGTTTATAAGCTTCTTGTTTTACGAAATCTAAAATAGCTTGAGGAGCTTCTGCCTTCGTCCAAGCCATTTTGGGTTTGCCCAAAGCTTTACCCATTTCGTTTTGAATCTTGATCAAATTTTGAATTTCGCCATGAGCATAAAACAAGCCTTCGGCCATGGTTTTTTCATCGATCTGGTTTGCATTACCTTCGACCATAATGATTGAGGATTCGGTTCCTGCTAAAAGTACGTCGAGGTCTGAGTTATCCATCTCAGCACGAGTCGGATTGATCACAAATTTTCCGTTTACTCGAGCAAGTCTGACGCCAGCAACTGGCTCTTTAAACGGAACATCAGAAAGCATCAAAGCTGCCGAAGCTCCAATAAGACCCAAAGTGTCGGCATCATTATCTTTGTCTGCTGAAATGACAGTACTAATAATTTGAACTTCGTTCATATAGCCATCAGGAAATAACGGCCGAATTGGACGATCGATAAGTCTACTGGTCAAAATTTCATGTTCTGAAAGTTTGCCCTCACGCTTAAAAAAGCCGCCTGGAATTTTTCCGGCGGCATATGTTTTTTCTTGGAACTCGACGGTCAAAGGAAAGAAATCTTGACCTTCTTTTGCCTCGGGGGCGGCACATACGGTTGTAAGAACCATGGTGTCACCTTTACGTACAATAACAGCACCCGCTGCTTGTTTGGCCATACGACCCGTCTCAAGAGTAATTTTTTTACCCCCTACGGTTGTCTCAAATACTCGCATAAAACTCCTTTTGAATGTGCGTCGAGTACTTATTTGTTGTCTTATTTTCTAAGACCCAAACGAGTAATCAAATTGGTATAAGCTTGAAAGTCACAATCGCGAAGATACTTAAGAAGTCTTCGGCGTCGTCCTACTAGCTTCAAAAGACCTCGACGACTAGAATAATCACGTACAGCTGTTTTAAGATGCTCAGTAAGTTGTTGTACTCGAGCCGTAATCACGGCGATTTGAACTTGCGCCGAACCCGTATCTCGATCGTGTACTTTGAAAGTCTTGATCAGCTGTTGTTTCTCGTCCTTTGAAATCATAATTCCTTATCCATTATTAAATATCTGTTATCTGTTTTAAATGAGACCTTATATCCGATGCAAACTTTAAAGTCGATAATTGAACCGCCTCATCGATATGAAAAGCCCCCGTTTGAGTCCGAGATAGCTTCTCGATCACCGCTCCGCAACCTAATTTTCCCCCTAGATCGTGAATCAGAGTACGCACATAGGTGCCTTTGGCGCATCTCACTTTAAATTGAAACCTCTTTTCATCAATTCGTTTATCGATAGCAAAGATTTCAACAAAAACTTTACGAGGCTCAACCTCGATCGTCTCACCCGCCCGAGCATAGTCATAAAGGGGTCGACCGTTCTTTTTGACGGCAGAATAAATGGGGGGCTTCTGAGAGATCTGCCCCTGAAAGCTTCGGGCCAATTCTTGGACTTGTTCTAATGTAAGGTCGGCAGGAATCGGTTTTTCATCATAAAGAGGAGTACCGGTAATATCTTGCGTATCATAAGCCTGACCGAATCTAAATACGCCTTCGTACTCTTTGATGCCATCCATAATTCGGGCTGACAGCCTTGTGGCGTTATTAATTAAAATAGGCAGAACTCCGGTAGCAAAAGGATCAAGCGTGCCGCCGTGCCCGATTCTTCGTACGCCGGCAACTCGTCTTAAAACGCGAATGACATCCATCGAGGTAAGCCCTTCTGGTTTATCAATAATGATAATGCCAGATTCATCCAAACGCTCACGCGGATGAACCGAATTTGAAGCAGAATAATCTTTTTCTAATCGCGCTATGCTCAAGTTCGAACTCCCTCTGCTTCATAATTACGTTCAGCGTCTTCCAACTGAACTCGATGCACCAAACTCCACATACTCGACGCCTTCGCAAGCCTCTCATCATATAGAAACCGAATTGAAGGAATTTGTTTCATCACAAGCCGCTTTTTTAGACGCTCATAAACAAAATGAGAGGCTGAACTCAAACCAGAAACAAGTTCGTCTTTCTCGTCACGAGTGGGTTCACGAGGAATATCTCCGGTAATAAAGCGACAAACATAAATAAGAGCTGTTCGAATATCAGGAGAAAGATCAACTTCGGTAACCGTAAAATTGCCCAAACGCGGATCTTTTACTTCTCGCGAAAGAATTTGAACGATTTCGCGTCTGACGAGTTCAACCACGCGATGGTGTCGCCTTGATTTACGTTCGTCTGAAATATGGGGTCTTGCTATTGCCATCCGGTCGCCCGCTTATCCTACCGCTTGCTTAATTTCAAGGCTTTCGAAGCACTCAATAATATCGCCAGCTTTAATATCGGTGAATCCCTCAATACGGATACCGCATTCAAATCCTTCAGCGACCTCTTTTGTATCGTCTTTAAACCTACGTAATGAGCCAATTTTGCTGGAATAGATGACCACATTGTCTCGGATGAGCCGAGCATTGGCGTTTCGCAAAATCTTTCCTGATTTTACAAAGCATCCAGCTACCGGGCCGATTTTCGAGACCGTAAAGACTTCTCTTACTTCAGCATGGCCGAGCATAGATTCTTTGGTAATCGGAGCGAGCAAACCACCCATGGCTTGTTTCACTTCATCAATCAGCTCATAAATAATCTCATAGCTCTTAATTTGAACACCTTGATTGGCGGCCAAGGCTTTAGCTTGCGAAGTAGGTCTAACATTGAAGCCAAAAATAATCGCCCCAGATGCAGCTGCCAAATCAACATCACTTTCAGATACGGCACCCACAGCCTTGAAAATAATATTCACTTTTACCTTATCGTGTTTGATTTTTAGAAGCGAATCTGCGATCGCCTCAAGCGAACCTTGAACATCACCTTTAAGAATAACGCGAAGCTCAGAGACTTCTCCGGTTTGCATCTTCTTATACATATCTTCAAGTGACATTCGCTGAGCTTTTTGAGCCTCGATCTTTTTCTTTTCAAGCTGAGCAAGCTCCGAAGCTCGTCGAGCAATTGCATCCTCAGCTACTTGTGTAAGTGCATCACCGACATTGGGCACTGATTCGAATCCTAAGATTTCAACCGGTGTTGAAGGTCCAGCTTTTTGAATGGGCTTTCCTTGGTGATCAAAAAGAGCTCGCACTCGTCCAAATGTCGTTCCACAAACAACATAAGCACCAACGCTCAAAGTTCCTGTACGAACAATAGCAGTAGCAACGGGGCCTTTTCCTTTATCAAGTCGACTTTCAGTGACGACACCTTTCGCCGAACGATTGGGATTAGCTTTCAAATCTAAAACTTCTGCTTGAAGTAAAATACTTTCGAGCAGCTCTGGAATTCCCAAACCTGAGTGAGCAGAAATTTTGCAATAAATCGTATCTCCGCCCCAAGCTTCAGGAACAAGATTATGTCCTGAGAGTTCTTGAATAACTCGATCAGGATTTGCCTCAGGCTTATCCATTTTGTTGATGGCTACAATAACCGGAACTTTTGCTGCTTGCGCATGTGCCAGAGCTTCAAGTGTTTGCGGCTTAACGCCTTCATCTGCCGCTACAACAAGAATAACAATATCAGTTATCGAAGCTCCGCGAGCACGCATAGCCGTAAAAGCCGCATGGCCTGGGGTATCAATAAACGAAATTAGTTTTCCGTTGTGCTGAACTTGATAGGCACCAATATGTTGAGTAATTCCCCCTGCTTCACCAGCAGCAACTCGAGTCTTTCGAATATGATCAAGTAATGAGGTCTTTCCGTGATCGACGTGACCCATGATGGTAACGATCGGAGCTCGATGTTCAAGTGCACCGGTATCATCTTCGAGCGCAATTTGAGCCTGAATCACTTGTTCTGATGACTGAGCAATATTTTGAACTTCGTAACCGTACTCGGATGCAATCAAGGCAGAAGTATCAAAATCAAGAAGCTGATGCATGGTGGCCATCTGACCCATCGAAATTAATTTTCGAATCACATCAGCAGCTTTTGTTCCCATTCGATCAGCTAGATCTGCCACTGTGATTTCGTTTTCGATTCTAATTTTTCGCTTACTCGCCCCTGGGGTTGTGATCTGGGTTTGTCTTTTCTCCATTTTATGAGGCTTTTTAGCTCGGCGACCGAATGGGCGAGTCACTTCAACTTCTTCCATTAAGCCCATCAAATCGCGTTTCGTTAAACGCGAAGGAGCTTCTTCACCTCTCGCACTTCCACCCGGAACAGAAGCCTTTTTGCGAGCTCCTTCTTTAGAAGCGCTATCTTCACCTTCGGTTGGTGTAGCTCCGACTGCACCTTTTGGTTTTGTCCGTTTATCATCTACTCGTGCTCCTCCAGGCTGAGATGCTGAAGCGGGTCCGCCTGCAGGTCTTCTCACAACTGGCGGACTTGTCGGCTGCGCAGGAGTTTCAACAATTCTTAATCGACTTGGGGATGAAAGATTTCGTCCTGACGGTGATTGCATGAACGAAGGTGTAAATTTTGCAGGAGGCTTAGGCGCAGCAGGTTGCTGAACAGCGGCGGGCTCATCTTGTTTTCTTCTCACTATGGGCCCTTCTTTAGGTGCAGCAGGAGTTGCCACCGGCGCAGGTGGTGTCGGCCTAACTTCAGGGGCGACCACTTTTATTTTTGAAGCTGTTGGAGCAGGACTTGGTTTCTCAACTTGAGGAGGAGCCGGAAGTGGCTCAGGCTCAGATACTTGAGGCTCTTGAGGAGCTGATGCTTCAACTTTGTAAGCTTCTTCAGCTGCTGGAACTTCTTCTGGCGGCACTGCAGGTGTGGGAGCGGCAGGGGGAGTTGGAAGATTCTCAACTCGTCTTCGTCTGACGACTCCACTTGCAACAACTTTTTGCTCGAGAGTCACTGTGCCCACATCCCCTTCAGATCTTTGAAAAATCTCAACGGAACCCGTTTCAGGCTCGTCTTCTATGGGATCTTTGCTTCCTTTTTTAGAAACCGTCCGGCTTGTAACAACCTTTGACGACTTAGCTTTAGTGGCTCGAGGTTTTCTTACCTTTTCTTCTTCTGATGCGGCAATTTCAGTCGCCGCGGTAGCCAATTTTGCCTTGATGTCTGGATATTTTTTGGCCAGAGCATCAATGTTTTTATCTTCTAAAACTGCCATATGAGTTTTGAATTTAAAACCATGTTTCTCCAGCTCCATCATTAGAGCCTTCGCTGGCACACCTAAAACTTTGGCTACTTCATGAAGTCTCAATTGATCACCTCTCTGTGATGTTTAATCATCATTCCACTTTCAAACTAAGCTTGGGTTCTCGCTTCAGATCTTGGGGCTACTTCGGCGGTATCATCTTCGGATTCATCCAAAGAGTCGTCCAAAATACTTTGTTCAAGAGCCTTAATATTATTTAATTTCTCAGCGACCGACATCTTCAAGCGTTTTTCAACCCAATTCTTTGCTGTCGTCAAAATAAGTGCGGCTTCGTCTTCTTGTAGAGCTAATTTCTGAGCTAGATCATCTTTTGAGCACTTAATAAGGTCATCAAGATTCTCAATATTCGACAACTTTAAGTGACGAATCAACTTAAGTCCGATACCCGGCACTTTAATCAACTCAAGATGCCTATTATCGAGCGAATCGATGAGCTCCATGGCTTCGACATTGTGTCGATAGTGGTTCTTTAAAGTTGCCAGAGTTTTAGCTCGCTCCTCGGTATACAGAAGAACACAGTTTTTAATCTCTTTAATTTGGTCAGGAGAAAATCCTGGCAATTGAGATAGCTTTTCTTCATCTGCATCCAAAATACTTTGGGCGGTTTCAAAGCCTTGCCCCTTAAGAACTTCAGAATTTGCCTCTCCGACTCCCGGAATATGTCTAAGAGGAATTTGTCCGCCTTCGGCTCTTCTTAGAATTTCGTTTTCAGAAATAATATCGAGTCTCCAACCAGTAAGCTTTGAAGCAAGGCGAACATTTTGCCCCCGCTTTCCAATGGCAAGAGAAAGTTGATCATCACCAACGATAAGCTCCATATTTTTTTGAACTTCGTTCATACGAATTCTGCTGACTTCGGCAGGGGCAATCGCGTTGCAGACGAAGCGAATTGAATCTGGATCCCACGGGACGATATCGATTTTTTCGCCTCTTAAATTGCTGACGACGCTTTGAACGCGGCTACCCTTCATACCAACGCAAGCTCCGACTGGATCAACATCCGACTCTTTTGAACTCACCGCAATTTTAGCGCGGACTCCAGGCTCTCGAGCGGCAGCCTGAATGGTCACGATGCCTTCATAAATTTCAGGAACTTCCATTTGGAATAATTTAACGAGGTAATCATCGGATGCGCGAGAAATAACGACCTGAGGGCCTCGGGCAATATCGTGAACTTCGGTAATAACACCCTGAACGCGATCGCCTGCTTTGTAAATTTCGTTAGGAATTTGTTCTCGGCGAGGAATAATCGCTTCGGTTCGACCTAAATCAACAATGATATCACCACGTTCAACTTTTCGGACAACGCCCGTAACAACTTCGCCTTTTCGACCAATATATTCTTTAAAGACGATATCTTTTTTGGCTTCTCTTACTTTTTGAATGATAACTTGCTTAACCATTTGAGCGGCAATGCGGCCAAGTTCGCCTGTAGACATTTTAAAGCCCATAGAGTCGCCTTCTTGAACTTCGGGATCTAATTTTTGAGCTTCAGTGAGTGAGATTTCAATTTCATCGTCAAAAAGATCAGCGACGACGGTTTTAAATTCGTGGAGTTCGATTTCACCAGTCTTGTCATTATATTTAGCTTCGATATCGCGAGCAAAACCAAAATGCTTACGGGCTACAGTTAACATGGCGTCTTCAAGGGCTTCGATAAGGATTTTTTTATCAATTCCTTCGTCTTTTCCGACTTGTTCAATGACGTTCTTTAAGTTTTCAAACATAAAAGGTTTTGCTCCTATTTATAAAATCACACCCAAACAAAAATGGGCCCTCAAGGGACCCATTTGCTTGAAACCTGCAAACTAAGGAATTCTTAGCGAATATTGCCGAGAGTGACTAGGAAAAAGGCATAAAATCGACTTTAAAGCGTTTTTATTGGCACGAGACTTGCACATTTTAAGCATTAAAGCGTAGGTGTGAAACTTTAAATGAAGGCGTTATTTTTAATAAATTTAACTATTTCTGGCCTGATTCTGCCGAATTCTCCACTTTTGTGGGCAAAAGGCGCTGAGGGCGATGAGCAAATGCGAGAGCGATGTACTGAGGCATTAATCGAAATTAACGCCCATAAAAAGCTCTGGAATGCACCGAATTTTTCAAGAACTCTTGAAACTTATTCTGCTCTTAGATCAAACCGCCCCTCTTTTATACCGACGATCAATCTTACACTGAAAGAAGGGTACGCCGCACTCAAGCAGACAGAAACAGAACTTGAGATATTGAAAGATAAACAGATTTTAAATCGCCAAGAAAGAACGGCTATCGGCCCCAATCTGATTACTAAAGAAAAAGAATTTACCAAGCGAATTGAGACTCTCAAAAATATTTTAACAAGAGCAAAAAGCCAACTAGATCCATCAAACTTTAGGTTGCCTGAATATCCTGAGGGAGATGAAAAAACGAAAATCGCCTTCTTATTTGCACAAAAGCACAATGGGAATTTCTCATTGGTTCAAAACTGCGAAACCTTTGTTAACTATTACCAATCTCTCAGTGATCAGCTCTATGCCGAACTTGAAGAATGGGCAGCTCGACCAGGAACTAACCCCGCGGCTCCAGATGCAGTCAAAAATATTTTAGATTACGACCTGAGCGTTATCACCCAGCGAACGAATTTTTATAAAGAACTTTATTTACTCCTTACCGACTTTGAAAATCCTCAGTTTGACCGATTTCGTGCGGAATGGTTGGGACTCCCCGATCTTGTTGGCTTTTCGATTAAATCTGCCATTGATCCTAAAGCCGAAGGCCCCCAAGCTAGAGGTCTGCGATGGGCTGAAGGGCGTCATGGCGACAAAGAACTGATCGCTCGCACTCACGAACTCGCCGCGCTCTTTGCTCGACGGCATCAAAGCATTTTTCAGCTTTATAAAACCCTCCTTGAGAAAAAGAGTTCACAAGGATTGACGGAAGCAGAAGAAGACGAGTTTGGGGTCGTCGAAGAAAAGACACATAAATATGCTCTGGCAAAACAGTCATACCATGAACTTGCCAAGGCTTTGGAGTTTCCTGAAAAGTTTGTGCGCTTAAGAAAAATTCTTAAATTGATTCCGTAGACCCACAAGGATTACAAGATCGACACATTATCACCCGAGCAGGTCGACCAAGATTCTGCACCATTTTTTTTACCTATGTGCCAAGCCAACAAGCTCTTTGATCGTCCTATACCCACGCTCATCCATAAACTGCGAAAGATCTTTCGCAAGTTGCGAGTAGACATATGGATCGCGAAAATTCCAAGTTCCAATTTGAACGGCACTGGCGCCGGCCATTAAAAACTCAACAATATCTCGAGCTGATTTTATTCCACCCATTCCGACGATAGGAATTTTTACTTTTTTATAACATCGAAATACGCGCTCCAGGGCCACAGGTTTAATGGCAGGACCCGAAAGTCCACCCCTCGTCTTTGCAAGCCAAGGTTTCGTCGATTCAACATTAATCGCCATGCCCACCAACGTATTAATCATCGATAAGGCATCTGCCCCACCCGCTTCGGCTGCCAAAGCGATCTCATCAATGGCAGTCACATTCGGAGAAAGTTTAACCCATAAAGGCTTCTTCACTTGCTTTTTCACCGCGCGAACAACTTCTTCTGTTGTCTTCGGATCAGAAGAAAATTCCAATCCACCTTTATCAATATTGGGACATGAAATATTAAGCTCAATCGCAAGCGCAGAAGTTTTATTGGCCTTCTCCGCTAAAATTTTAAAATCATCCGTCTTCTGAGCGTAAAAACTTAAAACATAGGGGGTACGTCTCTGGAACAATTCAGGCTCTACTTTTGCAATAAATGCATCCACACCCATATTCTGAAGTCCAATCGAATTGAGCATTCCTGCATCTGTTTCATAAATTCGAGGCATCGGATTACCCTCTGATGGATTCACACTCACCGACTTCGTCACAAACGCGGCTAAAAACTCATTCACAGGATGATCCAGGAACTCAAGACCATAAGCCCAGGTTCCGCTTGCCGAAAGCAGAGGGGTTTTAAATTCAAGGGATCCTACCTTGCTTCTTAAATCTGCCATTGATTTTCTCTCCATGGCGAAAGTTTTTGACCTTCAAAAATTGATCCCTCAAGACAAGAGCGAACTCGTTTGACTTCACCTTTTTCAGATTTGATGGGCACAACGCAGCCGATACAAATTCCCACTCCGCATCCCATGGTCTCCTCAAGAAAATAAAAACTTTTCTCTTGTGGAACTAGATCATAAACAGCCTTCATCATCACCGTGGGTCCACAAACATAAAATCGATCGGCGTTCTGCCATAAACTTCGATTTTTTTGCATTAGATCCGTCACTCTGCCTTTTAATCCCTGAGATCCATCGTCTGAAGAATAAAGTGTCTTCCAATTTCCTTTGCGAATAATCTCGATATCTTTTTTAACTCCATAAAAAACAGCCTGGGGTTCTTTCTGTTTGCGAGCCAGCACATCGAGTGCCGGAAGAAGAGACGCATACCCGACTCCGCCCGCGATAAAAACATGTCGACCCGAATCAAAACTTTCGCGAATAAACCCTTTTCCGAGAGGACCCACTAGCCCCATCTTTGTGCCTAGGGGCATACGCGCGAGCATTTTGGTAAATTTTCCGGTGGTACGATAGATAAACTGATACATCCCATCTTTTTTATCGACGATCGCGAAAGGTCGTGGCGTAAGAGGATCGACAAAATCTGGAAAAGAAAGCATGCAAAAATTACCAGGATTAAAATCTGGTAGTTCAGAATTGGATTTCACCCAGACTGACCACTGAGACTCAGCCACTGGCTTACTTTCTGCGATACGTATATCGAAAACTTTTTGGGATGAAGGGCTAGATATAAGACTCATGAGCGCTTCTATTTTTAGGTGAGATCTTTGATCATGACAATAGCACTCTCACCATTTCCGTAATATCGCTCGCGAACCATAAGCTCGCGAAAACCACGCTTTTCATACAGCTTTCGAGCCACTTCATTCGAGGGTCTTACCTCAAGAAAAAAAGTTGTAGCTCCCTGCTTAATGGCCCGGCTGAGGATCTCGTCGAGAAGAAATGCTCCTAGTTTTTGCCCTTGAAGCTCAGGATGAACCGCAATATTGAGCAAATGACCTTCCGAAAAAATAAGCTGATAAATGCTATAAGCTAAAACCTGGTCGTCTTTAAAAATTCCTAATGTATACGTCATGGGAGCTTTTAAACTCTCGCTCAGAAGCTCTAAGGTCCATGGATCGCTATAAACCTGCTTCTCAATCAGTGCAACCGCGACAATATCTTCCGCTTTAAGCGGCCTAAGACTTAACTGAGGATCAACACTCGATTGAGACATCTCTGTCTCAGAATGACCCAGTTTGTGGGCGAAATTCCACCGAAATTCCCAGCTATTTCAATAGGTAAGCCTGGCACGGTACTTGCTACTTTAAGCTCGGGGAAATAATGAGAGTCTCAAAGCAAAATCTTAATCTGCTATTGTCTGCTCTTTGTGCCATTTTATCGCTTTTTACTTATGGCTGCGGAGATGAAGGAGAAACCATCTCAAACTGTGACTCATCTGGACTTCTCTGTTCAGTTAGATCGTCAGGAAAAGAAGCGGAACTCAATATTTCAAAACTCCGTCCTGGCCAAGAAGTCTTTATTGTTTTTCTGTCACGCGCAGAAGTTAAAAACATAAACAAAATGCGGCACCCAGTTTTTATCTCAACGCAGACGCCTTCGGCTCCCATGCCTCAAGCTGAAAAAGATTTAATCAATAAAATTCAAAGCCGAACTCGATCGATCAATCAAAATATCGATGAAGATTTGCAAAACATAATTTTGCCACCACGTGATTCGTATTTTTCAGGAGGAGCGGAGAATATTGGTGATATCCAAGACTTTTATGTGCCCGTCTCGGGGGACTATCGAACAAAAATTAATTCGAGTGATTCTGTACCGGTTTGGATTCCATCTCCAAGTGGTCGGGTCGTCTCAGGCAAAAGTTTTAACTTCGTAAGCCTTGCCAAAATGCCAGGGGTTTACGAATTGCGAAAAAATTCAGCCGACAATCTTACGTCGATGCAACCCGAGATTGACAAACTTGATCAATGTCTCAAAAAATTATTCCCCAAAGCTCAGCAACTATTAGGAACCCCACTTTATCGCATGAGAGGTGATCCTGAGGTTCAAGTTATGATCACTCGCTTTGAAGGAGATAAGGCCGATCGAACAATTGGACTTTTCAGCTCTGTAGATCGCGCCAAAACTGATGATGGTAAAGCATTACCTGATAGTAATCGTGGCGAAATTATTTATGTTGCTCCGCCTAGAGATGCTTCTAAAACCTGCTCCACTACTCTTCACGAATATCAACATCTCATCAGTTTTGATCATAAGGTGCTTGCGCAACTCTCAGAATCAAATCGTTTTGATCTAGCAGCGCAGTCATCAACTTCAGTTAGCCCTGAATGGACCGGCCTTAACGAAGGATACTCTCATATTCTCGAAGAACTTTCGGGCGAAAGACAAATTGTGCCTGATCATATTTACAGATTTTTAAGTGGAGTGAATGGATCAACTTTTAGTCTCGATGCTTCATGGTCCGATAATCTTGCAAATTCACGAACCCGCGGGCTCAACACTCTGTTTCTCTATTACGCTCTCCGCCAAGCCGGTGGAACTCTTAACTTTGATGACCCCATCACACAAAAAACTCTGCAGTCTTTGATTCATTCTAAAAATACTGGATTCGACAATATCGCCTCAAGTCTCGGAACGAAATCAGACGATCTGCTTCAGGATTTTTTTGTTAAACTCGTCGCCACGCTGTATTCCTCAGAAAAGGCTTCAGCCTTTATTCCTCCATTTGAGTCAGCGCAATCTCCAACGCGAGGCATAAGATTTTTATCGAGGGCAGATCCTTACGAAAAGATTCCATTTCGACCACCCTATATTCATCCGCTGCAGATTCCGGCGCCCGAACTTTCAAGTTCGGAATATACCGATTTACCCTATGAAGGAATGTTATTTTTTCGCTACATTGCACCGCCTTCAATCTCTTCAAAGAGTCGTATTAAGTTTTCGACTAATGGCCAATCGTTTATGGTCTTTCAAATACCCACAAAAATATGATGCGCCGCGCATTTTTACGAATTAGGACGAAGAATTCCACTTTTTTTGATTGTCTGAGTTAAAATGAGAGCAGTGTCAGACGAAGTAGATGCCACGGCTATTCGTGTTTTAAAACCGCGCACTGATGGTGACCGTAAACGTCAGGCTGTTTTGCTCGTAATGAGTGGGCCCACAACGGGACAAACGATCCATCTTGACCAAAAAGAGACCTGGAAGATCGGTCGCTCTCTCGATTGCGATATTGTTTTTCAAGAAGACAGCGTCAGCCGAAATCATTGTCGATTCTTTTTAAGTGCCGATGGACAGTGGGTCATTGAAGATAATGCGTCAGCGAACGGAACTTGGATAGATGGCCAAAGAACCGCTTCGTTTATTCTTCAAGGTGGAGAAAAGATTCAGCTTGGCTCTGTGATAGTGATCAAGTTTGTTCTGCAAGACGAAATCGAAGCCGCATTTCAAAAAGAACTTTACGAATCGGCCACACGCGACGCACTGACCGGTTTAGGATCAAAGCGCTATTTTGTTGAGCATCTGCAGATTGAATTTACTTATCATCGACGAACGCAAAGACCTCTTTCAATTGTCATGCTCGATCTTGATCACTTTAAAAAGATAAACGATACCTATGGACATCCTGCCGGCGATTTAATTCTTACACATGTAGGTGGACTCCTTAATAATGTCATGCGAACGGGTGATGCGGTCGGCAGATATGGGGGCGAAGAAATTATTTTTCTGTTGAGAGATACCCCGCTTCAAGGGGCGAAGACTTTTGCAGAAAGACTTAGAGAGCTCATTCAAGGACATATTTTTATTTACCAAAATCAGAAAATTCCGGTCACCGCTTCATTTGGCGCCGCCACTTATACTCATCAAAACTATAAAACACCTGAAGAACTTATTAAGGCGGCCGATCAATTTCTCTATAAAGCCAAAAAAGAAGGCCGAAATCGCGTTCTTTGCCTTTTAGATGGCTGAGTGCTTGAGTTTCGCGAGGGAGATCTATATTTTTTGAAGCAATGAATCTTCCTTCAAAAGAGCAGTTGCCTCTTCGCGCAACAGAACAAATCTTTGAAGTTAATCAATCGAAACTCACTGATTTTCATAAGGCGTTTAAAGATAAACTGACCTATACACCTCCTACTTTAATGGCCGTGGCCATGAAAGGAATCTTCGATTTGGTGAACAGTTTTAATGTGGATTGGCGAAAACTTTTGCATGCCACTCAGAGTTTTTCATATTTGAAGAAATTGGATATTCCCTGCACCGTCAAAGCTAATGTCAGCCTGCAAGATATAAAATTCAGAGCTCAGATTCATTGGCTTCAGTTTGAGATTAAAATCACAGAAGCAAAAACAGGCGAAGATTTAATCTCCGGAAAAACTTTAATTTTGGTAAGAGAGAATTTGTGATGAAAACATTTACGTTTGATCCGATTACTCGAGAACAAATCAAAGACTACTGCCAGGCCTCGGGGGACTGGAATAAAATTCACCACGATGAAGCGTTTGCAAAAGAAGCGGGCCTGCCGTCGGTGATTGCGCACGGAATGCTCTCGATGGGACTTCTCGGCAGAGCTTTAGCAGAATGGGGCTTCGATATGTCTAAACTTAAGAATTACGAAGCTAAGTTTAAAGATATTGTACTGCCCGGAGATGTCCTTACCGCTCAAATTCTTAAAGAAGAAGCTCAAGCTGATGGGACAAATTTTGACCTCCAAGTGGTCAATCAAAAAGGGATCGAAATTTTGTCCGCAAGGGTCAAATACTCTTAGAA
>CAZRLF010000015.1:0-21867 GCA_964601045.1 uncultured Bacteriovoracaceae bacterium
CGCAGCTTCAACTCCTGAAGGAATCTCAAGCTTCAAAATGGGGACACCTGATTATTCTGCAGTCGAAGCGCGGCAGGAATAAATGAAATCTCATTTTACAGAAAAAGACCTTCGCATTTGCTATATCGCTATTGACTCAGACGTTATGATTCTTTCTTGAGAAATCGAATTACTGATTTTTCTTTTTCGCGTTTCGCAAGCGTCGAATTGGGGAACGCCGGAGATTTTCGGTAAAGAAAAGTTGACGGGCGATCGGCACCGATGATTCTCAATGGCAGTGATTTTAAAGGCCTAGCGCGAGTTTAATATAGTATTTTACAATATATCAAAATATGATATAATGAAAAAGGAAAGCCGTGGAAACCAAGCGGATTTATCTGTCAGATCTGAGTTTTGTGGAATGGTCCCTGGCAGAGATTCGGCCTGATCGATGGAGACCGCATGGGGTGAAGTACAGAATGGCGTGGATTCAAGGTGGAGTCTGCCGGGTTCTGTTTGATAACCACCACGGCAAAGCAGACCATCTGCATGTGGATGGAGTTGAAAGACCCTACGTGTTTGAGTCTTTTGCCAAGCTCAAAGAGGACTTTGAGTCAGAGGTCAGAAAATTAGGAGGCTCGATATGAAGGCAAAGAAAATTAAAATTCAGCTTCAGCCCGTAAAGGCAGCGTTCGATGAATTTGTGACGAAGGCTGAGGCGATGGCGCATCGGAAAAATAAAACTCCGCGTCGAGCAAAGAAAAATGGAGAACTCATTCTTTGTTTTGAAGATCTTTCGGTATTTGCCAAAGTTTTTAGTCCGGAGCGTTTGCGACTGATCAGAACCGTTCGGGATGAAAGGCCCGCATCGCTCAATGAACTCGCTCGGATTCTTGAGCGCGATTATCCGAATGTTTACAACGATGCAAAATTTCTAGCTGAACAAGGCATCTTGGAGTTGAAGGAAGAATCTGGTCGCGGTCGCGGAACTGTCAAGCCAACCTTTGACTGGGATGGTTTTGATATCGCCGTCTGAGAGAAGAATCATGAGAGAATTAATCAATGCGTTTTGTGCTTTTGCTTTTACGCCAGCCATTTTGGCCGGCGGTACATATTAGGCTTACGAATTCGTTCGAGGTGAAGTGATCAACAATGCAAAAAGGGGCTTTCCTTCGCTTGAGAAATTTTCTCGAAAGCTGACCAATTTCAACGAATGACTTCAAATGGGAGAAACCCTGATATCCATAATTTTGATTTGGGCATCGGAGGTCCCATCACTCCTGGTCCCATTGACAAAGAAACCGAAGGTCTTTTAGAAAAAAATCCGATTCATTGGCAGGTTTACCCAATCGAAACCGTTATCGCCGAAAAAATTCACGCTCTTGTTGATCGCGGCGCAGATAATTCCAGATCCAAAGATATCTTCGACCTCCATTTATTCTTTCCAAAGGATGGGCAAGCGCTACGTCAACAATCAAGAGCGCGACGTCGTGCGAAGAGGCGTTTAAGGATATCGTTCGCCACATAGGATGGTTGCTTTAGAGGGGCTATGTTGAAGTAAAATGGGAGGACAGAATTCATGAAGAAAAAGCGAACGAAAAAGAACCCTAGCAAAACTTCTCAGCCAACAAAGAAAGCCTCGAACATCGATCAATGGCTCGAAAGGGAGACGACTCATAAACGAACTGCTCTCGAAAATGCTTCTCGACATTTTGCTGAAAAGGACACGCTCTCCGTAAATACTCTAGAAGCTATCTATGCACAGGAAAGTAGTTTTGGAAAAAATCGACGAAAGCGTGGAATTGATGGAGCAGCGGGAGACTTTCAATTAGAAAAGAAGACAGCCGAACGAATGGGCCTCACTGTCACTGCAAAAAACGATGAGCGATTCGATGTGGATAACGCATCCGCAGCTTCGGCCAAATATCTTAAGATCCATGATAGGAACTTCGGCAAAAAAACGATTTTTACTAAAAACATTTCCTCGATTCCCGTGGAGGACCCTGTTGAACGGAAAAAATTTGCTATTGCAGCTTTTAACGCCGGCGAAGGAAGAATAGGTAGGGCTCAGAGGTTCGCTAAAGAAGCGGGAAAAGACCCTACTAAATGGAATGACGTCAAAGAGTATCTAAAATCTGCAGGAGCTCCCGATAGCAAAGTAAAAGAAACCCAAGAGTACGTAGACAAAGTCTTGGAGCACGAAGTCGAATTCTCCAACAAATCTAAGGCAGATAAAACTGTCAAAACTGGAAGACCGAGAAAAGTTAAAAAGCTTCCCCCGGGTGGACATTGGATTACCCTGGAGGGAAGACACATTTTTATTGAGGACAAATGAACAAACAGGACATCTTCGGAAAACTAGTTTTTGCCTTAGTTGCAATGAGTGGTGTTTTTTTCGCTGAGGTACATGCGGCCAATTCACATCAATTTGAAAAACCAATTTCTCTTCAAATTGAAAATTTATCGCATTGGAAAAAATCTCGCGAAGCTTTGGCTATCCATCAGAGTCTGCGAGCATTGATTAAACCTCGACCCGAATACCCGAGGTATAAAGAGCCATTTGAAAATTTCAAACGATATCGTCATCTTTATAAGACTCCTTTTTTGGTATTAGATGCGGAGAGTGGTCACTTTGGAGGTTTTTTTGCCTTAATTGTTTTTAAGGATTATCCAAGAGTTTTATCTCTTTGGGTCTATGAAATTGATAAAAATGTATTTGAGATTCGAGAAATAGAGCCGCTCCAAGCAACCTTGAACAAGGTAATCATGAACGAGCTTGAAGATAAACGCATTGTCCCGTTCTGGATAACTCCGTGAACTATCCATCGTCACTCATTTTATTTTATTAACGGTTGTTGCAAGAAAATTCTTTTGGTTCGAGTAGATTTGAAAAATGGAGGCGGAGGGAGTCGAACCCTCGTCCGAATGCCTTTACAATACCCACCTACATGCTTAGCCCATCATTTTATTTAAGATGAAGAAGCTCCGACAGACAGGATAATCTTCACCCGAGCTGCAGATAATAATGCACTCCAAACACTGAAGCTCTGAAAGGGTGCATCCCTGCTTTTTTAACACCGTTGAATCTTAGCAGGAGTCTGACTCAATCGACGGGCTACGACTTAGGCAGCCAAAGCGAATTGTTCTTCGCCATTTATGTGTTTGCCAGCAGGGTTACGAGACCACTGACACCTCGACATGCAAGGCACTGCTCCGATCATCCGTCGAAACCAATGCGCCCCCACCTATCAATATAGCCCTCGTCCGATCTTCCGCAAGGGTAGAAAGGAGAGATTCAGGCCTTAATAAACTTAGAAAACGCATCGAAGACCCATAGTTAATCTAAGGGATATCAATATGTTAAGTCGTTAAGGTGATTGCATTCGGTGGCACAAAACTTGCTCATACTCTTTATCTAAGAGCGTATATGCGATTATTAGTTTCATATTTGTTTTTAGCGACAGTTCCTTTTTGTGATCGTTCTTACGCTATTGACCAATCCCTTTGCTCGGAGGCCCTTGCTTCAGTCGTTGTTCCCTTAGATCTGCCCGATTTAATTTCGAAAAATTTAGATGAAGCTTATAAATCGAGACAAAATCTAAATCGTTTTGCTTATCTCGATAAATCGATAAAGTTTTTCTTTAATTTACCTCAAGCTGATCCACGCAGAATTTTTCGTCAAAAAATTGGATATAAATTTAGAAATGATCCTTCAGATGATTCAAATGCGAGTTTAACTCTCTACGAAATGCCGAGTGATTGGAGAATTGTTTTTAATTCGTATAATCATCTAATCGATGAAGCTCTCGCCTCAGGTCGAGGAGATAAAAAATATACTTTAAGGCCAGCACTCGTTTTTAAAAACTTCAAAGACGAATATTATTTTTACAGGCCTGGGTATGATCCGCTCCCTCCCGATGGATTTCAGCTCAGTATCTTAATGGGAGGAGGAGCAATACGAGACGGATTCAATCGAAGTCGATTTCAGTACGAATTAACTTGGGGAGGTGTACCTCAAATATATCAGTACATTCTCTGTCTGGTTTTTCCTGATCGACATTTTATGGGGATGGATGCCCAATTCTCATATTTCTTCGAAGATTTTGAGGGGCGACTTGAAATTTTAAGTGAACTTTCAAAATTGGCTTTAGATGAAGAGTATCTAAATGAACGATGGAGCTATTTGGGCGTTTCTAAAGCGGAGGCTGTGTTTAATGATTCAGGCGAGGTAGAAGCAATAAATAATTTTCAGGCTCGTACAAAGTTAAACTTAAGACTGGCGCTTAATCTTGAGATTGCGCAAATGGAATGGGCTGTTAAAAAGGCATTTGAGCTAGATCTTTCGGTTGAAGATGTTTTTCGAGATATTCTTGAAAATGAATTTTTTTCGGAGACAAACACTGCTAAGTGGATAAGAAGTTTTACAAATATTGCAGAAGGCGATATTTACCAGCAAATCTTTGATGTTAACGGTAAGGAATAAAACTGAAACATATATTTACATTAGGAGCTTTTGTACTGTTGGTAATAAGAGTAAGTGAACTTGCCGCAATTGATCTTTTCTTTTTTATGAAAGCCTTTAAAAATTCTACAAACTCTAATTCTTCTCAGTCCTGCGAACTGTTCTTGCAAGAAGTGGCGGGCAGGAAGATTCCCGCACCCTTAATTGATTTTGACTTACTTGAATCTCAGTTTAACGAATTAAATCGAAGAATACTGGACGAAACTTTATTCGTCGTTCCTGCAAATGATGGAGAGGCGATACGAGCAATTCAAATATTGCAATCATCGAAGGCAAAGCATCTGCGAGTAAGTAGTCAATCTTGGGGAGCAGTTCTTGAGAAAGAAAGTATTTTAAAAGAAAAAATGCCTCCCGAAATTAAGCGTATCGCCTTTTTTGAAATTCCAGGAGTTAAAGAAGAGGAAGAGCTTCGAAAAATGGGCTATGAAGTCGTATTTTTTGATCATCATGCCTACCGTGATCTCGATCGTCGCAGACCCGAATCTTCTCTGGAACAATTAGCAAATTTTATTAACTGGCCGATGTCTAACGCTGATAAAGCGATTGCTGTAAATGATCGCTCTTATATTCCCGGCCTGAAACAGATGGGGCTTACTGAAAAGCAAATTCAGAATATTCGTATTTTTGATTTGGTGTCTCAAGGCAGAAGCCAAAAAGATATCGAGAAAGGAATCGAGAAGGCCCGATCAGCTATTGCGACATTAAGAAAGATTGGATCCGCCTTTGTGCTTGATGACCCAAAGCTAGATGGAGGCATTGTGAAGCAGGAGCTTGCTATCATGTCGCCAACGGGAATTGTAAATACGCTCGATCTTGGCGATATGAATATAGGCTATAGCGGCAGTCCCGCGGTCGTTAAAAAGCTTCTCGCACTTGATCTCACGCAATTTGGATACGTCGATAAGACTTATGCAAGATATGGAGGGGGGGACGAAAAAAATTCCATGTTCTTCGGATTTAAACCCACGGTTCCTCCTCATGGGCAGACTCAGCTTATTTCATATGAACTTGTCAGAGCAGTAGAAGCAATAGTTGAAGAGCTTGTGCCCTGATTTTTTTAATCTTAGTTAGGCTGCTTTTTGTTTTGCAGGTAGTACGGGTTCAGATCTTCGTTCACTGACTTCTTGCGAAAGAGCGACTTTAAAATCGTTGATCGTCACCACGCCGAAGTCTCCAAATTTAGGAGATTTAAGTGCTAAACTTTTTGCTTCAATTTCTTTATCGCCGATTACCGCAATATAAGGAACTCGAGCGACACTTGCTTTACGAACTTTGCCGCCCATGTTTCCTTCGGCCGTATCGCAGATCACTCTAAAGCCACTCAGTTGCAATTCTTTTGCGAGAGCCCCAGCAAAAGCATTATGCTGTTCACGCACCGGTACCAAATAAACTTGTGCGGGCGCGATCCAGGCAGGGAAGTATCCTTCACAGTGTTCAAGATAAACTCCCAAAAACCTTTCGATTGTTCCAAAAGCAGCACGGTGAATCATGACTGGGCGATGGCGATTTGAATCTTGGCCAACATATTCTAAACCAAACCGCTCCGGAAAGTTATAATCGAGCTGCAAAGTAGCCAGTTGCCAGTTTCTTCCAATCGCATCTTTAATATGAAACTCATATTTAGGTCCGTAAAAACCACCTTCACCCGGTTTAATTTCATAGGGTGTATTTCGTCTCTTTAAGGCTCGCTCTAGTGCGTTTTCTGCTTTATCCCAAACGTCATCGGTTCCTAATCTCTTTGCGGGACGAAGTGCAAGCTTAAGAGAATAGGGGCCAAGATTAAAGGGTTTATAAACTTCATCAACGAATTCAAAGAATCGATCAATTTCGGTATCGAGCTGATCTTCAGTACAAAAAATATGGGCATCATCTTGAGAGAAAGATCGAACGCGAGTAATTCCGTGCAGAGCCCCACTTAATTCATTACGGTGGAGCTTTGTAAATTCTGCGAGTCGCATGGGGAGTTCGCGATAGCTAAAAAGTTTGCTTGCAAAATAAAGACAATGGCCAGGGCAATTCATGGGCTTAAGACACGAGAAGTGGTCTTTCTCATGTGGAATATTAAACATATCGTCCGAAAAATTTGCGAGATGTCCAGACTGTGCATAAAGTTTGGAGTCAAAAATCTGCGGAGTCATTACTTCGTGATAGCCATATTTAATATAGAGCTCTCGAATAAAATTAATCATCTGATTATAAACGATGGTTCCATTCGGATGAAAAATAGGACTACCCGGTGAGAAATCATGAAACGAAAATAAATCGAGTTTTTGACCTAGCTCGCGGTGATCTCGTTTCTTTGCTTCTTCAAGCATTCTCAGATGTGCATCGAGTTCTTCTTTAGAGGGAAAAACCGTGCCGTAGATTCTTTGAAGCATCGGACCGTTCTGATCGCCCTTCCAATAGGCGCCTGAGATATTCAATAGTTTAAAATGTTTTAGTTCTGAGGTGTTTCGAATATGCGGACCTTCGCATAAATCTATAAACTCACCTTGTTGATAAAAGGTAATTGCTTCGCCGGCCGGAAAAGAATTAACGAGTTCCACTTTGTAGGGCTGATTCGTTTTATTTAAAAAATCGATAGCATCGGGGCGAGATTTTTCAGAATAGATGAGTTTATGGTTTTCTTTGACGATTTTCTTCATTTCGTCTTCGACTTTTTTGAGATCGTCTGGAGTTAAAGTACGTCCACTCAAATCAATATCGTAAAAAAATCCATCGTCGATAACCGGGCCAACGGTAAGTTTTGCACCCGGAAACAGGCGGGTAACCGCTTGAGCCATAAGATGGGCGCCAGAATGTCGTAAGGCATGTAAATAATCTGCATCTTGAGGAGTACGAAACTGTTCCATAGCCGTACAAATCTAGCTATTCTCTTTGGGCATGCCAAAGAAGATTGTCGTGCTTTTCGATATGTCAGCGCCGCCCCCGGAGAACCACGACTATTCGTCGTATCTCGGCGAAGAGGCCTGGGAATCTGAAAGTGCTATCGCAGGGGCGATTAAAGAATTGGGATACGAGCCTATTTTTATGGGCGTTTTCGACGATATCTATCAGCTTATTTTGGATCTCAAAGCTATTAAGCCGGATCTCGTCTTTAATATGTGTGAGGCCTATAAAGGCCGCCGCGATTATGAGCCTCAGATTGCTTCGGTTCTTGATTTGCTTGAAATCCCTTACACTGGAACAAAGCCGCTCGGCCTTAGCCTTTGCCAAGATAAAAATCTTTCAAAGAAAATTTTAGCTCATCATCGTATTCGAGTTCCCAAATGGCTCACATCACATTACCAAAGACCGGTGCGGAGTCTTAAGACGTTTTCATTTCCTGCATTTGTAAAACCGGCTCGAGAGGAGGGGTCTGAGGGTATCTCTAGAGATTCCCTTGTCGAAAATGAAAAAGATTGCCTTGAGCGCATTCATTTTCTGCACGATCGATTTAAATCGGATGTGATTGTCGAAGAATTTATTTCGGGACGAGAATTTTACGTCAGTGTCATTGGATCAAAACGACCTCAAGTTCTTCCTATTCGCGAGCTTTGCTTTAATGAGTTTCCTCCCGATACTCCTAAGTTTGCCACCTTCAAAGCTAAGTGGGATGAAGAGTATCGAAAAAGATGGGGAATTCGAAACGAATTTGCCAGGCATCTTTCGGACCGACAGCTTGAGGATATGAAGAAAATAGCAAAGAAGTGTTTCGATATTCTATCGCTGGTCGGGTATGCGCGATTTGATTTTAGAGTTTCTGAAGCGGGCGAAATGGTTTTGCTTGAAGCGAATCCAAATCCATCACTTGGGCCAGAAGATGATTTCGCTCAGTCAGCTCAAAAAGCGGGGCTATCTTATACTAATTTAGTCGGCAAACTAATCGAGCTTCTTTGAGGCTCGGCCAACTGCAGCGGCAGTTCTTCGAGGAGGAAGCCCTGCTAAGTAGCGTGCCATATCTTTAATTGAAATAATTCCGACAAGAGCTTTTTGATCAATGATGGGGAGATGTCTGAAGTTTCCTTCAACCATAATTTCGGTGAGATCTTCGATGTCCGAATCTGAAGTAACCGAGGTGAATTTACTCGTCATGACTGTAGAGACCAGAGTTTTTTTAGGATCCAAATCTTGGGCAATAACTCGTTTAAGCAAATCGCGTTCCGTGAAGATTCCGACCGGATCTCCAGCCTTATTGGTGACAATGACAGCACCTAAATTCTGATTAGCTAATTTTTTTGTGATATCAAAAACATTCTCGTTTTCACTAACGGTGACAACTTCTTCAATCATTAAATCGCCTGCAGCTTTTCGTAGTAACATGGACCCACCTCCCAACCATGCATTGTAATAAAAACCCGGACCTTCGCCTAGGGCGAACTAAATAAGCTATATTGTCCGCTTAAAATGGCCCGTAAAGAGGTAATTGGCTACGAGGCTTGATACAAAGGCTGAAAGTTCGATGAGGGCGTTATGTTCTTCACCCACCAATACAAGGTTGAGTTCTTTGCACCTTTTGGTGAGGCGAGAAAGAACTTCCTCAACCGTAAATTTACGCTCCCCTGTCCAATGAGAGATGGCCTTTAAAATCTGCTTTCGATTTCGCTTCATAAACGAAACCGCTTTTTCGCTTTTTATATTTTCGCTTGATTTTACCGAAAATATACGCAGCAAATCTCGATCAAAGAAATCAGGGTAATCTTCTTCAAGGGATTTCTTTTTTCGATCGTAATAATGTTTGAGAGTTGATTCTAAATATTTGGCGTCCGACATCATGCGTCCGCGAGGTTTAGCAATTTCTGCGTTGCTGAATTCCTTGGCGAGTTCATCAATATATTCTAACTTTTTTATTGCGCCCCAAGATTTGTAAACCGTTTGCCAATTTGAATTGGGATCAAGCCAAACAGCAAAAGTTTCAGCAAAATCCTCATCGGGGTGCGCCTGTGCATACCATCTCGGTAAATTGAGAACGTAGTTTCGGCTGTAAGGGCGAGGACGATAAGTCTCGGGGTGGTATTCCTTATGGGGCGAGCCAAAAATTTCTCTCCATTTTTTTCGTCTTGAAACTTTAAAGGCGTGATCAAAAGAATGACCAATTTCGTGTCTTAAAAAAAGTGAGAACTCTCGTGCTGTTTCTCCCTCAATATCAAACATGATTTTCTTCTCAAGAGCTCTTAGCCTTGGGTGAGAGAGAAAAAAAGGAATCGAAACAGCAGATACTCCCTCCGGAGAAAACCATTCGTCTCCTAAATAAACCAAGGGTCTAAATTTAAGACCTTTGGTTTCAAGCTCGTCAAAGACAAATCCAATTCGAGCGGCAAGATCAGACGTGTTGAGATCAAGTTCAAGGTCTTTGATTCTTAGCTTCAGCAGCTCGTCGTCTGATAATTTATCCCAGTTTTTCATAGTTAAAGAAGAAAACGCCCCAAAACCATTATAGTCTTAGGATCCAGCAAACCCACGATTTTTTATAATTTATTTTTGAGAAGCTTTCCTAACATTGGCCTTCACTTGCTCTTCTGTTTCCATCGCTTTGCCCATATGAGCTTGTGAGACAGCTTTTCCTAAAGCATTCAAATAGGCCCGGTCTCCCTGCAGCGTATCCATTACGAATTTGGTAGTACTCTTAATCTGAAGAAGCAAATCTCTCACCTGCTGAAGATTTTGAACTTGAGCTAAGAACACCATCTGAACTCTCTCATTCGTAAATGAAGAGATTTTCGTGGCTTCATTAATATACTCATTCACCTTATCAGATATGGCATTTTCAATCGCAAACAGGTGCTCAATTTTGGCATGTGTTTCGGTGATTTTTGCGCGCTCATTCTCGATTTCTTTGTTAAGACCAACCATATCGATATGGTCAGCTCGAGCAGGGAGTTTTCCGTCCGGAAACTGATCTCGCAGATGTTTTAGATCGACATTTCTTAAATGGCTTTGCTGTACACTCATCAGAGCATCCGAGAGTGCAACAGCCAGAGGATTAAAGAAGGTTCCATAGGTTGAAGCCGATTGACTATCTGTTAAATCGGGAACAGCTTTAAAATTTTTAAGCTTCTCGGTATCGACGATTCTAAGCATCGTGTCTTTAAATTGCTCCAGAGTCGTATAGAGTAAATCTTTTTCACCCATCAGACTTTCAAATGCTGCGGGGGCTTCGCCAACTAGAGTTTTTCTGCTTTTGTTAGCGATACCATTGAGCGAACTTGCTTTTTGGCCTTTAAACACCCACGAGATAAATCCGGTGATCTCTCGCTTAACTTCAAAATGATTGTACCAATTATCAAGATAGATCAAGTAATTCGGCATCATGGCTCGGATGAAGGCAATGGCGATATCGGTTTTATAAGGTTCAAAGACAAATTCTTTTGCAAGTTGCTGCCAAAGTTTATACGACTCAAAATCAATTTCGCCTGTTCCTTTGATAGCGCTATTGGAGTTAATCCAAGCTTGAGATATTTTATCTTTATCATTTTCGTGGGCATCGAAGTTTTTTAAGAAGTTCGTCCATATTTTAGTCGCCGTATCGGCAGAAATATCATCGGCAGTGAGTTTTCCTCTAACTAGATCTTTGATTTTTCCGGGCTTAATCACTTGTAGAGTGGCATAGACAAAGAGGGGGTTACCAAAGAGATTGGCCTTATTCACCATATACTCGGCAAATCTTCGAGGAGAGTCGGGAATTTTTGCATCGATCATTCGCACGGCAGCGATGGTGGCTAGAAGGGGAATACACTCTCTTAATTGCTTTTCTCTTTCAGTAAGTTCTGCGGCATTTGTAAAAGAGGGAAGCCCGAGGACGAAAGCTAATACACTCGCATTAACGTTGAAGTATGTTTTTCTCATAATTGAGCTCCAGGATTTGTTGTGTCCAAGTGAATAGTAACAGGGGCGAGAGTTTTTATAAGATTGGCACATTCAGTTGGTTTTACTGATAGGGTAGATCGGCTTTGAGCTTTTCTTTTGGCAAGATTGATTCGCGCTTGAGCTCTCCGATTGTTTTCTTTCACTCTGTTCTCAAATTCATTATGGTCAAAAATAACTTCTCCATGAGCTGTATCTTCAGCTGTTGTTGAAATTGCGTGCCTATGTTCTGTTTTAAAAAGATAATCTTTTGCTCGATCGAGATTTGACTTCTTCGATTTGTCGCTCAAAACTTCATCTTGAATCTCTTTAGCGCGAGCTTCTACTAAACTAATCGGAGAAGCTTTTAGATTGATGCTTTCCATAGCTTCGTGAACAAAGTTCTGAATGAGTGATTCAGCTGCTTTTTGGTAGCGAGCTTTGCCAGAGAAAATTGGTAAAATATGATTCCACCAACGAGTTGAGTTTTTGCACAAGAAATAGAGACGTGACGAAAGTTCAATCAAGATCTTACCCTCGGCACTTTCAGGAGAGTAATTAAAATCTGAATCTTCAGCTAGTCTGCGCAAATCTACAAACTTCTCGATATTCGCTTTAACGCCCGCAGCCGCAGAGCCAGGAGTCGAGTTAAGAGCAAGAATTTCGCGAGCAATATGAGACGAAAGGGCATCGCTCATCAATCCGATCGTGTCTTTCCAGCCAAGATGCCCAGCATAGGTTTTGTTTTTTTCTCTCTCGGTGATCAACTTGGCAAAGGTTTCAAGTTTGAGCTTAAAGGGCATCGCCGTCATGATCGCAAGAATCGTGGCTCTACTTTTAATTGCTGTATTTCCAACCTCAACGAGGCTGTTAGTAGTTAGAGGCAAACTTTCTTGAATGCGAATTCTTCCTATGGCGCGGTTTTTGAATATTCCTTTTTGGTCATCTGTTTCGTAATCGTAGATGATATAAAATCTTGAGAGAGGAAATAATAATTTGAGCTGTCGAGATAGTTTCTTTGCAATTTTTTTAAGATGCTCTTCTTTTGGAGAGAAAAACCAGTAGCGCTTTTTGACATTCACTTCTGGAATTTCAGGATTATAATTTTCTTTAAAATTATCTTGATCTTCGTCTTTGATACTCCAGGCGTGAAGAGGCTGACGAGTTCTATAACTTAAATATTCCTTAATATTAGAAAAGCCTTTAACTCTTTCATGATCGCTGCTTGGATTGTCAGTTAAAAGCAAATGGTCGGTTGTTTTAAAACCAGCTGCTTTTGCATTGGGCCCCCATATAACAAAGCCCAAATTGTAGGCCGAAGCTCCGATAAACATATCTTTTTCAGAAATCAAATTTGCTGCATGGACTTTATCTCCAGAAGGGAGCTCATAAGGGTTATTCAAAATAACAACTACACCCTTAAGAAGATCTGTGAAAAGGGTAAAAGTTTGTTTGGATGACGCTTCGTCAAGTTGCCAATCACCCATATAAGCCGTATTAAAATCGCTTACGGTAAGACTCATATCGCCAAAGACCTCGTTCCAATCGGCAACTTGTTCTTTGGTGGTGTCGTGGTTAGTTCCAAAAAGAAGATTCGAGTTTGGCACTCGAGAATAGGCTTGTGCAACACGAATGCTGGCATCTTGCACCTGAAAGACGCGAAGTTTTTCGACTTGATCCGCACGTGAGATCTGAGCGCGAATTCTAAAATTAAAAGCATGATAATTGGGAACTCCCTTTTTAAATCCCAGATAAAATTGAACTGTACGAATCTCATCTGGTTTTAGCTTATCAAGCTGCTGACTAAAAATTTTATTAAGATCAACGGGGCTATGATCCTCGTTATAAACGACAACATCGTTGGCACTCAAATCACCAGGCAACTGAATAAACTCAATTTGCAAATCACGCTTAAGTTCTTCAGAAGAGCCCAGACCTTTGGTCGAAGTATTTTGAATCTTCACTTCAATGCGCGTGGTTTCGCCTTCAGCTAAAGATTTTAGATAAAGTGGCTCAGAAACTTCGGCCGGAAATCGAACCGTAAAATTCTGAGGATTATCAAAATTTTCAAATCGTCTGTTAATTCCAGATTTAACTTCTGAAAAGGGGCGAATACTTCCTGTCGCTCTAAAGGGCTTTTCATCTGAAGTTACTTCGATATCAGGAATTTTTGCAGAGAGAACAGTGTTCTTAAAAGTATAAGAAGCCCCAGCAGCAAGCTCGTTAGGAATTTGCAGAGGTTTTCCGAAAGGGTTTACCCATTTATTATCTTCAAGAAAAATCTCAAGACTTGCTTTGGGGGGCATGGGGAGTTTTCCCACATTTCGAATAGTCAGATCGGTTACAAAAAATTCACGATCAGGCTCCATCGTGCCGTCGTCAAATCTGGGATGAAACTTAAAACTTTCTAAGGCAGCGTCGAATCTCTCATCAGCGGTTATTGTTGAGCCATCTTCTTTTCGAACAATAATTTTAAATGAGCCCCTTCTGCCCGGGTTACCAGCAGAAATTTTTCCTAGGCCATCTGCTCCACTTGATCCAGAGCTTCCGCTATAACCACCGGGACTCGTATGGTAGACGGGTTTTTGATAGGACTCTTGTTTCGTTCCTCCTTGCCCATCGGAAACATCTTTATAAGCCGTCTCATATGTCGTCCAAGAATCTCCACTTCCCCCTTGGCCTCCAGCTCCGCCCCTTCCTCCGCTCCCATTTTTGCCGGCGGTTCCTCCAGCTCCAGCATCAATTTCATTTTTAATAAGCATCAAGAGTTCTAGTGAAGCATAGGCAACATTCACTTCAATAGGACCTCCATTACCACCGTTCTCGCCCCAAGTTCCGTTTCCTCCACGACCTCCGTCACCCCCGCGTCCTCCATTACCAGCAGGAATGATATCTTTATGAGCATCTCGCCCGCGGGTTCCTTTATTTCCGCCTTCGCCATCACCACCGACTCCGCCATTTCCGCCGCGACCACCTTTTGCGATAGCCCAGATATAATCGAGTTTTCCTATGGGAATTTGGCGCAGATTAACGCCCTCATTTTGTTCATTGGGATATTTAAGATTGCCGGTGATATTGACAAAGCCTTCTTGACTTGAGGTGAGCTCAAGACGAATGGCTCCAGCATTCTGCCCGGGTGTGGCTCGACCAGCGTGCCCCCCGTCTCTTCCGTCATTACCGGTTTCGCTGGTTCCTGCGCTTGTGCTGTAGTCTGGATTTCCTTTGGCACCATGAGCTCCATTTTTACCTGAGACATCAAATGTCGGCAGATCAGCTGCTCTCGTAGCAATGCTCACACAAAATAAAATTGAAAAAGAAATAAGATTAAAAATCTTAGTCATTTTTTAAAGCTCCCAGTCGAAAGAGCCATAGCATGAATTCAGCTTAAACCACTTATTTTTTGTTGAGATTTTAGCTTTGGCTAAAAGCTGGCTTAAACCGCCACTGAATACATTTTCTTTAGAATAGTTTGAATGCGATTAAGATATCGCCAGGTATTTCCGCTATGCCCGCCTGGGTATTCTTCGAAGGCAGAAGGAATGCCTAATTTTTTGATTTTTTGATGGAGCCGTCTATGCCCAAATTGAAGGCCATATTCATCCTGAAGGCCGCAATCTAAGTGAACAAATTTAAGTTCGCTGGCGGCTTCAGCATGTCGATCGATAAGATGAATGGGATCCCAGTTAAGATATTTCTCCCAGATTTCTTCGATGATTGAGCCCGTTCTAAGATCAAAAAATAAATCGCCGTAAACAGGAGCATTACTGATATTCGGTGCATAACAACCTGCTAAACAAAGAGTCATCAATGCATGCATTTTTTTAGAACCCAGAGAGGAGGGTTGAGGATGAGAGAAAATACTATCGATGAATTTTTCAAGTCCACCTGACTTTTCAATTTCAATCAGAGTGGGAACCGCTGTCGGTAAAATGGAGTACTCAAAAAAACTATCTCCAGCTGCGCTGGAGATGTATTTGAAACGATCTGATCTTAGAAAGCCATTCACAAGTGCACCAAATCCGCCGCTTGAGTGACCCAAAATTCCTCTAAATTCCGCCGATTTGTGAGTGTGAAATTTTGAATCTACTAAATCTATAAGCTCATCGCAGATATAATTCATATAGTTTCCGAGAGCGGGGGAGTTAATATATTGGCTTGATCCAAATCGCGATGTTCCATCTGCAAAGGCGACGATGACCTCAGGAAGTTCTTTCTTTTTGATAGCTTCATCGAGTTTAAGATGAAGGGGAGTTTCAAAGACGGATCCGTCAGAGAGATATTTAGAGCTGCGTCCTGCCCAGCCTGCCAGAACAAAAAGAACTGGATAGGGTTCGCTTCTTTTTGCCGAATACTCAGGGGGCAGATAAACCGAGAGACTTCGTTCATGGGGATCACCCATTGGAAACCCCTTGATGGCGAGGCTTGAGTGCTTAAGGACTTCGATCATAAGTCCCTCAAAGGTATCAGAAAATTCGCCCTCAAGTCTCAGAAATAAAATCTGCCGATATCTAGACAGATAGCGGGGTATGGATTAAATCTCCCCGGTGATCAGATCTGGGGTAATAGGTTTCATTTTATCTATCTTCTCGGTTTCGGTGGGCGCGGGAATCAAAGTGTCGCCTCGTGAGTTAGTCCAACAAATTGATAGCCAAATTGGTCGTGTTGCAGAGTTTAAATTTATTCGCGAATTTGCCGAAGCAAATGGATTTCGAGCTTATCTTTTTGGGGGAACAGCTGCTGGTTTTTCTCACTATGTAAAATGGAATTTTCTGCAAAAAAATGGAGATTCCCGTTTTCAAGCTGATCGATTCGATTTTGATTTTAGTAGTATCTATCGCTCCACTCAGGATGCGGACCTAGTTGTCGATGGCACGGCTGCCGATGCAAAAAAACTTGAAGAGGCGCTGCAGGAGAAATTCGCTCATGTGCAGGGCTCAAAGTCTTCTTGGGAAGTCCGTCTCCTTAGAAAAGCAAGTGGTGAGAAAGTGGCGCTTCTAGAAAATCCAGATTTTCTAGAGCAGCATACAGATTCTCATTCGGTGGGGCTTATTGAACTAACCACGCCCCCAATAGGCGAATCTCGAGTGAGAGACTTAAAAGATTTGAACTCAAGCCAACCTCAGTTTCTTAAAGACGTGGCTGAAGGCAAGCTTCATTATTATTTTTCAATGAACCATGGGGATACATCGCGAGCAAAGAATAAGCTGAACCCCCCCATTTTATCAGTTGTTCGATATTTTATTAAAGCGGTTCAGTATGAGCTTGAAATGCGGCCATCGGATCTTGATGTAATTATTAAAATCATTGAACAGTTTGATCCAAAAGATCTTCCTTCTACATATGTCGAAAATTGGCTCATTAAAAATTCACGAAACTTAATTTTGTATGCAGTTGATATTGAATACGCCTGGAATTTAATTGAGAAAGTCGGGCTTAGAGAAAAATTATTAAAACTCGACCATGCGAAAATTGAAAATAGTCTTGCATGGTGGCTTAGTCGCGAGCCGCTTAGAAGTTTTAAGGTCGGTGAAGGCGAAGGCCGTACGGCAAATGAATTAAAAATTGATGTGGTCGCGCACGAAACAAAAGATTTTATGGCTTATGAGTCGATCACTCGTTCTCATCAAGGCATTGCGAACGTGCTCGTTTCTCGCGAAGGCTTTAACGGAGAATCTGCACTTTATGGAAATGGGTTTTATGTACAAAAGGGTGTGAAGGGCGCACGTGGTTCTAATATTACAATTCGATTTCGAATGAATCCTAATGCGAGAGAAGGTAGCGATTTTATTCTCTCAAATGACTATCTTATTATTCGAAATAGAAATGCAATTGAGGTGATTCCCGAATATCTCCAATTAAATTTGGAGGGCTATTTGGCGCTTCTAAAATCTGGAGCAATTGATTCATTTGATTTGGGTATCAAGTATAAATTAGATCAACGCATGAGTCGTTTGCCGCTTAATTTATCGAATCAAGAAATAGAACGCCTGCTTAGAGAGTTTGAAGAATACTGTAAAGATTCAAAAGTTTTGCGCCCGCATTGGCATAAAAAAGTGTTTGAAATTTTAGCAAAGACTCCTCGTTCTCTTGAGAGAATCGCAAACGCAGTTGATACCCTTGTCATGCGAGTGCCTATCGTTTTTAAAGACAAAGTAGGTGTTAAGTATGTACCGGCATATAGAGCGACAGGGTGGAGGGGTTTGGGCGTACACGGAATTGGAGCATTTAGAGATCCCGACTCCTATTCAAACTCTGGAGAAATTCCCATTCACAACATTCATGTAGAGAATGTTTTTTCAACTGATCCGTTGGTGGTTGTCGAAACAAAACATAAAATAGCTAGCGAGCTCTTTGATGAAGACCGGCTTAAAGCTGCCTTTACTGATGAAAAAGTAAGAGACTTCGAATGGTTATCTGGTGAATATCTTCTGCCCAAGACCTGCCTCAATGAGCTTGCTTCCCTCTCTGGCCGTAAGTAAGAACAGCCAGTGAATCTTCCCACTAAAATTTGGCTTAAGTCTGGGCGATCGGGGCCTACATTTGGAAGGCATCCTTGGGTTTTTGAGCAGGCCATTCAAAAAATTGAAGGTGAAGTAAAAGCTGGAACTACAGTTCAAGTTCTTTCGGAGCGCGGGCAATTTTTAGGTTGGGGTGTTTATAATCCTCAGAGCAAAATTCAAGTGCGCATTTATTCTTGGAAGGAAGATTCGCTGCTTAGCGATCAATTTTTTAAAGCAAAAATTTTTGAGGCGATCTCTTTCAGACAAGATTTACTTAAATTAAAAGGCGAAAGACTTTGTGCGCGTCTGATTTTTAGTGAAGCTGATGAACTTTCGGGTTTAATAGTTGATCGGTATGGCTCTTATCTGGTGGTGCAAATCACAAGTCTGAGTATGTTTGAACGAAAAGAGCTAATTATTTCTACGCTTGTAGAAAGCTTAATGCCGGCGGGCATTGTACTAAAAATTGATAAGCATCTCGCTGTGAAAGAGGGTTTTTTAGGAGAGGACAAGGTTGTTTACGGTGAGATTCCTTCAGCTGAAATTTTGATTGAAGAAAATGAAGTTCGATACAATCTTAATTTGCTCAATTCTCAGAAAACCGGATTTTACGCTGATCAAAGAGAGAATAGAAAAATCGCCGCTCAGTTTTCAAATGGTAGAGATGTCTTAGATCTCTGCACCTATGTTGGAGGTTTTGCTTTGAATGCTGCAAAGGGAGGCGCTAGATGCGTGGTCGGTGTTGATTCTTCGGATTTAGCGATTACTCAAGCTAGAAAGAATGCAGATCTTAATAAGCTCCCTCAGGTTGAATTTGTTTGTTCTGATGTTTTTGATTTTTTAAGCAAAGATTCGAGGTCATTCGATTTTGTGATTGTAGATCCTCCGCGACTTGCGCCCTCAAAATCTTCAAAACACAACGCGCTCCGAGCTTATTATAAATACAATTTTGAGGCGCTTAAGAAATTAAGACCCGGAGGGCTATTTTTTACTTTTAGCTGTTCTGCAATTATCACCTCTGAAGATCTTGAATCGGTTATATCTTCAGTCGTAAGGCGCTCTCACCGGGCGGGGCGCATTATCCACATGGGTGCGCAGGCATTTGATCATCCTGTAAGTACCTCTTGCCCTGAAACCAAATATCTGAAATCTCTGCTCTTAGAAGTGAGGTGATCTTATGAGTGAAGCTCAAATTTCTTTTTCGTCACCAATCGGAATTTTGACTCTAATAGCAACAGAAAAGGGCATTTCTAAGCTCCATTTTGGAAAGATCTCATTGAAAAAATCAAAGAAAGCCTTAGAGACCAAAGTCGATCAGAGCAAAATTATCTCCCATCTTATACAAGCGCAAAGAGAACTGACGGAGTACTTTGAAGGTAAGAGAAAAAAATTTGATATTGCCCTCGATACTCAAGGAACTCCTTTTCAGAAAGCGGTCTGGAACGAACTTAAGAAAATTCCTTATGGAAAAGTTTTAGCTTACTCTGCGATTGCTGAAAAAATTGGAAATCCTCTAGCGAGTAGGGCTGTAGGATTGGCGAATAATAAAAATCCTGTAGGTATTATTGTTCCTTGCCATCGTGTGATTGGAAAGTCTGGTAAATTAGTTGGCTACGCTGGAGGTATTTCAAGAAAGCAAAAACTTTTAGAGCTCGAATCTGAGTTATAAGAGGTCAATAGAGCTTTGACAAAGCAGCAAAGCTTAAGTCTTATGAGGGCGCTATGTCGCAAATCATCGAATCTTCAGAAGCAGAGCAGGCAGCAAAAACACTTTTAAAATTTATTGGTGAAGATCCAGAACGAGAGGGGTTAAAAAAAACTCCCGAGAGGATTATTCGATCGCTTGCTGAGTTAACCTCTGGCTACAAGCAGAATCCCACAGAGATTCTTTCAACAACTTTTTCTGATGCGTGTGACGAGATGATTATCGTGCGAGATATTCGGTTTTGGTCACTTTGTGAGCATCATATGCTCCCTTTTCATGGCACTGCGACGGTGGGTTATCTTCCGAAAGATAGAATTGTGGGTCTTTCAAAAATCGGAAGACTGGTTCACTGCTTTGCAAGGCGTCTTCAAGTGCAAGAGCGCCTTACCCAAGATATAGCGAATGCGCTTATGAATAACCTTAAGCCTTACGGAGTGGGTGTTATTGTTAAAGCTAGCCATTTGTGCATGGAAATGCGTGGAGTAAGAACTCCTGGCGAAATGGTGACGAGTTGCTTACTCGGTGCATTTAGAGAGGTGGGAACTCGAAACGAATTTCTCTCGATGCGTTCAGGTATTAAAGTCTAATCAGTTCTTACTTTGAAATTCTTTAAAAGCGTCTAGAGCTCGCTTTCTTCCTTCTTCGTGAGAGACGATTGGGCGCGGATAGTTTTTTGCAAGAAGGGGGCTTAACCAAGGAGTATGAATGGTGTTACGAGGAAGTGCAGCCAATTCAGGAATCCATTTACGAATATAAGTTCCATCCGGATCAAATTTTTCACCCTGCAAAATTGGATTAAAGACTCTGAAGTAGGGGGCTGCATCAGCTCCGCAACCTGCAGCCCACTGCCATCCCATCGTATTATTGGCTAGATCTGCATCGACGAGTGTTTGCCAAAACCAATGTGCGCCTTCCTTCCAATCTTGCAAAAGATGCTTTGTTAAAAATGAAGCTACCACCATACGAACTCGATTGTGCATCCAGCCTGTATTCCAAAGTTCTCGCATTCCAGCATCGACGATCGGAAATCCCGTCATGCCCTTCTTCCAGGCCTCTAAAAATTTTGTATTTTTTTGGTAGGGGAATTTTCGGTAGGTTGGATTGAGCGGATTTTCAGGTGTATCTGAAAAGTGAAACAAAATATAGTGTGCAAATTCTCTCCAGACAATTTCTCGAGCGTAGGAGGAAAGATTTATTCTTTCTTTTGAAGATCGAGTCTTTTTTGTTTTTGCCAGGATTTGATTCCAAGTTAAAAGCGGACTGATTTCTCCAAAATGAAGATGAGGAGAGAGGCGAGACGTGCCAAGTAGTGAGGGAATATCACGTTTTTCTTTATAGTCAGCCGCAATCTCCCCTAAAAATTTTTGCAACTGAGATTGGGCCCCCGATTCACCGGGCGTCCAATTCGTATAAAAATCTTTGTCCCAATTCATTTTGGGCAGAAGCTTCAAGTCTTCGATAGATTTTGAAGAAATTTCTTTCGAAAAGGGAATCAGACTCTCCGGCCTTTTGGTATTTGGGGCGGGCTTAAAAACATTCAAAAATGCATTATAAAAGGGAGTAAAAACTTTATAGGGGCTTTGTGTTTTGTTTTTGAGCTCCCAGGGCTCCATGAGAAGATTACCCTCAAAAACTTTTACTTCAAGATCTCGATTTTCGAAATCCATTCTTAGATGTTCATCTAAATCCTTGTATGCTGGATCATAGATTCTGGACCAAAAAATTCGCCTTGCATTTGTTTTTTTGATCAATGTGCTCAGGGTCTCAGCGTAAGATCCTTCAAAAATATGCAGATCAATTTTTATTTTTTTTAAATCTTTTTTTAAACTGTTAAGTGAGTGATGAAGCCACCACTTTGAAGCTTCTCCTATGTTCCACGGGCTTTCGTCTTTCTGAGAATAAATAAAAATGGCGATGGTTGGGGATTTTAATTCTGCAGCCGCACGGATGCAGGGGTTGTCATCGATTCTTAAATCTCTTCTAAACCAAATGATAGTGGGCTGATCACTCATAGATCTATGATGATGTTCTAGGGTCTGGCTCAAGATTTGCAAATTTAATTTTGAAGCCAGACGCGCACGACAGAAGATCTTTCATTCTATTTCCATGACTGAATAATTTTTTCTATCTTAAGCTGGGCATCCGATTTTACTATTTCGACAAGCCCGGCCTTTTTTAGCGAAATCATTTCTCCGGCCGCTATATGTAAAAAATCTGGAATCCAATCTCCATGCGAGCAGATCACAACAAAGTCTTCGAATTCATTTTTCCAAAGTCGAATAAATTCATTGATCCGTGTGCTGACGTTTCCAAACTGGATCTGAGACCCCTCGTCGAGA
>CAZRLF010000015.1:21967-46015 GCA_964601045.1 uncultured Bacteriovoracaceae bacterium
TCGTCGAGAGGGTCCATGACGTCGCGATGAGCGTGTCGAATTACAATAAGTTTTTTAGATTTTTGCGATGAATCTTTCGACATGAAATTAACGTATACGTTTCGTTTTAAGAATGCGAATTCTTAAAACTCATTATTGTATTAGAGTAACGCGACGTCGCTAACGCTTCAAAAATATCTTGAGCTCTAATGGGCCGCTTTTCATATATAGGATTCTTTTCTAGTGCTTCAGGCAATTTAGATTGAGATTTTTTCTTCCAAATTCCGCCGGCAGTTAGCTCGCGGGCTTTGGCAGAGTCGGCCAAGTAAATTGGAATAACAACTGACTCAATATATTCGTAGATGCGTCGATCTAGGACTGGAAAGGCAAGCTCAAGACGAGAAAAGAAATTTCTGGGCATCCAGTCAGCGCTCGAAAGATAAAGTGCCTTTGAATCTGAAAAATAATAAATGCGACTATGCTCAAGATATTTATCAACAAGACTCATGACTCGAATATTTTCGCTAAGACCTTTAACGCCAGGTACAAGAGAACAGGCCCCTCGAACAATAAGATCAATTTCTACCCCGGCGATTGAAGCATCGTAGAGAGACTGTACAACCTGATCATCAACGAGGGCATTAACCTTAGCGACAATACGAGCTTTGCGTCCTGCTTTTGCCGCAGCTGTTTCATCGAGGATAAGCCCCAAGAGGCGTTTATGTAATCGAGTAGGAGCGCTAACCAGTTGTTTGAATTGAGTCGGAATCTCGCCCTTAAATATTTGATCAAAAAAATATCGAGCATCGTGTCCAATTTCGGGGTGAGCTGTGAGTAGAGCAAGATCAGTATAAACTTGCGCAGTCATCGCATTATAATTGCCCGTTGAAAGATGTGTATAGTGAACCAGACCATCACCTTCTTTTCGAGTAACAAGTGCAACTTTCGCGTGTAGTTTTAGTTTTCCAAAACCAAATCCGACTTGGACTCCGGCTTTTCTTAAATCTTCTGCGAGCTTTAAGTTGTTTTGTTCGTCAAATCTTGCTCTCAGCTCGATCATTACTCGAACTGTTTTTGTTTTAGCCGCAAGTTTGAGTGCATCGATGACTGGAGAAAGCGCGTCGACTCGATATACTGTGAGTTCGATGCTTTCAACTTGAGGATCTGATGCCGCTGCTTTCATCCAAACTACAAAATTTTGAAAAGAGTCATAAGGGTGATGGAGTAAGAAATCTCTTTGCTTGAGCCTTTCAAAAATACTGGCCGGGTCCTTAAATGCTTGAGTGCGGTAGGGTTGAAAGCTTGGGGCTCTTAGTTCAACTTCTTTTCCTGGCGCAAGAACAACAAGGCTCCAAAGCCCATTCAAAACTAAACTACTTGGTGCCGCGTGAATTTGTTTTGCGCTCAGTTTCAGATGGTGGGCCAATTTATGCTTAAAAGCGTCGGCGAGATTTCCTAGATATTGAAGGCGTACAGGTCTTCCTTTGTCTCGAATTCCAAGGCTGCGCTGAACAATATCAGGAATAGACTCAGCATCTTCTTTCTCGAGATCCACTTGCACATCAGCATCTCTTGTCAGACGAATTATCTGAGGCGGACTTTTTAATGCGAAGGTTGGTCCAAGATGGGTCATGAGTAGATCGTCAATAAAGTAAGCATAGAGCTCGCCCTGTTTTGTGAGATCAGAAAGAAAGACGGAGGGAATAGTTTTTGGAATTTTAACCCACATATTTGCATCTAAAATCACTGCAATCTGCAGATTCTCAAGGGCACTAATCTGTTGAGGAGAGAATTTTTCAGGAGCGGAGATATAAGGCAAAATACTTTCTGCAAATATTTTTTTTCCAATCTCGAATGAAGGATGATCTTCTTTTTCTTTTCGTACGATATAAATGCGATGGGCTTTTAAAGCATTTGCGATTGAATCTAGGGTGTCTGTCTGTCGCTTAGTAAATTTTAAAATACCGTCGAGTAAATTGTCGCGAATTCGAATGAGCTGCGCTTGCTTTGCAGGATCTTTTCTTTTAGCAGTTAAAATCGCTCGATGAATCGACGAGATTCGAATCATAAAGAACTCATCAAGATTAGCAGCTGTAATCGCTAAAAATTTGACGCGTTCAAGCAGAGGATTAGAAGAAGAGCGAGCTTGCTGCAAAACCCTGTCATTAAACTGCAGCCAAGAAAGGTCTCTATGAATAAACGGACTATTGCGCGATACTAAGAGCGAGGACTGAGTGGGAAGTAATACTGATGGTCTCAAATTGTGTTTACTCCGTTCACTCTGGCACTAGTGTATCAGGTTGAGTTAAAAGTATAGTTAAGAATGCGTTTAGCTATTATCGATTTAGGTACCAATTCCGTCCGCTTTGACGTTGTGGAGGCCCATCCCCAGGCTGGTGAGCCCCAAAAGCTTCATCGGGATAAATTGATGATTCGCCTAGGAGAGGGAGTCTTTTTAAAGAAAAGGCTTAACACACACTCGATTCAGGTTTGTATTGAGGCTTTTAAAGGGTTTAAGAAAACCCTCGAGGAATTTAAAGTCGATCGCATAGTCGCTTTCGGCACCTCTGCTCTCAGGGAGGCAAAAGATAGCGATAAACTCATTCGTAAAATCAAACGTGAGACGGGAATTTCAGTCCGTATTATTTCGGGCGAAGAAGAGGCTCGGCTTATTGCTAAAGGTGTAATAGCAAACGAATTTTCGCTCAATGGTCGATACGCCCTTGTGGATATTGGGGGCGGGAGTACCGAAATTTCGATTTGTTCGGGTCGAAAAGTTCTGCACAGCTCGAGCTTTCCGCTTGGAACGGCAAGACTTCAGCAGGTGTTTTTAAAATCAATCCCCCCTGAGTTAAATTCAAAAAGAGGTCATCCGGTTGAACAGATGAGGAGGCATATTCGAGGAGTTTTGCTCTACCATGTCGTTACTCAGGAATGGCCCTCAGTAAAAAGAATTATTGGTTCGAGTGGGACAATTCGAATTTTACAAAAGATATCGAAGAAGATTTCTGATCACAATTTTATCGACTCTTCTACCCTCGATAATCTGGTCGAAAAGATGATTCCGCTTAATCGCTCTCAGCTTTTGCGAATTCCTGGAATGGAAGCGCGTCGGGTGGATATGATTTTAGCGGGTGCACTTCTTTTGCAAGAATGTATGAATGCTCTTCATGCCCAGCATATTTATACAACGGAGTTCTCGCTGCGAGATGGAATTTTGGCTGAGGAGCTCGAGTTTCAAAAAGACAAACTCAAGGTTACGTCTAAAAATCTTGTATCGTTGGTATTTAAACACATCGAGAGATTCGGAGGCTCGACTGAAGAACTTCGTCAAAGTGTTCGCACGTCGGAGGTCTTGTTTGATCGTCTTAAAAAAGTTCACGGACTTTCAGTCGACTGGAAGGCGTATCTTACCTCAGCTGCCCTCCTTCATGCGTCAGGAAAATTTATCAGTCCGATTGTTCATGAGGCTCATTCTGCGTATATTGCTCGGCACCTTGATATTCCTCACCTAGAAGATTGGCAGAGGCGATTTCTTTCGCAGCTTTGTCTCGAGCAAAGTGGGGGGAAAATTCTAAAAAAGGATCTCCCCTTCAAAAAGAACAAACGCCTTCAAAAAAATTTCCTGAAGGTTTTAGCTATCTTACGCCTGGTGGTGGCGTTTTCATTTCAGAGAGAGAGGCCAGTTGTGATAGATAGCGTGAAGGTAAAGGGGCGTTCGGTGAAACTTCATGTATCTAAGCGGTATTCACCGGATCTCCAGATTTTAAGGGCAGAACAACAAAAGCAGTTTTTTGAAGATGTTTTTCATCACGAATTGATGATTGAAGGAATCGAATGATCGTAGATCTCCAGCCGTTAGTTCAAACAAAAGATACCGAACAGCTTAAGCTTTCTGTTGATCTTCAAATTGCTAATGGAATTTTTCAGTTAAAATATATTCTTTCAGGCGCGGTTGAGCGAGTTGCTGTTCCTGCCATTTCTGCCGCGCCTTCTAAAAAAGAAGGTCTTTGGAATAATACCTGTTTTGAAATTTTTATCTCTCGAGAGGGAAGCCCCAAATATATCGAATGGAATTTTTCTCCCACTCATGACTGGTGCCTATTGTTCTATGAAGATTACAGGAAGGCTCCGTCCAAGGATGTGCCCAAGGTTTCTGCACTTCCAAAAATTATTTCAAGGCGAGGAAAAAAAGAATTTTCACTCGATGCTAGATTTGATTTGAATGAATGCACCAACATTTGGGCAGAGTCGACACCCTATGAAATTGGACTTGCTAGCGTTTTAGAACATTCAAAAGGTGATCGTAGTTTTTGGGCGATTACCCATGTCGCCACCCATCCCGACTTTCATCTACGCCGAAGCTTCGTAATGAAGGCCTAGGGAGGAACGATCAATCGAGCCTAGGCGGGCATATCTATGCAAAAAGATGCAGAACTCGCTCAAAAGGAAACGTCAAAATTATTCGGCGAGTATGCCGAATAATTTTTCTTACCCGAGTGGGCTAGAAAAAAAATTAATCGACTCGATCTTCTTTTTTCACGCCACGTAAATTTGCTGGTAAAATTTTCTTACGAATTCGGATTTTTTCGGGAGTGATTTCTATCCATTCGTCCTGTTCAACCCAATCGATGCAGTCTTCAAGCGAAAGTTTTCGAATACCTTTAAGGTGATCGAGAACTTCAAGGTGACTGGCTCTCATATTTGTCAATTTTTTGGCTCGAGTTGCATTGATATTGATATCGGCATCTTTATTGCATTCACCAACAATCATACCTTCGTAAACTCGTTCTCCGGGTTTAACAAAGAAGGTTCCTCGATCTTCTAAATTCTTAAGAGCGTATTCGAGAGTTTCCCCTTCTCTGTCAGCGATAAGTGCGCCGTTGATACGGTGAAAAATTTCTCCCTTATACGGATTATAGCCAATGAACTCGGTATTAAAGAGCCCATCACCACGAGTGAGGGTGAGGTACTTTGAGCGAATACCTAAAAGGCCGCGAGTCGGAATTTCAAATGTAAGCCGTACACGACGCTTTTCTTTTACCGTCGTTGCACTCCCCATTTGCTCATAAGACATCAAAACCCCGCGTCTTTGTTGAAGCAAAGACGTCACATCGCCAGCAAATTCTTCAGGCAAATCAAGAACAGCTCTTTCATAGGGCTCAAGTTTTTGCCCAGCCTCGTCAGTCTTAATAAGAACGGAGGGTTTGCCGACCATGAATTCAGAGCCTTCTCGTCTCATTTGTTCAATAAGAATGGCGAACTGCAGTTCGCCACGACCGAGTAATCTAAATTGATCTGGCACTTCAGTTTCTTCGAGTTTAACCGCGACGTTCTGTCGAGATTCTCTCAGTAGTCGATCACGCAATTTTCGTGACTGAAGAGGGTCTCCATCTTGACCTGAGAAGGGGGATGTATTGACTGAAAAAAGCATTCCGATTGTCGGCTTTTCAACTTCGATGCGAGGAAGAGTTTGAACATTCGGATCTCCGGCTAACGTATCTCCGATTTCAAATGATTCTGATCCAGCCACCATACCGATATCGCCTGCCGTTAACACATCAACTGGAACTTGTTTAAGACCGTCGAAGGTATAGACCTGACTAACAGTAAAATTTTCATCTAGAGGGGCACCTGCAGAATTTCTGCCACGACGAGTAAGTTTTTGGTTTTTGGCGACCGAACCACTGATGACTCGTCCAATTGCTAGTCTTCCGACGTAATCAGAATAAGAAAGATTTGAGATGAGCATTTGAAAGCCGGCGTTCTCATCAACTTTGGGCGCAGGAATTGTATTCAAAATAATATCGAACATAGGTTCGAGAGAGGCGGTTTTTTGTTTTGAAAGAAGAAGCGGAATATCATCAAAATTTGTCGTGCACCACCCTTCACGAGCACACGCATAGACGATAGGAAAATCAACTTGTTCTTCGGATGCACCAAGCTCAACAAAAAGATCGAAGGTTTGATTAATAACTTCGCGAATGCGATGACCGCCTTCACACTCCGGCCGGTCAACCTTATTGATGACCAAAACAATGCGATGATTATGAGCGAGGGCTTTTTGAAGTACAAAACGGGTTTGTGGGAGTGGACCTTCGGCAGCATCAACAAGAAGTAGGGCCCCATCGACCATTCCCATAATGCGCTCGACTTCGCCTCCGAAATCAGCGTGACCAGGAGTATCGACGATATTAATTTTGTGATCCTTAACTTTAATCGCTGTGTTTTTAGCCATGATGGTAATTCCGCGTTCTCTTTCGAGATCCATTGAATCCATCACGCGATCAGCGAGCGCTTCATGAGCCTGAAATGTTCCGGCTTGTCTTAACAGATAGTCCACAAGTGTGGTTTTTCCGTGGTCTACGTGAGCCACGATGCAGATATTGCGAATATTTTTCATGTTATTTCTTAGGGTGTGCTTTCACTATTTAGAATGATGATTTTTTAGAAACAATCATCACATTTAAAATCAGTTCCAGGAATTAAGCCATCTTGAAAAGCGGGATGATTTGAGCTGGAGCTACCACCATCGCCGTCGCTGTAATTTCCTAAGGAGGTCGAATCTGAGCCAGAATCTCGCGATCTTCGTCGTTCAGGAAGATTGGCGCGTTTGTCGTCGGAATTTCGAATGAGTTCGCCCAAACCTTTGGGGCAAATTGACTTTGAAGAGCGAGATGTCTTCGATTTTTGCCCTCGCACGGCGTAATTCGGAGAGGTGAGTCCAAAACCAACCAAAATTAACGCTAAAGAGACCAAAGCTTTGATAAGGCGAGAGAATGTCATTGCGGGCACTTCTATCACAGCTCCTGCCATGGTCAAGGGGGGTTTAAACCTCGATAAAATCAATATTTGAATATTCCCCCAGCTTTGGAGGCGGAGCATAAGTTTCAATCGGAGTTCGCGATAAAACGAGGGGGTTTTTAATATTTGGAGTCTTTTGATCTGACATTTGAGTGAAGACTTTACGTGCTTTCATCTGAGGATCTTCCGCTAATTCTTTTAAATTTAAAATTGGGCCAAAGGGAAAACCCTTATTTTTAAAAATACCCATCCAGTGGTCTCTGGGTCTGGATTTTAGTTTTTCTTCGACCAGAGCTTGCAGTTCAAGCCTGTTTTTAAGTCGGAGTTCATTCGAAATAAATCGCTTATCTTGATGCCAATTTTGATTAAGTGTTTGTGCAAAAGATTTAAACTGCAAATCATTTCCGATCGTCACAACGATGGGGCGATCTTGAGTTTCAAAACTCTGATATGGACAAATAGTTGGGTGACGATTGGCTTGAGGAAGTGGAGCTTTATTGGTCGCTAAGAAATTCATGGCGATATAACTGAGAAGAGCTGTATTTACTTCTAATAGCGATAAGTCAATATGCTGACCAAGACCTGAATGTTCGCGCTCTCTTAAGGCGGCGAGTATTCCGATGGATGCATAGAGTCCAGTGGCGAGATCAACAATGGCGACTCCCACTTTTGTGGGGTGTTCAGGATCTGGCCCAGTAATGCTCATTAGTCCGCCCATAGCTTGAATGAGATAGTCATATCCGGGCTCATGAGCCCGCGGGCCTGTCTGGCCAAACCCAGTAATAGAGCAGTAAATCAGTTTCGGATTAATTTCTTTAAGACTCTCGTAATCAAGTCCAAACTTTTTTAGACTTCCGACCTTAAAATTTTCGACACAGACATCGGCTTTCTTAACGAGTTCAAAAATTTTATTGAGATCTGTTTTGTTTCTTAGATCGGCGGCCAGTGATCTCTTGTTCCGATTGGCCGAGAGATAATAAGTCGATATTCCTTCAAAACTTGGCGGAGACCATGCGCGGGTATCATCTCCATGGGTTGGTTCTTCAATTTTGATAATATCGGCGCCAAGATCTCCTAAAATTTGAGTACAAAAGGGGCCTGCCAGAACTCTTGAGAGGTCTAAAACTTTAACTCCTGTTAGGGGCATGAACTTCATGTTTAGGTACTATCGCTGATTCGAGTTTAGCTTCGCAATATTTTATGCCAGAGAGAGAAGACTTTTGTTAGGCTTAAGAGGATTGCGTTTATTTCTCAAAATTTATCATTTTTTTGTTCCACCGAGTCGACTTCGAGTGAAGCGTCTTGCAGATTTTAAAACTGGTGAGCAGGTTTTTCTAGCCGGCAGAGATTCAAAGCTTAAGGAATTTTTAAAAGTTTTAAAAATTGCGGTTGAGTTTATTCGGGGCTTTAGAACTCTGCACCCTTTGGGGCCTGCTGTAACTGTTTTTGGTTCTGCTCGTTTTGGTCCTACAAACCCTCATTACGAACTGGGAAGAAAAGTAGGCTATGTTCTTGCGAAGAAAGGGTTTGCAGTCATTACTGGAGGTGGTCCTGGCCTGATGGAAGCTGCCAATCGCGGAGCAAAAGAAGGCGGGGGAACAAGCGTTGGTTGCAATATTCGCCTGCCGCATGAACAAATTCCTAATCCTTATCTCGATTACTTTTTGAACTTTCATTATTTCTTCGTCCGCAAAGTAATGCTCGTCAAATACTCTTATGCCTATGTTATTTTGCCAGGAGGTTTAGGAACTCTCGATGAGATGACCGAAGCACTCACTCTTATTCAGACAGGACGAGTTTACGATTTTCCAGTTATTTTGGTTGGGCATGATTATTGGGCGGGGTTTCTCGATTGGGCTCAGAATGTTTTGGTTACTCAAGGAGCAATTTCTCAAGAAGATCTTAAATTACTTCATGTCACAGATGATCCCGAAAAAGTTGGTGAGATCATTATTAATGTCGCAGGAGATTTAGGCATTGTTCATCCTGAAAGCAAGGCTCTAAACGCAGTGAATTAGTCAGAATCTTACGGGGAGGGGAAATGAAAAAATTATTTTTGCTGGTTTTTTTGAGTTTTATTTTTATTTTTCAGAATATTTCTGCTGCAAAAATCGCAGAAGAAGGTGTGTATGTTTTTGATAAAGAGAGGAAGCATCTTTTAGAAATTCAAAAGAATCCTGATTTAATTGTCGATCATGTATCTAAAGATGGATACGAAGTCTATGGACGTAAGGGGTTCACTAAAAACTGGAATAAAATTGAATTTAAATTTTTAGCTGACCAACAGAATAAATTTGAAGGATCTGGTTACCCCTCTTTTGAGATGATTGAGGCTGAACTCAAATCGTTGAAGCGCAAATATTCGCATATTTCTCAGCTGCAATCGATCGGTAAGTCTGTTCAAGGCCGGAATCTTTTAGTGATGAAAATTTCTTCGCAACCTCAAAATGATCTGATTCAGCCAGAGGTGAAATTTATTGCCAATATGCACGGCGATGAGATCACGGGGCGTGAAGTCATGATGAGGCTGATTCGAGATCTGCTTGAATCCTATGAAAATGGAGATGAACTGATTACAAATCTCATCGATCAAACAGAGATTTTTATTATGCCTTCGATGAATCCAGATGGAGCAGAACTACGCCAGCGCGCCAATGCTGAGTGGGTGGATCTCAATCGCGATTTTCCTGATTTCTCTACAGACGACCGCGTATCTTCGATTGAATGGCGCGCCCCTGAAACTAGAGCGGTAATGCGCTGGCAGACGCAGAGGCAGTTTGCACTTTCTGCTAACTTTCATGGCGGAGCAGAAGTCGTAAACTATATGTGGGATACTATTTTTGATGAACATCCACTTCTTAATCTTTTAAAGAGCATCAGTCTCGATTACTCTTCTCGCGTTTCGTATCTTAAAAATTCTTCGTCCTTTAACGACGGAATTACGAATGGCTACAATTGGTATGAAGTGAATGGTGGAATGCAGGACTGGAGTTATTTTTGGCATAATGATCTACAATTTACGATTGAGCTTTCGAATTTAAAGTGGCCATCTTATTCAGAGATGGATTTGTTTTATCAGAATAATAGAGAGGCCCTTTTGAACTTTTTAAAAACAGTGCATCAGGGGGCGGGGTTTTATTTCGAGAAATCAAATCTAGGTGGGATAGTTCGAATCCAAGAGTTTTCAAACGGCCGCTTCGAGTCGGTGGGCACTTATTCATTTAAAAACTCCGAGTTTTATAAAGTTCTTTCACCGGCAAAATACCGCTTTGAAGTTGTTCTTAACTCGGGCTTAACACAATATTTTGATACAGAGGTTGAGGCCCCAATTCGACTGTCGAAGCCCAAATATAAGCTTTTAAATCCGTAATCAGAGCGTTTTAAGGCAGATGTAAAAACGCATTAACTATCTTATTTAAAATAGATCTGATAGTTTTCGAGATTATGTTTCATCTTAAGGGGGTCATCAAAGATCGAAGAATTCGAGTTGCTCTGGTGGGGGGTGGCAGAATTTCTGAGAAGCATTTAGAGGCGATTAAACAGCACGATAAGAATATTGAGCTGGTTAGTGTTTGCGATAATAACCCAAAAACACTCGAAGAATTGAAAAAGAAGTTAAATGTTTCTGCGTATTTAAGACTTGATGATCTTTTGATTGAATCAAATGCAGATCTGGTTGTGTTGGCAACTCCGAGCGGACTTCATGCCGAGCAAGCGATTCGAATCGCAAAAGCGGGTAAGCATATTATGACTGAAAAGCCCATGGCGACTCGCTGGCAAGATGGGCTCAAGATGGTTCAAGCATGTGACGAAGCGGGAGTTCGTCTTTTTGTTGTGAAGCAGAATAGGCATAATCCGACCCTGCAGCTTTTAAAGCGCGCTGTAGAAAAGAAGAGGTTTGGTAAGATTTATCTCGCCACTATCAATGTTTTTTGGTCGAGGCCTCAAGAGTATTACGACGGGGCTAAGTGGCGCGGCACATGGGAGTTTGATGGAGGTGCTTTGATGAATCAAGCTAGTCACTATGTGGATTTACTTGATTGGATGATTGGACCTGTTCAATCCGTTCAAGCCTATACTGGTACACTTGCTCGAAACATTGAAGTCGAAGATACGGCGGTCGTTAATCTAAGGTGGAGATCTGGGGCTCTTGGAACTGCTGCTGTAACAATGCTCACCTACAAAAAAAATCTTGAAGGATCGATTACAATTTTGGGAGAAAAGGGGTCGGTCCGATTAGGCGGCGTGGCCGTCAATAAGTTTGAGCATTGGGATTTTGAAACTCCTGATGAAGATGATCATTTTGTAAAAGAAGCCAACTATCAGCCTTCGTCAGTCTATGGATTTGGCCATCCGCTCTATTATGAAAATGTTGTGAAGACTCTGAGAGGAGAGTGTGAGCCGGTGACTGACGGTCGAGAGGGTTTAAGATCTCTTGAAGTCTTAATCGCCAGTTATATTTCTGCACGTGATGGAAAAAGCATTGCTTTACCGTTGGAGTATTAATGCAAACTGAAACAAGCGTTCATTCTACAGCTATTGTTGATCAAGGTGCGAGTCTGGGTGCGGGAACAAAAGTATGGCACTTTGCTCATATCTGCGCGGGAGCAAAAATTGGTGAGAATTGTGTATTTGGGCAAAATGTTTTTGTGGGAAGCAAAGTCACAATCGGACGCAACGTCAAAGTGCAGAATAATGTTTCGATCTATGACAATGTGACGCTTGAAGATGATGTCTTTTGCGGGCCCAGCATGGTTTTTACTAATGTCATTAATCCTCGCTCAGCGATTTCACGAAAAGATGAATACAGAAATACTTTGGTTAAGCGCGGAGCGACTTTGGGAGCCAATTGCACAATTGTTTGCGGAGTGACTATCGGCGAATATGCTTTCGTGGGAGCGGGTTCGGTAGTTACAAAGGATATTCCTGCCTATGCTTTGTTTGTTGGTGTTCCAGCTAAGCAAACGGGTTGGATGGGTGAACACGGTGTTCGTCTCTCTAAGGCGGATAAAGCTGGTCTTTGGCGGTGTCCTGTGACAAATGCCACTTATGAAGAGAGTTCGACTGGGTTAAAAAAGAGAGACTGATGGAATTCATCGATCTGACAACTCAGCAAAATTTAATTCGCGAACAATTGCGCACCCGAATAGATCGCGTTTTAAATCATGGAAAATTTATTTTAGGGCCTGAAGTAGAAGAACTCGAAACCAGGCTCGCCCGATTCGTTGATTCAAAATTTTGCGTGAGTGTGGCGAATGGAACAGACGCCTTACAAATTGCAATGATGGCGCTGCAAATTGGACCTGGTGATGAAGTAATCACAACCCCATTTAGTTTTATTGCCACGGTTGAGACCATTGCTGTTCTGGGAGCAACGCCCGTTTTTGTTGATATTGATGAGCGAACTTACAATATCGATCCGCGTTTAATTGAAGACAAGATTACTTCGCGAACTAAAGCGATTATTCCTGTTTCACTCTATGGGCAATGTGCAGATATGGATGCAATTAATGCCATTGCATTAAGGCATAAAATTCCTGTGATCGAAGATGCCGCACAAAGTTTTGGCGCTACCTATCGTGGACGAAAATCTTGCAATCTTTCGACAATCGCAACAACAAGTTTCTTTCCGTCTAAGCCTCTTGGATGCTATGGCGATGGTGGAGCGATATTCACTAATGACGAAAAGATCGCTGCGCTTATTAAGCAGATTCGAGTACATGGGCAGGATCGTCGCTATCATCATCCAGTTTTAGGAGTAAATAGTCGTCTTGACACTCTTCAAGCTGCCATTCTTTTAGCTAAGCTTGACGTTTTTGAAAAAGAAATTCTATTACGACAAGAGGTCGCAAAACAATATGGAGAAGTACTAAAGGGGTTGGTTCGTCTTCCCTTTATTGAGCCTCACAATATGAGCGTATTTGCTCAGTATACAATTGAAGTTGAAGATCGCTCACGTCTCGAAGTTAGTCTAAAAGAAAAGGGAATTCCCACGGCCGTGCATTACCCGATTCCTTTGCATAAACAGCCTGTGTTTGAAAAATTTTCGCGTTCTGAATATCGATTAGAAAAGGCTGAGAGAGCGGCTCAGCGCGTTTTGAGTATTCCGATGCATCCGTATTTAGACGCAAAACAACAAGAACTGATTGGAAACACTTTAAGAAGTGCACTTTCTCACTCTACCCAAAGTCGAGTTGCAGAACTGAGCGCATAGTGTATAAATCGCTCGATTTTGTATGGGACAATTTGCTGTGACAGAAAATAAAAAGCAACCACTTGGAGTTAAAGAGAATATTCATTCTATTTCGGCACCTTGTCTTCCTGAAAAAGAATCACTGGGTAACGCATCGATTAGCAATAAGACACCCCTCACTATCTTGCTTGTTGAAGATAATCCTTCAGACGCTCTACTTTTTAAAATTGCTCTTCAAAAAGCTGGTCCAGAGTTTAGTTATACCTTGCAGGGTGCATCCAGTCTTAAAGAAGGCATTGAGTTTTCAAAGAGAGAAAAAACCGATGTTGTTATTTTAGATTTGAGTCTTCCTGATTCTAGCGGCATCGAAACACTTACTTATTTTAAATCAGCTCTTCCTCATCTTCCCGTTATTGTCTTTACGGGTACGGAAGACCCTAAAATTGCGGTCGAAGGTATTCATCTCGGAGCTCAAGATTATTTATTTAAAGGACAAATTGAACCCGCGCATCTTATCTCGGCTATGAGATATTCCATTGAACGCCAAATCGTACAGAATGCGATTGAGCAAAACAGGCTTGAAGCTGAGCGAGAATCGGATTCAAAACAGACTGAGCTCCAAGAAGTTGTTCACGATTTACGGTCACCTTTAGCTGGCGTGATTATGCAGCTGCAAAATATATTAGACGGAGATTTATTTCAGTCTCTTACGCCCAAACAGCGAAAAGTTTTTGAACAAATGTATGCGCGCTGTCAGCAAGTGCTTCAGTTGAGTAATGGTCTTCTAGATTTTCATGCGCTTTCACGCGGAGATGTTTTTCAAAAAGAACTCGTCGATTTGGCACCAATGATTCAAAAGACATTTGAGTCTTTTCAGCAACTTGCTTTAAAAAAAGGTGTTGGATTAAAGCTCATTTCTCCTTCAAGTCTTAAACCCTGTTTTGCCGATGGTCGAAAAATTGCTCAAGCGGTGAGCAATCTCATTTCAAATGCGATTAAATTTTCGCATTCAAATACCAATGTGCTTGTTAAAATTACTGAGACACCGACACAACTTGAGATCGCGGTAAGAGATGAGGGCTTGGGAATTCCAGCCGGCGATCTACCAAAACTTTTTAAAGAATTTAGTCGTGCAAGCGTTAGACCGACTGCCGGTGAAGAAACCGTTGGCCTCGGTTTAGCGATCGTTAAAAAAATTGTTGATGCTCACAGCGGAAAAATTTCGATCGATAGTGAAGTAGGACGCGGGTCAATTTTTACCGTTGAACTTCCCATTAGCGGGCGACCCGATTTTCAGATCTAAAAATAAGCCAAACATCTTCTCAGGAAAAGTCGAGCTTGTGGCAAGAGTTTTAATTGCTGCTCGGTAACTTATTATTCTTGCTTAGAAAAATATGCTTTCGGCAAAGTGCCGATAATGATTACGGGGAGAGGGTTCAATTCTCATAAAACTCTTACGAAGACTTTGGCCTTTTTTGTCCTTGGTTTTGTATTTTTCTTTAACTCTCTTATAGGCGCTGATCTAAGGGTTTTAAGAGATCCAAGGCCATCGAAAACTCCCTGTGGGCTTTATTTAGCATCCCTTACTGATTCAAGTTTAGGTGAGAAAGTGGCTGATCTCGATGCTAAAGCTATCGAGGCTTACATTAAATCTCACCCCAATTTGGCTCCTAAATTGGTCTACTTTGATAGAGATCGAGGAAAGCGAATTACGGATCCAAACGCATTAAAAAAAGCTCTTCAGACCGGATCGGCCTACCCTGTTGTTGATCGTCCCGCCCTTTTTCTTGTTGGTCTTCCTCTCTTCGGAGAGAAAAAATCAGATATGTTTGAGTTCGTTGATGAACTTCTTCAGGAGCAATATCCAGATAGAGAGATTCCCCTAAAGACAATTAACCGACCTGAAAAGCCTGATTTTTCAGATCTTCAGTTGTTTAAGAAAGAAGCCCCAAGATTCTTAGAGAAATGTCTCGAAGAAGGATGCTTGCTTGTTCAAAAAGCTCTTTATCAGCTTCCTCTTCCCCAAGATTATCAAACTCCAACGCGGGGAGAAATGAAGACGACCGCGATTAAGTTATTAATCGCCAACGGCATACGAACAGCTGCAGTTGCTATGGCCAAAAAGGCAGGAGTGCCTTGGCATGTTGTTTGGAACTCAGCAGCTGTCGATGCGGGCAATAGTGTTGGGACGGGAGTTCTAGAAAAATCGATGAGCAATTGGTTTAATCGCTCATTTTCTGGCAAGGGGCGTTTTGTTAAAGGAACGGCTTTGGGGGCTTTTTTTACGGCTGATATCTACTGGGCTTCGCGAAAAACTTTAGAAGAGACCTTAAAGATTTTTTCGTTCAATGGCTGGAGCACGATGTTTAAAGAGGCAGGACCAGGCTTGGGATTTAACGTCTTTTGGCGATACTTTCTTAACCAAAGTTTTTATAAATGGGAGCAGTCGATGACCGAACGCGGCCGTTCTGAGGATGCAAGACGAACCCGTAACCAACTTGGCTTTTGGTCGACGGTTTTTGTGACACCAGGGTTTGTATATTCGGTAATTTATCCCAAATGGTTTTCACTCACATTAATGGGCCAAGAATTACTCAAGATGAATGAGGGGCACTTTTGGATGCTTGGAGCTGGTGCGATTGGAACTCTCTATTACTTTGGAGTGCCTGATTATAATTTTACGACTAAAAAATGGGAGAAGGCATCTTGGGATCACTGGGTTGAGCGATTCGACAGATTTCAGGCTTTTAATAAAAAGCTTGGCCATCATCTGGGCCTCACAAAGCTCCTTGAGAAGATCAAAAGTATAACAAGTCGAACACCTGCCGATCCTAACTGGGCGGTGAATGGTAATATCAAAGATAAGATTGAGCTCGATAAATCCATCACCTCGCTTCTTGAAGCAGATGCAGAGGTAATTAAACTCATTCACACAGATCCGGGTCTTAAAAAATTGATTGAGTCAGATAATTATTTTTCTGAGTTCAAAAATGATCTTTTAGGCCCAGCTCAAGCTTTGACTGCCCCCTGAAGCGCTTAAAACCTAATTTGGAGCTCTATTGCTGGGGCTATAAACACATGATATAAATGCCCCGCTTTATAAGGGAGTGACCTTGCGGGGGAATTTAATATTTTCTAAAATTTTATTTTTAGGACTTTGCCTATTGGGGAGTTCTGTCTTTGCGTCTGAGCATGAAGACTTTGAAACTTTTATTCCTAAGTTTTTTGCTAAAGTTAATTTGAAAAACTCACGGCAAATCAAAAATTTAGACTGTTCAGCGACCCTAGAAAATCTAAAGCGAATGGCAAGTCTTACAAATCAAAGGTTTGTCTTCAATTTTGGCTTAGAACGAAAATATAAAGGCGATAATACTCGACAGCGCTTGCATGAGATTAAAAGACTCACCAACCCATCTCTTCAGGTCTTAAATCGTCGGCACCTAGCACAACTTACAATGCATATCAGACGCTTGTTTCCCAATGACTCTGAACAAATATCGAAAGAGATAAAACAAGCCTTTAAAAATAAAATCGCATTGCCAGCTGCAAAATTATTTCCAAAATTTGTGGCGAAAGAACAGGGTAGATGCGGAGATTTGGGTCCGAATTGTTTTGGAACAGTTAGCCGCTTGTTTATAAGGGGAGATCTTGCTTACGAGGGCTACGACTATGAATTTACAGAGCTTCTAAGCTCCAAGTTTAGGACAGTGGGTGTGGGCGAAGAAATTCTTTATGGAGATGTTTTGGTTTTTTGGAACGCCGATTCGAAAGAAATTGGAACAGCTCAATCGCTTCTTCATGCTGCGTTCTATTTAGATAAGAATTTAATTCTTCATAAAGCCAGCCGAAACGGCGCTCATCCTGTTACATTTGAAAGACTCGAAGAAACTTTGAGATATTATCAGGCGATTCAACAGCCAACTGTAATTACCTTCCATCGTTTGAAATAATTTTCTTAACGAGCACGTTAAGTCTTTATCGTTCCATTTTGTAAATACTACAGATGCACAATTGACACGAATTTTTCGCCACTCATAATGGCTCTGCGAGTGGTTTAATGACTGAGGACAGCAACGCTGGATGTGAATCTAGCAATACAAAAAAGATCGTATGTATTTCTTTAGCGGCTCTTGTTGCTCTGTGCGCAGGGCTTTACGTCTGTGGTCTTATCTTTAATATATGGCCAGCTTGGTATCAGAATTACGCTCCCGAACAACCCATTCCCTACAGCCACAAACTTCATGCAGGAGATTACAAAATTCCCTGCCTTTACTGTCATGGCACTGCCGAACGATCATCTCATGCGGAAGTTCCTGGTCTCGAAACTTGTATGAACTGCCATCAGGCTGTGAAGCTCGATAGTCCTTGGATCAAACAAATGGCCGCAGCGTATGCTGAGAAGAAGCCGATTAAGTGGGTTAAGGTACATGTTCTGCCCGATTTCGTACGATTTAACCATAGGCGCCATGTTGCCGCTGGAATTGAATGCCAGTCATGTCACGGCCCGATTCAAACCATGGAAAAGGTTTATCAATGGGCACCTCTCAATATGGGCTGGTGCATTAACTGCCATCGAAATAATAATTACGTTCAACCTCATCGAGTTGAGACTGCTGATAAGGTACGCGAGATGAAGGGCGCAGCTAAGCCTTCAAAGATTGAAGAAATGATGGCCAATACAAAAATATTGGCGCATCCCGAATACCAAAACGCGGATATTAGCTGCAGTACTTGCCATTATTAGTTGGGAGAGAGACTTTGGAGCCGAAAAAACAAACAGAAGAAAATGCGAGTTCAGGAGGCCGAGCTGTTGGGTTCTTGGCACTGATTGCTCTTTTGTTATGGCCCAAGAAATCTGTAAAAGCTCGAGGAGTTGAGATTCGAACTCCAGCGCATTTGGTGCCAAGAGCGAAAAATCAAGCGGGGCAAGTGGAGAAATCATGAGTGTTGATAAGCAAAATGCCGCTGATCAAATCGAGGAATTACGTAAGCTTGAGGAGCAAATTCTCTCTCAAGAAAGGCGTAAGATCTGGTTAAATCCCGCTGAGCTGGATGAAAATTTTGAACATATCAAAGCTCGGCGCTCACAAGAATTTTCTAAAGATCAAAAAGAAGCAAAGTTAAATTTATCAGTTAATAGGCGACAGTTTTTGCAATGGATGGGCGGAGCTTCAGCGCTGATGGCGGCTGGATGTAAGCGAAGACCTGTTGATACTCTGGTTCCTTATGTGAATAAGCCACAGAATTTTGTGGCAGGTGTTCCGGTTTGGTATGCATCTTCAGCGGCCAATGGCTACGGTCTTCTTGTTAAAACTCGAGAGGGGCGTCCCATCAAAGTGGAAGGAAATCCTGATCATCCCGTCAACCAGGGAGGTCTCGATGCGGCAACTCAGGCTTCAGTATTTGACCTTTATAACCCAGAGCGAGTGAAAGCATCGCAAAAATCTGGAACAGCAATTACAAATAAAGTGGCTGATTCTGAAATTAAAGCTGCACTTAAAGCGGCACGACCTGGTGCTGTTCGTATTCTTACGGGCCCCATCATCAGTCCTACTTTGCGATCTGTTTTAGATGATTTTTCAAAAACTTTTAAAGCTCGTCTGCATGCATTTAAACCGCTTGATCGTACTCCCGTCGAAGAAGCTTATCTAAATGTTACGAAGCAAGCTCTAGTTCCTTCTTATCGTTTTGATAAAGCTGATGTTCTTGTTTCATTCGACTCAGATTTCTTAGGTGCTGATTCCCGCTCTGTCGAAAATACAAAGCAATTTTCAAAGCGTCGAAAAATTCATCATGGCGATACGAACGTAAATCGCCTTTTTGTTTTTGAAAGTCACTTCACCACGACCGGTATTTCAGCTGACCATCGCTATTCTATTGCTCCTTCTGATCAGCTGGCTGTGATGTCCGGAGTTTTAAAGTTGATTGCCCAAAAATCTGGCAATCTGAATATCGCTAAAACATATGATGCGTTTACTCCTGAGGCGGTCTCAAATGTGACTGGTATTGCAGGGGATGATTTAAAAATTGTTGCTGATGCGCTTTGGGCGAGCCGAGGAAAATCTGTGGTTCTTGCGGGGGGAGCAGGTCCGGATGCGTTGGCTTGTCAACAAATGGCGATTGTTCTTAACCAACTGCTACAAAATTACGGAAACGCTATCGATATTCGGTCAAGTGCTATTACGGGTTTCGAAGGCGCAGAATCTTACGATTTGCTTCTGAAAGATATGGCCGACGGAAAAGTTGATGTTCTTATCGTTCAGGGGGCCAATCCTGGATATCACCAATTAGACAGCGAGTGGAGTCGAGCGGCTGAAAAAGTTTCTACTTTGGTTGTAATCTCTCAAGAATTTAATGAAACAACTGCTGTTGCAAAATTTGTTTTAGGAGAAAGCCATTATCTCGAAAGTTGGGGTGATGCTCAGATTCGCCAAGGTGTAATTTCAATTCAGCAACCAGTGATTGAGCCTCTTTTTGATACTCGTTCGTTTGGTGAGATTTTAAATTCACTTCTAAAAGAGTCCCCCGCTGAATATCGACTTGTTGTTCAGCAGTATTGGAAGCAGTCCGTTTATTCGGGTGGAGCAGGTTTTGAATCTTGGTGGCAAGAGCAGTTAAGAAAAGGTGCAACACAGACTGCCGTAAAAACAAAGTCGGCAACGATAGGAAACGTTGTTGATTATTTGCCGAAACCCAAAGCTTTGGCAAAAAATGACGATATTCAAGTTGTACTCTATCAAATGTCGCATGTGAAAGATGGCTCTCAACTTTCAAATGCTTGGATTCTTGAACTTCCGGATCCGCTTTCAAAAGCGACCTGGAGTAATTTTCTGGCGATCTCTCCTGAACTCGCCCGTAAATTTGGTTTTAGAGAAGATCTTAAAATGGGCATGCATGAAAATGACGTGGCTCAAGTTAAGGTTGGATCTAAAACAATTGAACTTCCTGTGCATATTCAAGCTGGCTTAAGACCAAATGTTGCTGCAATTGCTTTAGGTTGGGGAAGGTCAAAAGCCGGATCGGTAGGAAGCAACTGTGGTAAAAACGCTTATGTTTTTGGTCTTAAGAATGAATCCGGCGTTTATCAATTCCAAGGTCAATCGGTTGAAGTTTCAAAAACTGGTAAGACCTATGGTTTAGCATCGACTCAAAGACATTTTGATTTACAAGGAAGAGATCACGATATTCTTCAAACAGCAACTCTGGCTGACTTTTTGAAAAATCCTGAGGCCGCTAAAGAGGGTGCGCATCATATCAAGCCTCAGTCGATGTATAACGAAAAAGAATTTGTTTATCCTGGTCATCGCTGGGGTATGGCGATCGATCTCAATTCTTGCTCAGGTTGTAATGCCTGCGTCGTTGCCTGCTATTCTGAGAACAACATTGGCATCGTTGGTGAACAACAAGTTGCTTATGGACGACATCTGGCTTGGCTCAGACTCGATGTTTATTATTCGGGCGGAACAGAAAATCCTGAAGCCACAGTCGAACCGATGCTTTGTCAGCAATGTGCAAATGCTCCCTGTGAAACAGTTTGTCCCGTATTGGCAACCGTTCATAGTAGCGACGGCTTAAACGATATGTCTTACAATCGTTGTGTAGGAACTCGCTATTGCGCCAATAACTGCCCATATAAGGTTAGACGTTTTAATTATTTCCAATACTCTGATTCTTTAGGCGGAAAACTTGATGTTCAAGATCCAATGCCCATGGCTCTTAATCCGGATGTAACCGTTCGAAGCCGTGGTGTGATGGAAAAATGTACATTCTGCGTTCAACGTATTCGCAAAACCACAGATGAGTTTAAACATAAAAAAGAAAAATTATACGACGGAGCGATCAAGACAGCATGTCAACAAAGTTGCCCTGCTGATGCGATCGTTTTCGGCGATCTTAATGATCCTGAGTCTCAAGTTTCGAAGATTTCAAAACTTGAACAAGGCTTTAAGGTTCTCGAAGTTTTAAATACTCGTCCGTCAGTAACTTATTTGCCAAGAATTAGAAATAAGGGGCAGGCATGAGCTTACCTGCATTACATGAAGATCCCCTCGTTGAGGGTGGAAAAACTTACGCGGATGTTTCAAACGAAGTCTGTAAACCATTAGAGTCGTTTCCAACTCGTACTTGGTGGATTGCATTTTTAATTGCCGCATCGTTGATGACCACAGGATTCTCGCTGATTGGCTATATGCTTTATAAAGGCGTTGGTATGTCGGGCATTAGATCTCCAGTGAACTGGGGTATGATGATCATTACCTTCGTGTTTTGGATCGGTATTGGTCACGCCGGAACTCTTATTTCAGCCATTCTCTTTTTGTTCCGTCAAAAGTGGCGAACTGGTATCAATCGATCTGCTGAGGCCATGACTATTTTTGCCGTGCTTTGTGCCGGTATTTTTCCTCTCATCCATACCGGTCGACCTTGGTATTCATTTTACTGGCTGATGCCTTATCCCAATCAAATGGGTCCGCTTTGGGTCAATTTTAGATCGCCTCTTTTGTGGGATGTCTTTGCAGTTTCGACATACCTCACGATTTCGTGTGTGTTTTGGTATACAGGCTTAGTTCCTGATTTAGCGACAGTGCGTGATCGCGCTAAGAATATTTGGCGAAAGAAAATCTACACAGTTCTATCTCTTGGATGGAGAGGATCAAGCCGCGGATGGCATCACTATGAGATTGCTTATTGGATTTTAGCGGGTCTTTCAACTCCTCTCGTTCTCTCTGTGCACACAATCGTATCTTTTGACTTCGCCGTTTCAATTATTCCTGGATGGCATACGACAATTTTTCCTCCGTACTTTGTTGCCGGAGCGATCTTCTCTGGGTTTGCGATGGTGGTTACTTTGCTTGTGATTGCTCGAGAAGTTTTTCAGCTTAAGCAGTACATTACTTTAAGCCACCTCGATAATATGAATAAGATCATTCTCGCCACCGGTATGCTTGTTGGTTTGGCTTATGCGACAGAGTTTTTTATTGCGTGGTATAGCGGCGTTCCTTACGAGCGATATATTTTCATTCAGAGAGCCATGGGTCCTTATGCTTGGGCTTATTGGACTATGGTGGGATGTAATGTTATCTCTCCGCAATTTTTCTGGTTCAAATCATGTCGTCGTAATTTGGTTTTGATGTTCATTCTGTCTATCTTTGTGAATATCGGAATGTGGTTTGAAAGATTTGTGATCGTCGTTACTTCCCTGGCGAATGACTTTCTTCCTTCATCATGGAATTACTTCAGACTTTCGCCCTGGGACTATGCTGTTATTTGTGGAAGCTTTGGTATGTTCTTCACGCTCTTTTTACTTTTCTGCAGATTCCTGCCGACGATTTCAATTGCTGAAGTAAAAGCGGTTATCCCGACCAAGGGGGGCTCGCATCATGGCTAAGAAATTTTGTGTAGTCGGATATTATTTTGATACTGAGTCGATCATGAATGCCGCTCGTAAGACTGTCAGTAGAGGTTTCAAAAAGTTTGATACTTTTACGCCATTTCCGGTTCATGGAATGGATGATGCGATGGGCATTAAGCGAACAAAGCTCCCTTATATTAGTTTTGCTGCGGGTTGCGTAGGATTTGGAGCGGCTGGTGGATTACAAGTTTGGACGCATCTTTATTCATGGCCGCTTAATATTGGTGGAAAACCCACTCTTGCGATTCCTGCATATGTGCCGATTTTCTTTGAACTCACTGTTCTACTTTGCGGTGTTACAACTGCCGCTGTGATGTTCACTTTGTTTTTGGGCTTACCTAACTTTAAGAAGCCCATATTTCATCCTGATATTACGAATGATCGTTTTGCTTTAGCGATTGAGGTTTCTTCTCAAGATGAAATTGAGCCGGTCAAAAGATTTCTCAAAGAAATTCAGGCTCAAGATATTCACGATGTGGAGGGCAACTTATGAAGTGCCTAGTTAAATCCATAGTTTTGGTCGTGGTCTTGGGTGCATTGGGTTTCGTTTTTTATAAGCACAGCGGATGGTTTAACTATTCACACAATCCCATGCAGTATATGCCGAATATGCATCATACAAAGGCTCTTATTCCTCAAAGGGGGTATGATTTTTTTGCAGACGGATCAGGTCAAAGAGTTCCACCTGTCGGAACAGTTGCGATTAACCAAAAGGTTTACCCTTATACTCGTGAAACTCCGGCATCTTCAGTTCCTCGATCGGCAAATATATTGCCTCTTACTCGAGAAACTCTTTTAAGAGGCCAGATGCTTTTCAATACTTATTGTATTGTTTGTCATGGACCAGAAGGTTTAGGAAATGGACTTGTTGTTCCAAAATTTCCTCAGCCTCCTTCGCTACAGTCTGAAAAAATTCGAGGGTATGCAGACAGTCAAATTTACCATGTGATCATTGCAGGTCAAAATGGAATGAGCTCTTACGCTCCGCAGATTGCCGAAGAAGATAGATGGGCCATCATCCATTATATTCGAGTTCTTCATCGTGCTGAAAAGCCTACAGCTGAGGACCTCAAAGCTTTAGATGAAGTGATTAAACCAAAGGGTGCAAAATGAGTCACGGACCAAGCCAAATTCAGGCGTTTAAAATGAGTATGAAACTCAGAATTGCTTTAGTGGTTTTGATCGCCGCGGGTCTTTTGAGTTTACGTTTACTATATGTTGAAGATCATGCACGAGCTTGGATGCATTTTTTAATCGGCTCATTAATTTTTCTTGGAATGGGGCTTTTTGGATTATTCTTTACTGGAATTCAATTTCTTACTTCAGCTCGCTGGAGTGTTGTGGTTCGCCGTGTGATGGAATCTATGGCTCTAACTCTTCCGGTAGCAGCTCTTTTATTTATCGTCGTCTATTTAGGAATTCATCATCTTTATGAATGGAGTCATGAAGATGTTGTTGCGCAAGATCATTTGCTGCAGTGGAAGTCCGGATTTCTCAATGCGAAATTTTTTGGAATTCGTCTGATTATGTATTTTGCTATTTGGATTTTTGGCTCATGGGCTTTGATTAAAAATTCTTTTCGCCAAGATACTTCGGGAGAACCGGGGCTTACTGAAAGAAATCGAAAGCGTGCTGCTGGTATCATGGTTCTTTTTGCACTTTC
>CAZRLF010000015.1:46025-85814 GCA_964601045.1 uncultured Bacteriovoracaceae bacterium
CTTTCTGCATCGATGGCTGGCTTTGATATTTTAATGTCTTTGGAGCCTCACTGGTTTTCGACGATTTTTGGTATCTACTTCTTTGCGGGGTTCTTTCAGGCTGGATTAGCCATGATGCTGATCCTGTCATGGATTTTAAAGCGAGCTGGTACTTTTGAAGGATGGGTTACAACCGATCACTTTCACGATATCGTTAGATTTCTTTTTGGTTTCTCCGTGTTTTGGGCCTATATCGCTTTTTCACAGTTTATGTTGATCTGGTACGGAAACCTGCCTGAAGAAATATTTTTCTTCGAGGAGAGATTTAAAGATGGTTGGGCCTCGATCAGTGCGGCACTTTTTTGCGTCCGATTTGTGATTCCATTTTTAGTTCTTCTTCCTTTTGGATTTAAACGGAATTTTAAAGTGACTATTCCAATCGCGATTTTGGTTTTGGTTGGTCAATGGTTAGATCTCTATTGGATTGCAGTTCCTACTTTGAGATTTCAAAGTGACGTTGCCGGTGCAGTTGTAAATGCCTGTATTAGTTGGAAAGAAGCCTGCATTGGAGTTGGTTTTGTTTCATTTTTTGTGCTCGTGGTAGGACTAATCATGGAGCGAGTGCGAATGATTCCTGCAAAGGACCCTCGTTTAGATGCTTCGCTTCACTATTACCATGGATAAGATTGAGATTTTCGATGAATGACCGAAATAAAATTTTGAAGAGCTTCAAACAAAGTGCGGTGATGCTTTGTGTTTTATTGGCTCATCAGTTTTTCAATTTTGCTGTTCATGGAGAATCGGAGCTTCCTGCTGAGATGCAGAATATTCAGATTCAAGAGAAGCTCGGTGATTTTGTTGATATCAAGAACCTGAGGTTTAAAGACGAAGATGGCAAAGATGTCGTGCTGGCCAATTATTTTGAAGCCTCTAAGCCAGTTGTTGTGATTATGGCTTACTATCAGTGCCCTGGTATCTGCGGGTATTTGCTCACCGGTGCTTCAAATTCGTTTCGAACTCTCAATTGGACCATTGGAGATGAGTACAAAGTTCTTACTTTAAGTATTAATCCGAAAGAAGGTCCGGATCTAGCGGCCGCGAAAAAGATGGCCTACCTTGATAAGTACGGACGTTTGGGTGCCGAAAAAGGCTGGCATTTTTTGACTGGAAAAGAAGATCAGATCCAAGCTATCGCAGGTCAACTTGGTTTTAATTATCGCTACGAAAAAGAAACAGGCGAGTATGCTCATAGTGCTGGAATATTTATTCTTACTCCTGAGGGCAAAATCTCAAGAGTGCTTTATGGAATCGATTTTCCCAATAAAGATTTAAAACTTTCATTGCTCGAGGCTTCTAATGGACAAGTTGGAACAATTTTGGATCGTTTCATGATGTTTTGTTATCGCTATGATCCGTTAAGCAAAGGTTATGCAGTCCAAGCATCAAAACTGATGAAGCTTGGTGGAATACTCACCATTCTTTTTATTGGTGTGTATCTTTTGATGCTCTTTCGCCGCGAAAGGAAATTAACCGTATGAATGGTGAGTTAGCTGGATCACTCCCGATAGCCGCATCGGAAGTCGCTCAAAGTTGGGATACGCTTTATATCTTTCTTTTTGCGATTTGCGTTTTCTTCTTTGTCATCGTCGTTGCCGGGATGATTATTTTTTCAATCAAGTATCGTCAACGACCTGGACATCAGGCTTCAGATATTAGTCACAATACTCAGCTCGAAATTGTATGGACCGTTATTCCTACAATTTTAGTGATGGTTATTTTTGTTTGGGGTTGGCTTGTATATCGTCAGATGGCTGTTGATGTCCCAACGAATGCTATGGAAATCAAAGTTGTCGCCCAGCAGTGGTTTTGGACTTTTCAATATGAGGATGGGCGAACTTTAAGAGATCAAGTTTTTGTTCCCAAAGGAAAACCCGTTCGTTTTTTAATCACCTCTCGTCAAAATGATGTATTACACGCCTTCTTTATTCCTAATTTTAGAGTGAAGAAGGATGCCGTACCCGGAATGTATACGAGTGTTTGGATTACTCCAACGATGGTGGGGCAACATCAGATTTTTTGTGCTGAGTATTGTGGCACAAGTCACTCCGATATGTTGGCCAAGCTTGTCGTCTTAGATGAAGAACAATGGAAGATATGGAAGTGGGGCGGAAAAATTGATTTGCCAGGTGCTGTAGGCGTTGGGGGAGTGCAAGTTGCTCGAGAGCCTTCAATCGCTGCAAATGTTTTAGTTCAAACAACTCAAGACCTAACGAAAGAACCACCGATTATGGAGGGTTCGCTGATCGATGAGGGTAAACGTCTTACTCAAGTAAAGGGTTGTGTGGCATGTCACTCTGATGATGGGTCAAAGCGAATTGGTCCAAGTTATAAGGGTGTTTTTGGTCACGAAGTTGAACTCGCCGATGGCAAAAAAGTCATGGTTGATGAGAATTATATTCGTGAATCTATTTTGCAACCTCAGGCAAAAATCGTGAAAGGTTTTGAGAATCTGATAATGCCCCCTTACGCTGGGCAATTTGATGAAAAAGAACTCAACGCTGTAATCGATTATATCAAGAGCGTGAGGTAGGAGAATTGTATGGCGCATGAAAGTCCAGCCGGAACAAATTATCTGACATATCCTAAAGGTATTTGGTCGTGGTTATCGACTTTAGATCATAAGCGAATCGGCATTATGTATCTGGCTTCTACTATTTTGTTTTTCTTGGTGGGCGGGATCTATGCCATTTTAGTTCGACTTGAACATTGGACTGGCGGCCAAACTTTGATGTCTGCGGATACTTATAATAAAGCATTTACATATCATGGAACGATCATGGTTTTTATGGTGATCATTCCTATGATTCCCGCTGCGATTGGTAATTTTGTTTTGCCGGTGATGTTAGGCGCGAAGGACGTCGCATTTCCACGACTGAATTTGCTTTCTTACTATGTGTTTATGGCTGGTGCAGCAATCGCACTTTCGACTTTATTTTTTAAAGGGGTTGATACGGGTTGGACTTTTTATGCTCCTTATTCAACGCGCACTGGCTCAAGTGCCGCACTGATGGTTTCGGCGGCATTTGTAATGGGATTTTCGTCTATCTTAACCGGACTTAATTTTATAGCGACCGTTCATAAATTAAGAGCTCCTGGTTTAACAATGTCTAAACTTCCTCTGATGGTTTGGTCGCTTTATGCCACGTCGATTATTCAGCTTCTGGCGACTCCTGTTTTAGCTCTGACTCTCTGTCTTTTGGCGATTGAGAGAATTTTCGGAATTGGATTTTTTGATCCTGCTTTGGGTGGTGATCCTGTCTTGTTTCAGCATTTCTTTTGGTTTTATTCTCACCCTGCAGTTTACATTATGATTTTGCCTGCAATGGGTGTGATCAACGAGGTCATTCCTGTATTTTCTCGCAAACCGATATTTGGATATGGTGCTATGGCCGCGGCTATTTTCGGTATTGCCGCTGTTTCGTTTCTTGTTTGGGGACACCATATGTTTACAAGTGGTGAGTCGGATACGTCTGTTTTTGTATTTTCTTTGATCACCATGTTTGTAGGGGTGCCGACGGGAGTAAAAGTCTTTGGTTGGCTGGCCACTCTTTATAAAGGATCGATTAGTTTTGAAGCTCCGATGCTTTATGCTTTGGCATTCTTATTCGTTTTTACGATTGGCGGGCTTACAGGAATTGTGCTCGCAACAATTGCTGTCGATATCCATCTTCATGACACCTACTATGTCGTTGCTCACTTTCACTACGTCATGGTCGGCGGAACTTTGATGGGCTTTATGGCTGGGATTCACTACTGGTTTCCGAAGTTTTTTGGAAAAATGTATAGTGAGAAGCTGGCTTTTGTTTCTTGGTTCCTCATCTTCGTCGGATTTAATATCACATTTTTTCCGCAGTTCATTATGGGATCACAAGGAATGCCTCGACGCTACTTTAACTATTTGCCTGAATTCGAAATCTACCATCGGATTTCAACAGCTGGATCTATCATGATCTCTATCGGATTTCTTATAGCTGCCTTTTATCTCATTAAGGCGTTAGTGAACGGTCAGAAAGCACCTGACAATCCTTGGAGAGCTTTAACTCTTGAATGGATGACTTCGTCGCCTCCGCCGATTGAAAATTTTAAGGTTGAGCCCGTAGTAACAGGAACTTTTTACGATTTTAAAAAGCATAAGGCGGTGTAATTTATGAGCTCTGAGCACGCAGCAGGCGAACATCACCACGCACATCATTTTAAAGATGCTGATCATCAGTTTTCGACCGCTAAGCAAGGGATGTGGCTTTTTCTTTTGCAAGAGGTTCTGTTTTTTAGTCCTCTATTTGTAGCCTTTTTTGTATTTAAAACTTGGTATTTTGCTGATTTTCATCATGCATCGGGGCATCTCGATTGGAAGATGGGGGCTTTAAATACGGTTGTTCTTTTGATTAGTAGCTTCACCATGGCTCGAGCTGTGACTGCAACTCAGCGAGGTCAGCTGAACAAAGCCACGATTAATTTGATCATCACGATTGTTTGTGCTTTTACGTTCTTGGTCGTCAAATATTTTGAGTACTCTCACAAGATTCATGACGGTTTATTGCCCGGAAAATTTTTTAGCAATGCCGAGATGCTTAAAGAAGCAGCGCATGCTCCTCTTTTCTTTTCGGTTTATTTTGGGTTGACCGGATTGCATGGTTTACATGTTGCGATTGGAATTGGCCTTCTGATTTGGATTTTACTCAGAGTGAAAAAAGGACATTTTGGTCCTGGATACTATACACCCGTTGAGATGACGGGACTTTATTGGCATTTTGTCGATTTAGTTTGGATTTATTTGTTTCCGCTTCTTTATTTGGTGGGGTGAAAAATATGAGCGATCACGACGACGATAAAAAAGGCCACCATATTCTTCCTGAAGGGATGAGCCTTAAAGTTTTGCTTATTCTTTTGGTACTTACAGTTGTTACTGTAGGTGCTTCGAGAATTCATTTTGGCGCGTGGAATTTTCCAATCGCCATGTTAATCGCGAGTGTTAAAGCCATTTTGGTTGTTTTGTTCTTTATGGGTTTAAAGTATGACGAGACCGCCAACCGAGTTATTTTCTTTTCGTCGCTTTTTTTCGTTTTTGCTTTCATTGTGCTTACTGCACAGGATGTTTTCGTAAGAACTGTGACCTGGCGAGCTCAAGGAGCTTTATTAAAAGAGGTAAAGGCTGAGGCGGGCGAGGTTTCAAAATTTAAGAAACCATGGATTTCTAGTGCCGAACTCAAAGCTCGAGGCGGAGAACTTTATGCACAACAATGCGCTCTTTGCCATGGAGCTGCCGGAAAAGGTGATGGAGTTGCTGCTGCTGCTCTTAATCCAAAGCCAAGAGATTTTACGACTGTAGATGGATGGAAGAACGGTCGCAAGGTAAGCGATATTTTTTTAACGCTTAAGAACGGTCTTAATTCAATGCCTTCGTTTGCAACATTAGCAACCGACGACCGTTGGGCTTTAGTTCATTACGTCTCTGCATTAGGAGCTGCAAATCCTCCTGCTTCAAACGATGATCTAAAAAAGGCGGGAATTATTGATCCTTCAAAAGATGATGGCGGAGCTTCAGCAAATGCCGAAAGAAAAATCCCGATCGATTTTGCGATTGAGAGATATCTTCAAACGGCTAAGTAAAAAAATTAAACTAATTTATTTTTTTGCCTTTGCAACGGGAGGGTTCTCAAGAGCCCGGTTCACTTTTTTATCTAGGTCACCCATTGAAAAAGGTTTGAGAAGATATTGAGTTACGCCAACTTCGATAGCTTTTTTAATCAAACCAGAATCGCTGTGACCTGTGACTATAACCATTGGCGTTGCCGAATAAGAATTTTCATCGCGCAGCTTTGTGATTAATTCAAGACCTGTCAGGCCTGGAACTTTAAGATCAGTAATCACCAGATCATATGGTTTTGATTTCATTTGATCGTAACAACGATCGAAGGCTTCTTGACCATTCGCAAACCCATCAACACGAGCAAATCCGTTCTTTCTCAGACGTTCGATAATCATTTGACGAATGAGCGGCTCGTCTTCAACAACGGCAACGTAAAGGCTATCGAGTAATAACGGCACCTACCTCCATTTTAAGGGGTTTTAGGCATATTTGTTAGAGGTAGACATTAAATTTATTAAGTCTTCTAATAACTTAGAGGGTTTAGGTGGAGGAACACCAATGGCTATAGAGTCAAATAGTGCGGAAATACGCTCACTTGAAACTGGATTATTCAAACTAGATGGCGGGGCTATGTTTGGGACAGTTCCCAAAATCATATGGGAAAATTCCATTAAGCCAGATGATCAGAATCGCATTCCAATGGCCCTGCGAGTTATTTTACTGCGCGACCATCGATCAAAAAGAAATTTGCTCGTTGATACAGGCATAGGCAATAAATGGTCAGAGAAGTTAAAGACGATTTATTGTATCGATCATTCAGAGTCGACACTTGAAAAAAGCCTCGATGAAGCGGGGCTTAAACCTGAAGATATAACTGATGTTATTCTGACACATTTGCATTTTGATCACACCGGCGGATCCACCGTAATAGATTCTGAAGGCAAATTAACTCCCACATTTAAGAATGCAAAATTTTATATTCAAAAAGATAATTATGATTGGGCCCTTAGACCAAATTCTCGGGAGTCAGCCAGTTATCTTCGAGAAAACTTCATGCCTCTTGTTGATTCAAAGCAGTTAATTATTTGTGACGGACCTGAAGATTTTGAAAAGAAAATCAATTGGCCAGGAATTTCCGTTCGCGTCTCGTATGGACATACAGTTGGTTTGCAATGTCCGCTGATCACATTTGAAAATCAAAAATTCTTTTACCCCTCAGATCTGATCCCGACATCCGCTCATGTGCCGCTTCCTTGGGTTATGGGTTACGATATTCACGTAATAAAAATTCTCGATGAAAAAGAAAAAATTCTCGAAGAAGCTGTACGAGACAATTGGATCTTTATCTACGAACATGATCCGAAAATTGCCGCCACTACTGTTAAAAAAGGGCCGAAACATTTTGAAGCCGGCGAAATTATAGAAGTTTAGTTTTTTCTCTGAACAATCATAAGCCCATCTCGAATGGGTAAAAGCACTGAGGTTAGATCAGTTCGAGATTTAATATACTGTGCGACGTTTCGAAGAGAGACGGTTTCGATACTCGTCTCTTGTGGAGTGATAACTTTTCCATCCCATAGGCAGTTATCAAGAACAACGATTCCTCGGGGCGACAGAAGCTCCAGGCTTTTATCGAAATAATTTTTGTAATTTTCTTTATCGGCATCAATCAAAATTAAATCAAACGGGCCTTCTAAAGTTTGCATGGTTTGAAGGGCCGGGCCTAAGATGAGTTTAATTTTTTTTCCATCAGGGCTCTTTGACCAGAAACCTTCTCCTACTTTTGTAGTTTCGGGGTTGATATCGAGAGTAATGATTTCGCCGTCGTCTGGCAGACGTTCAGCCATCGCTAATGCGGAGTATCCGGTAAAGCAGCCAATCTCAAGGATGCGCTTGGCGGAGATTAATTCGACAAGAAACCCCAGGGTTGCTCCTACCATGGGACCAATTAACATTTCGGAATGAGGGATATTTTTAACGGTAAAATCAAAAATATCTGCGCAGACTTTAGAGGGGGCGCTGCTCTGGTTAAGGCAATAAGTCTCAATAGCCGGATCTTCTGTTCTCATACCCTATTTTTATCAGCCAGAAGCAGTGAAGAGAAGCCCTAAGGCTGCTTTATCTGAACTCTCTTCTTTGACAGACCAGCTGGGCAGTTCTAGTTTAAGGGCCCATGTCAGATCGTTGGGTTCTTAAACTTCAGTATCTTATTTGTTACGTCCTTTTTGGACTGATTATTTTGGGAGCTGGTGTGCGCATTGCCGATGCTGGACTTGCATGTCCCGACTGGCCTTTTTGTTTTGGAAAAATTCTTCCAGATTTTAATTTTCAAATTTTTATGGAATGGATTCACCGCAAAATTGCTGCGGTAAGTGGTCTGATTGCTTTGACCATTGCCGTCACTGTTTGGAGTCGAGCTCATTTGAGAGCTTCGTTGGGAGCTTGGGTTGTTTTTTGTCTTGTTTTATTTGCGTTTCAAGCCTGGCTTGGAATGCAAACAGTGATTCAACTTTTAAAAGCGGAAACCGTCGCTTCTCATTTGATGGGGGGATATTCACTCCTCGGAATTAATCTTTTTATTTTAGGAAGAATGCAAAATTTAATTTCTGGAAAGAGCTTAAAAGAAACTGGAATTACTGGTGCTCATAAGACGATGGCACTGACGGTTCTGATCATCGCTTTTCTTCAGGCGACATTAGGTGGAACAGTAAGCTCCCACTATGCTGGAATGGCTTGCCCTGATTTTCCAAAATGTCATGGCGAATGGTGGCCTGAGCTTTCGGGCCCTGTTGCTTTTCATTACATGCATCGTATTGGAGCTTATTTACTTTGCTTAGCCGCAGTTGTGAGTGCTGTTTTTTTTCAGCTCAAATCTAAATCTAAAAAATTGCGCTTCTTAAATTTTCTGGGTCTCTTTTTAATTCTTCTTCAAATCGTTTGGGGTGTATTGATGATCTTTAATTTAATTCATCCTGCTTTGAGTATTTTGCATTCAGCGACAGCGATTTCAATTTTTACAACTTATTTTTGGAGTACTCGCATTGTCTTCGCTCGCTAAATATATTCAGCTGACTAAGCCGACAATCATTGTCCTTGTTGCAGTGACAGGTCTTGCCACGATGGCTGCCGAAGGATCTCTTTTTGTAAGTCCCTTGCGAATGCTACTTTGCCTTTCAGCCATTATTATTGCCGCTGGATCAGCGAATGCCCTTAATCAATTTATAGATCGAGATATTGATGCTTTGATGGAGAGAACAAAAACGAAACGTCCACTTCCTCAAGAGCAACTGACCCCACTTAAAGCTCTTTTGTTTGGTTTGCTTTTAGGTGCCGTTTCAACAGTTTATCTGTGGATAAAATTTAATCCCCTTGCGGCCATGCTTTCTTTAGGCACGATTCTTTTTTATGTTTTAATTTATACAGTTTGGCTTAAGCGCCGACATTATTACAATATCGTTATTGGTGGAGCGGCAGGTGCGACTGCACCCTTAATTGCATCAGCTGCAGCCTATGGGGATATTTCTCTTATTGCTTGGGTTGGGTTTCTCATTATTTTTACTTGGACCCCTCCTCATTTTTGGGCTCTTGCTTTGGCCCTCAAAAGTGAATACGAAAAAGTCAAAATTCCGATGCTTCCCAATGTTCTAGGAGAGAAGAGAACGATCACTGAAATTTTTATTTATACTTTTCTTTTGCTTCCTCTCACTTTAGCTCCCATTTACTGGAAAGAGGCGGGGTTAATCTATGGCATAGCCGCTGTTTTAGGATGGATGTGGTATACGCGAGAAACTTTTGTTCGATTAAAAGTGAGAGATAAAAAATCTTTTATGAAACTTTTTTATGTTTCGATTTTATATCTTTTTATTTTGTTTTTAGCGTTGGGAATTGATGGAGCCTATCGCTTCTTTAGTGGGGGAGTTTCGTGAAGAAAAAGAGTACCAAGTTAGTCATTTTTTTAATTGTCTTTGTCGATCTTCTTGGTTTTGGAATTATGATTCCGATGCTTCCGTTCTTTGCTCGTCATTTGAATGCGACAGCAACAGAAGCGGGCGCGCTTATGTTTGTTTATTCCTTAATGCAATTTTTAGTTTCGCCTGTATGGGGCGGCTTGAGTGATCGATGGGGAAGAAGACCCATCCTTCTCATTACAATTTTAGGTCAATCTTTGGCCTTTTTATGGGCGGGATATTCCGATACCTATTTTTCTCTTTTATTAAGCCGAGTTTTTGCAGGAATTTTTGCTGCCAATATTTCAACTGCTAGTGCCTATATGGCCGATATTACAAAACCTGAAGAACGAGCTAAAGGAATGGGGCTTATTGGAGCTGCGTTTGGTTTAGGATTTGTTTTTGGCCCGGCGATAGGTGGAATCTTAGTAAAGCATGGATTTGAATGGCCTTCTTTAGTAGCGGCTGGGATTACTTTTGCTAATTTTATTTTAGCGAGTTTAATTTTAAAGGAGCCCGTCACCGACCGAAACCTGCGTGAAGAGAATCGAAGAAGATTTTTTCTTTCAGAGTTAAAAGCATTTTTAAGTCAGCCTAAGTTTTTTGTTCCAATTGGATTATTTTTTCTTTTGACGATGGCCTTTGTACAGCTTGAGATTCCTTTTGGTTTTTTCGTTCTTGATCGATTTCACTTTTCAGAATCTGAGGCAGGTTATCTACTTGCGTTTCTGGGAATTGTTATGGCTTTGGTTCAAGGGGGTCTCATTGGGCGGCTAACGAAAAAATTTGCAGAAGTTCGATTGGTTTTAACCGGGATCATTTTTATTGTTTTGGGGCTTTCGACCTTGATCTTTTCTTACAGTCTTGGAGTTTTGTGTGTGGCTTTGATCTTGCTCGCTTTTGGTTATAGTTTAACGAATCCCTGTCTTGCTGCTTTGCTCTCAAAAGCTGCGCCTGCAAATAAGCAAGGAAGTGTGCTTGGGATTTACCAATCAGGAGCTAGTCTCGCTCGGATTTTTGCGCCACTTTTTGCAGGCTATCTTTATGATCAAAGACAGGAGCTTCCCTTCGTCTCAGGGGTGGTCTTGGTGATTGTGGCTGGATTTATTCTTGTGGTTCGTCTTTTTGTGAACAAATCATCAACAAGTATTTAGAAAGAAGATCATGGCAAAATTAGTATTATTAAGACATGGGCAATCTGCATGGAATCTTGAAAATAGATTTACGGGTTGGATCGACGTTGATCTTTCGGCAAAAGGAATTGAAGAGGCAAAAAGGGCCGGTGCCGCTATTGCTCAATTGAAGACAGATTGGAATGTGGCGCATACCTCTCGTCTTAAACGTGCTCAGAAGACTCTTGAAATTGTTCTTTCAGAAGTAAAGCAGAAGCCTCCAGTCTGGATCGACTCAGCTTTGAATGAGCGTTATTACGGTGAGCTTCAAGGACTTAATAAAGATGAAACTCGAAAAAAATATGGGGATGAGCAGGTTCATATTTGGAGAAGAAGCTTTGATGTTCCTCCTCCTGGTGGAGAAAGTCTACAAGACACATCTCGTCGCACCCTTCCTTATTTTAAAAACTATATTTTGCCAGAACTAAAGGCTCAGAAAAATATTTTGGTTGTGGCTCACGGTAATTCACTCAGATCAATTATCATGTCGCTTGAAGGTTTGACTTCCGAAGAAATACTAAAGCGAGAGCTTGAAACCGGTGTTCCACTTGTCTATGAACTTGATAAAGATGCAAAGATTTTAAAAACAGAAAGTCTTAAGCCATGAAGAGATTCTTATTCGTCTTTGTAGTGGGTGTATTGGCGGGCAGTCTGCTGTCGGCCTATATTGCTCCCCATGCGATTGCTTGGTATTTTGAGCCCCCAGTCGAAATTGGAGTTAATTGCAGGCCGGCCGTTGAATGGGGTCTTCAAAAATTACAGCTTGCTCAGTTGGTTTCTGGAATTATTGGGGGCGTCATTTTTTCAGTAGGATTTTTTTGGTTTCAGGGCCGAAATAAAAATGGCGGTTCCACAAAAATAAAAGTTTAAAAATTATTTTTGGCGGCAGAGTTTTGCAATATCAGTTGCAAAATAGGTCACTAAGATATCTGTGCCTGCGCGAATAATTGATGTTGCCGATTCTAAGATAGCTCGATCTCGATCGAAAAGCCCTTCTTTCGCTCCAAGTTCAATCATTGCACATTCGCCACTGACTTGATAAGCGGCCACAGGGGCCGACGATTCTCGTTTAAAATCTGCAATAATATCGAGATACCATGATGCAGGTTTAACCATCACCATATCGGCACCTTCTTCGAGATCGTGTTTTAGCTCTCGAAGTGATTCAGTTCGATTTGCAGGATCCATTTGATACGTTTTTTTATCTCCGACAACTTTCGCACTTAGTGTATCGCGAAAAGGACCGTAGAGGGCCGAAGCATACTTGGCAGTATAAGCTAAAATACTGTGATCTTTAAATCCGTTCTCCTCGAGCGCCATTCGAATCGCTAAAACTCGACCGTCCATCATATCGGAAGGCGCAACGATATGAGCGCCTGTTTTTGCGTGAAGGAGAGCCATTTTACAGAGGGCATCAACAGTTTCATCATTGAGAATTGTTTGTCCGTCAAAAAGTCCATCATGACCATGATCTGTATAAGGGTCGAGTGCGATATCGGTTCCAATAATAAGATGAGGAAAATGCTCCCTAATTTCTTGAATGCCGCGGCAGACCGGACCATTTCTATCGAAGGCGCCCGAGCCTTTTGAATCTTTTTTCTTTGCGACTCCAAAAAGCAAAACAAAAATAATTCCGAGCTCATCAATTTTTTTAAGAAACGGTTTAAGTTTATCAATTGAGAGCGTGATAATACCTGGAACTTGCGGATGAGATTTTTGAATTCCCTTTCCGTCGGTTAAAAAAATGGGCAGGCACAATTTTTGAGGAGAAATTTGAGTTTCTCTTAGGAGATCTCGCATCTGAGAACTAATTCTAAGACGCCGCGGTCTATGCTTTAAAACTGCCATGGCCTATCCCAATCTTCTCGCTAGATCTCAGTCAAGTGAAGGAGGCCGCTATATTGTTGAAATTCATGGCTATTTGGGGGCCTATTTTCTCTTGGGCAGTGTGTTATCCTTATTGTACGGGTTCGGCCGGCTCGAAAGGGGTGGAAAACACATGAAGACATCAGTTAAGAAGTTACCGAGAAAATTTCCTCGGTTTAAAGTTGAGCCGAGTTTTCCCATGTCTGTATTCATTCCTCAGAGCTATTCCAAGAATTATAAGCTAAATACGTTTGGTGAAGGTGGTTTTGGATTTTACGCTCCTTCTCGAGACGCTAGCCTCGTTCAACACCCCAATATTGATGTGAGGTTTGATTTTGGCGGAAGAACTCTGTCATTTAAGGCAAAGGTTCAGTACTGCACCTTTCTTCCCAAACATGGGGCTAATTATTTTGGCGTTAAGTTTGAAGAAGTAGATTCCAGACAAGAAATTCTTATTAAGACAATTATTCAAGCTGCCGTTAAAAGAGGTCATCTTGTTGATTTAAGCGTTACTCAATCTACCGGGACTTCGTGATTTTCTAAGGATCTTAAGTTAGGGTGTTCGAGTGAATCCCGCACGCTTTCTTACTGCCGCAGCTCTTTTTGATGGGCATGATGCTGCAATCAATGTCATTCGGCGAGTGCTTCAAGATCAGGGGTGTGAGGTTATTCACTTAGGCCACAATCGTGGCGTTCAAGAAATCGTCAAGGCTGCCATTCAAGAAGATGTTGATGGTATCGCGATTAGTTCCTATCAAGGTGGACATAACGAATTCTTTAAATATTTGATCGATATGCTCAAAGAAAATGGAGCATCTCATATTCGTGTTTTCGGCGGTGGGGGCGGAGTCATTCTCGCCGAAGAAATTGATGAGCTCCAAAAGTATGGGGTGGCTCGAATTTTTTCGCCCGATGATGGAATGACTCTCGGCCTTGAAGGTATGGCTAAGTTTATGGTCGACTCCGCTCTCAAAGAAAGAGCGAAGCGTAAAGCCGCCGAAGTACGTTTTGAAAAATCAGATTGGGGCAGAAGTATTACTGCTATTGAAGCCGGTGTTTCTTTCTCTGAGAAACCTTCAGAAACTAAAGCAGTCGTACTTGGAATTACCGGTACCGGCGGTGCCGGTAAAAGTTCACTCATTGATGAATTAGTGTTGCGATTTTTGCATGAACATCAGCAAATAAAAATTGCTATTTATTCGGTAGACCCGACTAAGCGAAAAACGGGGGGAGCTCTTCTCGGCGATCGAATTCGAATGAACTCAATCGATGATGATCGAGTTTTTATGCGATCGCTGGCGACTCGAGGTTCTGAAAAAGAATTAAGTCAAAACCTTTCAAATATTGTAAAGGCCAGTCGATCTGTCGGGTTTGATCTTATTATTGTTGAAACTCCTGGCATTGGTCAGGGCTCAAGTTCGATCACTGAAGTTTCGGATTTATCACTCTATGTGATGACTTCGGAGTATGGAGCTTCTACTCAGCTCGAAAAAATAGATATGATCGATTTTGCAGATTTTATTGCGATTAATAAATTTGATCGGCGCGGTTCAGAAGATGCATTAAGAGAAGTTCAAAAACAGTATCGACGATCACGCAAATTATTTAAAGATGTCGATGAAACACAAATTCCTATTTTTGGAACGAGATGTAATATTTTTAGTGATCTCGGAGCCACAAAACTTTATCGCGCTATTCGTGATGCCCTTGTAAAGAAGAATCCAGACTTCCCCAAAGTTTCTGCAAGTTTTGCCGGTGAAAACGCAAAGGAATCAACGATTATTCCTGCTGAAAAAGTTTTTTATTTGGGAGAGATTTCAGACTCGGTTCGCAAGTACAAGGCTCATATCAAATCTGAAGCTGATCTTGCTCATAAGGCCTATGTTCTTGGCGAAGCATCATTGCTTACGAAGGATACAAACCTCTCTGCTAAATCGGAAGACTTTAAATCGAAGCTTTCTTTGAATTCGAAGGCGGTCATTAAAGATTGGCCTGAGAAAGTTCGTAGGTATTCAGAAAAGTCGGTGAGTTATACGGTACGCGGCAAAGAGCTCTCTGTTCCTCAGCAGTTTGAAACTCTAAGTGGTCTTTTGCTTAATCGTGTGACTTTGCCGCAGCTAAAAACTTGGGATCAGATTATTGAATTTTGCGGACTTGAAAACTTGCCCGGTTACTTCCCTTATACGGCTGGAATTTATCCTTTTAAGCGACTCGAAGAAGAGCCTCGCCGTCAGTTTGCAGGAGAGGGGCCTCCTGAGCGTACGAACAAACGATTTCATTACTTGTGTCGAAACGATAAAGCCAAAAGACTTTCTACTGCTTTTGATTCGGTTACTCTCTATGGAGAAGATCCTGATGTGCGTCCCGATATTTACGGTAAAGTGGGAGAGTCGGGAGTCAGCATTGCAACTTTAAACGACGCACAAATTCTGTACGACGGTTTTGATCTTTGTGATCCGCTTACTTCTGTTTCGATGACGATCAACGGTCCGGCCCCGATTATTTTGGCATTTTTTTTGAACACAGCGATTTTGCAGCAGATTGATAAATTCAAAAAAGAGAAGGGCCGAGAGCCATCTGCCGCAGAATATGAAGAAATTAAATCATTTACATTAAAAAATGTAAGAGGGACTGTTCAGGCTGATATTCTCAAAGAAGATCAGGCGCAGAATACTTGTATTTTTTCGACTGAATTTGCTTTGAGAATGATGGCTGATATTCAAGCTTATTTTATTCAAAAGTCAGTTCGCAATTATTATTCGGTGAGTATCTCGGGCTATCATATTGCCGAAGCCGGGGCCAATCCGATCTCTCAATTAGCCTTTACGCTCGCCAATGGATTTACCTATGTCGAATATTACCTCTCACGTGGCATGAAGATTGACGATTTTGCTCCCAATCTTTCATTCTTTTTCAGCAATGGTCTCGACCCAGAGTACTCCGTAATTGGACGAGTTGCCCGCCGCATTTGGGCGGTCGCTATGCGTGAGCGCTACGGCGCAAATGAACGATCGCAAATGCTTAAATATCATATTCAAACATCGGGCCGCAGTTTGCATTCGGCGGAAATTGAATTCAATGATGTTCGTACAACTCTGCAGGCGTTGACGGCTATTTATGATAATTGTAATTCGCTTCATACCAATGCCTATGATGAGGCGATTACGACTCCGACCGAAGAGAGTGTAAGGCGTGCGATGGCTATTCAAATGATTATTCAAAGAGAGTTTGGAACTTCGCGAACCGAAAATTTTACTCAGGGAAGCTTCGTTATCGAAGAACTTACTGATTTAGTTGAAGAAGCCGTTCTTAAAGAATTTGAATCTATTGCCAGAAGAGGTGGAGTTCTGGGAGCAATGGAGACACAGTACCAGCGCTCAAAAATTCAAGAAGAGAGCCTCTATTACGAACGTCTAAAACATACGGGAGAACTTCCTCTTATCGGAGTAAATACCTTCTTACCTGAAGAGGGAGTAGTTCGTGGAAAAATCCCTCTAGCTCGATCAAATATCGATGAGAAAAATCGCCGTCTTGAAGATATGAAAAAGTTTTGGAAGCTCCATAAAAATGAATCTTCTTCAGCTCTCGATAGTCTTAAAAAAGTTTGCCTCTCTGGTGGAAATATTTTTGAAGAGTTGATGGAGACAGTAAAACACTGCTCGCTCGGTCAAATCTCGCACGCCCTTTACGAAGTCGGCGGCAAGTATCGAAGAAATATGTAATTGATCCCAAGCCATCTGAAGGCTTATTGCCACGTAAGCTACAGAGTACAAGCTAACTAGCTCTAGTTTGTGCTGATCTTCTGAAAAACAGACTCCATACCCTTTTTATATTTTTTGAGATCGCCCATAAATTTTATCAATGCAATCCAGGTGCTAGGATAAATAAAGCTCTTAAGATTAAATCCGTGATCTGAAAGAAAAGGCAGTTCTGTCTTTGACTCATCAATAACGCCACGAATAAAGACGAGGTTTTCTCTGACCTCTGGATTTACATTGTCCCATATAAACCCCATTTCCATTTCGACAAGGTCTGAGCCGGTCATCATTTGAAAATCTTCTTTTTCTTTGATGGTGAGCAAAATCTTTCTGGCAGTGCTGACTCGTGCGGTCTTTAGATAACTTAATCCTAATTTGGTGCCTGCTGCTTTGGGGAGTTCATGTCCATTGATATGCGAAACCAAGAATGTATCGCCAGGAGAATACTCGGATTTTAGAGACCCGGCTGAGCCATAGACAATAATAATATTGCTATTCTTCTGCTGATTTAATTTTTCGGCCAATTTAAGCGAAGCCTTTTCTCCCATTCCAAAAACTTCGGTTTGTTTTTTGAGTGAAGCGGGAACCTCGAAAGGAGTGGGACAAAACAGAGAAAAATTTTTAATGGCCGATGTCATTTAGATATTTAGCTCAATATATCGAGATAAAAGGCAGAGACACCAAATTAAAGGAAGAATCCATTTTAGTTTTTGAGGCGCAATTACAACGAGCGAAGCAGGAATCCGGAATAGCCGAAAAAGTCCAAGTAAAATAAGCGGAGTTAAACTGGCAAAGCCAAAATAAATAAGCGGAATCGGATAGAGAAGAGTGCCGGCTAAAACGCCAGTAAAAAAAAGAATAACAATAAAATCACTTCGCTGTGATTCTCTTAAGTCAAAGCGTCCTTCTTTATATTTAACAATTAAAGCACAGACAGTGACAAAGCTAAGAACCGATGCAAATACCAACGGCCTAAATTCTCCAAGAAAAAGTACGGGTGTTAGCCAAATCGCCGTTCTTAAAACACCCCAAAGATAAAGCGAAAGGGCTAGGCTAGAAAGGCTTAAAATCAGTTCAAACATGCACTTCATACTAGGCGGGAAGTTCGTAGTAGAGCTAGTTGCATTTTTGGACTAGAAGGGCCTTATGCTCGATGATCGCGATATCGAACCTAAGGGCGAAAACCTAAAAGGTAAAAAAATCGATTTTGTTGTCACCGGTGGCATTGCACTTATTGAATCACCAAAAATAATTCGAGAGCTACGACGTTACGGTGCTGAGATTCGTGTTTTTATGACGAAGGCAGCAACGGATTTTGTAAGCCCACGAGTTTTCGAATGGGCTGCGAAAAATCCAGTTGTTACCGATTTTTCAGGCTCTGCTGAACATATCACGCACGCCGATGCAGTTGTAGTTGCTCCGGCCACTCTCGATTTTATTTCTCGCATTGCTCAAGGTTTGGCAGATTCTGTGGCGACGACGCTTGTTCAAAGTGCGTTAGGTAGGCTTCCGTTGTTTTTTGCTCCCTCAATGCATTCTTCGCTTGAGAGAAACCCCATTTATCAAAAAAACTTAGCGATACTTAAGTCCATCGAAGATTTTTCGCTTCTCGAACCTGTGTCAAGTGAAGGCAAAGCGAAGATGATTGATTTTGAAACGGCTGCTCTACAAATAGTGCATTCACTTTCGTCATCTGCACTTCGATCGAAAAAAATTCTTTTAAGCTTAGGTCCCACTCGGTCGATGATTGATGATATGCGCTTCGTTTCAAATCGGTCGACGGGGTCCCTCGGCATAGCAATTGCAACGGAGTTATTTCGAAGAGGATCTTATCCAAGACTTGTGGCTGGTCCTCTTCAGGCAAATTTACCCGCATATCTTATGCCACTCACAAGTTTTGTTGAAACTAATCAAGAGATGTTCAGTGTCTGTCAGCAAATTGTGGATCGAGAATTGCCGAAGGCTATTATTTATTCTGCTGCAATTCTTGATTACGATGTGGCCAATCCTGCGAGCGGAAAGACTTCCTCCCAAGAGGCAATCTCTCTTCATCTTAAGCCCTCGCAAAAACTCATTCAGGCGCTTAAGACAAAAGACGCCATTCGCGTTGCATTCAAATTGGAATCTCAACTGAGTGTCGACGATCTTAAAAAGCGAGTGAGAGCTTGGGTCAACCAAACTCCAGCTGAATTTGTGGTGGCGAATAGGCTTGAAGATGTAAAGAGCGAATCACATACAGCTTATATTTATTCAAAAGAGAGAGATGAGTTTCATGAGTTTGTTGGTAAAGAGCAAATTGCAAAAAAAATATGCGATCTTTTAGAATTAAATCTTAGAACTTAAGATTAATATCGAACCCCATTCCTTTAGACTGTTTTTTACCGGTGGTCTGAACAAAAACTCCCGCGATTTCAATTTTTTGTGCAATCAGAGCAAGTCCGGCCGACCAAAAAGATCGTTCGGGATCTTCATCCCAGCGATGGCCACCACGAATGGCAAAATATTCTTGAACCAGAATGTCGCCCGCAACAATATAATGCCAATCATCTTTTCCGGTCTGAAATTTTTTTCCGGCTTCGAAACTTGCACGAAGAAGTTGAGGGTATTGATACATGACTCCGAAATGCCAAGAAGGAGGAAGGTATTTATCTTTCTCAAAATCGTAAGGAGATTTGGAATAAATTCCGATTGCAAGGGATTGAATAAGTGGAATTAAAACCCCGATCGAATTTGTGAACATCCAGCCCCTGCCTTCACTCACCCCTCGAAATCGATGAGCATGTCCAGAAATTCCCAAACATCCGTAAGGAGTTTTATAGGCGGCTCCAAGTGTAATGGTCTGCCGGTCCAGTTCTCCGTTATTGGCCCAAGCATATTGCATTCCGCCAATAACAGGTTGGCCTCCATCAATGAGCGAAACACTCCATCGATCAGCATCACCGGGCATTTCTAGCCAGCCACCACCCATAGAATTCAAATCTTGATAATACAAAAGCCCAGCAGGGTTCGTCTGAAGGGCATCTTGATTTGTAGTCATGGCGGCTGCTGCCCCCGCAAAACTATATGTGCTGGCTCCCCAGTCAATGGACGGCGGGGCCGGATGTACAGCAGCTTCAAGCGATTCTGCCAAGTTTAAGAATCCAATAAAAAATAAAAAAAATAGGCCAAGTCGTGATGACGACTGCCAAATAAAGTTGTTTTGATTTTCCCAATGCCTCCAGGGCTTTACAAGCATGCAGCGTCTCATTAGACTCTTAAGTTACTTATGGGAAGGGGATTGGAACAGTAGAAATTAACTTTAGCTGCGAGGCCAAAATTTTTGGTTGATCTTGATGGGATGAATCATTAAGTAGGCATCCGGTCGGTGGTTCAAGTCCCCCCTTGGTTGTTAGATTGATGTTACAGAACGATAAGGAAAGCGTATGTTAAATAAGAAAAAGTTAGGTGATTTCAGGAAGATGCTTCAGGAGCGTCTAGGAGAATTGCTCACTGAGGCTGACCAAGCTGTTAAAAACATTTCGGAACAGACTTCCGAAACATCTTCTGACCCTACCGACCAAGCCGTCCAAGAAATTGATCGAAACCGTCTGCTCAGACTTAAAGATCGCGAACGCAAACTCATTCGAAAAATCGAAAAAGCTCTCGAACGTATCGATGAAGGTACTTACGGAGGCTGCGAAGCTTGCGGTGCTACGATTGGAGATGAGCGTCTTAAAGCCCGTCCTATGACCACTCTCTGTATTGATTGTGCTACTGAGCTTGAAAGTGAAAAGCAAAAGAGCCGATTGTTTGGTGGAGAAGCTTCTGTTGTAGATTCAGAAGGCGGCGAAGAAGACGAAGAGGCGGCCGAGCCAGCGAATTAAGATCTCCTCGTCTTCTTCTATCAATAGTTAGATTGTCTTACCTACTTAAATCAAATGGTAGGTGCGCGGTTGGCAGTATCGGTAGTCGTTGAAAAATTTGCAGCAGATGGAGCTCGCGTTGTCATAAATCGGTCAATACGCTCCTCAATCCTTTGATCCAATGAACTCTTTGAAGCCTCAGAGGCTTGTTTAAGTTGAGTAATCAAGGTTTCGCCTTCAGTTGCAGAAAGCTCACCTTTTTGAACCAGTCGATTAATGTAATTTCTAATATCCTCATGAGCCTTCATTTGGGCATCGAGCGCGCCAACAATATACTTTTGAATGAATTCAAAAAGATTATTGCTGCCACTTTTAACGATATTCTTCAGGATCTCGACAGGAAGGATGCTTTGATTGGTTTTTTCTTGTTCGTAAAGAACTTGGGTCAAAATTAAAGCAGTAACATCAGCTTTGGTATTATTATCGACAACCAAAATATCTTCGCCATCACGGATCATCTTAGCGATGCCATCGAGTGTGACGTAGCAGCTATCTTGCGTATCGTAGAGCTTTCGGTTTTGATATTTCTTAATAATGCGAATGGACTCAGCCATGTCCTGTCCCCTCCAAACTTGTGTTTCCCGAAGATATCTCTGAACTTCCCCATAGTTCAAAGACTGGCTTTTGTGCTCCAGCGAAAATTCCCTCAAATTCCCTCGCTAGGCAAAAAACCGATTGGGTCTCAATCCCTTACTCCTTTATTACAGTAGTCATGATTTTTGGCGTCAAGCATTTTAAAACTTAAAATCACATTTAATTTAGAACCTGCTTCGTTGACCTTATCCTTGAGCTCTCTATAAACTGCGTTCGTGTTTATTTCTGACTATCTCGGCGTTTTTGTTCTTTTTGTCTTGGGTATTTTAGTTGGAGTGGGAGCATTAACGGCTTCCCATCTTCTGGGGGCAAAGCGCTCTTATCCTAATAAAAATAGCATCTATGAGTGCGGCATCCCCACTGGCGGGGCGGATACCCAGCGATTTAGCGTTCTTTTTTACCTTGTAGCAGTTTCTTTTATTCTTTTTGATATCGAAACGGTTTTTCTTGTTCCTTGGGCGATGAGTTTTAGAAACTTCGTCGAGCGAGGAGATGGGCTTTATATTGCAGTGGCAGGAGGGATCTTTCTCTTTGTCGTGACTTTAGGGCTTGTCTATGAGTGGAGAAAGGGTCTTTTAGATTGGAATCGTTAATGACGGAGCCCATTCTTTCTTGGGCTTTTTTTGCAGGTAAGGTTCTTGTTCTTTTTGGTTTTGCGTTTGGAGTCGTTGCTCCAGTGATGGTTTGGGTTGAAAGACGAGTTTGCGCGCTCATTCAAGACCGATACGGACCCAATCGAGTAGGACCTTTTGGACTTCTACAATCTTTGGCGGATGCTATTAAATTAGTTTTTAAAGAGGATTTAAGACCAGCTGAAAGACGTCCATTCTTTTATATCTTAGCCCCCATTTTAGCTGTGATCCCAGCCGCGATGACTTTTGCGGTGATTCCCTTCGGGCCACCAACAACTTTAGGAGGAATTTTACCTTCTCCTCGCAGACTTCAGATTGCTGAGCTTAATGTCGGTTTTTTATATGTTTTGGCCATCACGTCTCTTAGTGTTTACTCGGTCGCTCTAGCCGGATGGGCCAGTAATAATAAGTATACCGTTTTGGGTTCGCTGAGAGCATCAGCTCAAATGATCAGTTACGAGCTAGCAGCGGGCCTAGCTTTGGTTTCAGTCATTATTCTTGCCGGAAGCGTTGATTTGGTTCAGATCGTTGAGTCTCAAAAATATGTTTGGAATTTTATTCCGGGTATTTTGGCGTTTATTGTTTTTGTTCCCGCCATTTTTGCTGAGACAAATCGAACACCTTTTGATCTTTGTGAATCAGAAGCTGAGCTTGTAGCGGGTTATCATACAGAATATTCGGGAATTCGATTTGGACTTTTCTTCTTAGCTGAGTACGTCAATATGACTGTAGCTTCTGCCATGGCGATCCTTTTATTCTTAGGTGGTTGGGAGTTTTTGCCTTTCTTACCTTGGGAGGCTGTCGGAGTTGATATTCAGCGTTTTTGGTTTATACCCAGTCTTTGGTTTCTCTTTAAACTTGCATTCTTCATGTTCTTGTTTGTTTGGGTCCGATGGACAGTGCCACGATTTAGATACGATCAGCTCATGGGCCTGGGCTGGAAAACTTTAGTTCCTCTAAGTCTCGTTAGTATAGTGGTGACAATGGCTTGGATTTTTTATCAGAGGGTTTAGAACGTGGATATTACACAGATTCTCTTTTACATTTTTTCAGTTCTTATTTTAGCGACGGCGGGGCTCGTGGCTTTTAGGGCGAGGCCTGTTGAAAGTGCCATGTGGTTGATTCTCAATTTTTTTCTTACGGCTGGACTTTATGTTTTGCTCGGATCTCATTTCGTCGCTGTGATTCAGGTTTTGGTTTATGCAGGGGCCATTATGGTGCTCTTTGTTTTTGTGATTTTGCTTCTTAATTTGGATCCTAAAGAATTGGGAACGGAACACTCTCTTTCTTGGGGGAGTCTTGTGCTGTTTATAGCGTTCTTAAGTTTTGTTTTGCTTTCGCTTCATATTGCGACACCGACTTTGCTTGAGAAGATTAAGCCTATTGAAAATGCAAATTTTGGAAGCATCGAAGCGATTTCACATGCCCTTATTCAGGACTATCTTTGGGGGTTTGAGGCTGCAGGAATTATTTTGCTACTCGCCATTGTGGGAGTGGGTCTTTTAGCTTCTCGCAAACCTCCGCAATCAGGAGTGAAACACATATGAGTATTTCAATCGCTCATCTTTTATTTTTAAGTTTTGGTGTGTTTTGTTTTGGTGCAGCTGGTTTTTTGATGCGAAAAAACGCGCTTTCTCTTTTGATCTGTCTTGAACTCATGTTGAGCGGTGTCAATATTGCATTCGTTGCGTTCTCACGACTCCATCAGAATGAGGGCGGAAATATACTTTATTTTTTCGTCATCACTGTAGCGGCTTGTGAAAGTGCTATCGGACTAGCTTTGATGCTCAACTTCTTTAGAATTAAGAAAAATATTCGGCTCGATGAAGCAAGAGCCTTAGAGGGATAATGTGGAAAGTTCAGAACTTAAGCTCCTTAGTTTTATTTTAGTTTTATCACCTCTGGTTGGAAGTTTGCTTTGGTTTTGGGTTGGCAAAAAATTTGGTGAGACAGTTGTTCGAGTTGGTTCGGTACTTACCGTTTTTATTAGTTTTTTGGTTGTTGCGAGGATTTTCTTCTCTGGGGTTCCTCTTCTGCGAGTTGACTTGTTCTCTTGGATTCAATTCACCGATCAAGCTGGAGTCCATTTTTCATTTTTGTATGATCCGCTTTCTCTGGCGTTGGGACTTGTTGTTACGTTCGTAGGTTCACTGATTCATCTCTATGCCGGTGCTTATATGCATGGAGATCCTGGATTTGGAAGATTTTTTTCATATCTGAATCTCTTTATTTTTTCGATGTTAATGCTCGTTATGAGTGATTCGCTTGTTGGTCTTTTCTTAGGTTGGGAAGGTGTGGGTGTTTGCTCATATTTACTGATTAGTTTTTGGTTTTCTGATCTCAATAATGCCGAGGCCGGAAAAAAAGCTTTTGTTGTCAATCGCATTGGAGATCTTGGTTTTCTAATCGCGATCTTTGCTTTGTTTAAAGCCTTTGGAACTTTAGTTATTCCGGAACTTACGGCTGCGCTTACGGTAGGTATGTTTACTGAAGATCAAATTTTTTGGTCGCAGATAGCGTGTTTGGGACTTATTTTGGGAGCCGCAGGTAAAAGTGCTCAGATTCCGCTTTACGTTTGGCTCCCCGATGCTATGGCGGGGCCCACTCCTGTTTCGGCTTTGATCCACGCTGCAACAATGGTGACAGCCGGCGTGTATCTGATATGTCGACTTCAGCCTTTATTTTTGATGCATCCTGATACTTTGCAGATTGTCGCTTTCATGGGAGGCGCCACTGCATTTTTTGCTGCAACGATCGCTATTTTTCAAAACGATATTAAAAAAGTTTTGGCTTATTCGACAATTTCTCAGCTCGGCTATATGTTTTTAGCGGTTGGTCTTCACGCCCCTGTCGCCGCTTATTTTCATTTAATTACCCATGCGTTTTTTAAGGCTCTTTTATTCTTGGGTGCTGGATCGGTTATTCATGGAATGCATCACGAGCAAGATATGCGGCATATGGGCGGACTTCGAAAGCAAATGCCGCTCACATTTTGGACAATGACAATTGGGGTTTTGGCGATTGCAGGAGTTCCACCGCTTTCGGGTTTCGTTAGCAAAGATGAAATTCTACATTCAGTATCAGAATCTCATAGCGGACTTTTGATGTTCTTTGCGTTTTCTACTGCTTTGATGACGGCGTTTTATATGGGGCGACTCTGGATTATGACTTTCTTTGGAAAATTCAGAGGGCATCATGAGGCTCATGAATCTCCCTGGGCTATGACAAGTGTACTGGTTATTCTCGCAGGCTTAAGTGCGTTTGCAGGACTTTTGAATTGGCCAGAACTTTGGGGAGGAGCTTCTCGTCTTCATCACTATTTAGGTCTCGTCGTTCATCAGGAAGCTGTCTCTCCAACAGAAGAAGCAGTTTCTCATTCTGTTCAGCTAGCTGTGATTAGTTCTCTTATCGGACTTTTTGGATTGGGCCTTGCTTGGTTTAAGTATCGCAATTTTAATGGCAAAGATTGGCAATCGCGCGCATTCAATGTTCCAAAGAATAAGTATTATATCGACGAACTTTACTCGGTATTAATTGTTCGAAACCTCAAACAATTGGGATGGATTCTTTGGAAAGGTGTCGATGTGCTTTGCATTGATGGGCTTCTTAATGGAACGGCAGATGGTGCTAAATCTCTGGGAAATCGATTTAGAAAACTACAAACAGGATTAACTCAACAATATGCACTTTGGGTCTGGATCGGATTTTTGATTCTTCTTCTCGGTGCTTGGACGGTTCGATAATATGCTGACCTCAAATTACCTAATTGTACTTCTTTTGTTCCCGGTGGCTTCCACTTTAATTGTTGCTCTATCACGAGGAAAATCCGCCGCCTGGGTATCGGTGGCTTTAGCACTGGCATTTTTTGTTATTACCTTGGTGGGTTTCAATGCACCTGAGCTCAGATTTTCTGCAGATTGGTTTGGGGGCTTAAAGTATAGTCTCTATCTTGATGCCTACGCCTACTACCTTATTTTGCTTTCTGCTTTTTTAACTCTCGTCAGCGTTTTTTATTCCGTAAATGTTGTCAAAGAAAAGCCTGTCGCATTTCATTCTCTCTTTCATGCATTGCAAGCAACAGTCGTCGCTTGTTTGCTCTGTGACGATTTGGTTTTCTTTTATGTTTTTTGGGAGGCCATGCTTATTCCTATGTATTTCATCATCGGGATCTGGGGTGGCCAGCGTCGCAAGTACGCCACTCTTAAATTCTTTTTGTTCACTTTCGCCGGGTCTCTATTGATGCTTTTGGGATTGATCTATATCTATGTCGTCTATTTTAAAGCGACCGGCCAGTGGACCGCTTCATTTCAAATTTTGAAAGATTATTTTCATTCGCATCCTCTCGATTTTGAGATTCAGCGATGGATCTTTTTAGCCTTTGTACTTTCGTTTGCTATTAAGATTCCGCTTTTTCCGTTTCATACTTGGTTACCAGATGCTCACGTTGAGGCGCCCACAGCGGGTTCGGTCATTCTTGCTGGAGTTTTACTTAAGATGGGAACTTACGGCTTAATGCGTTTTGCTATTCCGCTTTTTCCTGAAGCAGCTGCGTATTATTCCACCGCACTTTGTATTCTTTCAGTGATTGGAATTATTCTGGGTGCGTTAGTTGCTTGGAAGCAAACAGATATTAAAAAGCTCATTGCTTATAGTTCTGTATCGCATTTGGGTTTTGTTACCTTAGGTATTTTTATGATGACCGATATTGGCTGGAGCGGAGCTTATCTTCAGATGATTAATCACGGCATTTCAACCGGGGCTCTCTTCTTACTCGTCGGATTTTTGTATGATCAAACCCACACAAGAGATATCGAAGCCTACGGTGGAGTGGCTAAAGTTCTTCCTTTCTTTTCTCTCGTCTTAGTTTTGATTTCGATGAGTTCTGTAGCTTTACCCGGCACTAATGGATTTGTCGGCGAGTTTATGATTTTACTTGGGAGCTTTCAAAGTACTGTAGCGCACCCCTTTTGGGTGGGGGTTGCGGGATTGGGAGTTGTTTTAGGAGTCGTTTATACTCTGCATCTTGTTCAAAAGGTTTTGTATGGCGAACCTAAACGAGCTGAAATTTCAAATCTTAAAGATTTAGGTCTAAAAGAGTGGGCATTTTATATTCCTCTCTTACTTTTAGTTTTTGCGATCGGGTTTTATCCCGAATGGATTTTAGGACCGATTAGAGAAAAATCGATGGGTCTTGTAGACTCGTTTGTCATCTCAGTAAGGTAGGATTTATGTGGTCGAATCTTGTTTTAGATTTTCAAGTTTCACTGCCCATCATTTGGTGGGCTCTTGTGGGAATCTTAGTTCTTATACTCAGTTTATTTGTTCGAGGAAGTATCGCCCCACTCGTTGTCACCATCTTGGGGCTTATCGCTGGAATTTTTCTTGAGATTCGGGCTATTTCGCCGATCGTGGGTGTTGAATCAGTTCAGATAGCTTTTAATAATGCCGTTCGAATCGACAACTTTTTTCATATTGCCAATACTTTGGGATATATCATTTGTTTGGCGACCATTTTTATTTTAATTCCAGGTTTAGAAAGTACCACTAAGCTTCTTAAATCCAGTTACGAACAACTAACGGAGCTTTTAGTTTGTCTAGTTTTTGGAGGGTTTGGATTTTCAATTTTAGTTTCAGCAAATGATTTAACTTCGCTTTTTATTGGTCTTGAGACTTTCTCTATCTCGCTTTATTGCATCTGTGGATTTTACAGAACTGAAATTCGCTCAACCGAAAGTGCTTTTAAGTATTTAATGATCGGTGCGTTTTCAACTGTTTTATTGTTGTACGGACTCGCTTTTTTGTATGGTGCAACCGGAGCAACCGAGTTTGGTCAAATTCGTTCGTGGCTTGAGAATCATAATGCTGGATTTGGATCTCCATTTATTTTGTTGAGCAGCGTTTTTCTGGTTGCGGCATTTGGTTTTAAACTGGCATTAGTTCCATTTCATTTTTATACCCCCGATGTTTATGAAGGTGCTCCTACTCCCATAACGGGATATCTGGCAACAATGGTAAAAGTCGGAACAGTAGTTGCAGCGTTTAGAATATTCGAATTGGCAATGTTTCCCGCTGCGCCGATATGGGAAACTTTTTGGATCGTGCTTTGTGTGCTTTCAGTATTGATTGCCAATATTATGGCTTTGCAGCAACGAACCTTGAAAAAACTTTTGGCATTATCGAGTGTCTCTCATTCTGGATTTTTAGGTCTTGCGCTTTTAGTAACAAAAGGTGGAGTGACAATGTTTCCTTTGGTTTCTTATCTCGTTGTCTATTCAGCTTTAAGTTTAGGTGCGTTTGCCATCATTACTTATCTTGAGGATCGAGAGAAAATTTTTGAAATTGAATCACTGAAGGGTTTAGGCCAGAAAAAGTTTTGGACCTCCGCGGTCTTATCTATCTTTATTTTGGGCATGGCAGGTTTTCCTCCCTTCGCTGGCTTCATGATTAAGTTCTGGGTCTTAGAAGCCTTAATAAGAGAAGGATATATTTGGGTATCGCTTGCGGCAGTAACAGGAGCTCTCATTGGAGCCGCTTATTATCTTAGAATTTTGATGATAATTTTTATGTCAGAAGAATCAGGAGCTGCTTTGGGGTGGAGCGGCGTAAAAGACAGAATTTTCTCGTTAAGAGCCGTCGTAATTTTGACAGCCATTTTAGCCCTTGTAGGGGGCCTAAGGCCTCAAATTTATGCGGATTGGATTTTCGCCGCACTAGCATTAAAATAGAAAGGCTTGAGCAATAAGCCTCAAAATCCTGGGGGAGGATCAGAGGATCTACTCTCTAAACTTTTTGAAATGGAGGACGACCTTCCTGGTGGCGCTCAGCCTAATTTCTCTGAAGCCACTAAGATCGATCCAGTTCTTAAGACAACAAATATAAAAAGTGCAGAAGAATCTAAAGGCGCTCCCGCAAAGAAGTCTCTCGATGATTTGTTGAGAACTGAAATCTTGCCACAAGAACCTGCGGCTAAAGCTGGCCCTTCAACTGGGGATGAAATTTTTGATGGCATTCTTGATGATGATCCAGCCCCTAATGAGCGCATCAGCATTTTTGCAAAAAATGCCATGCCCTCTAAGCCCGAGCCTTTTCAAGGTTCGCAAACAGAAATTCTTAACGAGGCCACCGAACTTGAGACATCAAGAACAGAAATTTTAGTTAAGTCAAAACCTCCTCAGGTCCGAGATAAGACCATTGTGCTCGAGACAGAACCTACACAGGAGATTACCGAAAATATTAAGCGCGCGATATCTCCCCCTCCTATCGCTTTAGGAGACGGAGAAGCAACTCAAGAGGAGGCGAATGATCCTGTCGATCAAGCGCTGAATGATTTCGATGGAGATGTTCCCAGTATTCCACCTCTGCCACGCAAATCTACTTCTGAAGTAAAAAATATTGAGTCACCAAATCCAGATGCTGAAGGCGAGGTAGCAGCAAGTGATTTTGCCGAAGGTTTTGCTCATCAGCCAATTCAAGTTTCGGGAGTTCATTTTACAAGTCCAGCACAGCTTAAATCCCGTGTTAAGAAATTTGCTGTAGCCGGAGGAGCATTCGCTGCTGTTTTGGTAGGTTTATTTTTGGTTCATTCAAAACTTCAAACGGATGAGGGCTTAGCGGGGTATCGGATGGAAGGCTTTTCTTTCATCAAAGCTTACCGAGCTCCAAGCGCTGAGCAATTAGCGCAGTTTAAAACCCACTTTGAAAATGCTGAACGCGCGAGACAAACTGACGATCCTAAAATGATTGAGGAGTCGATACAGGGCCTTAAACAAATTTTAGCTGCAGATGAGCGAAACTTTAAAGCGATCTCACTTATTTTAGAGCATGCTTCGATTTTAACGGTATGGTACGGGCTTAAAAGCAATTGGCCGCAACAGTATGATGAAGCATTAAAGAAATGGAATGAGACTCTTGTTAAAGTAAAAGAGAATCCAAAAGAAGTTGCTTTTGAAAGGGCGAAAGCCTGGAGATCTTTAGCATTGGGAGAATCCCGAAGGGCTTTCACAGAATTGGTCTCACAAGTTCCTGAAGCCGATCCTGAAACAGCAGGACTGCTGGCACAACTAGCTTTTGTTGCGGGGCTCAACGATGAAGTAGAGAAGTGGATTGCCAAGTCAAATAGTGATTCAAACCATAGAGTTGAGTTAATCAAAGCTTTGGTCTCTAAAGATTCTAAGGCGATTTCAAAATTGGCTGAGAGCGGATATATTCCTGCAAAAGTTCAAGAGCTCGCCTCTCAGCCGATCAAAAAGGAAGCAGCCGCTAAACTACGTGATCGATCTGAATCTTTAATGGAGGAGGTGAAGGAATATCCTCCACTCGTTGATCAACTTAAATCTTTTAGAGGCAGTCTCTATGAAGCACTTGGAGAAAACGACAAGGCTCGCGCTGAATGGAAAATCGTGGTTGAACATATGCCGAAAGATGCGCAGACCTGGATTAAGCTTGCCCAATCATATGAAGATGAGAGCCTTTGGGATGAATCTCTGAACGCTTATCGAGAAGCTGAAAAAGCAAAGGGGCTTGATCGTAAATCTCTTCTTCGTTTTGTAAAATTACTTCGTGAACGAGGTAAGGTTCTTGAAGGTATTTCACTTTTGGATGATGCCATTAAAATCACTCCTAAAGATCCTTCGTTGCACTACGAAAGAGGAATGGTTCAGCTGACAATTGGTCAAGAAGATCAAGCGCGGGCTTCATTTGATAAAGCTCTTGAAATTGATCAGAATTTTGAGCCAGCTATTTTGGGAGTTGTTCAGCTAGCGTTGAATCGAAGAGAATGGGCTGAAGCTGAGACGCAGCTTAATCGCATTAGTCCTAAGAGCTCTCAATATCCCGAAGCGGTTCAAAATCTTGCTCGCATTTCGCGCAAACGTTATCAATTTCAGCAGGCAGATCATTACTATCAAGAGGCGATCGATAAAAATCCTAAATTAGAATCGGCCTACGCTGAACTTGCTGATATGTACATTGAAGATGAAAAGGCCGATCGGGCGTTGGAACTTCTTGATCGTGGCCAGACCCATCTTCCTAAATCTCCAGTTATTAAAGTAGCCCTTGCAAGGGCTTATCAGTTTGTTGGTAAGTTTGATAAAGAACTGGAAGTTTTAGACAGCATAAAGCAAAAATTTGGTCATCTGCCCGAAGTCGCTTACGCATTGGCCGATGCACTTTTGGATCAAAAGGAGTATGCATCGGCTCAAGATATTATTAATGAGCTAGCAGAAAAGGATGCCAAAGCTTCTGAGGTTTATTATTTAAAAGCGCGTACTTTTTATCTTCAACCTGAAGCCGGTAAAGGTGCAGGCTCTTACGAGCAAGCCTATCGTGGACTAGAATCTGCGTTACGCAAAGACCCCGAAGTTTTTCGATATAGAATTTTAGCTGCTCAAGTGCTGTTAGCATTACAAGATAAAAGCGCTGCCATCGAACACCTCGAAGTAATTCTTAAAATTAAACCTAAATACTCTCCGGCACTTTTGATTCGAGGAGATATTTACCGCGATACGGGCGACTACGAAAAAGCGACAGAATTCTATTTATCAGCTCTCAAATCAAGTCGGTCTCCTGCTCAAATTTACACTCGTCTTGCCGATGGATTTAAATCACAAGGAAAGCCCGGTGAAGCTATTGAATACTATAAGAAGGTTGTTTCATCGAATCCTTCTGATTCAAAGGCTCACTTAGAATTAGGAAAACTCTATAGCGATGAGGGCCGATATACCAATGCCCTTAAATCACTAGAATCTTCGTCACGCTTAAATCCTATGGGTTCAGAAGCATTCTATTTTCTGGGTTTTGCACATAAAGAATTGGGTAATCGAAAAGAGGCTATTCAAGCCTTTGAAAAGTTTCTCCAATTAGCTCCGTCCGCAACCGAAGCGACGACTGTTCGTGACGAAGTATATTTTCTCAAAGGGGCCCCGTCCCAGGCAAATTAAGACCAAAACGGCTTCCGCACTCACTTCTTGATGAGAAATTATGGTCAATTTTTGAATGAAGAATTAGTCTTTTTCTATGTTTGACTTAAAACTTTTAAGTGATCAGTTTGCAGCTTTTGAAGCAGGCTGGAAGAAACGCAATCAGTCTGCGCTGCAAGCCCAAATTGAATCTCTGCAATCTGATTTGCAGAAAAGAAAACAACTTATCCGTGAAAGTGAAGAGCTCCTCGCTGCTCGAAATAAAGCTTCTCAGGATATCGCGGTGAAGAAAAAAGCCGGTGAAGATGTTACGTCAATTGTTCAAGCACAAAAAAGTGTCGGCGAAAAAATCAAATCAGCTGAAGCCTATCTTAATAAATTTCAATCAGAGTTTGAAAATAAAATAGCGAGTTTGCCGAATATTCCACATGAAAGCGTTCCTCTGGGAAAGGGTGCTGAAGATAATAAAGAAGTTAGAAAATGGGGCGAGATTAAGTCGTATGATTTTGAACCTCTCTCACACGAGGTTTTAGGTGAAAAACGCGGCTGGTTCGATTTTGATCAAGCTACAAAAATTGCTGGTGCTCGATTTTCAATTTCAAAAGATTTTGCGGCAAAATTAGAACGAGTTTTAATTCAATTCATGCTCGATACTCATACACGTGAGCATGGATACACCGAAATTATTCCACCCTTTATTGTGAATGATCAGGCTCTTTATGGAACAGGAAACCTCCCGAAGTTTAAGGACGATTTATTCAAGCTTGAAAATTTTAGCTATTTTCTTATTCCTACCGCCGAAGTGCCTGTCACCAATATCGTTGCTGGACGAGACCTTAAAGAAGATGAGCTGCCTAAATATTTTACAGCTTATACTCCATGCTTTCGTTCAGAAGCGGGAAGCTACGGGAAAGATTTAAAAGGCCTTATTCGCCAGCATCAATTTAATAAAGTTGAGTTGGTAAAAATTGTTCATCCTGATCGCTCTTACGATGAGCACGAGAAAATGAGACAGAATGCAGAGAAAATTTTAGAGCTTCTAGAGTTACCTTATCGAACGGTTATTCTTTGTACCGGTGATATGGGCTTTGCTTCGAGCAAAACCTATGATCTTGAGGTTTGGCTACCTTCTCAAAAATCTTATCGAGAAATATCTTCAGTCAGTAATTGTGAAGCATTTCAGGCTCGTCGAATGAATGCCCGATTTAGAAACAAAGAAGGTAAGCTTCAGTTTGTCCATACTTTAAATGGCAGCGGACTCGCAGTGGGGCGAACGCTCATTGCGATTTTAGAAAACTATCAAAATAAAGATATGTCAGTGACTATTCCAAATGTTTTAAGGCCTTATTTTGGAGGACAAGAAAAGGTTTGAAGTCAGAAGAATTTATTTTTGAGGGTCCAAATGGCTGGAAACTTCTGGGGCGGTTTTGGCCATCTAATCAGCCGCAAGCTTGTTTAGTTGGAGTTCATGGATATTCCGAACATAGCGGCTGCTATGATCATGTTGCTGAATTTTTTGCTGTTCATGGAATTGAAAGTTTATGGCTTGATCTTCCAGGACACGGCAAGAGTGATGGACGTCGGGCCAATATTGATAATTTTTCTGATTATATAAAATCTATCGAAGCTCTGATTGATGAAGCTTCAAAAAGATCTAAACCTAAACCGCAATTTATTTTTGGACATAGTTTGGGGGGGTTGATCGTCACGCGATTTCTGCAGAGCTCTTCTAAGGCCCCCTTGTTTAAAAGATCAGCTCTTTCAAGTCCACTTTTTGGATTATCACAGTATTCGCCGAAGGCTCTTCCATTTTTACAAATACTGACAAATATTTTGCCGAATATAAGTCTTCCTAACAGCGCAGAGCTTGGCGGGGATGTTCTAACTCACGATGTTCAGATGAAGAAAAAGCGCGAGATGGATGTGCTTATAAAAAGTCAGGTGACCGTGAATTGGACGCGTGAGTTCTTAAAAGCGCGAAAGTTAGCGTTTAAGAATGTAGATCATATTAAAATTCCAATAGCGCTTTTTCAGGCTGGGGATGAAAGGGTTGTTGATCGGTCAGAGGCCGAAAGATTTTTCTCTCTTGTTGAAAGTCATAAACAAGTTAAAGTTTACGATAAGTTTTTTCACGAAATCCTGAATGAGGTTAATCGAGAACAAGTTCTTAACGATATTCTCAGATGGTATCAGGCTGGGTTATAAAAATCACGTCGGTAGAATAGTGCTATAAAGCTCTGTTCGACTTTGAACTCCGCATTTTCCAAATACTGCTGTGAGATGAAATTTTACAGTCTTATCTGAAATACCTAAGGTTGCTGCAATTTCAGCATTTGAAAGCCCCTTCATTAAAAGACGGGCAATTTCTTTTTCTTTTTCAGTGAGTGAATTGATTTCAAAAAATCTTTCAATAATGCCCAAATGATTCTTGGGTTCCATCCAAAGTTTTTGCAAAACTTCTACAAGATCTTTCGTTTCAAATGGTTTTTGAAACAAAAAGGAAGCGCCAGAATTCATCGATTCTTTAGCAATGTGTAAATCTGCATTTGATGTGATAACGACAATGGGAAGTCCCATACTTCCACTTTTTTGAATAAGGTCGAGACCTGTGCCTTCAGAATTTTTAAGATAAATATCAGAAACAATGGCGTGAGCTTTAGCGGAGCGGAGAGCTTCTTCGGCTTTTTGAATGTCGTTGCACCAGATAGTTTCAATGCCGAAGTGATCGAGCTGCTTGGCCAGTGAAGTGGCAAAAAGCTCATCGTCTTCAAGAAGAAGAATTCGACCTTTGAATTTTACATTGGGGGTTTCACTTTGTGCGGCGGTCATAAGTTCTTCTCTCTTTTTAAAGCCCATTTCGTCCAAATCATAAGCCTAAGCGGCAGGATTAGCAGGAGAAAGAATTCATTCCACCAGACTAAGGTATATTATGGACTTGGTTCCACCTGAAAAGTTGTATGCCCAATGCCGTACTTTTCGTGAATGAGGGCGTTCATTCCATCAATAAGTCCTCGAGTTTCAGCTAAGGTCACAACCTTGGCTTCTACATGAGCTGTCATGGCAAAAAGATGAGAGGTGATCTCCCAAATATGAAAGTCATGAATATTCGTAATTTGAGGAAAGGCCTTTCGCAAGGTCTCTTCAACCTCATCCGGGTTCATATGTTTAGGCGCACCCTCTAAAAGAACATGAATCGAGTCCCAAACTAACCGGCAAGCCATCAAAGTTAATATAGAGCCCACAAAGACTCCCATAACAGCATCGATCCAGCTAAGCCCCGTAAAAATGATTAAGACAGCCCCTACAATGACAGCACAAGATGAGATCGTATCACCCAAAATATGAAGATAAGCGCTTCTTAAATTAAGGTTGTGCTGGTGAGAGGGTTTAAGAACAAAAAGCATCAATAAATTAATCATCAAGCCAAAAACGGCGACTCCGAGCATAAGCCGAGATTCAATTTCGGGAGTGGAATTGAAGTGATGGTAGGCAGATTGAAAAATAATATAAGCTAAGCCCAAAAGGAGACAGCCGTTAAAGAGGGCAGCAATGACCTCAAGGCGGTAGTAGCCATACGATCTACGGGAGTTTTTAGGGCGTTCGGCGAGCTTACTGGCAATCAAAGTGACGAAGACAGCTCCCAAATCCCCTAAAACGTGAAAAGAATCGGCCAAAAGCGCCAAGCTGTGCGAAAACCAACTTCCTAGTGCTTCGATCAGAAATAGACTTAACCCAACTAATAAGGTCAATTTAAGGCGTTTTAAAGCTTTGGGCCTTAAATCTTGATCCGGACTCTCATGGTGAGAGTGGGGTTCGGGTTTATGGTCTATGAATCGAGTTTTTGACATTTATTTGTGTCCTATTTCTTTATACATAATTTCTGGTCCCTTAAGAAGGCCGTAAACGGGGGGTGTAAGGAGAATTCATGGGCTTAGCAGTTGAGAAGTTAAAACAAGCAGGGCATCGATTTAAAACGCGAGTCATTGAGGTCGGAAACATTCGCATCGGAGGAGATCATCCTGTTGTCGTTCAGTCGATGACTACGACCGATACGATGGATATCGAAAAAACTGTCGAGCAAGTGAAGCAACTTTCAGATGTTGGTTGTGAAATCGTTAGAATAACGGCTCCAACCATTCAAGACGCTGAAGCTTTAAGAGATATTCGAGATCAACTCAGAAAAAGCGGATACGAAATTCCGCTTGTAGCGGATATTCATTTTGTTCCAGCTGCTGCGATGATTGCGGCTGATTTTGTTGAAAAGGTGAGAATCAATCCAGGAAATTACGCCGATCGAAAAATGTTTAAAGTTCGTGAGTATACTGAATCTGAATACAAAGAAGAAATTGAACGAATTCACGAAAAATTTAAGCCCTTAGTTTTAAAATTAAAGAATTTAAATCGGGCCCTTCGTATTGGAACCAATCATGGATCTCTTTCGGATCGAATCATGAACCGCTTTGGCGATACTCCTGAAGGAATGGTCGAGAGTGCTTTTGAATTTGCAGAAATTTGTCGACTTCATGATTTTCATAATTTTTGTTTTTCGATGAAAGCAAGCAATGTTTCAGTCATGATTCAGGCCTATCGTTTATTGGTTGAACGTCAGAAGCAGCGAGACTGGAACTATCCAATTCATCTGGGTGTCACCGAAGCGGGTTTTGGAGAAGATGCGCGAATCAAATCTTCGATCGGCATCGGAACGCTTTTATCTGAAGGGATTGGAGATACAATTCGTGTCTCTCTTACTGAAGCTTCGGTCAATGAAGTTCCCGTAGGTCGAGCTTTGCGCAGATTTTTTCCTCGAACGCATGAGGCTCGAATTCCTCGATATGATTTAGCTCCCCAGACAGATCTTTCCAAAGAGCTTCCTGAAGTTTGGCTCGAATTAAATGATATAGTAGAGCTTCGAAAAAACTTGGAGTCCACTCAACTCAGACCCGACACAATTTATGTTTCAAATATTGAGCCATTTCTGGATGAATTTCATTTGTTGAAACTACAGTTGAAATCAGTAGGCGGTGTTCAATCTCCTAAAATTGCAGTTCGTCAGGCTGATTCGTGGTGGAATAATGAAAAAACCAAGAAGCGAGTTCTTGCAGTTTCCGATTATCTTGTCTCATCGTCTTCTGAGGCTTTGTTAGAAGGTAAACCCAATATTAAATTGGTAAACTCGTTGAATGAGCTTTTTGAAGTTTCTCAGATTACACCTTCGCGCATTGTCTTTAATCATTCTTCTCACGGAGCTGATTTAGAGAGAATTATTGGATTATCAACCGAAGCTGGCAGTGCTTTTATTGATTTACCTCTTAAGGGATTGATGGTGCAAAATTTGCCTGCGGAAGAAGCTCTTAATTTATCATTTGGTATTTTACAGGCTACGCGTAGAAGAATGAGTAAAACCGAATATATTTCGTGCCCTTCTTGTGGGCGAACTCTATTTGATCTTGAAGAAACAACCGCTCGAATTAAAGCAAAGACCTCTCATCTTAAGGGCGTCAAGATTGCGGTGATGGGCTGTATCGTAAATGGACCTGGCGAAATGGCTGATGCCGATTTTGGGTATGTAGGTGGAGCCCCTGGACGAGTGAATCTCTATGTCGGTAAAGAATGTGTTGAGAGAAATATCGCCTCTGAAGAAGCTCCTCAGAGATTAGTTGACCTTATCAAGAAGCATGATCGTTGGATTGAGCCCATTTAATGTGGTTTAGTTTTCACTAGGCGCTGAAAAGTCTCTTTTGAAATCCAGCCAAATTCATAAGCTGTTTTTGGACCAATCGTCAGCTGATGAATATTATTGATCGATTCTTTTTGAAAAGGCCCTACGGCAATTTCTCCTGCCATAATTTCAGTTTTAAATTGAGGGTACATAGGCGTTTGAGCCATATCACCTAAGCCATCCGGAATAATGGGCATTTGAGTAATTGGATTTTGCTTATCTGAAGCTCCATAAATCATTCCAATTTCTCTCGCAATTGAACTTATAATTTTGAGCCTCTGACTTTCATGTGCAGGGGCGAAAACGATTCCTTTTTGCGGAGGTCGTTTACCACGAAAATTTTGAGGGAATGCAAAATTTGAACGTGAGCGAGGATCATAATTGTAGAAATAAACATAAATGAATGAATTTGATTTTGTTTCGGCTTTAAGTCCACTTTGCTCCAAAAAGCTAAAGACTTGAGAAGTACTGAGGAGATGAGAAATATTGGGTTGCTTTGAAAGAATATTTAAAAGTGTGACTGGATAGTTATTAATTTCTAGTTTTAGAATATTTTGATTTTTTTTGGAATACCGTCTGTATTCTCGATTAAAAAAATCTTCGAGCTGTCTTAGATTAGGAGTTGTCTGGGGCTCTTGAAAGCTCTTCAGCATTTTTTCTTGGGGATCTGACGATACTTCTCCTAAAAACTGCAGATAGATATTTTGAGGGGTATTAAAGCGGGTTTCACTCTGAGAGATCAGTGTTTCTTTTATACCCGAGTAATTTTGGATTCCCAGAGCGATTACAGCAAGAAATACCAAAAGGCTGATCCATCTATGCAAAGGAAAAGATAAAACTTCTTCAACAATCGAGGAGATGATCCCAAACTTAAAATTTTTATTGGGTTTTCTGCCGTATGCCGAAGCTCTAAGTTTTTCATCATTAATAATGGAGACCGGCTTGGTATTAATATTGCCGAATGCTTTATTTTTTATTGGAAGAAATTCTTCATCACCCAGAATGATGGTAGGATCAATCACTCCTGCTAAAGTTTTGCTTTCAAAATTCTCTAGGTCGATATCTGAGGTGATTTCGAGTTGAGGCTTTATCTCTTTAAGTGCTTCTTTTTCGTGACGACTAAGGCTCGAATTTTTGAGTTTCTCAGCGACTGGAACTGGCTTGAAAGAGGGGCCAGTTGTAAAATGTGATGTCGATTTTCTAAGTGCAGGATTTTCTTTTTCTGCTTGGGTTTGCTCTTTACAGAATTTTTCAAATTCTTCCGGGTTCACAGCTGCGGGTTCGTAGGCAGTGAGCTCACGAAGGCCAGCTTGAGGAGCGGGCTCTGCCTCATCAAAAGAAAAATGATGAGTTGATTGGTCTTCTGAAGAAGAATTTGTAAAGGCTATAGACCGAACGGCTCGAGCGGTGACCTCATCTTCAAACGACGACGTTAAGCTCGTGGACCCTTCGATAATTTTAAGTTCTTGAGAGATTTCTTCGGCAAAAAGATACTGAAGATAATCGGCAAACTTTTTTTGAAAATAGGTTTTACTCACTCGCAAGGTGAAATCGATATTTTGATCGGCTTTAAAGAAGGTTTGTAGTTCATTAAAAAGTATGGGGCAGGTTTGGGGTCTATTTTTTGCATTGCGATCAATACACTTCATAATTAGATCGCGAATTTTCTCTGGAATATTCGGAACATAATTTTTGATGTCCGGAGTTGGTCCTTCTATAACTTTTTTAAAAAGCTCATTTGAATTGCTACTTTCAAAAGGTAGTCTTCCGGCAAGTAGTTCAAAATAAACCACGCCCAAACTGTATATATCTGTGGCTTGTGTCGCTGGGTCGTTCACTGCTTGTTCAGGTGAGGCATAGGCGATTTTTCCCATAGCCGATTGTGTGAAACCTGGTTGAAGTCTGTTTTCAGCGGTTGCAATTCCAAAGTCGGCAAGTTTAATTTCGCCTAGATAGCTTATGAGTATATTGCCTGGGGTGACGTCGCGATGGATGATGCCAAGATCTCGATCTTTTCGATCTTTAAGATTATGAGCAAAGGTTAGTGCCTTTAGGATTTCAGCCACAATGAAGGTGGACATCTCAAATCCAAGCGGCGCATTCTTTTCTTTTGCGCGTTTTAAAATCTCAGCCAGGCTTTTGCCGTGGACGTATTCGGTGGCCAAGAAAAACTCACCGTTATGATAGCCAAGGTCAAAAACTTGTACGATCGAAGGGTGATTGAGAAGAACACCCACTTTAGCTTCATGAATAAGTAGGTTAACGAAGGGTTTATTATTGCTAATGGTAGGGAGGAGCCGTTTAATCGCCATGAAGCGGCCTTGTTGCTCGGCCTGTCTGGAGGTGCCCAAAAAGACTTCGGACATGCCCCCCTTTGCTATTTTGCCGATGAGCTTATAAGGCCCAAAATCCTCAGGTTTAGCAAAAACCTCCATTCTTTCCATTATCTCTTAGAAACTGAAAAGAAGGGCAAAATTCGTCATGACAAATGCATCAGATTTTGATGCGGTGCTTGGGTGCTGAAAATGCAGCCTATCTGAGGACCGCCCCAGGTAGAGTGTCTGGCCCAAGCCAGGTTGATGTTTGAAATATCAAATGCCCAGGTAGCTCAGTCGGTAGAGCAGAGGACTGAAAATCCTCGTGTCGGCGGTTC
>CAZRLF010000016.1:0-71732 GCA_964601045.1 uncultured Bacteriovoracaceae bacterium
CAGAGTCATATGCGTTTAATAATCCTAAAATTATAAAAAAAGAAATTGCCCCGTATTTTGGAGTATATCCAAACCTTTGTGCATGATGAGAAAAAATTGGTGGACCAGAGCGGGATCGAACCGCTGACCCCCACACTGCCAGTGTGGTGCTCTCCCAGCTGAGCTACTGGCCCAAGATTTTGAGAACCTAACAGAAATATTGTCTCTACTATAAGTACAAAATACGCCAAAAACGCCGATTTAGTTATTCAAAGACCATTTTATGAATCTTTCGGGCTTATAAAAATGGAATTTACAAACAGAGTAGAGACCGTTTACTTCTAAGGAAGTTTAGATTTGGGTTGTATAAGAAGATTATGGCAAGCAAGACACTGGCTCAATTTGAAGTTGATAGAGAAGTTCTCCTGAAAGCACTTCAGAGAGTTCAGTCTATTGTTGACCGAAAGAATACAATTCCTATTTTGAGTCATCTGCTTCTTGAAGCTCAAGATGATCAACTTGTTCTTTCAGCAACCGATCTTGAAGTGGGTATTAGATGTGTTTATCCCGCTAAAATTGTTCAAGCAGGTCGTGTCGCTATTCCAGCAAAAAGTCTTTATGAGATTGTTAAAGAGCTGGGCACTAATTCAATTCTTCGTTTTAAAGTTTTTGAAAATTTTTGGGTTGAGCTCACTTCAGGAAAAAGCCTATTTAAATTAGTTGGCCAAGATTGTGATGAGTTTCCTCAACTTCCTCAAATTCAAAAAGATAAATCATTTTCAGTTCCGAGCGCAAAAATTGTACAGATGATTGACCATACTATTTTTGCAGTTTCAAACGATCAGACTCGATATGATCTAAGTGGAGTTTTTCTCGAACAAATTAAATCCAAAGGAAAAATTTATTTGAGAATGGTGGCTACGGATGGCCATCGTCTTTCAATGATGGATCAAGAGATCGAAGGTGCAAAAGATGTGCATATCGATCACGGAGTTATTCTTCCAAAGAAGGGTCTCTTTGAACTCAAAAGAGTTTTAACTGATGATGCCACTCTTTTTTGCTGCTTCATGGAAAACAATATTGTTTTCTGGAACGGTCAAAAACAGACGACACTTTTTATGCGACTTATTGATGGAGATTTTCCAGATTATACACCGGTTATCCCCAAGAATAATGATCGCAAAATTATTTTAAATAGAGATCAACTTTTTAATTCTTTAAAGCGCATTAGCGTTTTATCTGCTGAACATTCTCGCTCGGTAAGATTTCATTTTGATAAGGGTAAGCTGAGACTTTTCTCAAGCAATCCAAAATTAGGTGAAGCTCAAGAAGATATTGATATTGATTATACAGGCGGCGATATCGAAATAGGATTTAACGCTGGTTATTTCATGGATGTTTTAAATGCGATGAATGATCAAGAGAATGTCGTACTTGAACTAACAGATGTTCTTTCTCCCAGCCTCATTAAAGGTAATGAGTTCGATGGAGCTCTCAATATTGTTATGCCCATGCAATTAGGCAATGAGGCCACTTACTAAAAATTTTCCTAAGCGATAGAGGAGTTTGTTATTCGCGTTTTTTCTCTCAAGCTTCTTCAACTTCGCAAGTTTAATGAGTTTTTTGTCGATGATCTCAATACGAGCTTGAATATTATTATCGGACCCAATGCCGAAGGAAAATCGACTATTCTCGAGAGTCTTTCTTTGCTTACTAATCTAAAAAGTTTTCGCACGCATAAAAACTCAGAAATTATTTCTAACGAAAAAAATCAGGCTTCAGTGACAGCTGATCTTTTAAGTCCGACTCGAAGTAGAGTTTTAGTGGGATTTGATGGAACCAAGAGAATTATCAAAGTTGATAATCAAGAAGTAAAATCTCAGTCGAAACATCCTTTTTTAGGGGGAAGTGTCACTTTTAGTCCGGACGATTTGTCTCTTATCAAAGGTTCTCCTGATCAAAGAAGAAATTTTATTGATGATCTGGGCGTTCAGCTTGATCCTACTTACAGTAAAATTTTGCAGAGATTTGATCAGGTTTTAAAACAGCGAAACAAGCTTTTAAAGTCCATCAAAAATGGTCATTTTTCATTCGAGGAATACGCACTTTGGACCGAGAAATTTGTCGAAGCTGCAACACCTGTGTATGAATTGCGCATACAATTCGTTAAAACTTTGAATGAAATTCTTCCTGAAATTTATCAGAGAATTTTTGGAACTTCTGAGAATGTAAGCACAACCTATCAACATGGCTTGCTTTCAGATGATTTTACCTCAGAAGCTTTATACGAAAAAATCAATCAACTCGGAGAAGCAGAACGAGCGTTAGGATACTCTCTAGTTGGCCCCCATAGAGATGATTTGGAATTCAGAATTAATGGTCTGGAAGCTAAGGCCTGCGCCAGCCAGGGGCAAATCCGGGGCCTTGTTATAGCTCTTAAAGTCTCTCAGCTTGAATTGACGCGAGCGTTTAGAAACTGGAGTCCATTATTATTGTTGGATGATATTATTTCTGAACTTGATGATACGCGAGTGCGCAATCTTGTGGATTACCTGTCGGTTTATCCCGGACAGCTTTTTGTGACAACAGCTGAGGTTGATAAAGTAAAGGCTCTTCATAGACAGTTTTCAGGTTTTAAAGTCATAGATTTGGGTCAAAAAAAGCTTAACAATACCTCTAAAGCAATGGTTGAAACCATTCTTAGTATTTAGCCAGTTTTCACTCTGAAAATTCTAAAAATTTGGGCTTAAATTCACTCTGAAGTCTTGCTCAAAAGTAAGGCAATCGCTAGGTTGAATCGATTAAATATGGAAGATAATTTGGCTACAAAGCCCAAGAGTTCCTACGGCGCATCAGATATTAAAGTTCTCGAAGGACTCGAAGCAGTTCGAAAAAGACCAGCGATGTATATCGGATCGACTGGCTCTCAAGGTCTTCACCATCTTGTTTACGAAGTAGTTGATAACTCCATCGACGAAGCCATGGCGGGGTATTGCGATACCATTCATATCACTCTTCATAAGGATAGTTCGATTACTGTTAGAGACAACGGCCGGGGAATTCCCGTTGGACCACATCCTACCATGAAAGGTAAAGACGCTGCCGAAGTCGTTATGACTGTTCTTCATGCGGGCGGAAAATTTCAAGAGGGAGCCTATAAAGTTTCGGGCGGTTTACACGGTGTTGGCGTTTCTTGCGTGAATGCACTTTCAAAAGTTCTCGAGCTTCATATTGAAAGAGACGGAAAACAGTTTGAGCAGACTTATAATCGTGGAAAAGCTGTTACACCTGTTACTGAAGTAGGAAATAGTGACAAGCACGGAACGACTATTAGATTTTGGCCAGATGAGGAAATTTTTGAGACGACCGAATACAGTTATGAAACTTTATCGATTCGTTTTCGTGAACTCGCATTTCTTAATAGTGGCGTAAAAATTATTTTTGATGAAGAAGCGACCGGAAAGAAAACAGAATTTTTTGCTGAAGGTGGAATCAAATCTTTTGTTCAGTACTTGAATCAAAAGAAACCAGCGCTTCATGATGTAGTTTTCTTTAAGACTGAAAAAGACAAATGCATTGTTGAAGTAGCGTTTCAATACAACGCTACTTATGGTGAAACAGTTCACAGCTATTGTAATAATATTAATACTCACGAGGGTGGAACGCATCTTTTAGGATTTAAATCTGCGCTCACGCGTGTGATTAACCAATACGCTGAGGAACAAAAAGCTTCAATTTCAGGAGATGATTGTCGAGAAGGTCTTTGCGCAATTATTTCGATTAAGATTCCTAACCCACAATTTGAGGGTCAGACAAAAACAAAGCTTGGCAATTCTGAGGTAAAGGGAATTGTTCAGTCGTCGGCCTACGAATATTTTAAATATTATTTTGACGAAAATCCCGGAACGACACGAAAGATCGTTCAAAAAATTATTGATGCTGCTCGCGCCAGAGAAGCAGCCAAAAAAGCCCATGAGCTTGCTCGACGAAAATCTGCTCTTGATTTTCAGGGCCTGCCTGGAAAACTAGCCGACTGCCAAGAAAGAGATCCAAAACTTTGTGAACTCTTTATTGTTGAGGGGGATTCGGCCGGTGGCTCAGCGAAGCTCGGTCGCGATCGAAATGTTCAAGCTATTCTTCCTCTCAAAGGTAAAATTCTAAATGTTGAACGAGCCCGGCTCGATAAAATTTTAGGTCACGAAGATATTAAAACTTTAATCACAGCTATCGGCACGGGGTTTGGTGAAGAAGATTTTAAAATCGATCGATTGCGATATCACAAAATTGTTTTGATGACGGATGCTGACTACGATGGATCTCATATTCGTACTCTTTTGCTTACTTTGTTTTATCGAAAACTGAGAGAGGTTGTGGAGAATGGACATCTTTATATTGCACAGCCGCCCCTTTATCGCGTGAAGCGTGGAAAAAAAGAAACCTATTTTAAAGATGAGGAGTCGATGTCGACTTTTCTTCTTCATGATGGAATCGAAGGTGCCTCAATTGAATTTAAGAACAGGAATTTAGCAGGAGAGTCCTTAGCTCACTATGTTAAACGAGCGAATTTATTTTCTGCCGTTGTAAGTAAACATTCTCAACGATTTGATGTGGATTTTTTAAGTCGGGTGATGATGGAACTTGCGGAAGACTTTAGTCAATTTTCTAAACCAGAATTTTGGAAAAGAATTGAAGCCTCATTATCTGAGCAAATCGTCAAAAAGAATTTTACTTTTAAGCTTGATGGCGAAGTTCTTAAGGTTGTTTGTTTTGAGTCTGGCTATTTAAGAGAATTCGAACTGACTAAGGATTCTGTTGAGTCTGCAGATCTTAAGAACGTATTTGATTTGGCAAAAGAATTAGCCGCTCTTGGAAAATTCCCTGCTTATCTTAAATCGGCAAATCAAGACGAGAAATCAGAAGTCACTTTCTATACTCCTCAAGATATTGCTCGAGCTATACGGCATCGAGGCGAAAAGGGAGTTTATATTCAACGCTACAAAGGTTTGGGAGAAATGAACCCCGATCAACTTTGGGATACAACAATGAATCCTAAGGCGAGAACCCTTCTCAAAGTAAATATTAATGACGCCGTTCAAGCAGATGCCCTTTTTGAGACCCTGATGGGAGATGAAGTTGAAGATCGACGTGAATTCATTGAAGTAAACGCACTTAAAGTAAGAAATTTGGATATCTAAAGTCATGGCAGACGAAGCAGTAAATGGTTTAAAGCCGATCACAATTGAAGATGAGATGCGTAGTTCGTATCTCGATTACGCGATGAGCGTCATCATTGGTCGGGCGATTCCCGATGTGCGAGACGGGCTTAAGCCGGTGCATCGAAGAATTCTCTACGCAATGTTTAGAGAAGATCTGCTCTCGTCAAAAAGATTTTCTAAATCAGCCGGGGTTGTCGGGGAAGTTCTCAAGAAGTATCACCCTCATGGTGATATGGCTGTTTACGACTCTATGGTGCGTATGGCCCAAGAGTGGAACTTGCGTTACACCCTTGTTGAAGGTCAGGGTAACTTTGGATCAATTGACGGCGATAATGCTGCTGCTTATCGATACACTGAAGCTCGACTCGAAAAAATAGCTGAAGAATTTTTAAATGAGATCGATCAAGATACGGTCGATTTTGTTCCTAATTACGATGGTTCAACTCAAGAGCCAGTTGTTTTACCTACAAATATTCCTAATCTTCTGGTGAACGGTACTACCGGTATTGCGGTCGGTATGGCCACCAATATGCCACCCCATAATTTAAAAGAGGTGATGGAAGGGGTAATCGCTACAATCGATAAGCCTGATATTACGATTGAAGAGCTGATGGAAATTATTCCTGCCCCTGATTTTCCTACTGGTGGTTTGATTTGTGGAACTCAGGGTGTCGCTCAAGCTTATAGAACCGGTCGTGGTAGTCTCACTATGCGTGGAGTTGCGACGGTTGAAGAAGAAAAAAATCGCAATCGAATCATCATTACTGAAATTCCTTATCAAGTAAGTAAGCAGAGATTAGTCGAGCAAATTGCAGATGCTGTTCGCGATAAAAGAATTGAAGGAATTTCAGATCTCAGAGACGAAAGTAATCGCGAAGGTATTCGCATCGTCGTTGAAGTTAGAAAAGATGCCCAAGCAGACGTTGTTTTAAATCAACTTTATAGTCGAACTCAGCTTCAAGAAAACTTTGGGATCATCATGCTTGCGATTTCAAACAAGCGACCTAAAGTTTTCAATCTTAAAGAATTGCTTCAATCTTTCGTAGCACATCGAAAAGAGATTGTTGTTCGAAGATCTATTTTTGAACTTCGAAAAGCTCAGCAACGCGCCCATATTCTCGAGGGGTACGATAAGGCTCTTGATAAAATTGATGCGATTATTGAATTAATCAGAGGTTCGCAAACACCTGATGAAGCGAAGACCGGCTTGATCAAAAAGTTCCAATTCACAATGGAACAAGCAATTGCGATTTTGGAGATGAGACTCCAAAGACTTACCGGCCTTGAGCGTGATAAAATTTTAGCGGAACTCAAAGACCTTCAAGGAAAAATCGCAGAACTTAAATCGCTTTTAAGTTCACAAGAAAGACTCTTTAAACTTATCCGAACTGAGTGCGAGAAAGTTCTCGATAATTATAAAGATGAGCGACGAAGTAAAATTGTTGAACCTGTAGGACGTGTTGAGACTGAAGATCTTATTCCTGAAGAAGAAATGGTCGTTACTATTTCTCATCAAGGATATATCAAACGTGCTCCGACAGCGACTTATCGAGCACAAAAGCGTGGTGGTTCTGGAAAAATTGGAATGGGCACAAAAGAAGAGGATTTTCTAGAGAAAGTCTTCGTCGCTTCGACTCACTCCTATCTTTTATTATTTACCGATAAAGGGCGACTCCTGTGGCTTAAGGTTTATTCAGTTCCTCTTGCGAGTCGAACAGCCAAAGGTCGACCTATTGTTAACCTGGTTCGCTTAGCTCCTGATGAGAAGCTTTGTGGAATTCTCGCGGTGCGAAAGTTTGAAGAGGGCAAATATATTTTGATGGCTACTGCTGAAGGCGTTGTTAAGAAAACAGATCTTATGGCGTTTTCAAATCCTCGAGCCTCGGGATTGATCGCGATTAATTTTGATGAAGGCGATAAATTAATTGGCGCAGTTCTTACTTCGGGCAAAGACGAGATTTTAATGAGCTCCAAAGAGGGAATGAGTATTCGATTCTCTGAAGAAGACGTCAGAGCTATGGGACGCGCAGCTCGAGGCGTTCGCGGACTTGATTTAGATAAGAACGATAAAGTTGTAAGCGTCGATCTTGTTACGCCAGGTGCTCAGCTGCTCACCGTAAGTGAGTTTGGATACGGAAAACGCACCGATGCTGAAGAATATCGAAGTCAATCTCGTGGTGGAAAAGGTATTATTACCATTAAAACAACCGAGAGAAATGGTTCAGTTGTTTCAGCTCTTCAGGTGAAAGATTCTGATGAGATTATGTTGGTCACTAGTGGTGGAAAGCTGATTAGGCTTAAAGCTGCAGAAATATCGGTTATCGGAAGAAATACTCAAGGCTTAAGACTTGTCGCACTCGATGAGAATGAGAAGGTCACTTCGGTTGCGAGAATTTCTGAAGAAGAGGTCGAGACAAGTTCTAATCCTGTTGAGAAGTGATTTTTGACTCTTTAATGCCTAAATTCTAGAATTTTACCCCCAGCCTAAGTAGGCTTTTCAATATGTTCGGTAGACTTCGAATATTTTGCGCAGCAGTGGCGACAAGCCTTATGCTTTCAGCCTGTCAGCCATCTCATCGTGAAATGCTAAACCGAGCTGATCAAAATGTACTCGATCAGAAAGCACAGCTTGCAAAATATCTCTATGTTCAAGTTATTCGGGAACATAAAAGACGAGATGATATTCGATATCGCGCTTTGAGTGGTCTTGTAGACGTATCGACGTCTCAGCTTTACGATTATCCGGTTGCAGTTGCAACGATCGAAAAAATTATTGAAGAATATGAAAATGAACCTGTCTTTCGAGGCGAAATTCCTGATTGGAGATGGAAGCTTGCTCGTATTTATAGAATAAATTTAGAGCAATCTCGAAAGGCTCTCGATATTCTATCTCCTCTCATTAACAGAGAAGATCTTTCGCATAGCTATTATCAAGAGATTGCTCGCGCTAGTATTTCACTGGGTGAATACGAATTGGCAGAAGTTCATCTAATGAGAGTTTGGGATGCAGCTCTCGCCGAGAAAAATTGCGAGCTTGCACGAGAAACCCAAATGGACTTTATTCAAAATCTCGTTCTTCAAAAAAAGTGTGAAAAAGCCTTTGAATGGATGGAAAAAAAAATTCCAGGAGAATGTAAAATTGACTCATTCGGATTGAATATTGAACGCATTAATTGTCTTGAGCTTACGGGTGATACTGCCGCAGCAGCCAGTCAATATGAAGAAATCATCAAGGCCAATCCGCAGAATTTAAGAGCTCAATTTCTATTAAATGCACTTAAAAAGAGAGAGAGAGAAAAGAAACTTCGTTAGTTTAAAAATTTTGTATAGATTCTTGATAAATGAAACACACACGATCTGAACAAATTCTTTCTGCTGCAAGACGAGTTATTCCGGGAGGGGTAAACTCTCCGGTACGGTCTTTTAAACATGTGGGGGGAAACGCCTTCGTTGCAAGTCACGCAGAAGGCCCCTATATTTACGATGTCGACGGAAATAAATATATCGATCTGGTTTGTTCGTGGGGTGCCCTGATTCATGGGCATAATCATCCTCGAATTCGTTCTGCTCTGAATGAATCGATTAAATCTGGAACGAGTTTTGGCATTACTTGCGAAAAAGAAGTGGAGCTTTGCGAATTATTAGTCAAAAGCGTTTCAAACTTAGAAATGGTCCGTCTTGTTAACTCCGGAACCGAAGCTTGTATGAGCGCTATTCGCCTTGCTCGAGGAGCAACTGGCAAAGATATCATTCTTAAATTTGATGGGTGTTATCACGGTCACGGGGATTCATTTTTAATGGGAGCAGGTAGCGGAGTTGCAAATTTACCTGTCTCAGAATCTGCTGGCGTCACTCAACATACTCTTGAAGATACAGTCGTTCTCCCTTTCAACGATGTAAAAGCTCTTGAAGTTGCATTTCAAAAATTAGAGGGGAGAATTGCGGGAGCAATCTTAGAAGTTGTCTGTGGAAATATGGGAGTTATCACTCCTGACCAAGAATTTTTAACAAAATTAAGAGAACTCACTCACGAACATAAAGCGATTCTCATCTTTGATGAGGTCATGACTGGCTTTCGTTTAAGTTTAAGTGGAGCTCAAGGAATTTATGGAATCAGTCCGGACTTAATGACATTGGGTAAAATTATTGGCGGAGGGCTCCCAGTCGGCGCTTATGGTGGCAAAGCAGAACTAATGGAAAAAATTGCGCCCCTTGGTCCTGTCTATCAGGCAGGAACTCTTTCGGGAAATCCTCTGGGAGCCGCAGCCGGGGTTGCATCTCTACAGCTTCTTATAGAGAATGAAAAATTTATTTATCAATCTCTCGATGCTTATGGCCACGAAATTAAATCGAGACTCGAGGCTCACATTCATCATAAGGATTATCCCGTCTCGGTCGCACAGTCTGGCAGTATGCTGACGATTTTCTTTCGTTCGCAAGTTCCTCGAAATTATGCAGAAGCTCGTGTGGTTGATCAGCCCAAGTTTAAAAAGTTTTTTTGGGCACTAATGAATCGTGGAGTTTATTATCCGCCAAGTGCGTTCGAAGCCTGTTTCTTATCGACAGCGCATGATCAAGAAATTATTGATCAAGTCATTGATGCTGCTATCAAATCTCTCGATGAGGCCTTTAGTGGATAAGAAAGCCGCCAACCGGCTTGCCATGGCTCTTGGAGCTACTCAATTGGGATTTTTAGTTGCCGGAGGTTTGCTTGGAGGCCTTTGGTTGGACGGAAAATTTGGCTCCACCCCTCTTTGCGGTTTTATTGGTTTAATTGGAGGATTTGTTGCTGGTATTCGGATCATCCTTCGATTAACTCGGGAGGTAAGAAAAGATGAACCTGAAGATCACCATTAGAGTCGCTACTTTGCTTTTCGTTCTTGGTTATTTTTTGTTCTTTTTCGCGGGCTCAAGTGATGATTCAATCTGGTTCGCCGTAGGTGGCGGGCTCGGACTAATTAACCTTATTTTAGCCGGCTTATTAGTGAAATTTGGGCTTAAATCCACTCTTCATAAGGGCCTCTTTTTGGGCCTTTTACTCCTTAAAAGTTTGGTTTTTGTGATGACTATTGCTCTCGTCTTAGTCTTCTTAAAACCGAAGCTTTTGCCCTTTACCTTAGGAGTAGGCATCGTTATCTTCGGGGCTATTGGAGCTGCGGCTTTTGAAAGCCGCCATTTATTAAGAAAGCATAATAGGACTACATGAGCGCAAGTCATCATACAGTTTGGGATTTAGTTGGAGTTCCTCACGAATATTCTCATGTTGCCGGAGCTGCTCTTGTAGGAGTTGTGCTTACGGCTGTTGGACTTAGAATTAAATCTCAACTATCTAAGCCCGAAAAATATTTACTTCCTGAATCTGGCGTCTCACTTCTTAATATTTCGACAACATTTGTCGGCGGGTTTAAAAATTTGCTCGATGGAATGATTGGTCATGATGCCGATAAATTTTTGGCCTATATTTGCACGACCTTTTTGTTTCTTCTTCTTTCTAATTTTATGGGATTGCTTCCTGGTTTTCCCCCGCCCACTGAAAATTTTAACACCGGCCTTGGTTTGGCGATGATCGCACTAGTTGTTTATATTTGGAGCGGAATTCGTTCTCAGGGATTGGTTGGATACCTCAAGCATTATACGGCAGGTCTTCCTCCTCGCGGGTTTAGTTTGGCAATGACAACGATTTTGAGCGTCGTAGCTCTTTTGTTGTTTTGTATTGAAGCGGTCACGCATCTTATGATCCGACCTCTTTCTTTGAGTCTTCGTCTTTGGGGAAACATCAATGGAGATCATACTCTGGTCGGAGTGTTTTCTGGATTGATGCCACTCGGCTTACCCATTGTTGCGATGGTATTGGGCGTCTTGGTCTGTTTGATACAGGCTTTTGTATTTTCGCTGTTATCAGCGGTATACATTAAGCTCGCTGTCTCTCACGATCATTGATTAATTTTAATATATTGAAGGAAAGGTACTTCATCATGAAAAGAACGATTCAAATTGGATCTTGTTTAGGAATGTTTATGTTAGTCGGGTTAACTGTGGCTTTTGGTCAAGAAAGCGGAACTGCTGGTAGCAGCGAAGTTGCTAAATATTTGGCTTTAGCTTCAGGTATTGGCCTTGGTTTAGCAGCTTTTGGTTGCGGAATCGGACAAGGAAAACTCGTTGCTCAAGCAATGGAAGGTATTGCTCGAAATCCAGGTGCAGCGAAAGATATGTTTGTTCCAATGATTCTTGGTTTGGCGTTTATCGAAGCCTTGACCATTTATGCTTTGATTTTCGTATTCATTTTCAAAGCTGCGATTCCCGTTTAATTTTAGAGTGTTAAATGCATTTGAGAAAAGGCCGCCAAAAAACTTGGCGGCCTTTTTATTTTTTATCCGATGGGCAAAGAGTGCTAAGCGTTTGCTTTAACTTTCGCAATCGTTGTTCGATAGTGCCAATAGTAACGGAGTCAATACGAGAAGGATCAGTTCCATGCCCGTCGTAAAGACCAAGACGCTCAGCTACTTCAATTTTATCCAGCCCCATATCTACGAAAACAGATGCCTGCGTTTTAATAAGCGTCAAGTAAAGTGAATTGGGCTTATTATTTTCGATTAGAACTTCTGCCTCATTAGCAATTTCAACAATCGATCTTAAGCTTCGAATATAGTTATAAGTAATAGCTAACAGAACCCGATGATAAACTTTTTCAATTGAATAATACGAAAGAAGATCCGAATCTCTATCACGAATCTTAATCTGTTTTGTTTTAAGGCTTTTGAATTGCTTTTGAATTTCGTTTAAAAATTCTGCAGCTGCCTGAAGAGAAGATTCCCAAAGCTTTTCTCTATCGCCAGATGCTCGTTTAGACAAGAGAACACTTGCTCTAATAAGGTCTTTAATTAGAGAGGTCTTTTTAATAAAATATTTAAAATATTTTATTTCAGTTTGGATAACTTCAGTTTTTACGCTTTCCCCAAGGCTCTTAAATTCGGGGGAGTTTTCGAGATCGGAGGTTTGATTATCAAGAGAGTACTGAGCATATTCTTCAAGAATCAGTGCTCGCTGATAAGCTTCTGCGCCAAGATGAATGTTCCAATCTAGTTTAGAAAACTCAGATAAGGTTCGAGAAAGGTCAGTCCAAAGAATAAAGCCTTTATCGTAGTGCTTTTCACGACTTTCTTTAAATTTGTAAGGTACTCTTTTTGAAAATTTGTAATTTGGGTTACCAAATATAATATTTGCACCACCGAAATGAATTTTTTCTAGTTCATTTTGTATAAGTGTGTCGGGCCACTTAGATATTTGAATTAGATTCTGAAGTTGCGTATCAAACTGATCGAACAAAAAAAGTGCATCTTTATTTCTTTTACTTTGGGCGAAGGGCAGTTTTGAATTTCTAATTGTATGAGCAGAATCAAGAAGGTTTTCTTTTAGTTCTGAAAAATCTTGAGAGATTCTTACTACATTTTTAATTAAATCAGAGCGTGAATCTAGGAAATCAAGTGCCTCTTGAATCCTTCCGGCGGATATTTTTTCTAAAATATTTTCTTCCATGGCTTTGGTTTGGGCGAGAGAGTCACGATAGGCCTCTTCAAATAAGCTCAACTGATCGGATATTTTTTTTGCAGATTTTCTAATAAGGCTTCGTTCTTTGAACCAAGCTCTAGATAAAAATAAGGCACACCCATCTCTCGCAAAAGCGGAACTAAAAAAGAGCGATAAAATAAGACTCATAACGAGAATTTTAGGGGTGCGGCACATTCGAAGTGAGAATCAATCTCACAGGTGGTTTTATTGTGCAAGATTTCTGATGATTTTTAATAAATCCATCAGAATGGGGTTTAAAGCATCTTTTTAAGAAAGCTGCCCGTTTTTGACGAGGGGTTCTTGGCTATATCCTCAGGGGTACCTTGGGCAATAATTTCGCCACCATTTACTCCTCCGCCGGGCCCGAGATCAATAATATGGTCGGCACATTTAATGACGTCGAGATGATGTTCAACCATAACGACCGTGTTTCCAAGGTCGACAAGTTGCTGTACCACTTTAAGGAGCTTTTCAACATCTACAAAATGAAGTCCCGTCGTTGGCTCATCTAATATATATAGGGTTTTTCCGGTAGAGCGCTTTCCTAGTTCTTTCGACAACTTTACACGCTGAGCTTCACCGCCCGATAGATGAGTTGCCGGTTGCCCTAACTTTAAATATCCGAGGCCTACATCAAGCATCACTTTAAGTCTCGATTGTAGATGCGGGATGGCTTCGAAAAATTCGTATGCTTCCTCAAAAGTCATTTCTAAAACTTCAAAAATATTTCTGCCTTTAAACGTAAGACTAAGAGTTTCATTATTATAGCGTTTACCAAGGCAAGTTTCACAAGTGACACGAACGTCAGGGAGAAAATGCATTTCAATATCCAACTCACCAGCTCCGCGGCAGACTTCGCATCTTCCTCCTTTGACATTAAAACTAAAGCGTCCAGGTGTATATCCTCTCACTCTTGCTTGCTGCGTCTGAGAGAAGAGCTCGCGAATAAAACCAAAAATTCCAATATAAGTTGCTGGATTACTTCGCGCAGACCGTCCGATAGGAGATTGATCAACTGAAATTAATTTATCCAGAAATGCGCTGCCCACAACCTTCGAACAACCAACAGGCTCTTGTTTAAGAAGAGATTGGCTGAGTACATCCATAACTAGGGTTGATTTTCCACTCCCGCTTACTCCAGTAACAACTGTAAATGTTCCAAGAGGAAGTCTTACGTTCAGATTTTTTAAGTTGTGCTGATGGGCCCCTTGAATCTCTAAAAAATTTTGATGATTAGTTCTTCTCTCGGCGGGAAGCTCGATTCTTTTGGTGAGATTAAGATAGGGCGCTGTGGGGCCCTTTTTTAGATTTTTAGGAGAAGCATGTTCAACAATTATTCCTCCCAGACGACCAGCGCCTGGTCCCATATCAATAATCTCATCGGCAGCTAACATGGTCTCTTCATCATGTTCAATCACAAGAACAGAATTACCCATTTGCTGAAGCTGCTTGAGGGACTTGATCAAGCGTTGATTGTCGACCTGATGAAGACCAATAGAGGGCTCATCCAATATATAAAGAACACCAGTCAGCTTTGTTCCGATTTGAGTGGCGAGATGAATGCGCTGCTCTTCTCCACCGCTTAGAGTCGAAGCCCTTCTTGAGAGTTGTAAATAACCCAAGCCAACCTGATCTAAAAATCCTAAGCGTTCGCGAATTTCTTTTAGAATTTTATCAGCTATAATTTTTTGATTGCCGATAAAATTTACTTTAGAAAAAAATCGGCCAGCTTGGTCGATGGGTAGATCGTGAATTTTGTCTATGGTTTCATCGGCGACATAGACAGAGCGACTTTCACGTTTAAGGCGAGCTCCATTACATTCACCACAGATCTCAACCCTCTTTTGCTCAGTCGATTCGATTTCCTCTTCAGAAACCTCTTCTTCATCTTCGCTCTCTTCAATAATCAATCCCAACCCTCGGCACGACGTACATGCACCCACTGGAGAGTTAAATGAAAAAAGTCTCGGACTTAATTCCGGAAAGCTAAACCCGCATTGAGGACAACTCATCGATTTATTAAACAAAGTTGTTTTTTGAATCGTAAGATTTTCGATCTGGATAATTCCATTAGTTAGAGAGCCTGCCAGATCGATCGCATCAGCCAGCCGCTTTCGAATATTATCTTTTAGTATAAGTCGATCGACATAGGCTTCAATAGTGTGAGGCTTTTGCTTTTCAAGCTTTAAGCCTTTTTCAAGAGAGAGGTCTTTTCCGTCAATCCGAACCCTTACAATTCCAAACCTCACGAGCTCATCCAACTCTTGAGCGAACTCCCCTTTTCTCTTGGTAGCAATAACTGCCATGACATTAATCTTTGTATCTTCTGGCCAAGCTAAGATTTGATCTACAATCTGAGCGGAGTCCTGAGATGAAAGTTGGATTTTGCAGTCAGGACAAAATGCTGTTCCTACTCGACTCCAAAGTAGACGCATAAAATCGTAGATTTCTGTAAGAGTTCCAGCGGTCGATCGGGGATTTCTGGCTAAACTTTTTTGTTGAATAGCAATTGAGGGGCAAAGCCCACGGATCGATTCAACCTCAGGTTTCTTTAATTGCTCAACAAATTGCTTTGCATAAGCAGAAAGACTTTCGATGTAGCGTCTCTGGCCTTCTGCAAAAATTGTATCAAATGCGAGAGAAGATTTTCCGCTGCCCGAAGGGCCAGTAATAACAATGAATTTATTTCGCGGAATATTAAGAGAGATATTTTTTAAATTGTGTTCGTTCGCGCCACGAATCTCAATAAAGGCCTGTTTTTTTGATCCAGATGTGAGCTGTTTTAAGGGCGTTCTCATAGCTTTCACTCGAGGCTTGTCCTTTACCGGCAATATCGAACGCTGTTCCATGGTCCACAGACGTTCTCAAAAAAGGAAGTCCAAGAGTAATATTCACAGCATCATAAAAATGAAGCATTTTCAAAGGGATTAATCCCTGATCGTGATACATGCAAATAACTGCATCCCAAAGGTCATGATGAGCGAAGAATGAGTCCGGGGAGTGGGGGCCAGACACAGAAACGCCAAGAGCCTTTAGTTTATTTACTGCTGGCAGAATGATTGAGCCCTCTTCAGATCCTATAAGACCCCTATCAGAGGCATGGGGATTAAGCCCCAAAATAGCAATTCGGCTTTTTAGCTTCATTTGTTTTAAGAACTTATTAAGCATTACTCCTGTCTCGATAATTTTTTTGGAGCTCAAAGCAGCGGGTACTTTTTTAAGGGGAAGATGCGTAGTCACTAAAGCTACTTTTAATTTTGGTCCGGCAAGAAGCATTACCGTTTTTTTTGAGCGGGTCCGTCTTTCTAAAAATTCAGTATGTCCAGTAAAGTCTACTTTTACCTTTGCGCACCAAGATTTATCGAGCGGCCCTGTAACGAGCGCTTGAGATTCTCCCGAAATACATGAGTCGGTAGCACGTTCTAAATCTCTTAATGCCCTGGCAGCAGACTGCTTGCTTGGGAGACCCAAAATAAAATTATTTTTTTTTATCTCAGGGTCAACGATTTGGACCACGCCCTCCTGAATATATTTTTTAAGAATATTTGAATTTTTAAAAATCGAGCGAGGAGCAAAAACTTGAATTCGAATTTTCTTATTCAATTTTAAAAACTGATGGATAGCTTTGATGCCCACTTCAGGGCCAATACTTGAAGGATCACCCAAAGTGGCAGCAATTCGAATCAAGTGCGAGATTTAACCAATATAAAAGTCTTTGTTCTTAGATCGCTCAGAGTTTTTTGCATTTCAGCTTCAACGGCTGAGTTTTCCAGTTGTTCTCGAATGTGATCTTTTACTTGTTCAAAGCTGCGGGGACCATTGTTCTTTACGGTTCTAATTTTTAAGAGCTGAAAGCCTCGAGGAAGAGCAATTAAAACAACCTGCCCTGCTTTAGCAGAAAAAACCTTCTGTTCAATACTATCGGGTAATACACCTCTTTTAAATGAACCGATTGCACCTGAATGAGAAGCGGATGGACTTTTACTTAAATTTTTAACACAGGAATCAAATTTAGTTGGGTTCTTAACAAAATATTCTGCTTTTTCTTCAATTATTTTTGCATCGCCTTCCAGGGGGAGTAAACATTCTGCCAATTCAATTTCGACATCATTCTTAAATGTTTCAGCATTATTTTGATAATAGGCTTTGAGGTCTTGATTTTCGATTGTTTTAGAGGCCATGCGTTTCATAAGGCCCATAAACTGCATTCTTTCCATTTGCTGTTTGACTTGCATTCTAAAGCGATCAAACGACATGCCCTGCGCTTTTAGCATAGCCTTAAAATCCTCAAAACTTTGACTGCCGCTTGAGGAGCGAATGGAATTAATTCTTTGATCTACATCTCTTTCAGTTACTCCAAAATTGAGTTGGTTGAGATAGGCGGCCATTAATTTTTGGTCGATAAGAAATTCGGTAGCTTTTTTACGGAGGGAAGATTCATCGGACTTTGAGAGGTTTCTTGCTGCAGCTTCAGCTTTAAGGCCTTCGACGACGATATCGATATCAAATGTTGAAATAATGTCTTCACCTACTTGGACCTCAATTTTTTCAGTCATCAAAGGGGTGGGTTCATTTGAAGAGATAGCAAGAAATGTCAACAGGCTTAAAAACATAGGCTCTTTTATAGCAGAAACTCACCAATCCGGGGAGAAGAACTAAGTTATTAAAATTATTAGAGTTTTTTGACTAGATCGCGATTGTATTCAATTTGGGCTGATCGTAGAAGATCTTCTTCAAGACGCAAAAGCCAAGTCTTTCTTTGCTCGGCTTCAAGCTTTTTCATGATTTCACCTTTGGCTTCATCAAAATCTTTGTTGAGTGGTGGTTTTCGATCGATAACTTTTAAAATATGGAAGCCGTATTGAGACTGAATAACTGGTGTTATCTTTTGCAGACTTGTTTCAAAAAGAGCCTTATCAAGTTCTTCAGTCAGCGTGTTTTTTTCAATATTAATTTTTGCTCCTTCACTTGCTTCAGGTCCAATACTGTATTGCTTGGCCAGTTCTAGAAATTGTCCGGGCCTCGATTCAAGCTTTTTTCTGATCTCGTCGGCAATATTTTTCTCATTTACAACGATATGTAAAGCGGTTGCCTCAGCGGGTCTATGAAAGAGGGCGGAATTCTTTTCGTAAAACTCAAGAGCTTCTGTTATTCGAGGGGTGGGTTTTCTTGTTTCCGTTAAATCAAAGATTTTTTCGATTATAATATTTTCTTCGATTTGTGACTTCCAATCTTGTTCATCGAGCATCTGATCTAAAAATTCTTCGCGAAAGGTATCTTGAGGGTAACCTTCTTTAAATTTAGCGATTGCTGACTGCAATTCATCTTCTGAAACTGAGACATTTCTTCTTTTGGCTTCGGTTAAGACAACGTGTCGACGAACCAAGGTTTTTATAACTAAATTTTTTATCTCTGCGGCCTCTCGGCCCGAACGCGAAAGTTCTTTGGGTTTTAGAGTTTCATATAAATTCTGATATTCACCTACAGTTATAGGTTCTCCGTTAACCCGCGCAATCAGATCGTCTTTTCTTGGGCGTGAGTTACAACTTGTTAGTTCTAAACAAATTGTAAGGAAGGCGAAAATCTTAATTTTTCTTATGTAATTTTTCATTTTTTATCTTAGGAACCGGAATAAGACTTGAAGGGTCTGTATTAACTTCGTCTGGCAAGCTTGAAAGGGCGGCAAGGTTGTCCTCGTAGGTTTCTATTTTATGTTTGCTTCTTAATTTTTCGATTTCTTGGGAAAGCTTATCGCGCTGAATAATTCGAACAAATTTATCTTTGATAATATCTTTGTAGTTCTCATACCCTCTTTTATCTCCTGAGAGCTGGATAATATGAAATCCGAATTCTGTTTCGACCACCGGCGAGATATCATTAATTTTCTTTAGATTAAATGCAGCTGTCGAAAATCTTGGAACCATAGCTGTGAAATTAAAGTATCCTAATTCCCCACCCTGATCTCTTGAGGCATCTTCTGAGTATTTTTTTGCAAGCTCTGAGAAGGTTTCTGGAGCATTTAAGGCTTCAGCCCGGATAGCTTCAATTTTTTTCCTCTTTTCGCTTCTTTGAGCGGCTTTAACGTTAGGGGTAACACGCAATAGGATGTGTCTTGCTGATATCTGTTCGATGTTTTTTTTATTCTCTTCAAAAAAAACTTTGAGATCTTTTTCTTCAATTTTTGAACGCCATTCTTCAGAGAGTTTTCTAATATACAGGTCGGCCAAGCGGCTTTTATATTCATACTCTTTGTCGAGCCTTTCATTGAGGGCGGCTTCGTAGAGCAATTGAACATTGATCATCTCATTGAGAAGCTCTTTTTTTTGTAAGTGTGTGGTGTAGTGACGGGGGTAAGTTTTTTCAATGACAGCAATTCTTTCAAGCAGCTCGGTATCGGTTACAATAGTGCTTCCAATTTTGGCAAGAGGCTTTGAATTTTGGCCCAGAATTTCGGGAGCTTTTGGGCGAGATTCGCAGGCGGTTAGTAAGAGTGCGCCTAGAGATGCTACCAAGAACAAAAATGTGTGATAAAAGCGAGAGTTCATAGTCTGAATTATTCTCAATTTAAATTTATTTGACTATTAGAAATGCTGCTTAGGAGCTGCATTGTTTCTAAACGCTTTCTAGAGATATTTCAGCAGTTTCACAGAGCTTTAGTAAAAAGTTTTTACAGATAGCAAAATCATGCATTTCTGGATGGGTCTTAATTTTTTCATCTAAATCCACTGGTTTCTTGAGGGCGGATTCAAATGAAAAAGTAAGGCGACCTTTTTGATCTAAAACCAAATTTTTTCCAAGCAATAGAAGAATTTTTTGCGGATCAAGGGATGTCGTTTCTCTTAGAAGCAGGCTTAATCGCCCCGGAAAAACCTCAATAGTTGAAGCCTTAAGTGCATGGGCCACAACCCTTAGACGAGTCAACTGACAAAGATTTTCAACTTCTCGAGAGTACAAACCAAACCGATCAAGAAGCTCGTTTTCAAAGTCCAAAAGATCGGCGGGGGTTTGAATTTGATCGAGTCGTTTGTAGGTAGAAATTCTTACCGTAGGATCGGGAATATAAGACTCGGGTAAATAGGCTGTATATCCGGAGTTGAGTTCAGGGAGGGGCTCATGGGGACTTTTATTTTTCAGTTCGTTTAATGTTTCTTGAAGCATCTGAGTATAGAGTTCGAGTCCGACCTCGGCAATAACACCGGACTGCTCTGTTCCTAAAATGTTTCCAGAGCCGCGAATTTCCATATCATGTGTGGCGACGTGAAACCCACTGCCTAAATCGGTGCAGCTTTGAATAACTTGAAGTCTCTTAGAGGCCTCAGATGTGAGTGGAGTCGTTTCATGTATCAAAAAGTACGCATAGGCAGAAAGATGGCTTCGGCCCACTCTTCCACGCAATTGGTAGAGATCACTAAGGCCAAACATCTCAGGATGATCGATAAAAATAGTATTTGCATTGGGGATATCAAGACCATGTTCAATGATTGCAGTTGCCACAAGAATATCAGCTTTTTGATCAATGAATTGCATCATTGTTTTCTCAAGGTCGTCTTCGTGCATTTGTCCATGCCCGGTAACAATTTTAAATTCGGGCAAAAGTTTTTTTAATTTCTGCTCGATGTTTGCAATTGTTTGCACGCGATTGTGAACAAATAAAATCTGCCCGCCGCGATCTCTTTCTTTGATGCAGGCCTTTCGAATAAGACTCTCGTCGAAAGACCCAATATAGGTCTTAACTGCCTCGCGAGATTCAGGGGGAGTCACAATAAGACTGAGCTCTCGAATTCCCAAAATTGACATTTGAAGAGTTCGGGGAATAGGAGTTGCAGAGAGGGTCAAAATATCTGTTGAAGATTTTAGTTTCTTGATCCTCTCTTTGTGTTTAACCCCGAACCTTTGTTCTTCATCGACGATTAAAAGGCCTAAATCTTTAAATGCTATATCAGACTGAATAAGTCGATGAGTGCCAATGACTAGATGAACTTTTCCATCTTGCAAATCTTTTATGACTCTTTTTTGTTCTTTTGAATCGACGAATCGAGAAAGATGCGCGACCTTAAACGGAGTAGAATCGAATCTTTTTTGAAATCCTCGATAGTGTTGTTCAACAAGGATGGTGGTCGGGGCCAAAACAGCTACTTGCTTTCCTTGAAGAACCGCACGCATTGCGGCTCTTAGGGCAACTTCAGTTTTTCCAAACCCTACATCTCCACAAACTAAGCGGTCCATGGGCCAAGGTTCTTTAAGATCTGCTTCAATTGCTAAGCTGGCTGATTCTTGATCGGCAGTCATTTCATAAGGAAATTGCTGACAGAACTCGCGATACATTTTTTCGTCAACTTTTTCGGGTCGGCTGACGGTGTTAAGTTTGCGATCGGCGGCTACTTTAAGAAGTTCGTGCGCAATTCTCAGAATGTCGGCTTTGATTCGAGCCTTTTTCTTAACAAATGTTTGAGTACCCAGCTTATCAAGTCTGGGTTGCGCCATTCCTTCACTTATATATCGAGAAACTTTATCGACTCGGTAAATGGGTAAATAAAGTTTGTCTTTATCCGCATATTCCAAAACAAGAAATTCGCTTCTTGCTTGATGAAGTTCTAAAACTTGCAGGCCCCTAAATTGAGCAACTCCATGATCTTCGTGAATAACGTAATCGCCATCTTTTAAATCTGAGAACTGGCGCAAAAATTCTTCGGCTGTTTGTGCGGCCGTTGCAGGGCGTTTTTTCTTTATTCCAAAAATATCCCGCTCGCTAATAATAGCTTTTTGTAGCGTGGATGAAACAAAGCCATCGATGGGAGGCCCCTTTTTCCATTCAACATACGTCGGAATTTCAATCGACTCTTTCAGGGCGAGCTCTCTTTTTGCATTTGAAAAAATCAATTCAATATGGAGGCCACGGCTTCGACATGATTCAATATGATTCAGAACCGCTGAGAAGTTTCGAGTAACTTGAATTTTAGCTCTAAGCTCTTCATTGCCAATAACCTGGTAATTCATTCCACGGCCAGAAATTTTTGTCTCAAGCGAGTGATGTTCCTTTTTTAAAATCTCATCACTTGCTTCTCGCATAAACTCTGGTCCAAAGGCGAGGCGCTCAAGGGTTTCATATGATCGATCTTCAGACTTGAGGTGTTTTTCAAGACTCAGGCAGCAATCTTCTTCATCGACAACGATGAGAGGCCAGTTTGTTTGAAAATACTCTTGAAGGCTTGTAAGTTTTGAAAACGGTGGAAGCAGCCATCGAGGCTCAAGAAGCTCTCGGTGATTCTCAAGGTCGTCTAGTACTCGATCTCTTTCGTCTCTCGATAACCCGCGTTCATCAGAAAAATTTCTAATTTGCTCTCGTGCCTGCGCCCATGTTGAAGGATTTAAAATAAGTTCGCGACAAGGCAAAATTTCGATTTCAGCAAGCTCTTCAAGCGATCGCTGAGTGTTTGAATCAAAAGATCTAATCGATATTACTTCATCACCAAAAAATTCAATTCGGGTTGGATTTGAAAGATAAGGTGAAAAGATGTCAACTAAATGTCCGCGTGCACTAAAGAACCCCGCGTCTTCGGCTAAATCATCTTGTCTAAAACCAAGCGCTAAAAGCTTGGCTAAGAGAGGATCTCGTTCAAGCCAATCACCTTTTTTAATTCTTAAAATCGCTTTCTCTAAAGCCTGAGGAGAAATTGTTTTTTGAGAAAGCGCTTCAAGGTTTGTAATCAAAAATGAATTTCTTTTTAAAGACATCAATCGTCTTTGGGTTTGAATTCTAGTTTGAGTGATGGTGGGTTCTTGCCGAAGGGGTTCGTAGATCCGTTCAAAATGAGGAAAAACCAAAACATCTTTGGTCTTTTCACAAAAATAAGAGAGTGCATCGCTGGCGTGATCAAGATCAAACTCACTAGGCACAATGATCAAACCGCCATCGAAATGTTTGGCGATAAAATACAGATAGCTTGAGGCACTAAGGCCATTAATATGATGCAACTGGCGTGTCATTTATAGACGCCGTTTCAATAGTGAAGAAACGGGCGTCTCAGCTTTTTAAATCGCTCTTCATCCTCTCGCCAAGATCCAAATAGAGTTTTTAAGGGCAAGTTATGGTCAACTGCCTCACGAATTTGAGTGCCGCCGGCGAGTATATCGATAGGAAGCTTTTCATATTCGTATTCATAGGGAGGATTGGTCCATTTCCAGGCGTTTCCGTAGAGTTTGCGAAGAACCCATAAAAGTACAACCATATGTCGAACGGGGTGGAACTTTTTAGGCTCTAAAACAACCTGAATCACTCCATGACAAACCTCGCCCTTATATTTATGAAAAGTGGGAATAAAACCCTGTCGATGAAATAAAGTCGGGGTGAGTTTAAGGGCTTTCATTTGGGTGCGGTATTCCTTATCAACTTCGTCCCAATCTATAAAAGGAGCTCCGATTAGTTCGAATGGCCGGGTTGTTCCTCGACCCTCGCTAAGAGTGGTCGCTTCAAGTAGGCACATTCCTGGATACAAAACGCAGGCCTGAAAATTAGGCATATTAGGGGAGGGCAAGGTCCAGCGCTGTCCGGTTTCTGGCCAATAAGAGTTTCTATTCCAATTTTTCATTTTCGCAATTTCAAGCGGAGGCTTTTTATCGAGTGTTTCAATAAACAATTTGGCAAGCTCACCAATAGTCATTCCATGGCATATGGGAATTGGGAACAGCCCTACAAAGGATTTAAATTGAGGATCAAGAATGGGACCTTCGATGAATTTTCCGCCAAGAGGATTGGGTCGATCACAGATCAAAACCCTAATTCCTAATTGCCCGCAAGCCTCGAGCATATAAAACATTGTGTAAATGAATGTGTAATAACGAGCACCCACATCGAAAAGGTCGATAACAACAAGATCCGTGCCTTCTAGAGATTTTAAATCTGGTTTTCGTCTTTCTCCGTAGAGGGAATAAACAGGGCGGCCTTTAGAATCTTTTGTGTCTTGCCACTCGATCATATTGTCTTGAGTTTCGCCGTGAATTCCATGCTGGGGTCCAAAAAGTGAAACCAAGTTTGAACTTTTATCTAAGATTTCAGCAAGATGAGTAAGTTTGTGAGAGACAGACGCGGGATGACACAGCGCGCCTACTCTCTTAGAACCGCGCTTTCCGACAAAAGCCTTGGGGGTTTTTTCGAGAATATCAATTCCTGTCAAAGTCAGTTTCATATTGACGCGCGATCCTGCCTCGTCGTGTAATGAAAATGAGAGGGAAAATTCGGGGGAATGAGGGGAAGTCTACTTTTCAATTTTTGTTTCATTCTTTTTCTGCCCATTTTTTTAATTGGTTTTAAGTCCACCTCTACTTATGCAAATTCTTTTCAGTCTGAGAGGTTTGTTCAAAGCCTCACTGGAAGTGTATACGAGTTTGATTTTTTGGTCGAAGGTTTGAATTCTGTGAATCAAATAAGTTTTAGCGACGATATGACCGCGCAGTATCAAAGCTTTTTTAATAGGATTGTTCTCTCTAGAACTGCTGGGGACCCGTCAAAAAGAATTAAGAGTATAGAAAATTTAGATGAAGAAGATGTGGGGACGATTGCGCATGAAGCCTTTCATGCATTCAAGGCTAATATCATGGGTACAGATCCTAAATTTAAAGCTGAAAAACTGTGGTTTAAACAAAGAGCTCACAAGGTTTTTTCAAATCTTAAAGCCTCAAAAAGAGAAACCGCTCTCGAAGAAGCATATGCTGTTTTTTTGGGATCAGTTGTAACGGCGAGACTGCAGTCAGAGCGAATTATAGCTCATGCTCCAAAAGAAAGGTTTTGCAAAAAATTGAATGTGGTTGAGAATCTTTGGAGAGTTAACTGGAATTCGAAAGTGCAGGGCTACTACTATCGAGATGGTCTTGGTGAATACTGGGCCGATAAAATTCATAATTTATTTTCGTGGCTCGCATTCTCGCGACCCGTGAACTCATCGGCGGATGGGGCTATTGATGCTGAACAATCAATCGATCAAAACGATAAAGATTGGATATCGACCAAGCTTTTAGAAAAAAAGATGGTTTATTCATTTTATGAAACCATGGGCCTTGATTCTAATTCGTGTCCCACAAACCTCAGCAAGCATTCAAATGCTACTTAAGGTTTTGACGGTGAAATCGAGGCTATAATTTCTGAGCAACTCATCATAGATTTAAAAATCTCAGAAATTTTTAAATCAGATCGTTCTGCTAATTCTGCAATTTGATTCTCGAGGCTCAAATTATTAAGCGCGCCTGATGTCTGTATCTCAAAATAATGAACTAAGTTTTGGGCGGCCTGTGCTCTATTGAAATTGCGTATAAATTGAGGAATAAAAAATCCGGGATGATCGGACTGGCTTGTCATATTCATTACTAAATTTACAGCTCCCGATCCAACCACAAGGCATCGAACGATAAAACCCAAATCACGACTTACTGTTTTATATAAAACAAACGATTCTGCAGGTAATGCTGCTAAAACAAGAGCCATCAGAACGATCATTGAGCCAAAAATTTTCTGAGTGTTGTAAGACCCTGAATTTTTGCCAGCGATAAGATAAATTTCAATCAAGAGCCGAAATGCTTCAACAGATTCTTTTTGGACAGATTTTAGAACTAAAGGGTCGCTTGGGGTGCCGCTCGATCTTAGTTCCTGTATTTTTTTTAATTTTTCAGAGTAAATTTTTGAAATATCCTTTATTCGCTTTGTGGCCGTTGATGCCCATTTTTCTGGAAGGGGAGCTTCAGGGGAGGATTCATCATAAAACTCAACTCGCATAGGTTCGATGGCAGCAGATGCTTTTCTTAAAAACAATTCAAACTCAGCTATTAGATTGGAATGATTGAGAGAATGGGGCTCCTGGTTTTTAAGAAGGGATCGATATGTCGAGACCAATTCTTGAATCGTCTTTTCGAGTCGGACGCGATTATATAATTTGTCATCAGTCGCCCAAACGAAAGAAACGCAAAAAATATTTAGTAGTAGAATCCAACCCGCGACGCTCTTCATATCCACACCCCTTTTGGGGTAGAGATACCTTAGCTTTTAAAAGACAGAAAGAGCTTTTATCCAAGCGTGATAATTTTTTTCGAGTTCCGATTTTTTGGTAGATTGGGGGCTAAAGATCTGGTCTTGCTGCCAGAGTCTTTGAATATCATTTAGTGAAAGCAATTGATGTGAGTAGGCCGCTAAAAGAGCAACCCCGGTTGCTGTGGCTTCAAGATTCTGGGGACGGATAATTTTTGTCCCCAAAATATTTGCTTGAAGTTGAAGCAGAAGATTGTTTTTAACCGCACCTCCATCAACCCTCCACGAAGGCTTTAATCCCCGATAATCTCTCACCATTGATTCAATAAGGGCTTTATTTTGAAAGCAAAGGGCTTCAAGTGAGGCACGAGCAATATGCATTCGATTTGATCCACGAGTCAGACCCAGAATGCCCCCGCGCATATCTGGCTTCCAGAAGGGCGCACCCATTCCTGAAAGCGCAGGAATAATGATAACGCCGGCAGAACTGTCGACTTGAGAAGCCAGAGCTTCAGATTCAGCCGAATCCGAGATCATTTTTAGATTGTCACGAAGCCATTGAATCCAAGCGCCAGAAATGAATGCGCTTCCTTCAAGCGCGTAAGTGGTCTGCCCACTCTTTAATTGAAGTGCAACCGTGCTGACGAGATTGTTCTTTGATCTAATAAATTTGTTTCCGGTATTAAGAAGTATAAAAGAGCCGGTTCCGTAAGTAATTTTTCCGTCGCCTTTTTTCCAGCCCAATTGTCCAAAGAGTGCCGCTTGTTGATCGCCGAGAGCCGCTCGAATAGGAATTCCATCCGGAAGAAAATCTAAATTTTTTGTACGATATTCAAAACCTTCTGATGAAATAATGGGTGGGGCAATATGAGAAGGCACTGAAAAAATATCGAAGAGCCTTTCGTCCCACTGAAGCGTCTTTAAATTGAGCAGACTCGTTCTAGAGGCGTTGGTGACTTCAATGGCATCCTCTCCAGAAAATTTTGAAAACAAAAAACTATCAATAGTTCTAAATCTCAGTTTTTTTATTTTCTTTGCATTGGGAACTTTTTTAAGAAGGTACGAAATCTTGGTTGCTGAAAAATAAGGATCGATCGGAAGACCTGATAAGTTTCTTACGGTGCCTTTGTGACGCTCTAATTTTTTACAAACATCTGCAGTTCTGCGATCTTGCCAAACTATAAATCGATGTAGGGGCGTATGATCATCAAACAGACTTACCGTCTCTCTTTGATTTGTAATCCCAATGACCGAAATTTCGGAGGCTGGTTTTGAGACCTTCTTTAGAACTCCTTTAATGGCATCGGTGACGCTCTTCCAAATCTCGCTAGGCTCATGTTCGACCCACCCAGGTTGAGGAAAATGCTGCGGAACAGCAGCAGTAAATGACCCTAAAAAGGAGCCATCTTGAGACAATAAAATAGCAGTAGAACCGGTGGTGCCCTGGTCGATACCTAGAATCATAGCCTTAACACTAAACTAAAGGGTTTTACTGTAAAATGAGAAATCGGGGGATGGGGTCTTGATCCGTAATTATTTTGCAGACCTGGAGCTAGATTTAAGTGCGTCACTTGATGACGTTCGCCGTGCCTATCGTCGCCTTGCTCGTCGTTTTCATCCCGATCTAAATCCACTCGATAAACAGTCTGAGGAGAGTTTTTATAGAATTCAGGAGGCTTTTGATTTCTTAAGTTCTGAGACGAGATTTGAGAAATTAAAAAAACAGTTGGTGGAGCCGGGAAGAACATCAAAAAAGTTGGTCGCTCAGAAATGGGGAGAGTATCCTCTTGTGCCAGTTTCGACAGACCAATTTATCGGGGAGTGGAAAGAGGAATCCTCAGTTCGAAAGAAATTTCATAGACCTGAAGAAAATTTAGATGTTTGGATTCTAATGGAAGTAAATCGAGCAGATTTAAAGAGCGAAATAGTAAAAACAATTGCTGTACCTCATGAGCATCCTTGCGGCAGTTGTCGAGGTCTGGGCGGTAGAGCAAAAGCCGCTCGAGCCACTTGTAAAAAATGTGCAGGACTTGGTCATTTTCTAATTGAGAGAGGGGCAATGCATTGGCGAAAGACTTGCGATCTTTGTCTTGGAAAGGGTTATTTATCTCTTTCCCCATGCAGTACCTGCGGAGGAAGAGGAAAAGTGGGTGAACGTCAAAAGATCGAGATTAGAATTCCAAAAAAGACGGATGTGAAAAGACCCATTATCGTTAGAGGTTTTGGGCATATATCATTTGACGGAAAGAAGCGTGGAGACTTATGGGTGCAGCTGACAGTAAAGGACTAAAAAATAGACAGGACATTTCTCTTGTTTCAAAGCGCTTAAGAATCTCAAAGCGAGATTTGAAAGAGTTTGAAAGCGAAGGTGTCTTTGACTACGCCGATAAACTTAAAAAGACCATTGATGAGAAGAACTACGAAAGACTTAAGATAGCTGTGTCATTGAAGAAAGAAATGGGAGTTAATCTTGAAGGAATCGATGTCATCTTGCATATGAGAGATAAATTGGCGCGGATGAGACAAGATATGAATAAGTTTCTTAAAGAGGTGCGTACAAAACTTCAAGGCGAACTTCGTAAAAAGACAGATGAACTAGAAGAAAAAATGAAACGCTAATTTACTGAGAGAGCTTAAGTTCCGTCCAACACTTCAGCGCTTCGACGGCCGTTATTAATTGTAAATCGCTATCTTTAATGTCAGCAATGCTTTTTGAAGCAACGCACTTTTTCATTCTATCAATTTTATTTCTAGGTGGTTTTGTTTGAGCCCAAGGTAGATCTGTATAGGGAATCGTGTTCCAATACAAATCGCTTTCTCGAGTTTCGTTTAATTGTTCTGCTGTTATGTGCCGACTCGGAAGTACATCGATGTCTGGTTCAACACCGACTATTTGAGTTGTGAATCCAGAAGGGAGAAAATATCTTGATTTGGTAAGAATCAGACTAAGGCCGAGATCTGCCCAGTCTCGAGTGTTTACAGATTGCACTGTTCCTTTACCAAAAGTTCTTCTTCCGATAATTGGGCCAATTTCTCTTGCCTGAATATTTCCTGCCAAAATTTCAGATGCGCTGGCAGATTGACTGTTGATGAGCACAGCAACAGGAAGCTTATTAATAGAGGCTTCAAAGGTTCTGGTTTGGTCGATGAGGGCATTATCTCTGATGCTTCTTGTACTTACGACCAGAAGCGACTCGTTTGGCCGAGATCGCGGAGTGATTTTTCCCACAATGCACGAGACTTGATCTAAGCTTCCACCGCCATTGTCGCGAACATCAATTATAACTCCATCAAGATTGATGCCCTGCTGAGCCGCTTTATTTCTTGTGTCCAAAAATTTGTTTTCAAATGACGAACAAGTTTCAAGTGCAAGAAAGCTGTCTATTTTTATGAATATTGTCGAGGGACGAGATGGAGGATACAGCGAGGCAGAAACATTTTCGATCATGATGGGTTCTCGTTTAAGGTTTTTTACAAAAACAGTATTACCCCTTTTTATTTTTATTCTGACATCTGAAAGCTTTTCGCCTCTTAGTCTATCGACACAGTCTTTTAAAGCAGAGCGGTTTACTTTTTTTCTATTGATCGAAATAATTTCATCTCCTGATAGAAATCCAGCTTTCTCAGCAGGGCTGTCTGGATATACTTTTTTTATAAATACTTTGCCTTCAGTGCCTGAAGTTGGAACTCGATTGAGTAGTGCGCCAATTCCCGCATATTCTTTATCAGAAGATTTTTGAGATTCAGAAAATTGAAAAGAGCTTTCAACTCGGGAATGCGGATCGTAGGCAGTTCCAAAATAAACAGACATACCTTCAGCTCGAATGGCAGCACCTAAATCTGAATTAAATGCAGGAACATTCTCTCTTATAAATTTGAAAATAGGGGTGAAATCATAAGACTTGTTTTTATCTAAAAACATCTCGAACTTTTTAAATTCCTCTTTTGAGGGATTATTTAAGACCGAAAGTTTTTCGGGCGTTTTAAATATACTTAAACCACTTCTATTAAATATGACGATGGTTTCAGAAGGCATAACAGTATTTGTAAGATTAATTGTATATTTAAACTTTTCTTGATCTGGTTGTTTATGCTCCTTCCACCCTAAAAAATAATTTGCCATTAGAATGCAGCCATAGAAAAACTTTGGATCCTCGTTGCAAAAATCATGAGGAAGTTCTTCAAACATATTGGGGGGGATTTTTACGCCTTTCCAAAGCTCTAAGAACTCCTTTTCATCAGTGGCCTTAAAGACAGTATCATCTTCAAGATCTTCATCTTCTGGACTTGGCGTAGAAACTGGTGCTGGTTTCGTAATAATTCTCTGAGAGTCAGCTCCGCAAGAGCTTAAAAAGAGAGATGAAAGCGATGCTAAGAAAATAAAATTAATAAGTATTCTTGGGGGCACCCACATAAAAGTGACGGTGGTTTAGCAGAACTGGGATTCTTTGGAAATGGGGGGCATTCAACCAAAAAGGACTTGTTCGAGTTTTTTTGAGGACTTGATGTCCCATTTTCTGAGCTAGAAACTCAATAAAGGTCAATAAAACCCATTTAAAGACTTGGCATCAAAATTGCATAGTGAGCCCCGCGGGAAAGTAGGGAATATGAGTTTAAGGGGTAAGATCTTTATTAAATTGGGGATTGTGCTTGTTCTTTGTGGTTGCGGAGAGCCCACCGAAAGAGAAGCAAAAGTTCTATCGTTGAGAAATCTTGAGGGGAGCTACTCATTAAGGGAGGCGTGGTGCTCCGGGGGTCAAGAGGGAAACGAAATTTCTGAAAATCTAAGTATTGAGAGCGATTTTATAGTTAATGCAGACGGAGCAAGTTGGACGGAGCGTAAATCTGATGGTTGTGAAATTTCATTCGACGGAAGTTTTACAAAAGAAGGTGCAAACAAACTTTCTTTTGAATCGAGTGGCATAAAATGCTCTGAATCTTGCTCTGAAGAAGCATGTGCTGTTGCTGCCGAACAATTAGATCGTAGTTTTATTGTTTCGTCTCTAACAGAATCTACTTTGGTTGTAAGACAGGCCAATCAAGCTCGTTGTTCAGATAGGGGGGGCTATTTGGTTTCAAGTTTTTCGAGAGGAGACACTGTGGCTCAGCCCTGATGGTTTGGAACGGGGGAAGTGTTTAAGCGATTTTCGAGGAAAGAGCTTTTCTAAGAAATGGGGCTGTTTTTGTTTTTGATTTCGCAATTTCGTTCGGAGTTCCCTCTCCTACTATTTCACCACCTTCAATACCGGCACCGGGTCCGAGCTCAATTAACCAATCACACGATTTAAGCACATCTATATTATGTTCAATCACAACAACGGTATTTCCCGATTCAACTAATTCATGAAGAAGTTTAAGCAATAAGCCAACCTCGTTAATGTGAAGTCCGGTCGTTGGTTCATCTAGTATATAAAGGATTTGAGATTTTTTGCGATCCATCATCTCCGAGGCGATTTTGAGGCGCTGAGATTCTCCGCCTGAAAGTGTGTGTGAGCTTTGTCCAAGCTGCAAATATCCTAAACCTACTTTTTCAAGAATATACATTCGATCATAAAGCTTCTTGTGATCTGAAAAAAAGCTTTTCGCTTCGGAGGCAGTCATTCTAAAAACGTCGTGGATGTTTTTTCCTCTTAATTTTATATCTAAGATTTCTTTTTTAAATCTTTTTCCATCACAAACTTCGCAGGGTAAAAGCAGATCATCCAAAAAGTACATTTCAGTTTTAACTACACCTTCGCCCTGACAGGTCTCACATCTTCCGCCCGGTAAATTAAAAGAAAACTCTCGTGGGCTCAGGCCAAGTTGTTTTGCTCTGGTAGTTGCAGCAAACTGAGATCTGACCTCATCGTATCCACCAATGATAGTGAGTGGAATACTTCGAGAGGATTTTCCGATCGATGATTGATCCAAAAGTACAACTCCTCGAAGGCGATCAGATCCAAAAAGCTTTTTGAATCTTCCAATAGGTTCAGTGGACTGATAAAAAAGGCGAGCTAAAGCATTATAAAGAGTTTGATGAATTAACGTGCTTTTTCCACTTCCCGACACTCCTGCAATTCCTACCAAACGATTGAGTGGAATTTTTAAATTAACATTCCTTAAATTATTTTCGGTTGCACCCTGAACGCTAAGCCAAACAGCGGAACCTTCTCGTCGCTTTGTCGGAATCGGAACTTGCAGTTCACCTCGAATAAAGCGGGCAGTTAATGTTTTTGCCCCGAGAAAATCTGTCTTGGAGCCTTCGTAAACAATCGCTCCTCCATATTGACCGCTTTCAGGTCCGAGTTCGATAATCCAATCCGCATTTTGAATCGTCTCAAGATCGTGCTCTACAACTACAATAGAATTACCCATTTCGATCAGATCTCGGAGAGAATCTAAAAGGCGATCCCGATCAACGGGGTGGAGGCCAATACTCGGCTCATCTAAAACATAGAGGGTGTTCGAAAGTTCAGCGCCCAACTGGTTTGCTAAATTAATTCGCTGCGTTTCGCCTCCTGAAAGTGTTTTGGCGAGTCGGCTCAACTGCAGATAGCCCAAGCCCATGCGATTTAAAAAATGTAGACGACTTTGAATTTGCCTGAGTGCTTCTTTGCCGATCGTAAGCTCGGTCTTGGTTAAATTGATATTTCGAAACCATTTTTCGAGCTCATCGAGAGGTAATTCGACCAGTTCAAAAATGTTCTTTGATTTTATTTTTACATTAAGCGCCTCAGAGCGAAGGCGTGCTCCATGGCATACCGTACAGACGAAAGCGGTTTGGTATCGTCTTAAAAAAACTCGCACATGCAGTTTGTATTTTTTTTCTTCAAATTTTTTAAAGATACCGACTATTCCTTTGAATGCGCCTTCACCGAACATTAATCGTTTACGATCTTTATCAGATAGATCAGCCCAAGGGATTTGAGTTGAAACATTAACCTTCTTAGCGAATTCCAATAGTTTTTTAAGACCCCGCCGCATTATCGGTTTTGTAAAAGGCTCAACGGCCCCTTTTTCAAGGCTTAGGCGACCATTTGGAACAAGAAGCTTTTCATCGTACTCAAGGGTGTTTCCAAATCCTTTACAGTGGGGGCAAGCGCCCAGGGGGGAGTTAAACGAAAAAAGCAGAGGAGTTGGTCTCGCGAGAGAAATATCACAAGATGCACATCTAAACTCTGATGAAAATTTTTTAACTTTTGGCTCGCTGACTAAAAAAATAAAAGCTTCGCCAAGACCTTCACGAAAACTAGATTCTAGGGATTCAACGAGTCGATGACGTTCTTTGACTGATACAATAATACGATCGAGCACAATAAGAGTTTTAGCTTTAAGAGTTTTGCCGCGATCAAGTTCAAGTTCACTGGGCTCAGGTTGAGTCGTAGATTTAAGTTTTCTTAAAAATCCACGCTCCAGTAATGCATCGGCCTTTATTTCTTGAGGAAGAAAAAATCCGATATAGGCGCGATCACTTTCAGTCTTTAGTTCCGCCAAAATTTGATCGGTAGCCGATTGAGGGGTATCAGCTTTAATTTCTTTTCCGCATTGAGGGCAGTAACTTTGACCTAATTTAGAAAATAAAAGTCTTAAATAGTCATAAACTTCAGTAGATGTTCCAACACTTGATCGAGAATTTCGTACGGGATTTCTTTGCTGCAGTGCAATAGCCGGACAAATATTTTCGACTAAATCGACTTCAGGTTTTGGAACTTTTTCAAAAAATTGTCGGGCATAAGTACTGAGAGATTCAACATATCGTCGATAGCCCTCTGCATAAAGAGTATCAAAGGCGAGGCTGCTTTTTCCTGAACCACTGGGACCGGTAATGCAAACAAAGGTTTCTAGAGGGATTTCAAGACTTAAGTTCTTTAAGTTGTTCTGTCTTACCCCTTGAAGTTTGATGGAATGGTTCATGACATCTCAACTGATCTCAATCTAGTTCCGCTGTCAAAGATTTAGCTCTTTGATTCACAGCCCCAAAATGGGTGTTTTGCTGCGAAGCAGAGTTTTGGTATGAACCTGGCCAAATTCAGCTTAAACAGGGGTTTTCACATTATAATAAAGAGGGGGATTTTTCATGAGCTTTACAGACATTGTGATGCTCCTTGTGCTTTTTGTTGGCATGGGATCTGTAGGTTTTTTTTCGTTTCAAGCGATTAAATCTATTTTTCCGGATGCTGAGCTTTTAGCTGCTCAACAGCGACTCGGTGTAGAGAGCGCTGTTCGCCAGTATCGGCATTGGACTCTACGAATGTTTTCGCCAATGTATCGCGCTTTGGTGCCGAGAATTCAACAAATTAAAATGCCGATTTATCGCCAAAAAATGAAGGCGCAATTTATTTCGGCCGGAGTGGATGATCAATTTGATGCTGATGAGTTTGTGGGTCTAAAAATTATTTCTTCGTTTGCGGGTGCTGTTTTTATTGTTCTTTTTTCAAGCCAGATTGGTTGGAGTATTTCGTTTTTTAAAATTATCTTAGGTTTTGTTTTTGGATTTTTTATTCCTGATTTTGCTGTCTACGAAATTAGAAAAGGCAGGCAAAAGTCAATGATGAAGCAGCTGCCGGGTTTTCTCGATCTGCTTACTCTCTCTGTGGAGGCGGGGTTAGATTTTATGGCGGCGATTTCTCGTGTTGTTCAATTTGCGAAAGATGGACCGCTTAAAACAGAATTCTCGCAGATGCTAAAGGAGCTTCAGCTTGGAACCGTTCGAGCTGACGCTTTAAGAAATATGGCAGATCGCTGTCAACTGCCCGCTCTTTCTTCATTTGCGACCATTCTCATTCAAGCCGATCAGATGGGCGGAAGCATTGGCCCAGTTCTAAGAGCTCAGAGCGATCAGTTGCGAAGTCAAAGATTTCAAGCCGCAGAGAGAGAAGGCGCGAAAGCGACTCAAAAACTTTTGATTCCCCTTATTGTTTGTATTCTACCTGCAGTTTTCATTGTGATTCTGGGGCCGGTTATCTGCGATATTTACTACAATCAAACCTGGTTTAAGGATTTGTTTGGATAAAATGCTGACTCATTTACCATCAGGGAAAACCATTGCTGAACAGATCGAGTGGATGCGCACATCTTCGGAGCGGTCTTGCGGATTACTTAAATACGCTGTTCTTCCCGAAAAATATGCGGCAATTTTTTTGCTTCCTTTGTGGGGATTTTTTCCTATGGTTCATACCCTCGGTATGAAATTCTCAATTGATATTCTATTTTTGGACCGTGAGAAAAAAGTTTTGTTTATTTCGAGAGCAACGGAGCCGGGCCGAATCATTATGCCTTGGAGATGGTTGTTGGGCGGATGTCGCTATTTACTGGAGCTTCCGGCAGGCGGGGCATCGCTGGTTTCGGCTGGAGATAAGCTTTCATGGGGTGCGATATGAAGTTGCGCTGCACGACGGGTCCTCTTGCGGGGGAAGTTTTTAATTTTAATAAAAAGAAAATTTATGTTTTTGGTCGAGAAGCGCAGCCTCAAGATGAATCTATTGTTCTTCCCTCCCCGACTGTTTCTCGTAGGCACTGTCAAATCTCTTGGGAGAACACCGCATGGTTTGTTCAAGATTTGGGAAGTTCAAACGGGATTCGACTTAATAAAAACAAAATAGACCAATCAGAAATAGGTGAAGGAGATCTACTTCAGATTGGAGCCTTTACATTTATTGTTGAAGCTAACGATCTTTCATCCGGAAAAACTGCGAAGGCAATCAACACTCAATCAACTAAAACCAATAAAGCAACTCAAACTAATAAGCGCCCAGTTGATATTGAAGGGGCTCAAGAGAGTGCGAATGATTCTGCGCTAAAGAGACATTCAGAAAAATTAAAAGAACAGTATGCGAAATTTCAAAAAGTAGATTTTAGAATTCGAATGTTGGTAGTGGTTTTACTTGCGGCTTTTCTTTCTCATTGGATTGTAACGTCTTCGATAGTCTCGGAAGCAAGGCAAAGCTTTTTAAAACAGTCTTTTGAAGTCGCAAGAACGGCTGTTAGAAGTTTGGGAGATCGAAACAAGAGAGAGCTAGCGGAAGGAAATTATTATTTATTAGACTGCGAAAATTTTGCTTTAAAAATGGCATCGGCTGGCGTGGTGGCAGCACATTTGTTTGATGCCAAAGGAAGAATGGTTTGTCCGGTTGGTGCTGAAAACAAATCTGATCAACTGATTGAAGCTGCCCTCTATCGAGGAGATGCTATCGATGATTGCGCCGAAACTGTGATGGCGGGAGCTGACGATATTTGTCATTTTGTTTTTCCGATCCGAGAGTGGCGAGATCAACAGGGTCAATATGTCACTGTAGGGGTAGCCCGAATAAACTACCGTCCTAAAGAAGCTTTTATCGCTGCGCAAAATTTGCAGAGCTTGGCGAATAAATTCTTTCTTCTCTGTTTAATGTTATTCGTTGGCGTTTGGTGGATTTTACAGCTCTGGATTGGCCGTGAAATTGAAGCCGCCGCAGAAAGTACGCATTTAGCCGTCACCGGAGCTACGCAAAATGTTGATAGATTGGCATCTTTTGCGGCCCTTGATCCCCTCGTCCAAGAAATTAACCGATTAATTTCGCGGGGAAATCAAGGACTTAGCCAGAATTCTAACGGACCCTCAAATGAGGCAAGCTTCTTGCACTCTTTATTGCAGCAGGTGCTTTTGCTTGAGGAACGAGCGGTCATGGTTATCGACCGGGAGAACCAGTTGATAGCCGCTAGCGCTTCGATCCCTGAAGTAGTCCCTGTTGAGGTGAATCGCATGAACGTGCATATCACCGAAGCAGTGACTGATAGTCATCTTCAGGGAGAGCTAATTGTTCTACTGAACGATTTAGCTCAGAGCAGCGAGGTGATTGACCGGGCCCTTTCAGCAGCTGATCGGGTTTACCAGGTACGTGGAATGCCTCTGTTCCTTAACGATGATTACGCAGCTTCGCTGCTAATCTTCTAAAAAAAAGCACCTGGGAAGACGAAGGTGCTTTGTGGAATCTCTACGTCAAAGATTTAATCAGCCCTCGACACAGGCGGCAATGCCTATGGGTCGCATGCAGTCTGCTAAGCAGAATCCGCAGACTCAAACTCAGTTTCAAAGCAAAGTTTCAGCCGAACATTGGCTAAATTTAAATGGAAAAGATTATCGTTTGGTTGGAAAAACAATTCGAATTGGTCGAGCTCCTGATAACGACATCATTATCGATCATAAAAGTGTCTCGCGGTATCATGCGATGCTTACAATTCAGCAAGATCAAATTGTTCTCGAAGATTTAAAAAGTCGAAATGGAATTTATGTTAATGGCAATCAAGCGAAGCGAATGGAACTTAAAGATAATGATGAAATTCGCATTGGCGATTTAGAAGGCCTCTTTTTTCAAAGAAAAAAGCCTTCACAAGGAACTCAATCAAAGCGGGTTCAATTTGGTAAGGCTAAAAAATTAAATTTATCGGACTTGGTCGTAAAATTTAAAGCACTAGATGCTCGCAGACAAAAGCTTCTTATCTCGGCGGCAGCTCTAGTTTTAATTGCGGGCTGGATGTTCTTCTCGTCAGGCGATCAGCATCTTCAAAAAACGGCGGTGGCTTTACCTCCCCCTGTCGTAGCTGATCTAAATAACACTCAAAAAATGGCTTATGAATCTTGCATTGAATCAGAAGATCTCGGAAACTTCAGACAAGCTAGCACTTGTTTAAAGGGTCTTCCTCAGACTTCAGAAGTTCAAGTTGCTCTTAATCGTGTAATTAAAAGACAAGAAGAACTGTCGGAGAGAAGATTTAAAGAAGGACAGCAAGCATTTGAAAATTATTATTTCGATATTGCCATTTTAAAGTGGCAAGAAGTCATGCTCATCTCTGATGATGGATCTCAGTTTAGAACCCAAGCCTTTTCTGGAATTCAACAAGCAACGGAGAAGAAGAGGCCGAGATGAGTGACCACCAATCATTTTTAAAATTGATTGGAATGAGCGAAGAAGCTCATCAAGATGAGGTTGAGACTACTTCAACAACTCAGTCGCAATCCATTTCTCGCACGGAATGGGACCTATCAGATAAGGATGGCCAGGAGGGTTTAGATGCTATTGACGGAGTGAACCAAGAAATTACGACCGCTGAAAAAGAACAAGCGGAGTTAGAGGTTCCAGCCGAAAGTGGCTTTGAAGAGTGCTCATCAACTCTAGAAGTAAATCGGGATGAGATTTTGGGGCGGCCCATTGCAGAAGGGTTTGATCAGCCAACCGTAAAAATGAATGCAGAGAATGTAGAAGATGAGCCTACATCTGATGATCATTCGGTTCGGGTGACCAATACTTCTTCAACGACAGAGTCTATGGGTGAATTTGTTGAAGAGGCTTCAACAATGAAATCAGCCCTCTCTCAAGTTCAAAACTTTGGTGAATCAACAGTCATTTATGCTGACGAAGATTTAGAAAGCGTTGGCGTTAATCACGCTGAGCGAACTGAGATAGTGGGTAGCGTTGAGAAAACAGAAGCTGATCGGACTTTGGTTTTAACTCGAAACTCAAAGATCGATTTTCTAGAGGCAAAAACTAAAGCGACAGTAGCTTTTGATTATAATGAGCCCCAAGAAGAGGGGCGCACAGCCCATTTTGATTATGATCAAGATCAAGTTGAGGGACGCTTGGTCGTACTTGATGGTCGATCTAATACCAAAGCAGTTCATCTTAAAGACTTACCCCTTCGAATTGGTCGTGATGCTGAGAATAATTTAATTTTAGATGACTCAAATACATCAAGGTTTCATGCAGAGATTCGCGATTATCACGGTGCTGCCTCGGTTGTCGATTTGGGTAGTACAAACGGAGTCAAAGTAAATGGACTTCTTGTCACTGAACATGTTCTTAAAGCTTACGATATTATTCAAATTGGAGATTGTTTACTTGAGTATCTTCCTTCGGGGGTGCTTTCAAAGGGCTCTCCTCAATCAAAGGTCTTAGAGTCGACTGCTTCAGCAGTTGACGGGCATATGAAAAGAAGAATTATTTTCTTCTCAGTCTTTGTTTCGATTATTGGTCTTGCTCTTCTCTTCTTTAGTGGTGGAGATAAGATTCAGAATGCAGTCAAAGAGACCTCAACAAAAGTAGCTGCGGATGCAGTTGCTAATCAGGTTGAATCGATGAAGCAAGAAATTGAAAAGCAGTTTCAAAAGCCAATTGATTCTGCGTCCGCTTCAGATATTAAAAAAGTTTTTCTTTCTAAGCTTGAAGGCTCACAGTTGGTTCATTTTTTGCCTAAAGCGTTTCGTGCAGAACTTGAAAACATCTCTCCTGAAGTCGTAAAATTACTCTTGGCTCACCCCTCGTTAGTTTCAGATGTCGTTCGTCGAGGAGGAACTCCGCAAGCTTTCGATATGGCCATCAGTGATTTTGCAAACACGCTTATTGAACAGCAAAAGTTTAAAGACGCCCTACCAATCGCTGATTATCTTTTAAAAAAGAGTCCCAGCAATACGGCCCTTCAGCAAACTGTCTCTCAGTTAAGACAGGCTGTTGGTATAAAGGGGGGTGCAGATGTTGGCTTAATTCAAGAAGCTGGCGCACGCGGGTATCAAGATCTGAATGATCAAGAAAAGGAATTTTTTAAATTTATGGATACTTTTGATCGCCACTTTGAAGAACTCATTGCTCAGAAGAGTTATTTAAAGGCTAAAGATTTTTCAAAAGTAGTAGCTGAAAAAATTCAAGAAGTTTTAAAGGCTGATGAGAGTCTGCAGAGAGTCGGAGGCCCGGAGCTTGAGAGATGGGATAGAAGACTTGCACAGACAGAAAAGATGGAAAAAGACTTGGCTAGACAAGCAGAAAAAGCCAAAGCTGCAGAAAGTAAGGCCGGCAATGAAATTGATATTATCAAGCTCCATCTTGATATGGGAGAAGTTGCAGAAGCGCGAAAGAAAATTACTTTATTTATCGAGAATTATCCGGAGCACCCTCGTATCGGTGAAGTGAAGAGTCTTAAGGCTCAACTTGAAGCAAGTGTTGAGAAAACATTTGATACCACAAAATCAAATCTTGAAAGATTTGTTCAAACCGAAAGCTACGATAGTGCTTGGAAAGAGTTTTATCGCTTTTCAGATTTAATGCCAAACCACTCTAAAATTTCTGAACTGAGGTTAAATATAGAAAGAGCAACTCGTGCAAAATCGACTCAGTATTATAATCAAGCTCGTGTGTACGAATACGAAGCAGACGATTTATTAGCAGCTGAGCAATATTATAAACGTGCGATGGAGGCCGCAGATCCTCGTGGGGAGCTTTATCAAAAGGCAAATCGTCGTTACTCAGAGGTTAAAAGAAAAATGATTCACTAAGGCCGGGCTCATTGATGAATATCAAATCTAAAATGATTAAGGAGAATTTTAAAATCGGCCTTCTTTTTTGTGCTGTGAATTTTTTTTTGATATGGCCTCTTTTTTCTCAGGTTTCACAATCCACTGAAAGTACTATTTTAAAATCAGCTCAGTTTGGGGGCCAGAATATTCATTGCTCACCCACTCGAAAGAGCTTTTTTTCTTCTCAGATTGTTATTAGGGCAGAGGATCATGCGCTTGATTTGGAAGAAAAGCGAAAATCGGTTCAGCAAGGAATGAGGGGCGAAAAGATTGTTTTGCTTGAGGGTTTTGCTGTGAATCAAGATGCAAAGATTGCTATGTCAAATTTGGCAGACGAATTTGATGCAAAAAAAAATCGAGTGCATGGGATCGAAAATGAATTTGCCTGGGATGCTAGCGTTCGGGCGCAGTCTTATTCGTTAATGTGGGATGCTTTGAATAACCCCAAGAGCCGAGAGAAGAAAAACTTAGAGCAGTATAAGCAATCTCTTTTTTTTGATCTGGCTTATTCTGCGAATCTTAAAGAATCATGGAATAGGATTCGAAATGATCTTCAGTTTGCCTTAATGAAAGACGATATCGACTCCCTCGTCTCTCGATCGCCTAGAGATTCAGATGGATTTTCTAGGGATTATATAAAAATTGTGAAGGCTGATTATTTTAAATTATCTCAAATTGTTTTATCACTTAATCGAGAGCTAGCTCTTGATCTGGCTCGTCGGGCATCGGAGAAAACTTTTGATGCGTCATCTGAAATAGCAAAAGGTGAAGCCACCGAGGAGTTACTTAAATTCATTCAAAGACCGGGGGCAGAATCAGAGAACCAGTTTTTTGATCGATTTGGAAGACGATGGAGAGATTCTTATATGGCAAAGAATATTGCCGATTATATTAAGCGATATGAAAATGAATCTAAGCCAATAGAAATCATTGTGGGATACAATCATGCCCAAGATTTAAAGCGAATATTAAACGATAAATATGGTTTAGATATTATGGTTATAGGGAGAATTCGATGAGATTTAAATTTAGAGTAAATGGAAGAAGCGGTGGGCTGATTCTTTTTGTTTTGGCGGTATCTATTTTAAGTCGTGGCAGTATAGCAAAGGAATCTGCTCCCGCTTCTAAATCTCAAGTAAAGGAGCAATCGAAAGCTGCAGATCCATCGGTTACTCAAAATTTGAGCAGAGGGTTTTTTCAGGCCGCTCGAAATGGAAAAATCGATATGGTTCAGGTTGTTTTAAATTCAGGATTCGACCCAGATTCTCGAGATATCGATGGTCGCACGGCTCTTATTATCGCTGCCGAACGAGGAGACCTTGAAATGGCGAAGGCTCTGATTTCTGCCGGTGCAGATAAGGATGCAACATTCTCAGATTCCAAGGCGAACGGCCAAAGACGAACCGCCCTTCAGGCTGCGGAGACGGCAGGTAAAGTCGAAGTGAGCGCCTACCTAAGGTCGCTGAAATAGGTTTTAAGCCTCGCAAATAGGTCAGAGGTTAGCTTCCAAATCTATGAATAAGTCTGCATAGAATAGTTCTGAGACGCCTGGGATAGATTCTATAAGCCATTGAAATCATTCGGGTCTTAGTCGTGACGGAGGCGTAATAGGTAAGGGCATCAAACTTGCATAAGTAGGGAGTGTGCTGGTGTGTAGAACTGAAAGGAACGTACTGTGCTGACATATATTAAGTCACATTCCCGTCTTTTCTTAAGTTCGAGTGTTCTTCTCGGGCTGGTCGCTTGTCAGGAGAATGATACGACGAGTCCAACAACTGATCCTATGAGTGCTAATGGCTCAGTTGATTATGCCTATGCGAACGAGCAGGCTGCTGCTGAGCGTGATTTCAAAAGATTTCAAGAATTAGAAGCCACTAAGCGTGCAAATATTCAGGCTGAAGCCAGTAAGACGGCTCAAGATTTAACCGCTGAAGGTCAAGAGCGTGGTGAGGAGTGGCGATACAAAAGTACTGTTAAATCTCAAGATGAAGAAACCAAGCGCGAAGATATGAGGCAATCGGGTCAAACGAAGTCTGAAATTTTTCGTGGAATGTCACAGGTTGTAAACACAGTTGCGGGTGAGGGTATTAAGGCTCACAGCCGAAATAAAGAAACAAAAGCACGAAGTGAAGGCGCTAAAGACGAGCTGAATTTGAGAAGAGAAGAGATATATCTCAACGCCGATGCTAGCAGAATTAAAAATAATGCCGATATGCAAGCTCAGAGTTCAGGGCAACTTATTGGCGATATTACTAATCGGCTAAGAGCGATTGAGGCTGAAAAACAGATAAGATTGGCTCAGGAACAGTTGAGAGCAAATGCAGATGATTTTGCAAATGATCCTCAAATTAAGGTTTTGGATAGAAAAATTGCAGATGCTCACGCAATGAAAGTGAATGAATCAGATGCTCAGGCTCAAACAGCAAAACAAAGTTTGATTACAAGTTTAGAAGCTGATCGAAAAAAGCTCGAAAGCGTAGCGCAATCGAGGCAAGAAAGACTTGAGAGAGACATATCTATTTACAATAGAAGCATTCCCGAGGAATTAAAGGGCGAATACTCTAATGCTAGTGCTGAAGATTTAGAAAAATTACAAAAAAACTTTAGAGCTGGGCTTGTCGAAGCGAAGAAGCTTAACCGCAATTCATTGGCAACGTCTGAAATGGCTGGAAGAGCATTAAACCCCAATAATGCTACTGACGAATTACGAAAAAAATTGGGATTGGATGAGAAGCCAGCCACAGATCCAAAATCTAACGATGCTGGTAAAGGCAATAGTCCAGCGAACAATGGCCCTAAGGTTGTGAACAGTTATTCTTCTGAGATTTCAAACTTAGTTCAGAAAGCCAAAGAAAACATTAAATCACAAAACGAAAAGCTAAATGCTGAACTTGATCAAATGGCTTACGAAGATCTTCGCAGCGCAGATGAAAAGACATTGTCGGCGAGACTAAGAGACGCCGGTGGTCTCACTGATGCTCAAGCTGATGAAATAGCAAAGATCATGAAGGATCAGGGGGCTGCTGGCGTTGAGAGTGCAAAATTAAAGGCGAGTGAAATTGGTGACGAGAAAGTTCAACAAATCGAACAGATGGCAAAAAATGCTGCCACACAGAAACAATCTACTTCTGAATTTGAAAGCAGTCTCAATAGTATTGTCGGATTTTCACCAAGTTCTTCTGGTTCAAGCTTTAAATCTGAAAATATTTCGATGGCCACTGCTAATGTTGGATCGCTCCGTCCGTCTGGAATCAATGCGCCCGCTAAAGAGATTACAAATTTAGCTGTGACTAATAATTATTTTGATGCAAAAGAGGCGATCCCACTTTTTGATGAATCAAATAATGAAGCTGTTGCTGATAACAAATATCTTTGTGATAGTGATGCTGACGCTCCTTGTAGTGAAGGCGCGAAAGAGCACTTAGGAAAAATTGCTTCTGGAATTTACGAAGTTGCCAGGCTTAAAAACGAACTTGAAAATACTCCCTCTCCTAATATTCAAAAAGTTGAAGAACTTAAAGCTAAGATTGGCAAGCAGCAGGATGATGTTTCTAAAATGCTTCGTGCTGCAAACGGATCTTCAGATGTAGGCGGAAGATATTCACGAAGCTTGCAGGCGATGAGCAATGCCCTATCAGATGCCGTTCAGAAAGATTCAAGTGATTTCTTTAGTCAGTACGGATCAGAACCTAAGATCGCAGCTATTTATGCTCCGTACAAAACAAAAGATTATGTTGGTTCAATGCTAGCTAATCAACCCACTGCTTGCAGTCGTTATGGCGGGGGCTGTGGAACTCAAGTTGCTTATAACGCTTCATCTCAACCTGCGATCGCCGCAGCGGCAGGCAATAAAGATGATGGAGTTGATCTCATCTGCCTAAGCCAACCCTGGGTTTGCGAAGAATAGTCATATTTTTTTGAATTTTTCAGTTCATCTCTGATCTAGAATGATTTTCCTGAACCTCATTATCGGCAACTTGTTGCTGAATGTCTAAATTGCCTATTAAGTCTTTGATTCTATAGCATTTGTACTTAAATTTAATTTGCTTACTCTCTTTGTGATGCGCCGCTTTTCACACTCTGAATAGCTCTGCAAAAATTGCAGAGACTCAGCTTATAACCCCCCAAACCACGACTTTCTGCTTGGTATAAAGTTTGCATTCTAAGTGCGCAGGTCATGTTGCTTAAGAGAAGAAAAAAATTATTTCGCGGTCAAACGGCTCTTGAGTACGCATTCATGACGACAATCTTAGTAGGTTTTGGAGCCTTTCTTACTGAGATGTTTTTGACCGGAGGAAAAGGCGTTAAGAAAAGCCCCGTCAAAGCCATTGTGAGTGATGCTTACGGAGATGAAAAGCGGATGGGAATAATTGGACGCCCCTATCCCTAAAAAATTTATTTTGAAACTTAAATAGCAATCGGAGGAACAAACAATGCGAAAGATGAATCTAAAAGGAAAGAAAAAAGGTCAAACAGCACTTGAGTATGCTTTGGTTGTCGGAGCGGTTTCGCTCGTTATCATGGCTGCTTGGAATACTGTTGGTCAAAAAGTTCAACAAAGTATTCGCGGACAGCTTTTAAATAAGATCAGTAATCAGCTCGAAAAAGGCAACGACGCTATAAAGCAATAACAAAGGATCTTTATGATGTCGGACTTAAAACAAGTCCGTCACTTAAAGAGATTGCGTCGCACTGACAAAGGCCAGACCGCATTGGAGACGGCCTTTGTCTTAGGTGGCCTTCTCTTTTTGACCTTCGCATTTGTGAATCTTGCAATTCTTCTTCACACGAAGAATATTGCAACTTACGCGGCATTTATGTCTGCGAGAAGTTTTCAAGTACTCGGGGATCAAACAGGCCAAGAAGCGTTCAAAGAAAAAGGTCAAGGCGGACAACAAACAGGATTCTTAAGTGATCTCGGTGAGAATGTTGTTGCTGCTTATCGTGTCGCCGAAGATGTTTACACATGTGCTCTTCCTTGGATGAGTGTTCCAAAGGGTGATGAGAAGGTCCAATTTAAACCTGATCCTAATAAACCCATTCTTGCTCACGAAAGATGTCTTGAGGGCAAGCGTAAATATCAGAGCACAAATGTTGCTAAAGCACTCAATTTTCAGCCTTTCAAAAAGGATGATGGTACTGGCTCTGAAGAAAAAAGTTTAGATGAAGTTCCGGGCTCATTTGTTGAGCGAACAGGCTCAGCAACTTTGCTTAATCCTAATGCGGGAAGAAGAGATCCACTCAGATATGGAATTCTCGTTTTAAAATTTAGAACTCCCCTACTTTTTAATCCTGGCAATATTCTTCGCATCAATGGCGAAGATGCGATGGTGCGAGATGAAGTGTATGTTCCGGTTCTTTTGAACCAGGGGTTATCAGCGGTACTAAAAAAGAAGGATGAAAAATCAAAAGACTTTAGTGAGGCAGAGGCGGGTAATTAAATTGAGAAATCTTCGTTCAAAAAATAAACGCTCAGGAGTTGTGATGGCCTATTTTTTGGCTGTCCTCGGAATTGTGTTGGGCTTTTTGATGCTTGTCATTAACACAGGCGTGATTGTTTATCAGAAAATTCGACTTCAAACGGCAGTTGATTTGGCGGCTTATGCGGGTGCTTCAGTTCAAGCGAGTTATCTTGGAAATCAACAATCCGGAAAAGAATCGATCGCATCAATCAACCAAGAGATTTTAAAACGCTATCAGCAGCTCACCGAAGATCTTGATATGGGTACAGGAGTTGCGCCATGGCCAAGCATCGTTCCTCTTCCTATTCCAGGTGAAGCAGGGCGCGCTACTTGTATGGCAATGTGTGCTGCAGCTAATACTGCAAACGCCGGCTATGCTGTTTCAGTTTATAAAAAGGCCGCGGCTGATCTTGCTCTTCTAAGATTAAAAGCCGCACGAATTATTTCTGAACTTCCTAAGGCTTCTCAGAGAGCAGCTGAAGCAACTTTAAGATTAAATATTCCAGAACTTTCTCTGGGAGATGGAGCGTTTGCTTCGATTACTTCTGAAACAACTAACGATTGGAAGACAGTCGTTCAAGAGGCGAAAGCTTCGGGAGCCGATGCACTGCTGGCAAAAAAGAAAAATGCCGTTTTAAGTTTTTCATCTGAGAAAGGCTTGTACTTAGCAAACGTCGTTGCCCCGGTATCTCATTCGTATGTCTATTATGGGCTACCAGGAGCCGGGCCCTTTTGCATGAATGCCGATATTCAACCTAATACCGGTCTACCGTATATGTGGTATTGCTTGGTAAATGGCTCCGGCATCACCGGAATGCAAAACGGATATAATTCGGCTTTTCTTTCGTACACCATGGCAGTGGCTAAGCAAAGCAACCCTAATCCGATCAGTAAAATTCTTGATGGAGGCAAAGCCAAAGGTATTCGTCTTAATTTTATTCAGAACGATCATAAGCCTGGTCCTTTCTTTTTGGCTGCTGCTGAGTGGTATCCAGAAAACGGAAGCTTTATGAATATGGAAAATTCTTTTGGTGCAACGGGGAGTTTGTTTCCCAAGAAAACAAAATTGGCGGCACTCGCAGCGGCCGAGCCTTTTGGCGGACATTTTGCCTCTATTGGTCGACAACATATTTTTTATGGCGTGCGTCTTCAGAGTATTCGCAAATTGCTTTTAGATCCAAGAATGCAAGCAGTGAAAGACGATTTTCCGGGGCTTGGTGACTATATGGAGTCACTAGCCCCGCTCGATAGTCAGGGGCGACCTGTCGAGAAATCAGACGAAGTGGTGAGAAGGTTTTTACATTAAAAATTTTGAATGAGTGTTCATAGATTAAATAGGTTCGGTTTCCGATTGCTCAAACAGAAACGTAGAGGACAGACGCTTGTTGAGTTTGTCCTCTACGTATTCTGGTCTGTAACCTTTATTGTTTTTCTTTATTATCTCAATTCGGTTTTTGAAATCTCACAGAAGCAAACCATGCTTTTACGAACTCAGGCCTTTATGGAGCTTGGTGGACATTCATTTTTTGGCGTTAAGGCTCACGGTAAAGATGACCCCAACAACAAACAAGATCGAATCGCCTTTGTTCTCGGAAAGAAGACGCAGATGTTTGCCGATAGTTATTACCAAGACAAAACTGTTCCAGATTTAGAGGGCAAGGACCTCGAGGTTTTTCGTAAAGCAGTTGAAGGTAAGCTAGAGGTTGAAGTTAATCGAGCCACTCGAGACGATTATTTTTGGCAGACATTTAGATTTCCGAAAGCAGAGACAAGATTGGTTTGGTATGAAGACTCAAAAGATAAATCAAAACCTACTTTTGAAATTCCTCTTCGACAGCTTCTTGCGATTCAGAATGGCCGAAATATTAATGTAAATTCTGGATCTCCAAGCATTGAGAAAACCGGGCTCTTTTCGGGAAGTGTTCAGATGAACGATGTGATGGATCTAATGCAGTTTTCACAAAATCTTACTCAGCAAAGGGGTCTGATAGATGATTTAGATCCACTGCGAGCAAAAGTGAGACAGTTAGTAAAAAATGATTCGTCGCTTTCTCAAGAGGCAGAAGCTCTTGAGAAGAGCTTGAGTGCGGCGGATGGTCTTCAAGGTGGTGGCACACAAGCGCTGATTGCAACCGCGATTCAAGTCGCGGTTGCAGTAGCGCTCGATCAGCTTGGCGGACTTATGGATAAGGGCGGCGACGCGGCTGAAAGCGGGGCTGATGCGGCTGCATCAAATACTGGTTTTTCAAATTTGATGGATCAAATGACGAGTCCCATCACTCAAGTTCAGAATGCAGTTAATGGAACAGTTCTTTCTGCTCCTATGCAGGCTGTTTTTTCTCCAGTGATGAATGTGGCAAATGGGCTTTCTACTTTTTCAAACGGCTTGGTGAGGGGGACTGCCGGGGCATGGCTTGGCTCTAATGGTGCCTTGATGGGTCTGTCTCAGATTGGACAAGGCGTTGCAACTGGTGCCGGCTATGCCGGAACTTCTTGGCAAGAATTAAGTATGGTAACAGCCGCGCTTTCAATACCCGGATCTCTCGATGCCGGAGTTGAAAAATTTGGCTCATCTCTTCATAACGTTAACACCGATAAAATTGGAGATATGGTTGGAGCTGTCTCTTCGATGGTTGCTCCTGTCACTCAACTTACGGCCATGTTGGCTCCTGAGATGGCTGTTCCGTTAAGCTATGTGAACCAAGGGCTTCAAGCTGCAAACGCAGTCACTAGTCTTGCAAGTGCGAGTGTAAAGTTATCGGATGGAAGTTTAGGAGATAAAAAGCTTCCTGAAGTTTTAAAAACTGTAGGAACTTTTACTGTCGCAGCTGGGGGACTTTATTCAACAGTTGCTGCTATTGCCGGAAAAGACCCCATGCCCGGTGCGTATATTGCGATGGCTGGAGGAGCGATGATTGCCACTGGGGGTCTGGTTCAACTTGCTCAAGATATGAAGGCAAAGGGAATAAGCCTTGGTAATCCTGTTAATTGGGTTAAAGAAGTTGGCAAAAAAAACGTAGAGAACGCTCGCAACTCTCTGGAGGGTTTTAAAAACACCATGAGCAGTGCAAGCAAAAATATTTCAGCTAATATGGCAATGGCGTTTAAAGCCGATCGAAAAATTGAAAACTCAGATGCAAAAAGTATTATAAAAAATATCGCTTCTCTAGATAAGAAAACGACGACGGGTGTCGATTACCTTATGAATGGAGTTTCAAAAGAAAGCTTAAGTCAGGGCAATCTTATCAATGCTGAAGATCGCTTAAAAGAAATGCGGGCTAGCGTTATTTTGAATATGAAATATCAGGGAGCGGATCCTGATAAAATTGATGAAGTTAATGCTCAGTTTGATGAAGTGCAAAAATCTATCGCTGATCTTAAAGCCTTTAAAAACAACCCTAATGCAAGACTTGATACCGAAGCTCTCGCCAAAGCTTCTTCTACAGCCGAGGGTTTAAAAGACACTTTAAGTAAATATTTTGAACAAGACCCTTCAAATAAAAATGACGAGCCTGTTTATGAAGCTTCGAATCGACAAGTTAAAGCTTTACGAGGGCACACCTCGCAAGTCGAGCTTGAAAAATTAGCAGTGCAAGAAGGTAGAACGTATGACGAAATTAAAGCGATGGAAGCCGAAAAAAAGGCCCAAGGTGGATGGAAGGGTTTTACTTATAATATAAAAACTATTACCGGAGGCAATCGGACGCTAGCCGCGGAGCAAGAGCAAATGCAAAAAGCTCGCGATTTAATGACTATCGCTAATGCTTACGATAAAGCCATCGAAAGAAAGCAACAAATCAAAACCACAATGAACGCCCTAAAGGCTTCTCAAGGAATTGCTACCGAAGGCCCACTAGTAACAGAAAATCGATCAACAACTCGGTATAACGCTTCAAGGATGGCGAGTATTTTAGAAAGTGAACTAGAAAGTAATCCAGCTGACTACTCTCCGAGAGTTCAAGCCGAAATAAAACAAGAAATAGAAAAGCTTCGCGGAATTTCAGAGGGCGATAGAGAGTTATATTCGTATCATCAGTATCTAACTGCTACAAAAGCAAAGGTCGATGAACTTAACAAAGTAGTAAAACAACAAACAAAAAAAGGCGCGGAATTACTCGCGGAACGTTGTTCTAAATCTGGTTGTTAAAGCACTTTCTCTGACTCTCAACTTATAAAAGGCATATGCAGCAAAAGTCGTCATGAACTCGCTCATTGCTGCCTGGCTTCTAGCGCAATGCATTTGATTTTGCTTGGAATTGTTGAGACTTCGGCATCGGGTCAATCACTTTTGAAGATGTATTATAAACGGGAGGGGAATTCTCTAGGTGGACAATAGACGTGCAGTTATCTGGTCTCTCTTTGCGGGTGTTATCGCTGCACTTTGCTTTTGGATTTATCTTTCGATGGCAGTTGAAAAAGAAATCGGAGATCTTAAAGAAAAGCAATTTATTATCCGTGCTCGCATAGACATTCCTCCGAATACGCGAATCGACGAAAGTATGATCGATTTGATTGAGTATCCGGTTCGCTATCTTCCGCCTAAAGTCGCCATTCGCTCCGAACAGGTTTTACAACAAGTGGCGATTGCTACTATTTTTGCTGGTGAGCCCATTCTTACCAGTAAGATTGTTCCTTTTGATGAAAGTTCTCTTGATCGAAGAATTCCTGAGGGACACCGCGCTGTTACAATTGGTATTCGTGATGATCAAGATGTCGTTGGTGTTGGAGGACTTTTAAGACCCGGGCATTTTGTTGATATTCTTCTTACACTTTTTATTAGCACACGAGATATTGAAAAGGGTTCGGCAGCGGCGGCACTTCTTAATAGTCAGACGGATCTTAAATCCGAAGTAAGAACTATTTTTCAGAATGTAAAAATTTTGGCTGTGGGCCGAGATGCTCGGTTGCAAACTGCAAATGTTAATCGACCCGTCCCTATTGAAGAAGACCTTACTAATAAAAATGTGACGGTAGCTTTAAAACCGGACGAAGTGCAAAAATTAGTTCTGGCTCAGGCAACCGGGCGAATCACTCTTAGTTTAAGAAGATTTAACGATGCTGATATTTCTCAAATTGAATATCTAGATCCGTTTAGAGCTTTTGGAATTAAACTTCCGATCGTTGCTGGCCCTGCGCCCGCCTATCGTGAAATTCGAGGAGGGCAAGTCATTGCGCAACCTTTCTAAAATCTTAATTATCTTTATTCTTGGGTTTTCTTCGCTCTACGCTCAAGGACAACTTCAAACAGACGACAAGAAAGCAACTAAAGAACTCTTCTTGGTTAAAGACGTTCCCCAGTCTCTTTCATTTGATTACGATATCGGCGAAATTGCCATTGGTAATCCAGCAGTTGTCTCCGTGGTTGCTGATCGTGCCAAAAGACGAGTTGTACTCTCCCCTTTAGATGCAGGTGAAACTGCCCTTTTGGTTTTTGATTCTAATGGTCGGCAGCGAGATTCTGTTCAGATCACTGTTACTTCTGCAGATTTAGATCAATTTGTTCGCGATCTTAAGTTTTTATTCCGAGATATTGAGGGGCTTGCTTTTAGACGGGTAGGACGAAAAGTCATCGTTGAAGGAGAAGTCTATCTTAAGAATGATCTCGATCGAATTCGAGAAGTTTTGCGAGGAAACGATTTTGTAGTCGATCTGGTTACTCTCTCACAAGATACTCAAAGAATTCTCGCTCGAAGGATCAAGGATGAGATCAACGTGGCCGGTGTTGAAGTGACGACTACGAAAGATCGAATTGTGTTAAAGGGCGAAGTTATCAGCGAGGAAGAATCGGCAAGACTTGAAAAACTTGCGAGTATTTATGTTGATAAAGCGAATATCGTTAATGCACTTTCAATCAACCCTAAGAAGCAAGGTGCAAAGGCGGCCAAACTCATTCAGGTTTCGGCTTATTTTGTCGAACTCAATAAATCTTTTCTAAGAAATTTTAATTTTTCTTGGACTCCCGTTGCGAATGTGACTTTAGGATTTTTAAATAGTACAAATGCGCAGTACGGACTTATCTTCTCTGAGTTCTTGCCTAAACTTGATCTCGCCAAAGCTTTAGGTGTTGCCCGAGTATTTGAGAACCCCACTTTGACTGTTAAGAGTGGTGAAGCAGCAAATATTTTCTCTGGCGGTAATCTTTCTCTTCCTGTTCGAAGTGAGGGCGGTGGTTTTACGGCTAAAGATGTAAGAACGGGTGTTACTCTCAACGTTACTCCTACGGTAGATGATAAGGATTTTATCGATATAAAAATTGGAATCGAAGTTTCAAAAATCGGAAACACTCCCGTAGATAGTGGAGTTTTCACCACTGAATCCCGAATTAATACTGCTCACTATGTACGATCAGGTGAAACGGTGGCCATCGGCGGAGTTTTAAGATCATCTTTCTCCGATGTAAAAGATGCTCCTCCCAATAGACCATTTTCGTTTCAGCCATTGGGATCTCAGGGCACTGAAATTACAAGTAGCTTTGGAAATATTTTTCAAATCTATAAGAGTCGCGCTACCAATACTGATCGCACGATGGTGATTATTTTTATAACTCCAGAAGTTCTTGTTTCAGTAAGGGATGCGAGCAAACAGCTAAAAGAACAAATGAACCTGCAGAATCTTGAAACGGGTGCAAATCAGGGAGCGGAGGCCTTTGACTAACTCATGGGATCAATCATCTCGGTTTGTGGCGCAAAAGATGGCGAAGGCAAAACCACTTTTGCAATTCACCTCGCCTACGGCTTAACACGGGCTGGCAATAGAAGTGTTTGCCTTGTCGAACTTGATGCTGCCAATTTAGGTGATATCGGAACCGCCCTTAATGCTCGAGGCAATAAGACTTTTGTTGATCTCGTTCGACAGGTAAACCGAATGGATCCTAAGCTTGCTCTGAGTTTTATTAATAAATCGACTCATGGCTTTCATATTCTAGATGGGGCTTCATTCATCACAGATTTTCAGGCGCTTGAAGATACAGGAGTTGATAAAGCAATTAAATTGCTTCAAAGAACTTTTGATTATGTCATTTTAGATTGGGGCCGAGATTTTAATCCGCTGACTTTTAGAGCTCTTGAAAACTCGCAGCTTATTTTTATTGTGACCTCCTCAAATGTTCTTTCTGTAAATCAAGCAGCTGAATTTTCAAAGCGACTAAGATTGCTTCAGTTTGGAGGCGATATTCAGAAGCTAATTGTTAACCGATACGATTCAAAAAGCGTGATTAGCCCGTCGGTTCTTAAAGCAAAATTTCAGCTCGATCCGCTGACCTTTCTACCTGATGATTCGGCTGCACTAAATCAATGTATTTCAATGGCGAAGCCGCTTCAGATTCTGAACCCTAAACACCCCTATCTTAAAGGAATTGATGATACGATTCGTGTCATTATGTCGCTCGATCCCAAGAGCGAAAAAAGCAAGATTGCGCGATCCACTACTGCCCAGCCTCTCGATGTTTTAAAGCAACTTATTCCATTTACTTATGGTGATGGAAGCGGGGGCGGCGGAAAAAAATTATTAGAACGTGGAGCTACACCAAAGCCTACAATGGATCGAAATATATCCATTCGGGCGAGAGTTCATGATCGGCTCTTGGAATTGGTTGATTTACGCCAGATGGATGCTCTCGCTCTTGAAAAAGATCCCCGAAAAAAAGAAGAATTAAAAAATAAAACTATTCAGGCTATTCAGCGTCTTCTTGAAGAAGAAGCCCGCGAGATTGAGAACCGTCAAGAAAGAACAGAACTCGCTAAAGAAATTCTAGACGAAGCTTTGGGCCTAGGACCTATCGAGCCATTGCTAGAAAACGCGGAAGTCAGCGAAATCATGGTGAATGGCAAAGATCAGATTTTTGTTGAGCGAAAGGGTCGTCTTACTTTGACTGACTATAGATTTACATCCGACAAGCATTTGCTTGGAGCGATCGAAAGAATAGTGAGCCCGATTGGCAGGAGGGTCGATGAGAAAACTCCTCTTTGCGATGCTCGTCTTAAAGACGGATCTCGTATCAATATTATTATTCCTCCCCTTTCTCTTAAGGGCCCAATTATTACGATTCGAAAATTCTTTAAAGAGAGATTAGTGATTCAAGATTTGATTAAATTTGGATCACTCACTGATGAGATGGGAGATTTTTTAAGAGCGGCTGTTCATGCTCGACTCAACATTATTGTGAGTGGGGGAACTGGTAGTGGTAAGACGACTTTGCTTAACTTGGTCTCAGGATTTATTCCCGAAGACGAGCGAATCGTGACTGTTGAAGACGCGGCGGAGCTTCAACTTCCACAAGCTCATGTGGTTACTCTTGAATCTCGTCCTGCTAATTTGCAAGGAGACGGTGCAATTCATATTCGTGATCTCGTGCGAAACGCACTTCGTATGAGACCCGATCGAATTGTGGTCGGAGAGTGCCGTGCTGGTGAGGCGCTTGATATGCTTCAAGCCATGAACACTGGTCACGATGGATCACTCACCACGATTCACTCGAATAATCCAAGAGATTGTATCCGTCGTCTTGAGACGCTTGTGATGATGGCGGGTTTTGATCTTCCCATTCAAGCTATTCGCGAACAAATTGCATCGGCGGTTCATTTGATCGTACAACTTAAACGTTATAGTGATGGTGGGAGAAGAGTTTCTCATGTGACTGAAGTAATTGGTATTGAAGGCGATACAGTTGTTACCCAGCCGATTTTTGAATACAAGCAAACTGGCGTCGACGATAAAGGAAAAGTTAAGGGAAACTTTCAGCCCTCGGGTTTAATTCCGAAATTCGTTGAGACCTTAAAAGCAAAAGGTATTGCTCTTCCGAAGGGTCTATTTGCCGGAGGACCTGCGCATCTTAAGCCTGCTGCAGAGGTCACTCCAACAACAAGTGGAACTCCTACTCGTCCCACAGCCAATATGCCTCCTCCTCGTAAACCTCCCCCTAGCTTGCCCATTCGAAATCCTCAAGGCGGCGGTGGAAGTGGGGGTAAAAAATAATGGCGCACTCGAGTTTATTTTTGTGGTCTGTCGCATTTTTGGGAGCGATCGCTCTTGCGTTTGCAGCGGGCGCTACAATTTTTAGGCGATACACAGAAATTGAACAGAAGGTGATTCAGGAGCTCTCTGATTATGCCGCAGAAATTTATGATTTGCTTGATAAGATGTATCGACGTCAATCGATGAACAGAATCTACGTTATGATTTTAGTGCCCACGATTCTTTTTGGTTTATTGGGTTTTGCAATTGGAATTAGTTCGGGCCCACTTGCAGGAATCATCGCCGCTTTTGTTTTGGGTGCAGCCGGATTTAAGATTCCGGGAGCGTTTGTTCGTGGCGCTTTTCAAAGAAGACTTACAAAATTTGATAAGCAGCTCGTTGATGCGCTTGATATTATGGCAAACGCTGTAAAATCAGGTCTTTCATTTATGCAAGTTGTACAAGTTATTGAAAGAGAAATGCCAAAGCCTATCGCGGATGAATTCGGAATGGTTCTTAAAGAAAATCGAGTGGGTATCAATCTTGCGGATGCACTTTTAAATATGGCCAATCGGGTGCCGAGTGATGATCTTTTTATGATTATTAATTCGGTGGTGACGCTCTCTCAGCAGGGCGGAGACTTATCTGAGGCATTCGATACTATCGCAAAGACTATTCGCGAGCGACAAAGAGTGACTGAAAAAATTAGAACTCTCGCTCAAGCCGGTATTACTCAAGGTTTTATTCTTTCGTGCATTCCGATAGTGATGCTTGGGATGCAATGGGTAATTCAACCTGATTATGTAAGGCTTCTCATCTCAACTCCCATCGGCCTAGCTATGCTGGGCGGTATGGCTACCCTTATAGTCTTAGGGGGTCTTTGGATGAAGAGCATTCTCACCATTGATGTTTAAATTGGGGCTTTAGCTCCGCAATGAGGCATCGATTCCCTTACCTTTTTGCGATCCTGTGCTGACGGAGGCACAATAAAGCAAGTTATTTCAGGTGGTTAGATGGGGCGGCTCTAGGGCGTGGAGTTGGCATCAAATATGCATATATAAACAGCGAGACGTAGAGTGGGTACGAGGCTCTACATGAATTTTTGACTAGAAAGGAACAGTAAATATGAAACGATTAGCTCTCTTAGGATTTGTAGCATTGATATCCGGAAATGCCGTTTTCGCAGATGATGAACAATGTTCAGATGCTGGTTCTGCCGCTTCAACAGCCTCAACAAAAGCCGAATCTTCAAAGAAAGACGAAGGCAAAGCTGCTGATTTGCTCACAGAAAAGAAATAAATCAAAATCAAATTTTGATCCTAATGAGAGCTTCCTGCGAAGGAGGCTTTCATTTTTTTTGTTTAATATTTTAGGTTTATCGTCGCTTAAGCGGAACGACTTTAAAGTCTCGTCGCACCAAAGCAGTCTGCTGTAGATGAGTAGAAACGGATTCAAAGACTGCTGAATCCATCAAAAGACCCGCATGTCCAACCACAAGAGTTTCATTTTCAGCGCCATTTAAGTGGCAGCTTTTAGGCGGACAAATCGTATCAAACTTTGCACAAATCGAAATAATCTCTGTTTCTTCTGAAAGAGGATTTCTCTTTAAGAGTGATTTTAAGAATGACGATTTAGGGAGCATCTGCCAGATGCCTCGAGAGAATAAACCCAAAGGAAACAAGCCAATCAGCGAAGTCCAGGTGCCATGAAAAGGAGTGCCCATCGCAATAAGCTTTTCAACCACGCGATGACCTCCGAGTTTTTTTACATAGTAGAGGCCAATCAAGCCACCCATAGAGTGACCGATGATATGAACTTTCTTAAATCCATGAATATGGCCAAATTTCTCAAGTATTCTCTCAATTTTATAGCCTAAAATTTCTGCTGACCTTCGAATATCGGAGATATTAAAAACCCCAAGATCAACTGAGATCACATCGTGTCCCACGGATCTTAAATAATTCTCAAGAGGCTGAAGAACTCCTCGTGTGCCCATAAAGCCCTGAACCAAAATGACCGGGGGATACTTCGATGTACCTGAGAAATAGTTCTTCTGAACTTTATTGCCGGTCAAATTATGTCGCCAGTAATGAATAGCATTCAGCGAATCAAAAGATAGATCTCTGAGCAAAGCTGCAATTTGAGAGATTGGTCCCCGAGTTCTCCCCATCTACCTACTATTTTAAGGGTTTTTCTGCCATGGATCAATTGTGGCTTATACTCCAGCCCTCTTAATCTAGCGATTTTTTCGTAGAAACTTGAATTTATTGCAGAGCTTGCTACAAGCATTCTGAAATTCCAATGATTTTAGCCCCTTGCCTGAGCCTTAAATGTGTATAGATCTTGCAAGGTAGAGAGAGTGATGATTTTTTTATGAAGCGATTATTCCCTGCTATTTTCACTTTTGTTCTTTCACCCGTCTGGGCGGGAGAGGACATCCATGAGCTTCAAATACGGGAATTTCTAGATCATGCGGTTCAGCTCAAAGAGATAAATCCAATCTTGTTCGAACGTTTAGAGGACGAAATTTTGGGGCGCAGATTAGAAGTTAGATCTTATTCGCAAAATCAATTTGGGCAACCCATGACCATTGAGGGTGTACCGGAAGATTTTCCCGAGAAATTTTTGACAGTGCCGCTAAACTTTGATGAAGGGGTTTTAAGATTAAGAGAAATGCTTGATTGGCATTCGGCTCTTACTCAAGGCACAAACCCAAACCGACTCATTCAGAAAAGCTTTGAACAGCTGAGGCCCTATTATCCAAAATTTAACCTCGCTTGGAATCGGGCCAATATTCATACTCAGATCTACAGATTGATAAAAGAAATTCCAGAATTAGAGACAGAGATAAAAAAGAGCTTAAAGGACTCAAAACCTGCCTGGTTAAAAGATGCCGATCAGACCGTACTAGAAGCAAAAAAATCTTCTTTAGAGATGTGGATAAAGGCGATGAATTTCATTCAAGATTCGTCGAATCAAAATATTTTTAGTCGTAACCTCATCATGAACGACTATGATTTGGATAGGGCTCTCAAAGAGCACTTCAAGATGCAAAGGTTTAAGAAGCGCTTGGCTGTTAGTAGAGGCTTACTGAGATCTCTTTCAGATCCTGAGAATTGTCCTCCCGAACTTGCAAGTGCTTTAGAGAGTTTGTTCAAAAATGCAGATGATGTTTTTCGACAGTCAAAGAATTCAAAGATTGTTTCTGGAGGGCATTTTAATAAAAAAAGATTTTTTAAAGGATCTAGAGGGGAGCTTCCTGAACTCCTTGAATCATCATCGACAGATGAGACGGGGATCGAATGGGGAGAGTCAGAAGTGCATGAGAGTTTAGTCATCAGTGAGATTTCTGGACAGATGATGGATCAGCTCCGTCGAGCTTGGGAAGAGCAGAAAAATAAAATTGTTTTTGCGGATCCAAGTAAAGGAGATGGAATGAGAATTCCCGTGGCCCCAGATGCCAGAAAATTTTATGAAGCCATGACTTACCTTGATAATTTAAGGCGCTATCACGATCGATATTACGATATGTTTCGAAAGCTGCAAGATCGCTACATTGAAATAGATTCAGATGAGCGAGAGCCAGGATCTTCAGAATTCAGTCTTGCTGAACGCTATCAAAAATTTATTATTGATAGAAAATCACCTAAGTTGATGCGCGATAAGCCCGTCATGAATTATTTCTCTGGTGAGCTGCGCGATCTCAGCAGAGCCCCTTTTGATGTTCGAAGATTTTTAAATGAGTTGGGAATTAAATCTGGGGCTCTCACAGCAAAAGAGAAAGATTTATCTTATTTATTCCCTCGACCCATTAATCAAGAAAAGACTCTGGCTTGTGTTTCGTTTTCTGTGGCTGCGGATATGAGCGCAACTTATAAAGCCAGAACTGGTAAGGATGTTTCGATTTCACCTTGGCTTACGCACGCAATTAATCGTGGTTATAATTTTCAGTCTCGAGGTAAGAGCCCTTTTGCGCATGTCGAGTCTGCAGCTGAAACACTTTATTTAAAAGGAATAACTCTTAAAGGGGAACATACTTATCTGCCCATGAATTTTTCAAAAAAACTGCCGGACAATATGGCGAGTCACTGGAAACAGCCAGAAATGTTTTCAGACGCAGCCTCAGGAGTTGAAGAAACGTATCAAGCTGTAAGTGTAGAGCCAACCGCTCCTTACGAAGCTTATCGGGAACCAGGGTTTCCCACCTCGTTAAATTCAATTAAAGATCGGCGCTTTGTAGTCGACGGATACGCTCATCTGGAGCCAAGTGCATGGGCAGCAAGTAATCCTCTCGGGGTAGATTTCGATTTTTTTCGCATTTTGATCGACAACAAAATGGCTCCAGCTGTCCATATTGATACCGATGAGTCTTTTGTCTCTGAGGGTTGGACGCGACTTGGGAAAAAAGCAGGCGCGAATGGCTTGGGACATGCGATCAATGTTGTTGGTTATGGTGAAGAGGGTTTGGATCCATTTGACTTAAGAAAGAAGAGGTATCTTATAGTTCGTAACTCTATGTCGCGTCAGGAAGTTCATTTTAAGATTGATGCCGAACATCTTATCACTCACCTCATTGCTGTCAGTAAGGCGAAGGACGTAAGAGAAATTTCTAGCCCCTCTCCAAATCAGCAGATTGTGAAACTTGAGTATCCAAAGTTTAATTTCTCAAAACTTCCCCGTGATTCAGAGGATAAAGAAGATGGAGATGATGATGGTGACAACGGGCAATCGATAGAAGGTGGTTGGCAATCTGTCCCTCAGTCAAATCCGAAAAACCTAGTAGCCGGCAAGCCCTTAGAATCTATCTATAAAAAAATGTCCCCCGAAGAGCTGGCAGAAATTAAAAGATCTCTCTCTCAATTAAACCAAGATCTTACTGAAGTTGGAAAATCAATGAATTCGTCATCAGGAACCATTTCAAATCGAGTCACATTGGCACTTAAAAAGTTCGAGAAAGAAAAGCCAAATTCAAATGCTGTTTTATCAAAAGCATTAAGTGATTACGGAGATCTTGTGGATGCCGATTTAATCGATGATGAACTTAATGAAAAACTCCGTGAGCTCCGAAGCTTTAAGAATAATCCCAATCTGTTTGATCAGCCGAGAATGCTAAGAATTCACTAATTAAGTTATTGTTTCTTATTTCCGTTTGCTGCCTGAGCCGGAGCTTTTGCGGGAGCAGTTTCTTTAGTCGGAACTTCCTTAGTGGGAGGAGCGTTATTGGGGATCATTTCAAAATGATCCCATGAGCGGTCGCTGGTTGATGAAATTCCAGAGTGGCGAAGTGCAAAATCATCTGGATTTGACGATTGTCTTAACGCTTCTTCATAAGAAATAAGGTTTCGGCTCATCAGACTCATTAGCGATTGATCAAATGTTTGCATTCCAAATGAAATATATGAATCTTGAATCGTTTGATGAATTTCTTTTGTGCGATCTGAATCTTCAATAAGTTCTCGAACCCGTGCATTATTGACCAAAACTTCTACAGCAGGCACTCGGCCTTGTTCGTCTTTTCTTGGAACTAACCGTTGAGAGACAATGGCTTTTAAAATCGAGGCTAATTGCAAACGTACTTGTTTTTGTTGATAGGGAGGAAACACACTCAAAATTCGATTGATAGTTTCAACCGCATCGGTTGTATGCAAAGTACTTAAAACTAAGTGTCCGGTTTCGGCGGCCGCAAGCGCAATTTCCATAGTTTCTGCATCTCGCATTTCACCAACTAAAATAACATCAGGATCTTGTCTTAGTGCGGCTCTGAGCGCGAGATGAAATCCCATCGTGTCGACGCCGACTTCTCTTTGATTAATGATCGAGGTTTTATCTCGAATTAAATATTCGATAGGCTCTTCAATTGTAACGATATGACAGGCACGGACTTCGTTAATATAGTCAACCATAGCCGCAAGAGTGGTGCTCTTTCCGCTACCAGTGGCCCCCGTAACAAGCACTAAGCCGCGCTCATGGGAGGCAAGTTTTTTAAGCACAGGAGGCAGAAGCAGATCATCGAGTGACTTTATATTGTAAGGGATAACTCGAAGGACCATTCCAGCCGTTCCTCTTTGCTGAAAAACATTTACGCGAAATCGCCCCAGACCAGGAACACCATAGGCCAAATCAAGTTCGTTAAATTCTTGAAACTTGATTTTTTGTTGCGGACTCATAATGTTTTGAGCCATAGAAGTGAGTTCTTCAGGAGTGAGTCTCGATGCGTTGTTAAGTGGTACAAGAGCTCCATCAATTCTAAAAGTGGGAACAAGTCCTACTTTTAGATGAATATCTGAAGCATTAGCCTTGAGTGCGATCTTTAGAATGTCATTGAGTTCCACGGATCCATTGTAGCTGCACCCTTGCTATGGTGCGGTGAGTCACAATGAAAAATTTTCATAGTGAGTGGGCGCACTGAGCAATTTTTTTGGTGCTTCGCTCACTTTCCGAACCCCTGATAAGCTAGATCTATGTCTAACGAGCATGAGAATCTGCAGATACCAGAGGTCCTACCGTTATTGCCTGTAAGAGATGTGGTGATTTTTCCTTATATGATCCTTCCTCTTTTTGTTGGGCGAACATCTTCGATCAATGCTGTGAATGAAGCTTTGAACAAAGATCGATTAATGTTTTTAGCCTCTCAGAAAGATATGGATGAGGAGTCACCTACTCCAGGAACAATCCATCGCACTGGCTGTGTTGCCATGATCATGCGAATGAATAAACTGCCTGAAGACGGCAAAATTAAAATTCTTGTTCAGGGGTTGATGAAGGCAGAGATCACAGAATTTTCTCAAGAGCATCCTAACTTCATGGTCAAAATTAAAAAAATTGAAGAGCCAGCATGGGAAGAAAGAACTCTTGAGGCTGAAGCTTTGATTCGAAATGTAAAAGCTCTTCTTGAAAAAGTTATTTCAATGGGCAAGGTTTTATCTCCTGATATTCTTGTCGTTCTTGATGAGATCGCTGAGCCCGGCCGGCTTGCCGATTTAGTTGCGAGTAATCTTGGTCTTCGAGTTGAAGAAAGCCAATCTATATTAGAGACCATTGATCCCATTCATCGCTTACGAAAAGTAAACGATGTTCTGACCAGAGAAGTTGAAGTTTTAGAGATGCAACAACGCATTCAATCGCAAGCAAAAGATGAGATGACTAAATCTCAACGAGATTACTTCTTGCGAGAACAAATGAGGGCGATTCGCTCTGAGCTCGGTGATTCAGATTCAAAAGCAGAAGAGATCGAAGAATTTAGAGCTAAAATTAATAATGCAAAAATGTCTGACGAGGCTCATCGTGAATCACTTAAGCAGCTCAAACGTCTTGAGAATATGCATAATGATTCTGCCGAAGCCTCTATTATAAGGACATATCTCGATTGGCTTGTCGATTTGCCTTGGGCCCGCTCAACAGACGATACGCTTGATCTGCTTTCGGCAAAAAGTATTTTAGATGAAGATCATTTTGATCTCGAAAAAATTAAAGAGAGAATTCTTGATCATCTAAGTGTTTGCAAACTTAAGAAGTCTCTTAAGGGACCTATTCTTTGTTTTGTCGGACCTCCTGGTGTGGGCAAGACATCGCTTGGTAAAAGTATTGCTCGCACGATGGGCCGAAAATTCGTTCGCATGAGTTTAGGTGGTATCAAAGATGAATCTGAAATTCGCGGGCATAGAAGAACCTACGTAGGAGCGATGCCTGGCCGAGTTGTTCAAAGTCTTCGAACTGCAGGATCAAACAACCCTGTTATCATGCTCGATGAAATTGATAAATTAGGAATGGATTATCGGGGTGATCCGGCTTCAGCTTTGCTTGAGGTTCTTGATCCTGAACAAAATTATTCATTCCGAGACCACTATGTAAATTTGCCCATTGATCTCAGCAATGTGATGTTTATCTGTACAGCTAATATGCTTGATTCAATTCCTGGTCCGCTCAGAGATCGTATGGAGGTGATTCAGCTTTCAGGCTATACAATGGAAGATAAACTTCAGATCGCAAGACGGTTCTTACTTCCAAAGCAAATTAAAGAAAATGGCTTACTTGAATCAGAAATGAATATTTCAGATGCAGTTCTAAAGCAACTCATCCGCGGATATACCCGTGAAGCTGGCTTGAGAAATCTTGAGCGCGAGGTCGCAGCCGTTTGTCGAAAGGTAGCTCGAATGAAAGCTGCAGACGAGAAAGGCTTTAAAGAACGTAAAGTCAGTGCCAAAGATATTGGTAAGTTCCTCGGACCCGTTAAGTATATAGATGATCCTCGACGTGAGCTTTCTGAGGTTGGAGTTGCAACTGGATTAGCTTGGACGTCGACCGGTGGAGAGACTCTTACACTTGAATCCACTCTTGTTGAAGGTAAGGGAATTATCGAGCTTACCGGGCAGCTCGGAGATGTGATGAAGGAATCAGCACGCGCAGCATTATCTTATGTGAAGACTCGTGCTGAAGATCTTGCGCTTTCGAAAAACTTCTTTTCGGAGCATGATTTGCATTTGCATTTTCCTGCTGCAGCCATTCCAAAGGATGGTCCGTCGGCTGGTATTACAATTGCAACGACTCTTATTTCGCTACTTACAGAAATTCCCATCAAAAGAGATGTCGCTATGACAGGTGAAGTTACTCTCTTAGGACGGGTGCTTCCTGTGGGCGGAATTAAAGAGAAGATCTTGGCGGCGGTAAGACAGGATATATTTGATATTATTCTGCCAAAATCAAACGAAAAAGATCTGGTTGAGTTGCCTAAACATATTCGAGCTAAAATTCATGTGACTCTCGTTGAGACCATGGATCAGGTTCTTGAGCGGGCGCTTATTAAGCCCCTGCCCAATGTTCCCGGTAACAAGAAGATGAAACGCAAGCATTCAAATCCGATTTCGTCTGCGGTTCAATAACGAGATGAGGGGGCTTAGAGGCCCCCTATCATTTAGAATTCGTGGCACCTTCGTTCTTGGTTTTTCGGAGGAAGCTGCTAAATTTAGCCCATGTCAATGAAGACTCGAGAGCTGCGCGAAAGCTTTTTATCTTATTTTGAGAGTAAGGGGCATAAACGAGATCGTTCCTCCCCGCTTATTCCACAAAATGATCCGACGTTGCTGTTCACCAATGCGGGAATGAACCAATATAAAGATTTATTCACTGGCAAAGAAACACGTAATTATTCGCGGGCCACTACATGTCAAAAATGTGTACGTGCGGGCGGCAAGCACAATGATCTTGAGGCCGTAGGATTTACTCGCAGACATCATACATTTTTTGAAATGCTCGGAAATTTTTCGTTTGGAGATTATTTTAAGGCAGAAGCAATTGAGTTTGCTTGGGAATTTCTAACAAAGCGGGTGGGTTTTTCTCCTAAAGATATGTGGGTTTCTGTTTTTGAAACCGATGATGAGGCTGCAAAGCTTTGGCTAAAAATATCAGGTCTTCCCGAATCTCGAATCGTTCGAATGGGAGAAAAAGATAATTTTTGGGCGATGGGAGATACCGGGCCTTGCGGACCTTGTTCTGAAATTTATCTAGATCGCGGTGACGCGTTTGGAAAAAAATCTGAAACCATTTTTGATGGGGGGGAGAGGTTTTTAGAAATCTGGAATTTGGTTTTTATGCAGTATGAAAAGCTTCCAGACGGAAAAATGATTCCACTTCCTAAACCTTCGGTTGATACGGGAATGGGTTTGGAGCGTCTCGCCAGTCTTTCTCAAAGCACTGAAAACAATTATCTTACGGACGGTCTCTTTTCGGTTTTATCCGGTTATTCTGAATTACTTAAAAAGCCCTATGGTAAATCAAATGATGATGATGTGGCTTTGAGAGTTTTAACTGATCATATTCGTGCTGTTTCTTTTTTAATGGCCGATGGAGTTCAACCAAGTAATGAAGGGCGTGGATATGTTTTAAGACGTATTCTTCGTCGTGCGATTCGATACGGAAAAAAATTAGATTGCAATGAGCCCTTCTTTTATAAAGGCGTTAAGTTTTTAGAGAAAGAAATGGGAGCCGCTTATCCTGAGCTCATTCAGAATTCTGCGGCCGTTACAAAAATGATTCAGATTGAAGAAGAAAAGTTTTTTGAGACTCTTGATCAGGGACTAAAGCTGCTTGAATCAAGAACAAAGAATTTTAAATCGGGGGCAGTTCTTCCTGGTGCTGTAGCGTTTCAACTTTACGATACGTTCGGATTTCCAGTTGATTTAACCGAAGTCATTTTGCGCGAACAGAATTTTGAATTGGACCGAGCTGGATTTGAAAAGGAATTAGAGGAACAGCGCAATCGATCGCGCTCTAATTGGAAGGGAAGTGGAGACCAGGCGATCGACGATATCTACAAAAAAATTGCGGCTGAAGGGATTCGTTCAACCTTTACCGGTTATTCATCTCTTGAAGAGAGAGCCAAAGTTTTGCTGCTTGTTAAAGATGCAAAGAAGGTTGAAAAGGTTTCTGCCGGCGATGAGGTTGCGATTATCTTAGATAAGTGCCCTTTTTATGCTGAAGGCGGTGGACAGGTTGGCGATCGAGGAAGCCTCCAAATTAAAAATTCTCTCGATATCGAAATTTTAGATACTTTTAAACCAGTCAATCATTTTCATGTGCTTCGCGGCAAAGTAAAATCAGGCAGTGTTTCTGTTGGTGAATATGTTGATGCCCGAGTTAATAAAGAGACACGGTTAAGAACTCGAATCAATCATACGATTACCCATGTTTTACATTCAACACTTCAAGAGGTATTGGGTCCTCATATTAAACAGGCGGGAAGTCTTGTTACGCCAGAGTATTTACGGTTTGATTTTAGTCATTTTCAGGCAGTCACTCGAGATGAACTTGTTCGCATTGAGGGAATTATCAATGAGAGAATTAGAAAAAACTCGAAAGTAGAATCTTCGGAGCAAAGTTTGGACGATGCGATTAAATCTGGGGCAAAAGCCTTCTTTGATGAAAAATATGGTGAGAGGGTGCGAGTGATTTCAGTGGCGGATTTTTCAAAGGAATTATGTGGCGGTACTCACGCTGAAGCTCTGGGAGAGGCGGGGTTATTCAAGATTACTTCTGAATCTAGTGTTGCTTCTGGCGTAAGAAGAATTGTGGCAATGACGGGTGAGGGTGCTTATCAATATATTTTAGCTGAAGAGAAAATTTTATCTCAACTTACCGATTTGCTTAAATCGACTGATAAGGATCTACCAGCTCGAGTTGAAAAGCTTATCAAGGAGCGCTTAGAGCTTCAGAAGAAATTGAGTGAAGCCACTCTTAATGTTGGTAAGTCGGCCGATGATCTCATTCAAGATGTTGAAGGCGTAAAAGCTATTCTTCAGATTGCTAAAGTTGATTCTGCAAAAGATTTGCGACCGTTGGCGGATCACTATAAGCAGAAGATCAAGAGCGGACTTGTAATTGTTGGAGCTGTTATCGAAGACAAGGCAACTGTTTTGGTTTCAGTTACTGATGATATCGCCCCTCAGTTTGGTATGAATAAATTGGTTGAAGTCTTGGGTTCAAAGCTTGGCGGTAAAGGTGGTGGTAAGCCTAATTTTGCCCAGGTAGGTGGTCCCAATTCAGACCAGCTTTCTGAAGCGTTTTTGGTTGATCTTGCGCGAGGGCATCTTAAGTCTCTTAAGCTTATGGTTTAGAATTCGGCGAGAGTTTGCATATAGCCAGTTTGTAAACTTTTCATATCTCGACATTTTTGGGCTATAAGTGCCATTAAACCGCATTTATAGCCTGTTTCTCTTGGCCCACTTCTTGCTCCATAGAAAGGTGGTTCGCTTATTTACCTCTAAGGAGTCTCTATATGTCGAAATTTTTACCTTCTCTCGTCATTCTTTCGGGTTTGAGTCTTCCCGCCTTAGCTGATTTTGAAATTGTCAAAGAAGCAGCCGAATCTTCACAAACGATTCAGGATGCACAGCTAGATGTAAATAATACACCGGCCGCAGAAGAGGAAATGGCTCCACTTCCTCTTGAAATTCCAAAGGATGCAAGTTTGCCACCCATAGAGAACGAGCCGATGGTACAAACCACTCCTCAAACTGCTTTACCGGCTCCAAGTGCTGATGAGAATATTTTACGCGTATCTCATAAAGACCTTCAAAAGAGAATTGAGCGAGCAACAGCAGCTTTTTCTCAAAAACTAGACCAGAAAAATAGAGACGATCTAAATAAAGCTTTGAGTGCTTCGATTATTTTTGATCAAGAAATTAAAATTGAAGGGCCAATTATCGAACAACCCAAAGAAATTTTAAAAGATACTCCCAAAGTCTTTGTTGAGAGGAAAGACCGAGTCGAAGTAAAAGAGAAAAAATCGCAGAAAAAAGTTGAAGTTCAAAAGCTAAGCGATGAAGCTCAGAATCCTGCAGTTGCAAAAGTAAAAGCTCGAATATCTGAGCTTAATCAAAAGCTTTCAAATCCAAAACTGCAATGGCCAGAATTTGAAAAGCTTTTAAACGAAAGACGAAACCTTGAGAGACAACTTAAGGCAGAATCTCTCAGCGCTTCGAGCGGTAAATCTATCAAATCAAATTAATCTTTAGAAACGAGTTCAAGATAAGCTTTGGCAGTTTTGTTTCGAGGCTCAATATCAAGAGCCTTTTGCCAAGCTTTCTTTGCTGAGGCGTTTTTTCCAAGGGCGTAATGAGCCACACCGTAAGCAATCCAAAATGGAGCATACTTTTTGGCATTTGATTTTTGTTTTTCAAAAACTTTAAGAGATTTTTTTGAATCCCCATTTTCACGTAAGCATGTTGCTAGCTTCGTTTGGATATCAATAAAATGAGGGCAGAGATCAACAGCTTTTGAATACTCTTCGCAGGCTTCTTTATAGTGACCTACTCCCTGATATAGAGTGCCGACGTCAGCATGCAGATTTGCAATCTTTGACATCAAAAGTGGGTCCATAGCACCACGGCCTCGTCGCCCATATTTTTTCATTTGTTCGTATATTGCTTTTGATTTTTTTCGTTCGCCCAAATTATTGTAAAGCACTGCGAGGTTCATAGCAGCTTCCATATAAGCCGGATTAATTTTGAGAGCTTGTTTAAAAGCCATTTCAGCAAAATTAAATTTGCCCCGATCCGAATAAACAAGACCGAGATAGTTATATACATCGGCCAATTTGTTTTTCTTCAAAATTTTTACGAAGAGTTCTTCAGCTCGATCGTATTGCCGGGCATTAAATAGATCTCTTGCGTGAGAGATGTCTCTTTGAAGGTCTGTCAGTTCATTCGTCATGGACGTATTGTAGATGTGAATTTTGAATTGGGAAACTTTTCTTCAAAGACTTGAGTTAACGCATCTGCTCGATCAGTTTCTTGACTGCGTCTTAAATTTCGAATCTGTCGCGCAAATGCCTCTTCGGCTCGATTATCATCGGCGTATTGGTCATAAAATTCGCCATAACGTCGAGCGGCAGAATCATATTGTTTCATGCGTTCATAAAAGCGAGCAATTTCCCAAACTTTGCTTGCTAGTTGAGTGCGTGCCTTTGTAATCCATTCCTGAGCTTCTTGAGAGTGTGGACTATCCGGAAAATCGATCATTAAGCGAGTGAAGGTATCGACAGTTTTAGAAGTGGCTCGAGTATCTCTTTGAGCTGTGCTTGGCATCTGATTGGCATAGGACATCCCCAATTTATAAAGTGCTTCTGAAATTTCAGGTCGACCTGGATATGTCTTGATAAAATCTTGATATGATTCTGCAGCAGCCTTGAAAGATTCTTCCTTATAGTAGGTGTCTGCCAATTTAAGATCCGCTAAATATTGAAGTGAGCTTGAAGGAAACTCAGTCTTTACTCTTAAATATTGCTTTCTCGCTTCTTCATAAAAATCGTCTTCCAGAAGTGCATCACCTTCTTTGATTGTTCCTTCAGCAGAAGTAAGATCTTTGACTCTGCTACTGCATCCACAAAGAACAGAAAATATCAGGAAGATCGAAAAAAGAGTTTTCATAGTCGAATCAATCTACTTTAAAGTGCATACCAACGAAATAAACTTCTTTTGAGTCTTTATGAACGGCTGGAGGGCGGTAAAGCTTCGACATTTTAAAACTTTTACCCCAGGATTTGGTGGCTTCAACGGTATCTTGAGATTGAAAGAATTTTACCACAAAATGTCCCCCATTTTTGAGGTGGGTTTTAGCAATTTCGTAACCTCTCAAAATTAGCTCAAGAGAATTGCTTGTATCGACGGTTCGGTTTCCCTGTGTTGATGGAGCCATATCCGAAAGCACGACATCAAGAGGAGGAAGATTGTCTGCTAGGGGATCAAAAACAGATTGTTGAACAAACGTGAAGTTAACCCCAGATGCGCGGATGCGGTCTTCAGCCGTCTTCGAAAGTGGTTTAATGTCGAGGGCAAAGAGAAAGCCTTTGGGGCCAAGAAGTGGAGCTAGATACTCGCACCAGCTGCCTGGGGACGCGCCCAGGTCAATGACTCGATTTCCAGGAGACAAAATTTTGTATTTTTCCTGGATATTCTGCAGCTTATACACACTTCGAGCCGAAAATTTTTCGCGCTTTGCTTTATGAAAGTAGAAGTCTTGAACCTTATCTTTCTTCACAGATGACTACCTAGCAGGGTAGAAGGTCTCGCACAAATGGGAAGTGAATTAATCATATCTAACGCTAGACCGTCTCCTTACCTTTATATTCATTTTCCGGTCTGCAAACATCACTGTTCTTACTGCGATTTTAACTTAAAAAGTGAAGCTTGGGTTCAGGCAGAGTGGAAAGATGGGTTTGCTTCACTTTGGCTTAACCAACTTAAAGTTCAACTCAAAAGCCTTAAGTTTTCGTCGACTGAGATGCTAAAAACACTTTATTTGGGAGGGGGAACGCCTTCGTTACTTAGGCCTGAAACACTGGCACTTCTGATTGAGGAATTAAAAAAATATTACCGGTTTGATTCAAAAATTGAAATCACTATGGAGGTTAACCCAGAGAATGCAGGACGAGCATATCTTAACGAAATCCGTGATATAGGAGTGAACAGATTAAGTTTAGGAATTCAAACGACAATTGCCTCGCAATTAAAGAGACTCGAGCGCCTAGCAACTCTGAAGCATATTTCGGATGCGATCGAAAACATTTCTGACCTATACGAAAATTATAGCTTTGATTTAATGATTGGAATTCCTGATCAAACCCTTAGAACTCTAGACGAAGATTTAAAGTTTTTAAGTGAACACAAACCCCCCCATATCTCTGTTTATCTATTAACGATTGCTGATGATCATAAATGGAAAAAATCTCCTCATATGTTTCAAAGAATCGCCACTTCTGATTTGGCCGCAGAGTTTTATCAAAAGGTTTGTTCGAGTTTGAGTTTGTGGGGGTATGAACATTACGAAGTTTCAAACTTTTCACAACCAGGTTTTGCGAGCCGGCATAATTTAAATTATTGGGATGTCGATTCTAATTATTTGGGAATCGGTCCGGGAGCTCACGGGTATATCAAAGACGAACAGGGTCAAAGATTTCGCTACGAATCAGAACGAGATCTCAAAAAGTGGCTTACATTACAATCACCGTTTCAATCGATTGAAACGCTTTCTGCAGAGCAGCAGAGACTTGAAAAGCTATATCTCTCGTTAAGAACACGTAAGCCTGTCCACATAGGTGAACTTAATTCTTCGAGCGTCTCGCATTTTGAAGATGAGAAATTTCTAGTTGTGTCAGATCAGAGTGTCACATTGACCGACTTAGGTTGGGTTCTAATGGAAAGTCTTGCTGATCGTCTCATCCCCTAAATCATCTGTTTTTGACGCCCGGCGAAAACCTAAAAATCAAGTTAAAATGAACTGTTGGGGTATGTCTAAGAAGACAGAAAAAAAGAAGGTTATTAAAGCCGAAGATCTTATCGAAGAAGCTTTAAGAGCGGTTGAACAAAGAGAAGCTGAGGCTGCTCGTGGTTCTGATGAAGTTGAATCAAAATCAGGAGGATCTGAAGGTCCGAGTGCGGTTGCCAAAATAGATCTTCAGCAATATATCGAGAAAGAAGCCTATCTTAGGCTTGCCGCCGATTTTGAAAATTTTAGAAAGCGTTCTGCAAAAGAAAAACTGGATGCTGAACGGACCGGACGAGAAAGGGTTCTCAGGGGATTTCTTGAAATTCTTGATAATTTAGAGCGCGGACTTGCTCAAGCAAAAGAAGAGAAGGGCCCCCTTGCTGATGGAATGCGAATGATTCTTTCGCAGGCTGAGGCCTGGCTAAGATCGGAAGGGCTTGAGCGAGTTGAATCAGTGGGAAAAGTGTTTGATCCTTCAGTTCACGATGCCATCTCTCAGATGGAATCGAGTACGGTGGCCGCAGGGTTTGTGACTGATGAAGTAAAGCGCGGATACACCTGGGGTGGGCGACTATTGAGACCGGCTGCGGTGGTTGTTTCAAAGGGATCCGCAGCATCAGACGCAGATTCGGAACAGAAAGAGGAATAAGACATGGGGAATGTAATTGGAATTGATTTAGGTACAACAAATTCGTGTGTCTCGATTCTTGAATCTGGAAAACCTATTGTCATTCCTAATTCCGAAGGAGCAAGAACAACCCCTTCAGTCGTTGCTTTTTCTAAATCAGATGAAAAATTAGTCGGACAAATTGCAAAACGTCAGGCCGTAACTAATAGTTCACGAACGATTTATGCTGTGAAGAGGCTTATTGGCCGAAAATTTGATGATCCTTTGGTGGCTAAGTCGACCCAGGTTTTGAGTTATAAAATTTCTCAGGCAAAAAACGGAGATGCTTGGGTTGAGATTGATGGCAAAGAATATAGCCCTGCTGAAATTTCATCTTTTGTTCTAAAAAAAATGAAAGAAGTTGCTGAAGATTATCTGGGCTCAGAAGTTAAAGATGCCATCGTTACCGTACCTGCCTATTTTAATGATGCGCAAAGGCAGGCCACAAAAGATGCCGGTAAAATTGCGGGCCTAAATGTATTGCGTATTCTCAATGAACCTACGGCCGCGGCGCTGGCTTACGGAATCGATAAACAAGGTACCGAAAAAGTTGCTGTTTTTGATTTGGGGGGAGGAACATTCGATATTTCAATTCTCGAGTTGAATGACGGTGTTTACCAAGTCAAAGCAACAAATGGAGATACTTTCTTAGGTGGAGAAGATTTTGACCACGAACTTATGAGATATCTCATTCAAAAGTTTAAAGAAAAAGAAAAAATAGATTTAGGACAAGATCCGCTTGCGCTTCAACGAATTAAAGAAGCCTCCGAAAAGGCAAAACACGAACTTTCATCGAGTATGGAAACTGAGG
>CAZRLF010000017.1:0-53773 GCA_964601045.1 uncultured Bacteriovoracaceae bacterium
CTCCTTTTATTACCATTCCAGAATGATTGAATTTATTATCGTTGGAATTTGTATTCTTATAAATGGGTTACTTTCCGCATCCGAAATGGCCTTTGTTACGGTTAGAAAATCCCAACTTCGAGAAGCTGCAAAAAAAGGAACAAGGCGGGCAGAGAATTTGCTTAAGATGCGAGATAATCCTGAAAGAACTCTTTCAGTTATCCAGATTGGAATTACTCTAGTTGGCGCAATTGCAGCAGCGGTGGGCGGAGCAGGCGCCGAAGAAATACTAAGCCCACACTTAGAACAACGTTTTGAACTTAGTGAAGGCGCTGCGGAGGCTATTTCGATTGCTGTTATTGTCATACCCATTACATATCTGAGTGTTGTCTTTGGTGAACTCATTCCTAAAACCGTAGCCCTTAGGCACGCCTATCCTGTAGCCATGCTTGCTTCCTACTTATTTGATTTTATGGATCGAATTCTTTCACCAGCAATCAACGTCCTAGAATGGTCGACTCGTAAATTCTTATCTCCATTTTACAAACGTCAAAAGATGATAACCCCTGAAGTCGAAACTAATATTGAACTTGATTCTCTTCTTCCTCAGCAACGTCAATATGTTTTAAATGTTGTCGAGCTTGGAAAGAAAACTCTTCAAAGTATTTATACTCCTTGGACAGATGTGACGTCGGTCGAATCAACACAAACAATCGAAGAGGTAGAAAATATTTTTCTTACTTCCGGGCATACAAGGCTTCCTGTCTTTCGTGAACATGATGCCATCGGAATTGTTAATAGCCGTGAACTCATGGCTTTCAAACAAACGGAGAAAAAAAATTGGACTGAAATTATAAGACCGACCGTAAGCCTTCAGGCTAAAACTCCACTTCTCTATGCACTCCGAGTTATTCAGGAGAAAAAGGGCCATATGCTCATAGTACTTTCTGAGCATAATCAAATTGGAATGGTCACACTCGAAGACATACTCGAAGAAGTTGTAGGTGAAATTTTTGACGAAGATGATGATGGAACTATTAAAGGCATCTTAGGTATGGTTCCAAAACGAAAATTCGGATAAGTAACACTCCGTGTACAAAGCATTTCGATATATTGGGTTCGCCGAAGGAAGTTCATTTTTAGTTCTTCTCTTTATTGCCATGCCTTTAAAATATTTATGGGAACATTCTGAAGCTGTGCGAGTTGTGGGAACTCTTCATGGCGTTCTTTTTATTTTCTACGTTCTTATCGCAACATTTCTTGCCATAAAATTAAAATGGTCAAAGAAAACTTTAATATGGGCATACATTGCATCTACCATTCCATTCGGCCCATTCATTTTTGATAGAACCATCTCCGCTCGTGGTGGCATCTAAGAGAACGGCCAAGATGGCGAATAAAACGCTCGAACTTTTTTTAATTGGAAGTTAAATTTTTTAAAAAACTACTTCCCCAACAGTATCCATGCGCCAATAACAATAAACAAGGTTCCGCTAATCCATTTGATATAGCTCGGTTCAATTAGCTCTCCAATAAATCTTCCAGCAAGTACGCCAAGTCCTCCTGCTAAACTTAAAGCTAGAATGACAGCGATTAAAATCGTCACTGTAGATTTACTTTGAGCCGAAGCAGCTACAGCTGCAAATTGAGTTTTATCTCCGAGTTCCGCGACAAAAATACTGATGAAAGTGGCAAAAAAAAGTTTGGTATCCATTCATTTAAACTTTACATTAGTGAGAGTGATTGAGGCTACTCCAGATAACTTTGATTCACTTCTTCAAGAACACTCAAAGAAATTAATTATTGTAGATTTTTGGGGACTCGATTGCCCAAATTGTGAGTTTTTTGCCAGTGAGTGGCCAAAGCTTGAAGCCAAACTTGTAGGAAGAAATATTACCGTCTTCAAAGTAAATGCCTATGTGCATATGGATTTAGCTACGCGATTTGGTCTTCATGGGATTCCCACCTTTCTATTTTTTCACGATGGTAAACAACTTGGCCGAATGAGTCGCTATTATGGTGAAGAATACTGGCTTAAAGTTGTGGACGAACTGTGTGAAAAAATTGGACTTGAGACTTCTTAACCACATGTGCTGAACGGCGTTCAGTTATCGACTAGCTCTCTCTTGCGATTGAGCTTAAACTACTTGCAATGTATTTTGCAAAAAAATCAGACGCACAATCACTCAGCATACTTGTTATCTCAACGATATTAGCACTGCTGATTGGTCGTTATTATCATCCTTATTTTATATGGCCGGGTGGATTTCAGTATGGAAGAACACTTTGTTTTATTGGAATTCCACTTCTACTACATTTTTTTTATTTTCGAGGATCTGCCCAGCAGTTAGGCACTAACCGACCACAGCTAGATTCGAGAATAAAAAAACTAATCATAGGAATCATTGTTTTTCTTCCTCTTGTCATTACCGTGATCAAGCTCGACTCGGCATATCTTTCTTACTATTCGCATTACACAAACTCAGAAATTAATCTTTCACGGCGCTTACTTAATTTTTTTCTCATCACAACGTCGACCATCATCGGATGGGAATTTCTTTTGCGCGGTTATTTTTGCTTTGGCCTAAAGAATTGGATGAATAAAAAGCTTCATGCTTCTGAAGTAGTCACCTCAGCTCTTATTATTCTTTGGATCATGAGCATTGAAGTCATTTATCATTTTTTAAAACCAAGTCTTGAATCATGGGGAATGCTTCTTGCTTCACCCATTCTCACTTGGATTGCTCTTAAAACAAAAAGCTTTTGGCCAAGTCTTTTCATTCATCTTTATATAGAAGGAGTTTTCTTTTTTACTATCAGCTCTTAAAGATTATTCGTATCGCCCAGGATTTGATCCATGAATGCTCGTATGCTCTTCGCCATCTGAAAACAATAAAGCCTTTGCCAGATCTAAAGTTTTTTTAGGTGAAACAACAAAGAAATAATCTTTGAGTTTATATCCTAGATCATTCATCCGACGATTGGTTACCACGAATACGGGCCAGAGAGTGGCCGATATATAAAAAATCGTGGCTGCTATGAAGCTCTCAAAACTTACGTGACGCAAGATCCCATTCTCGCTTCTAAGGCCCAGGACAAAAAGACCTAAAAAGATACACGAAACAAAAGGCAAAATAAGTAAGAAATACCACAGCAAAAAGGCCCTATATCGATTAGCGCTTATTCTACCTTTAGGAGACAAAAAGTACCGAAATAACACAGACTTAAGTTTAGCACGTGTTCAGACCAAAAACCATGGTCAGGGGCACTTAAATCCTCTAATTCATAAGACCATCAGTATGGATCTCACCATTGAACTCCTCAACGAAACAAGCGCCGACTGGGCCGAAATGGCAGTCAAAAATCTAGACCACTTTCTCATTGATCATGCTGCGTGTGAGCGTAAAGCCTCGGCTACCGGGGTTAATTTTGTGGTTCAGTACCCTGATCGAAGCGAATTGATTGATCCAATGCTTCGATTTGCGCGTGAGGAACTTCTCCACTATCAACAAGTTTGCAGAATCTTACGCGAAAGAAATTTGATTCAGGTTCCCGATATGAAAGATCCCTATATTCAAGGACTGATGAGTCAGATTCGCACTTCGAGAGAAGAAAGATTTCTCGATCGCCTGCTAACTTTTGGAATTGTGGAAGCTCGTGGTACAGAAAGATTTTCTAAACTCGCCGAAGCTCTGGATGAAGAACCTCAACTGCAGAATTTTTATCGTGATCTTGCAACAGCAGAAGCTCGTCATCACGAATTATTTGTTAAATCTGCTCAAATTTACTTTAAGGACTCGATTATAAAAACTAGACTCTTAGATCTACTCCGCTACGAGGCTCAACTCGTTACGAAACTCCCCTTAAGAGCGACCGTACACTAATACTATGGAACAGTCCGCACCTCATATCGATCGAGTTATTCAAAAATATCTAGAGGTTTACGCAGAACCAGAAATAAAACCTTTGCAAACCGAGCAAATTCCCATTGTTTGGAATGAAGTTGTCGTTTTGCCAGCTCGTAACGAAACTGACGATCTTTATGCCTGCATTGAATCTCTCAATGCCGCTGCTCAGTTTTCAAGAAAAAGAGTTTTGCTCATTCTAGTATTAAATGGCACAGAAAAAGATATAGATTTACATGACTTAATTATTCAAAATTTACACTCACGCTACCCTCACGAATTAAAAATTTCGCCCTCAATTGATCTGCACACTCACGCTCCTGTTGATATCCTGGTGATCAATCGCGCAACGTCTTCTTTTTATATGCAACAAAAAGAAGGGGTGGGATTAGCGCGAAAAATCGGATGCGATATTGCGCTCGACCTCTATACGCAAGGAAAAATACTTTCACCTTGGATTCGAAATATCGACGCCGATGTTCGCGTACCTGATGATTATTTTTTTAATCCAGAAGAACACAAAGAATCGGCTGCTGCGTTTCTTTATAATTTTGTTCATAACTCACAACCTCTTGGTCAACTATCCACAGCTCTTGAAGTTTATGACTTGATGCTTCGCTATTATGTTGAGGGGATCAAGTGGGCTGGCTCTCCGTACGCACACCACAGTCTTGGCAGTATTATTGCGGTCCGGGCACATGCGTATGCAAGTGTAAGAGGTTTTCCTAAACGAGAGGCCGGTGAAGATTTTTATCTCCTCAATAAACTCGCGAAAGTCGGCCGCATTGAAGAAAATCTAGGTAACCCCATTCGCATTGAAGGACGCACGGTTGAAAGAGTGCCGTTTGGTACAGCTCGCAAGATCAATGAGTTTGGAAATCAGCTCGCCAATGGTGAAGATGTGCTTTTTTATAATCCGCTCATCTTTGTTCTCCTAAAATCTTGGATCGATTTAATTACCCACTATGCCGAGTCTCAGGATCGCGAATTTTTGAAGACTCAACTTCTAAGTGATCCAGCTTATGAAGAAATGGCCGAAGCTTTGAATGCTATCGAAGCTATCCCAGCTCTCGAGGATCTATGGGGAAAATCCAGATCCGCAGCTACAAGGCTTAAGCATTTTCATGATTGGTTTGATGCCTTTAGGACCCTTAAGTTCGTCCATTCCCTAAGAGATAGCCGTTTACCCTCAATACAATGGTCCAAGGCGATCGAGAGCTTTGACGAATTGACGGGGGGATCTGGGCTCCGCTATAAGGGGCGCGCTTAAGCAGAGGTATTTATGAGTTCAGATATTACAGTTCAATTAGAATTTACTCCCAATCCCGACACATTAAAGTACGCCACAAATCGTACTTTCTTGCCAAGCGGCGCCGCAAATTTCTCAACTGTAGCAGCAGCTAAAGGCCGCTCTCCCCTTGCTGAAAGTTTGTTCGAAGATGCACGAATTACTGCTGTAATGATCGGAACCACCTTCGTGACTGTAACGGTCAAAGATCAAAACTCTCTTGCAGAACTCAATGACTCTGTAATGAAGCGAATTAGAACTCATCTTGAAAGCGGCGCACCTGCCGTGACCGCCCAAGCTCCTGCCTCTAAAGAAAACTTAAGCGAAATCGAAAAGAGAATTTGTGAAATTCTCGATCAAGAAGTCCGTCCGGCAGTTGCAATGGATGGTGGAGATATTTCTTTTGAAAAATACGAAGACGGCTTCGTTTTTTTGAAGATGCAAGGTTCTTGTGCAGGCTGCCCTTCATCAATGATGACACTCAAAATGGGAGTTGAGAGCCGACTTAAAGCTGCCATTCCCGAGATTCAAGAAGTTATACCCGTTTAAACATACGATACCCAAATTACATGCGGAGAATTTACTCCAATGAAACATATTTTACTTTTTAGTGGTGGCCTCGATTCAACTGTCGCTCTGTATAGCTTGCTTGCTAAAGGCCACGAAGTTTGTGCGCTCTCAATTAATTACGGGCAAAGACATAAAAAAGAACTCGATTCAGCCAAATCTATCGCTGACTCTTGTGGAGTTCCTTTTCATATTTTAGACTTAGGCTCAGTTCAGGCGCTGATTTCAGGTAGTTCGCAGACCGGAAATATCGAGGTTCCTGACGGACATTATACAGAAGAGTCGATGAAGCTTACGGTCGTTCCTAATCGCAATATGATTATGCTCTCACTTGCGATCGGTTGGGCTGTAAATCTTAAATTTGATTCAGTTGTTTACGCCGCACACACAGGAGATCATGCAATTTATCCCGATTGTCGAAAAGAATTTATCGAATCGATGGATGCAAGTGCTCGACTGTGTGATTGGCATCCTGTTCAAGTGATCGCACCTTTTCAGGATCTTACAAAAGACGAAATCGTTCGCGAAGGCGCTCGGCTCGGAGTGGCTTTTGAAAAAACCTGGAGCTGTTATAAAGGACTTCATTATCACTGCGGCAAGTGCGGAACTTGTACTGAACGAAAAGAAGCTTTTGCAGTCTCAGGTATAAAGGATCCTACCATTTATTTAGATGAAATAAATGAACAATCAACCCTTTCATCAAAGGATCTATTACATGTGGCGCCTTGAGAAAGAGTTTAAATTCGAAGCCAGCCATCAATTGCCCTATCATCAAGGAAAATGTCAGAGGCTTCACGGCCATTCCTGGAAAGGCCGATTGATCTGCGAGGGAACGGCCCTCAATGAGAACGGAAAATCTCAAGGAATGTTAGTTGATTTCGGAGATATGAGTGCTGCGATTGAACCACTGGTTCGAGATAAACTTGATCACTGGCATCTTAATGAAAGCCTTTCACTCGAAAATCCAACTGCCGAAATAATTGCGAAATGGATTTTTGAAAATATTAAAATGAAACTTCCGTCTTTAACTGCAGTTATTATCGATGAAACCTGTACCTCGCGCTGCGAGTATCGACCTTAGAAGAACAAAAAATATGGGCGAAATTCATGAATTAAAAAGTAGAGGCGAAAATTCTTCGACGATTAAAACATATATGATCAACGAATGGTTTTTTAGTCTGCAGGGAGAAGGGGTTCGTGCTGGTACGCCGAATATCTTTTTAAGATTTACGGGCTGCAATCTAAGTTGTGTCAAAAAAGCTGAAGGCTTTGATTGTGATACCGAATTTACTTCGGGTCAGAAGTGGTCAGCTGATCAAATCGTTGAAAATCTAAAAAGATTTAATCGTTCGAGTTTTTCGGCATCGCACAACCCATGGATTGTTTTAACTGGCGGTGAACCCAGTCTTCAGCTCGATGATGCTCTAGTTGATCGACTTCATAATGAGGGATTTAAGCTCGCGATCGAAACTAATGGAACAAGAGCTGTTAGCTCTAAAATTGATTGGATTACCGTATCGCCTAAAACTGCCGAACATACCATTAAGCAACTAACTGCAGACGAAGTTAAATACGTTCGAGCATATGGTCAGGGTATTCCTAAAACTCAAATCAAAGCTGAACATTACCTCATCAGCCCCGCATTTGAAGGTGATTATTTACCTAAAGAAAACTTAGATTGGTGCATTCGTTTGGTAAAAGAAAATCCACAGTGGCGGCTCTCTGTTCAACAGCATAAAATTTGGAAAGTTCGATAGCTCCAACAGCTCTCATTTTTTTAAATAAATAATATAATTTGAACTTTTTGAAATGCTGATTACTTTGGCAGCAGGCACTGAGTCTAACAAAGATTGAAGACTAAGTTCGTTATAGACATGAACCAATGGGTTTAAAAGCGCATCGGCGATTCCAGCTTTAGAAGCATAGTCTCCCTCAAGCGATCTTCTTTTTGTGTGAATAAGATCTTCAGCATTTCTTAGTTCTTGCCCCTTAAGCGAAATGAGCTCTTTGCGATCTTCTTCAATAAAAGCCCGAGCCCTCTCTGAATAAACCATAAGCCTTAAAACTCCCCCTGGCCTTAAAGCCGAAAACAAAACCTCGAGAGCCTTTGGAGGAGATACGGTATGGTGAATTACTCCAAAGGCATCGATTGCATCAAAACGCTCGTTATATTTTGCATCAAAGATATCTTCTTTTTTAAATTGAACATTTCGAATGCCCATCAATCGCAGCCTTCTATAAGCGATTTTAAGGGCTGCTTCCGAAAAATCTGTCGCTAATATAAGTGATTTGTAATTTCTCCTCCCAAACATAAGAGGAGCAATAGTGCCACAGCCCGCAATCCAGATATCATTGATAGCTCTCTGCGCATCCCACTTTGAACAATCAACTGAATCGAGCTCTGACCATTTTCCTAAAGAATAAATTGGATAATGAGGATAAGGATATTTTTCGTAATGTTCGTGGATTTTTTCGTGATACCCAATGCTCACGCCGAGGCTTTCATTTTCTCAAGGATTGATTGGGCAGTTCTAAAAGATGAATTATATGCGGTAATAATGGACCCTCCCAATTTACCAGCCACTAAGTCACCCACCAGGTAAAGGCCCGGAACATTTGTCTCACCACTAGATCCATATTTAGGCCAATCATTTGGGCATTCGACACTTGCAGTTCTTAAAAAATTAAGAGGAGTTGAGCCCCCAATAGCATAAACGACTTTATCAAAAACTTCTGGGGCAAATTCCTTTTCATTCTCAAAAATAACTTTAGGCTTACCCCCTTCATCTTGAATTTCTTTAATTGAGCAATTCAGTCTCACACTCACTTTTCTTTCAGCGGTCAATTTTTCGAGGGCAGTGGAATTTGTTTCCATCATTCTACTAAATTTTTCTTTTCGATAAGCCATCGTCACTTTGTTTTGATCGAGAACCAAAACCTGACAGTATTCAGATGATGTATCGCCTCCGCCAACAACTAAGATATTCTGCCCAGTCAGTTTCTGACTCGTTATATCAAAGAGAACATTTTGTTTAAGGCTGTTTGGAATTTTATAATCTGGTTTGTTAGGACGACCTAAAATTCCAATCCCAATCGCAACAAATTCCGCCGTAAAAATTTCATGCCCCGCTAAAATTTTAAACTGTCCTCCCTCTTGGGTGACTTTTGAGACTTCAGAATTGTATTGAATTGGAATCTCGTATTTTTTAATAAGGTCATTAAAATAATCGAGAGTTTGGGCTTTTGTAAGATCCGGAAACACAGATAAATGCCCATGAGTTTCTGTAGGCAAACCTTTGTAATTAGCGAGAGTCATTTTTTTATCAGGATAAAATTTTCGAATGGCGTCGATTGGAACCTCACCCTTTTCAAGAACCATTATTTTATCGCGACGAATTCCTAGCTCTAAACACTCAATCGCGAGAGAAAGTCCTGCGGGTCCGGCACCAACGATGACGACTGCAAAATGACGAGGCATGATATTAGACTACTCTCATCAGTTGAAGTTTTCGATAGTAGAATTAGAGGCCCCGCCCCATCAAAAGCTCATCTATGCGAGCGTTCTGAGATTTAAGAGGCAGATGATTGCCAACTAAGACAAAAACCTCGTGGTCAAGATATTTGCTTTGACCCAATAGTCGACTCTCACAATAATCGAACAATGGAAGTCGCAGTTTTAGGAGCTGGGTATGTAGGACTTGTACAGGCTGCTGGGCTAGCCTCAACAGGAAACGATGTCTACCTTGCAGACATTTCAAAAGAACGAATCGCAAAACTCCGCCAAGGTGAATGTCCAATTTATGAACCGGGCTTGTCTGAGCTCCTCAGAAAGGGAGCCGACAAAGGCTATATCCATTTTTTTGAAGCCCAGTCCGCAGAATTTCACGAAAAACTCTTAACCTCAGAGGTTATTTTTATTGCCGTTGGAACGCCTGAAGGCAGTGACGGACTTCCCCAGCTTAACTATGTTCTTGATGCTGCAGACGCCCTGTCAAAATTACAAACAGCCTTAAACGATAAAATTGTTGTTGTAAAAAGCACAGTTCCAGTTGGAACGGGAGATACGCTTGAAGCTTTCTTTTCCTCTAAAGGGCTTCACCCCAAAGTTGTTTCTAATCCTGAATTTCTCAAGCAAGGAAATGCAGTTCAAGATTTTTTAAAACCCGAAAGAATTATTATTGGAACTCACGACGAAGTCGCTCGAAAAACGTTAAGTTTTCTCTACAAGCCTTTCATGATGAAAAGAGAGCGCATTGTTCTCATGAAGAGACGGTCAGCAGAGCTGGTGAAATACGCCTGCAATTCCTTCTTAGCAGTTAAGATTTCTTATATTAACGAAATAGCGCGCCTGGCAGAGTCAGTGAACGCAGACATTCACGAGATTAGGGAGGGCATGCTGACTGACTCTCGCATTGGCGATCAGTTTTTATTCCCTGGAGTGGGATACGGCGGAAGTTGCCTTCCCAAAGACACACATGCTCTTGCCGCTCAGGCAAAAAAGGCTGGAGCTTCTGCAACAATTATTGAAGCTGCAGACCAGATTAACCTTAAGCAGAAACTCTGGGCATTTGAGAAACTTCAGAATTACTTTTCAGATAACCTTAAGAATAAACGCATTGCGATTTGGGGTCTGGCTTTTAAACCGAATACCGATGATTTGCGAGAGGCTCCCTCTTTACATTTAATTCAAAGACTTATCGAGTCGGGCGCAAAAATAGCTGTTCATGACCCGGCTGCTCTAGAAAAATTTTCAGTGACCCACGAAAAGGAAATCAGCGACGGAACTATCGAAACATTTAAAAATCCTTATGATTGCATCAAGGAATGCAATGCCTTGGTTGTGATGACCGAATGGCAAGAGTATCGCACTCCCAATTTTAGGAGGATAATGAAGGAGTTAAAGCAGCCCCTTATCGTTGATTGCCGAAATATTTACCCCAATGCTGTTATTCATAATATGGGTTTTACCCACTACGAAGTGGGCTGTGCCTCAATAAATAAAAGTTAGCATCCATATAGCTTGAGCCTGACGGTAAATCGATCTAGAGGTATCCAATGGCCAGAAGCATCATCGTAACAGGGGGCGCGGGATTTATTGGAAGCCATTTTGTAGATCTCGCTTTAGATCAAGGTTTTAAATGCATCGTTCTAGATGCACTCACATACTCCGGAAACAAACTTAATTTGGAATCCGCCAAGCAACTGGGTGGGAGCAACTATGTCTTCGTGGAAGGGCGAATTGAAGATACCGGTCTTGTCAGTAGCCTGCTAAAAACGCACAAACCAGATGCAATTGTCCACTTTGCCGCAGAGTCACATGTTGATCGGGCCATTGCAGGCCCATCAGAGTTCATCAAGACAAATATTGAAGGCACCTTTAACCTGTTGGAATGCGTACGAAATCACTTTCGAGAAATTGGTAAAAATGAAGCCTCTCAGTTTAGATTTATTCATATTTCAACTGACGAAGTTTATGGTTCTCTGGGCGAAACAGGAATGTTTTCAGAAAGCACTCCCTATGATCCGCGCTCACCTTACTCGGCTTCAAAGGCTGCATCCGATCATTTAGTTCAAGCTTGGTTTCATACCTACAGAATTCCGACGATCACTACCCATTGTTCAAATAACTATGGACCAAGACAACACCCAGAGAAGTTAATCCCTCATCTCACCCTGTGCGCCCTCGCCGGCAAAAAACTCCCTGTCTATGGAGATGGAACAAATCGCCGCGATTGGTTGCATGTCAAAGATCATTGTAAGGGAATACTCGCCGCTCTGCTGAAAGGCACTCCCGGAGAAACTTATTGCTTTGGTGGACGAAACGAAATTTCGAATATCGAAATCGTTCGATTGATATGCAAGATATTGGACGGGTTGCGGCCATTGAAAACGGGTGCTTACGAATCTCAAATTGAGTTTGTTACTGACCGTCCCGGACACGACTGGAGATATGCCATCGATCCGTCACGGGCTGAAAAAAATCTTGGATTTTCGCCGAATAGCATAAATTTTGAATCTCAATTAAAAGAGACCGTTCGTTGGTACCTAAATAATGTTCCTTGGACTCATCATGCGTTTGAAAAGTCTCCGAATGGCGTAAAATTCGACTGGGCAAGCATAAAGACTTAAACGCAAGTCCGTTTTCTATGTGACATCGTCCAAGTTGGATTTTTAGTTAAATTCAGGCTAGCTTCCTTGCTATGAAATATATTGTCACTGGAGCTGCGGGTTTCATTGGATTTTTTGTCTCTCAGAAACTCCTTGCAATGGGGCATGAGGTTCTGGGCATTGACAATATAAATGACTACTATGACCCCTCTATTAAAGAAGCGCGCCTTACAATTCTAAAAAAAAATTCATCTTTTAATTTTGAGCGAGTTGATATCACCGAGTCTGAGAAGATACTGTCATTGTTTCGCTCATTTGGAGCAAAGCACGTTGTTCATTTAGCTGCACAAGCAGGTGTAAGGTACTGTGTAAAAAATCCTTATGCGTATACGCATTCTAACCTCGTCGGTTTTTTGAGCATTCTTGAAGCTTGTCGACATCACCAAATTGAGCATCTCGTATACGCATCAACCAGTTCAGTTTACGGATTAAACACCAAGGTACCATTTACCCCCCATAAGGCTTGTGATCATCCTGTATCACTTTACGGCGCAACAAAAAAAGCGAATGAACTTATGGCACACAGCTATGGTCATATGTTCTCTCTTCCTACCACAGGTCTCAGATTTTTCACTGTCTATGGCCCATGGGGTAGACCTGATATGGCACTCTTTCAGTTCACAAAAAATATTCTCGCTGGCAAACCCATAGAAATTTATAACTATGGAAATCACAAACGCGATTTTACTTACGTAGAGGACATTTGCGAGGGTGTAGTAAGAATTGCGGTAGGCAAACCACCCGGACCTCACTCGGACTGGAACCCTTCCAATCCCGATCCAAGTCTAAGTTCAGCCCCCTATAGAATATACAATATCGGAAACGGCAAACCCGAGCCCCTGCTCAAGTACATCGACTTGATAGAATCTGAATTGGACAGAAAGGCCATTCGAAAAGAATTGCCGATGCAAGCCGGTGATATTTTAGAAACGCATGCAGATGTAAGCGATCTTGAACGCGATTATGACTATCATCCATCAACCACAATTGAGGTTGGAGTAAAGCGATTCATTCAATGGTACAAAGAATATTACAAGATTTAAAGTCTCAGATAGTCTGAGAACTTTTACGAATACCGAAATGCGATCTCAAAAGTATTGCTCGCGACAAAACCAGGGGATAAACGACGCACGACGATATAATTGTCAATGTTGCAACAATCAAAAAGCGAACTCGTTTAAACCCATACGGGTTCTGCCAAACACTAAACGAAACCTGACGGCTCTCCACATCAAATGAATTTACAACCTGCGCGCTCGAAACGCACATCCATAGAGGTTGAGGCTCATGAATAAAGGCCCAATCTTTAGAGCCACTTACGGCTCGCCGAATATTTCGGCCTACAGAAAGAAAATCTACAAGTGCAGCCCCTGATGAAAACTGCATCGTCGCCCCCTGACGATAACTTCCTCGAACATCGGGCTTTAGGTTAATAAATGATTTAAAACGTTTTGAGTTAATCTGAAATCCGGCATTTTGCTTCAAATAATCGATGAGAGCCAAAAAGGGAGGCAAAGCTCCGCTCATTTTACCTTCGTAAAAAAGTCGCGACCAAATGACCCACAAAGTTCTGACAATCACTCGAGACAGTCTTTTAAACCACCCAAACTTTGTGCAGGTCCTTAACGAATTTCTTGTCGAAAAATATTCAAACGCAATCGAAACATTTTTTGTATAAACCGGATGAGAATACTCAAGATGTTCTAGAACAGTAAATGCATATCCGTTACGCTCCATTACAGACTCTAGACGTGTCCCCCACTCTAAATCATCGTCCCTCATGAAATATCTGGGATCAGGAACCCCAGCCACCTCGACTAACCCTCGCGGGTAAAGTGAAAAGTGAAGAGTGAACGATCGCGAATCATTATGATAAAATCTGATTTTAACCGGATTATTTGATCGTGCACTTGCTATCATTTCGTCAACGATATTTGGTTGCCGTGCTACCGCATCATCTTCAGTTACAAGAAGATACTCGTAACCACGGCTTAGGCACCATTCGAGAGCCATAGAGTATCCTCCGCCTCCACCGATATTTGCATTTGTCTGAATAAGTGAAACCCGCGGAAAGCTCTTAACAAAATCGGCAAGTCTCGCGTATTGAGACGCCTCACTAAAATTATCTACAATCACTACATCAAAATTTGATTTCTGAGCAGCCAAGTAGCTGAGAAGATTTTCGCAAAATGCAGCTTTGTTGAACGTAACGAATAAAACGACACAGTCAGCAGTCTTTGGCTTTTCATCTATTTTGCCAACAAAGTCTCGCCAATTCTTCCAGCGAACTTTTCCCTCAATCTCAGAGACATCAAATTCTTGATTTAAATCCATCCACCACTTCCACAATGAGGCTATACAATATTCATTTGCACCTCAGCCATCTTCTTACGATTCTGGCCCTTGGCACTTCGGGGAGTATGCCAGCCACACATCTAAGGGGCAAGCCAGATGCAGCCTTAACTCGGACATCTTTCTCCAACCAGTTCTTTTCGTTTTCTTTTTCGCTAAATCCAACTAAATTTTTTCAGAATGTCATTCAGGTTATCCCCGGAATACAAGGTTTATATTGCAGGTCATTTAGGCTTAGTTGGCTCTGCGATTGTCAGGGCTCTCCATCGTAGAAAGCACGCCAAATGGGTTGGCCGCAGCCGATCTGAACTAGATTTGCGAATTGAAACGAATGTTCGAGGTTTTTTTGAAACAGAAAAGCCTGATATCGTATTTTTGGCAGCAGCCAAGGTTGGTGGTATAGGCGCGAATTCGACAAGTCCTATAGATTTTTTTTTAGATAATATTCGAATTCAGAACAACGTCATTTCTGCCGCCGCAGAGTTTAACGTAAAAAAGCTCGTTTTTTTAGGGAGCTCATGTGTTTATCCAAGCGAAGCAAAATGCCCCATTTCTGAATCGCAGCTCCTTAGCGGCCCATTCGAGCAGACAAATGAAGCGTACGCGTTGGCAAAAGTCGCTGGAATCAAGCTTTGTGATTTTTATTCGAAAGAATTGAACAAGAATTTTATTTCAGTTATGCCCTCAAATCTTTATGGTCCAAATGACTACTACGATTTTGAACGCAGCCACGTCATACCAGCTGTGTTTTTAAAAGTATTGAAAGCAAAAAGTGAAGGGTTGGCTGCGGTTAAACTATGGGGCACAGGCAATGTCTACCGAGAATTTTTACACTCGGATGATCTAGCGGAGGCTCTGCTTACTAGTCTCGAGTATTTCGATAGCCCCGCTATGATTAATATTGGGTCCGAAGCCGAAATTAAAGTGAAAGAGCTTTGCGAGCTCATATGCAAAATCTGCGGCTATACGGGAAGAATTGACTGGGACAGTACCAAGCCAGATGGAGTTTTCAGAAAAACTATGGCATCAGACATGATTCGGTCGACGGGTTGGAAGCCTCGTATTAGTCTTGAAGAAGGTTTGAGATCTGTACTCAAAGAGGCCGAAAGTAAACTAAAGAGCTTATTATAAATACCTAACGGACATTTCCTTTGAGTTTTATCTCAGATACCCGCTACCTTTAAATAGTATGAAAAAAGCGCTGATTACTGGAATCACTGGTCAAGATGGCAGCTATCTTGCCGAATTACTTCTTGAAAAGGGTTATGAAGTTTATGGCATTATCCGCCGCGCTTCCTCTTTCAATACGGGACGCATTGATCACCTTTATCAAGATCCACATATCGAAAATGCGCGACTCAAACTTGTGTACGGCGATCTAAACGATGGAAGCTCGCTCAACCACATCATTCGCACAATATCCCCTCATGAAGTGTACAATTTAGGAGCACAAAGCCACGTTCGTGTCTCATTTGATGTTCCCGAGTATACCGCTGAGGTATCTGGACTTGGTGCAGTCAGAATTCTCGAAGCATTGCAAGAAGCGGGGCTCAATAAAACTAAATTCTACCAAGCCTCAAGCAGTGAACTTTATGGAAAAGTTTCAGAAACTCCCCAAAAAGAAACGACTCCATTTTATCCGAGAAGCCCTTATGCCGCTGCGAAGGCTTACGCGTACTACATCACCAAAAACTATCGCGAAGGTTACGGAATGTTTGCGGTCAACGGCATTCTGTTCAACCATGAATCTCCAAGACGCGGCGAAACTTTCGTCACTCGAAAAATCACACTCGGCCTCGCGAGAATAAAGCATGGGGTTCAAGAGAAATTGTATCTCGGAAATCTAGATGCAAAAAGAGACTGGGGATATGCAAAAGACTATGTCGAAGCTATGTGGCTCATGCTTCAACAAAAAGAACCCGATGATTTTGTAATTGCAACTGGAGAGACTCACTCAGTTAGAGAATTTCTAGACATTGCAGCTTCCCATCTCAAACTAGATTGGAAGAAATATGTTGAAATAGATCCAAAGTATTTTCGCCCTACCGAAGTAGATCTACTTTTAGGCGATGCCTCAAAGGCGAAGAAAGTTTTGGGATGGTCTCCAAAAGTAAAGTTTGAAGACTTGGCCAAGATCATGGTTGATGCAGATATGAAGTTAGTTGAACAGCAGTTATACGGAATAAAAAAATCTGTAACAAAATAGTATTTCTGTAATCAATTGCCAAAATATGAGCGGACACTTCTTATAATATATTCCTGCTCTACTTCAGTAAGGCATGGATTCATTGGTAGCGAAATAATACTTTTCGCCAACTGATCAGTAATATGTAAATCCTTTTTGAAGTATTCTTTAAATGATATCTGTCTATAAGTTGGAATTGGATAGTGAATAATAGTTTCAATTTCTGCATCGACGAGATGATTCATTAGTGCATTTCGCGCGGTCTCATCTTGCAATTTAATGACGAATAAGTGCCATGCCGGCTCGGCACCAGAAATAGTTTGCTGAAATTCAACTGGCAGACCCTTCAACTGAGAACGATATACGTCAACCTGTTTCTGTTTCTTATCTGACCACTCTATAAACTTTCTCAGACGAATGCGAAGGGCAGCAGCCTGAATCTCGTCTAACCGACTATTGATTCCACGCTTAACATTCGCGTTGTAGCGACTTTCTTGTCCGTAAAATCTCAGGCTCTTTAACGCCTTAACATCAACTTGATTTCGGCAAGAAATACCTCCCCCATCACCTAAAGCTCCTAAATTTTTAGTAGGATAAAAACTAAAAGCACCAAATCTGCCCATGCTACCAGTTTGGCGACCCTTCAATTTAGAGCCTTGAGCCTGCGCTACATCTTCAATTACGGAGATATCGAGCCGATTGATACGCTCAAGAGTCTGATACACTCCATCGACGTCGACCAGATTACCATATAGGTGAACAGGAATGATCGCCTTTGTACGGGGTGTAATTGATGATTCAAGGAGATTTACGTCCATCACCCACGTTCGTGCATCAATATCGACAAAAACTGGCGTGGCACCCGTAGCAACAATTGCCGCAATCGTGGGAATAGCTGTATGGGCAACGGTTATTACTTCGTCACCGGGGCCAACTCCAGAAGCTATCAATGAAAGTATAAGCGCATCGGTACCCGAATTACACCCAACAAAGCCCCCTCCTCCCTCAGTGAATAATACTTTCTTTATTTCTTCTTCAAATTCAGAACATTGCTTTCCCAAAAGATACCAACCCGAATTTAAAACATTCTGAATCTGTTCTGAAATTTCAGAGGCTTGAGTTTGATAAATTCTGGCTAAATCGCAAAAAGCTACTTTCATATAGAAATTGGATCCTTCAAAACTCGTTGTAAATAGACACCATATTCGGTCTTGCCGTAGGTTCGAATGAATTTTTCAATATCATCTCTGCTAATGAATTTTTTTCGATACGCTACTTCTTCTGGACAACCTATTTTTAATCCTTGTCGAGCCTCCACCGTTGATATGAACAAAGACGCCTGCAAGAGCGAATCATGGGTTCCAGTATCTAGCCAAGCAGTTCCTCTGCCCATAACTTCGACAGAAAGTCGTTTCGATTCAAGATAGGTTCTATTCACATCAGTAATTTCAAGCTCACCTCGCTTCGACGGACGAATGCTTTTAGCAATTCTGATGACGTCATTATCGTAAAAATACAATCCAGGAACTGCATAGTTCGATCGAGGGTTTTCAGGCTTCTCTTCGAGACTTACCGCTCTTCCTTTACTATCAAACTCGACCACACCGTAATTCTGAGGGTCTTTGACGTAGTAAGCAAAAACGACAGCCCCCTGTTTCATCTTCGTCATCGAATCTAAAGTCTGAACGAGCCCTCCTCCGTAAAAAATATTGTCGCCCAATACCAAACAAACTTGGTCATTTCCGATGAATTCTTCTCCGATGATAAAGGCTTCGGCCAGACCACGGGGTTCATTCTGAATGGTATAATTAATTGAAATTCCCCATTGGCTACCATCCCCCAAGAGATCCTTAAATCGGTTGGAATCTTTTGGCGTCGTGATCACCAAAATTTCGCGAATTCCAGCCAACATCAAAGTCGTGAGTGGGTAGAAAATCATGGGCTTATCATAAACAGGAAGGAGCTGTTTGCAGGTTGAAACGGTAAGAGGAAATAATCTCGTTCCGCTGCCACCTGCTAAAATAATGCCTTTCATCTCATTAACCTTACGCTTTCGAGACTCGAATTCCCTTAAGGAGCTCTAATGTTTCGGCAACTCCCTTTGACAAATCTCCAGTAAAATTAAATCCGCGAGATTCAAACTTATTGCTTCGCACATGGTAAGAAAGTTGATTCATGATTTTTGCATCAACATAATCAATTTTAATTTCTGGAATCGTTCTCGAAATCACATCCAAAATTTCTTTCACTGATGCATTTGTAGACACCACATTATAGATTTCTTGATCAAAGATTTTATTTTTGAGAATAAAACTCATCGCACGAACCGCATCCTTAAGATCCAAATACGGTCTGTTTTGATTGAGAGCCGTCTTCCATACCGTGATCGGCTGCCCTACTGTGGCTTGCCAACAAAACTTATTGATAGCTGTATGAAATCGCATTCCGATCGAGGTACCAAAAATGGTTCCCAAGCGACAGGTTACAAAATTTAGTCCACGCTCTTTTCCAAGCTTCGTCAGCAAGTCTTCGGCTTGCAGTTTTGATTCAGCATACGGACTTTGTGGCTTGAGCCCTTCCTTTGTACAAGTTTCGTCGACAATTTCTGCTTGTGAGCCATAAACACTTGTTGTCGAAGGAAAAACAAGAGGAACACCGACATTCAAACAAGCCATGGCCACACGTTCGGTACCGGTCAGATTAACTTCAAAAACTCGATTTCTAATTTCAAAACTGTCAGCAGCATTTGTGATTGCGGCCAAATGAATAACTGCATCAGCACCTTTAATATGGGGCTCGAGATCAGCTTTTGTAATATCGGCCTCAACAAACTTCCACTGGATACCATCTGGCAGTCGAAATAAACTGCAATATCTTTGAATCGAAAGGTCGTCCAACAAAGTAACTTCAGCGGTTTTATAAACTTCAGAAATTTCTCTAATTAATGCAGATCCGATATGGCCTAATGCGCCAGTGATTACCAATTTCATAATGCAAGGCTCCTCTCAGCTTGCTCAGCCGGTTCTAAATTCAGCAAAATATTTTTAGTTCTAAGTAAGCCCTGCCGCAGATCAATCTTAGCATTCCATCCAGTCAGGTTTTCGAGCTGTTGAGATGAATATTTTGTACTCCCCACTTCAATTGATTTTCGCTCTGCAGGCCATTCGACTGTCTCGATGCTTCCCCTTTCAAATACTTTCACAATTGTTTCTGCAACTTCACGAACAGAATAGTGAAATGGACTTGTTGCAAATACGATCTGACCAATGAGTTTTGAATGTTTTGGTGCTTCCATCAACAAATCTACGACGTCGTCAATATACATGACATTTCGCAATTGATCGGCTTCACCAAATAACTTGATAACTTTACGATCCCAAGCAACAGACAAAAAATAATTAATAAAACTAAATTCAGGAAATGGCTTTCCATAAGGTCCAAATAAATTTCCGAACCTCAATACCATTGTCTTCAGTCCGTGAACGGTATGATAAATTTGATAATATTTTTCAGCTGCAGCTTTATTAGCACTGTAAATATCGAGTGGACGCTCTGGCTGACATTCATCAATGAGCTCGGCCTGAGCTCTTCCGATCACCGTGCTTGTCGAAAGATAAATGACAAACGCAGCTGGATTAGACTTTCGGACTTCCTCCAAAATTTTCAGATTTCCGATACAATTAATATCGGCGTCAAAAACAGGATCCTTAAGAGACAGAGGATGAGACGTTTGGGCAGCACAAACGTAGATAATGTCTTGGCTGGGAATAATTTTTTTTAGATCTTCTTCAGATCTCATATCGCCTTGAACAAAGTTGATGAACGGAAGAACAGGCGTAAGCCAATCAAAATTGGGCTTCAATCGCGGCTCAAGTGAGTCAAAGACAGTCACAGAATAATTCGGATTTTTAAGGAGTCCTCGAACGAGGTTATTCCCAACAAATCCAGCACCACCAATTACAAGAACTTTGACCATACTTTAAAATTTCTCTCAATCCTCAGCGCTAACGTATCGCCGGACCCTCGAGCCAGTTGAACTTAATTCTCTTATCATCAAATGGAATTCGAATCTCATCTTCCGGATTATAGGTATGCGAAGTAACGTAAAATAAATTCACGGGGCCCTGAATTGCCTGACAACCATGCGCAATTCCCGGGGGAATTTTAATCGCTCTGGCCATTTGATTATCTCCCATCAGAAAATCCATCGTCATACCCGAGGTCTTCGATTCTGGGCGCATATCGCATAATCCCACTCGAAGAACTCCATTCACCACGTACCACCAGTCTGTTTGAACCTTATGAAAGTGCCACGCCTTAGTAACACCCTGATACATGAAAGAATGACTCCACTGACCGAAACCTTCACTAAAAAAAGAATCTGTATTTCGAATAACTTCCCGAAAATAACCCCGATCATCGTAGAATGTTTGAAGCTCCTTAAATTGGATTCCTTCAATCACGGGACCTTTTTCAGGATTGGTTGAAATCATAAAACAGAAACTTTCGGAACATAAACGATGAAGCGTCCGCCATTTTTTACAAAAGCCTGCTCTTTTTCCATGATTTCACCACCATGATTCCATGCAAATAAGAGGGCGTATTCAGGATACTTCGATGAGAAATCTGCGTACGGCTTTACCGGAATATGAGCACCCGGACTCAATTTGCCCTGCTTAATTGGGGTGGTGTCGCTAATAAATTCGACGAGATCCGGAGTAATTCCGCAATAATTTGTGACAGTCGTACTTTTTGATGTGGCTCCGTAGCCGACAACTCGCTTGCCCGCCTTTTTCATATTCCACAAAAGTTCCATAAGATCTGTTTTTGATTTTTCGACATTCTTTCTGAATGTCACGTACGTCTCAGGTTTGTCTAAGCCCTGCTTGAGTTCTTGCTCCACGTATTGACCGACACGTGCAGAAATAGGATGCGCACCTTTTCGAGCAATAACATATCGCATAGATCCACCGTGAACATTTTGTGGATCTACATCGATCAGTTCAAAACCATGTTGAGCAAAAAGTTTGGAGACCGAGGTCACTGAAAAATAAAATGCATGCTCATCGTATATTTGATCGTAAGAGGTCTTCTGAATAATGTCTCCCATATAGGGATCTTCATAAGAAATGACTCCCTTGGGCGAAAGAAGTGCGTCGAATCCATCAATGACCGAATGCAAATATGGAATATGACAAATCACATTCGCGGCCATGATGGCATCGGCCTTACCATTCTCTGCAACGATTTCTTTAGCTAAAGTCTTATCAAAAAACTTCGAGATAGTTTTAACGCCTTTCGACTGAGCCACAGCCGCAACGTTAGCAGACGGCTCAACTCCAAGATGTCGAACGCCCGCGTTAGCAAAGTTTTGCAACATAATGCCATCATTGCTACCGAGCTCCACCACGAACGGATCGCTGATGGATTTCAAATAATTTCCAGAGATATATTTGGCAAAACCTTTGAAATGTTCAGCCATGCGAGTCGAAGTCGACGAAAAGAATGCGTAGTTTTCATGAAACATTTTCTCTTGGTCAACCAATTCGGTCAGTTGAACCATCGAACACTTTTCACAAAATCCCGTTTTGAGCTCAAAGAAAAATTCATCCTTGATTTGATCAGGCGTAAGAAAACCATTTGCAATGGGCATTTTTCCAAAAGAAATAAAGGAATCTATTGAATTTTCACAAACCAAACATTTAGACATAGCCGTTCTCCAAGAGTTTTATACTTCACACTGAATTACTGAATTGAGCCTTAACGGAAAAGCCTGAAATGATGCTTTTTCAAGGCATTTTAATGACTTTACACCCACCTATAAAATGCGTTTATAGGCCGTTTATTCACAGTTTATATCGGCGACGGCCCGCCTGCTAAGGTGCCCCCATCCCTATCACCTCGCGGGTGCTGCCAATCGAACCGTTCTTCTCTCGACAGATACACAGCGAATCCGCCAAATAGAGTAAGTGTCAACCAATACAATCCTCAAAGGGAGTCTGATTTCGACCCTCTTCAACGTACTTAATATTTTTTCTCGAGCATCATTGGGAGCGACGCAGGCCGCCATCTATGGAACAGGCAGAGACATGGATGTGTTTGTAGTGTCCTGTACCGTGCCACTTTTTCTCATGACGGTAATGACGGGCGCAATTGGCGCCACTTACCTTCCTGAAATCGCTTCGCTTAAAGCCTCGAACGATAAAAAATCGAGCGATCATATAATTGCACAGCTCGATTTCTGCTTGGTCGCCTTTGTCATCGCGATAGTTGCAATGACGAGCGCAACCTCCCCCTTATGGATCGACTATCTTGCACATGGCTTTACTCTCGGAGAAAAAACAGATCTTGATTGGTGTCTCAAGTTTCTCGTATGGCAAATCGCATTTGCTGCAATTTCTGAGGTACTTGCGCAGAAATTCTATGCGATGCACAAATTTTTATGGCCCGCCATTGGAACCTCTATCGTTCCCCTCTTTGCCTGCATGAATCTCTTAATTTTTGGTTCGGAATACAAATTGAAAGCCCTGGTTTACGGAAATCTTTTTGCCTATGCAGCGCAACCCCTTATTCTCGCTGTTGGTCTGTGGCTCAGTTCGGATTCTAAATTCAAACTTACTCCAGGCTTTAGACACAAATCAATCCGCACCGTTTTCTCTAGTCTCGCTTGGCTGATGTCAGGGATGCTCGTTTACAGAATTACTCCGCTCTACGATAGATGGTTGGCGAGCTTTCTTCCGTCCGGCTCGGTGTCATCACTCAACTATTCTTTTAGATTTTATGAAATGATTCAAACAATGTTCGTTTCAGGTTTGGCAACGGCGTTATTTCCTGTTCTATCGAACAAAGCTGCGTCCAATGACAACAAGGCTCTCGCAACGAACGCTTTGAAAGCGGTGAAGATTCTTTTATTTATTGTAACTCCACTCGCTCTCACTCTTATCTTCTTTGGCCGACCATTGATTCAACTGTATTTTGAGCGCGGAGCATTTCGCAATAAAGACACCGATACAGTCTTCTCACTTCTGCAATTCTATTTACCAAATATTCCGTTTGCAATTTCGGTTCACGTCATGGCCATTGTATTTTACGCAACCAAGAAGACAAAACTCATCACCATACTCGGAGTGATTGAGACTTTTTTCTATCTCGCTGTGGGTTACCCATTGATGAAATTTTTTGGATTAAATGGAATTGCACTTTCGTATTGCACGCTCATCATGTGGACGTTTTTTATGAACCTTTCGTTTATGGGCAGAACTATTCAGATCCCGCTTATTACCCCGGTATTAAAATCAATTGCCATGAATACCAGCGCATGTTTCATCATGTTCATTTTGGCAATAATTCGATACTCCGATACTCGAACATCGTATCTCCTGGATATTTTATTTGCAGTAGTTAGTCTTGGGGGCTATGTGGCAATACAAAAGTATTTGTTAAGGCCAGAGGAACTCCAAACCATCTCAAATACATTTAAGACTTTAACAAGATCCGTACGTTCAAAATTTGCGAATTAAGAAAAAGTAGCATAGGTTTAGCCCGATGCACCAAGAGCTGGCTCCCGAGATAAAAATTAAAATGGAAACCGTGAAATGCCCATTTTGCCATCAACTTGACTGGCAGCAGGAGTTTCAGACAAAGGATTTTCTTCACGGAATCCCAGGCGACTTTTATGTTTCTAAATGTAACTCTTGTGATCTCTTTGCACAGATGCCGCGTCCCGATAGTAATTCGTTGGCTCTCTTGTATCCGAGTGAATATAGCCCGCATCAAGAAAATCGAAACCTCGTCGAATTTACGGAGGGAGATAAGCGCGTCTTAGTACAGTCCTTTGGTTATCAACATTTATTAGAAACGGAGGCTTTAAAAAAATCTGGTCTGAAAGATTTAGCCGTTTTTGATTTCTTCAGACGAAGGTCATTCAATATCACACTTGTTCCTCACTATGTTTCCAACGGAAGAGCACTTGAAGTCGGCTGTGCAAACGGTTATCGCCTTCGGTACCTTCAAAGGCTGGGATGGAACGATGTTCGAGGAATTGAAATTGCAACGCCCGCTGCTGAAGCCTGCATTAAAAGCGGCCTCAATGTTATCAATGCTCCAGTCGAAGATTTAGTCGATAAATATGAAGATAACTTTTTTGATACGATCATTAGTTCAATGGTTATCGAACATCTTCAAGATCCTTTTGCATTCATTCAAAGTGTCGAACAAAAATTAAAACATGGTGGGCAATTTTTATTCTCAACTGTGGTACGAGACGGTTTGGACTTCAATATGTACAAAAAATATTGGGCGCTTTTTGATTTGCCGCGACATATGTTTTTTTTCAAAAAGCAAGAGCTGCAAAATGTTTTACAGAAGAAGTTTAAAAATATTGAATTTTACTTCCAGCCCAATGACATAGATTTTTTACGGTCTTCACGTTGGAGAAAGTCAGAAGGCCGCCTCATCGATAAATTCATTCTAAACAGATCGCCGCGCACTCTTAATCGCTTAGCAAAACTAATGGCACTTTTTTGTTCAACTTCTAGACTGTCTATTCGCTGTGTGAAAGCCTAAAGGAGCGTCAAGATGGAACAAACACATTCAAAGCGCCCCATTATTTTGGTGGGTGGGACGGGTTATATTGGGCATGCTATTTTGAGCATTCTCAGCGGAGTTGAAAATATTACCATTCTTAGTCGATCGAGTGGGTCGATGAAGGTGAATAAAAGAAATTTCGAGATTACCAAATTTGATTCGTCTTCTCATGAATCGTGGAACGTCCTTCTCCAAAATAATCCGACTATCTTTTATTTAAGTTCACAGACTAATATTCCTATTGCGAATGCACACCCCAGTGATGATCTCAAAGCAAATATTATTCCGTTCGTGAATCTATTGATGGCATGCGAAAAAACAAAATCTCAACCCGCTATTGTTTTTGCTAGTACATCTACAATTTATGGAAGTCCGATTAAAATTCCAGTAGACGAAACTCATAGAGATAATCCTCTTACAGTTTATGATCTCCATAAAAGAATGGCAGAGGACTACCTGAAATATTTTGTTTCAAAAAAAGTTGTGACGGGCTGTTCGCTCAGACTTTCAAATGTATTCGGACCGGGAGCACGAAGCCAGAATCCTGGACGAGGCATTCTCAACTCAATGATTGAAAAGGCAATTCGTGGAGAATCCATTACTGTTTACGGGGATGGAAATTTCATTCGAGATTATACCTACATTGATGATGTCGCTTGTGCGTTTATTAAAGCTGCGCAAAACATCGATGAGTTAAATGGTGAAAATTTTATTGTTGGTACCAAAAGAGGGGTTAAATTGATTGATGCCGTCCAAGAAATCGCACGCGCTGCTGATGAAATGTGCGGTCTTAAGACAAATATTACCCATACCCCACTTCCGAATAATCTAAGCCCCATTGATACCCGACAATTCATCGCAAATTCAGATCGATTTTCTCAAAAGACGGGCTGGAGACCTGCTGTAGAATTTGAGACTGGAATACGTCGCATGATTACATGGCTTAAGGAAGAAGAAAAATCGGCTTAAGCAATTTAGGATCTATCAATCCTCTTAAGAAATCCTTCCTCCAAATCTCCAAAACAGGCCTTGACCGAATATTTTTGCGATACAAGTTCGAAACCCTTATCGCCGATCGATTTACAATTTTCAGGTGAGGACATTAAGTCATCCAGTTTCTTTTCCCAGTCTGAGTCTTGATCGATAATCATACCGCTAACTCGGTCCTCGATGAGATGGGGAACCTCACCAACTCGGTTTGCTACAACGGCAGCCTTACCACTCATATAAATTCGTGCCTTCAAAGTTCCTCGAAGCGCCGATAACTCATCATTAAACAAAGGAAATAATCCAATATCAAAATTCACCACTTCATCAATCATTTCTGACTGAGAATAGGTAGGAACAATCTGCACAGGAAACTTTATATTCGAAGATTCCCATTGTCCTCCTACGCCAACCAACCGAACAACAAAATCATTTCTCGTTTCGGCTAAACGATTCAAAGAAGGAATTACTGGCTTGAGATAGAAGACTGTTGAAGGGGATCCCACCCATCCAATAATAAAATGATCCCGGTCTTTGCGCTTGAAAACGGGTTGACGCGCTCTGGCTTGGAAAAGCTCAAGCTGAGGTGACCCCCGAGTAATAAAAACATTCTTGTGAAGATGGCGTACAGCATTGAGCTGTAGGGCATTCTCAACAGAAACATAGTCACAATTTTTAATTCTATCTTTAAACGAATCTAAAGTACCAAACGGCGAGATCCACATTGGATCATCGGCTTCAAATAAAGTGGGTAAACGAAATACCTTTAAAACCTTAAGATACCAGGAAGGGCAATATTTAAGAATAATAACGCCGTCAAACTTCCATAGAATAAAAAAACTTAAAATCAGAGAGAGTTGAGAAATAGAAAGGCATAAATAGTAATTTAACTTTGCAAGAATTCTACTAAATAAACCTCTTCCATTGGGGCGCAAAATCTCCAAAAATTTTGGAATTGTTTGATAATAGTAAGGCAAATAATTATTTGCGATGAACTGCTCTTTGAAAATCATGGCCCTCACCATCGAGCTCGGTCCGCTACCAAATAGTATATAGAAAATCCTTTTTTGGATGAATTTCATCACAATGAGAATATCCAAAGTTCTGTCCAAAGCGAGCAGTTTTCACCATAATCCGGATATTAAACTGATGAAAACCAGCTCAGACATTAACTCATTCGTGCTCATCATCGACGAACTCGCCTGCGGCGGTGCTGAGCGAGCTATAACTAATTTAGCAAATCTACTTTCGGAGCGAGGATTCAGTGTCACTCTGATTTCATTTCATCCACAAAATCAACCCCCATTTTTCTGGGTGAGCCCTAAAGTGAAGCTCATACTTCTCGGTAATTCATTTTGGACGACAACCCCTATTGAGCGACAGACATTTATTAAGCAAATCTTGTCTAAATTATTTGGACCAATTCGACTACTTGCTTGCTCATTGCGACTCCGACAAACCATAAAAGTTTTTTTGCCAAACAGCGTTTTTATTTCATTTCTTACATTTACAAATTTTAAGCTAATTCTGGCTACACTGGGCACAAATGCTCACACCATCATCTCCGAGCGGAATAACCCCAATGAATTTATCAGGCCGCTTCATCGACTTTTGCGCCGTCTACTGTACCCACTTGCGCATCGCTTGGTCGTCGTTGCAAAGTCGCATGAGAATTTCTTTCAAAAAATGATGCCGAATCGGATTTCTCTTATTCCCAATATTGTTTTTCCACCCAAGGTTACCGCGGACAGCTTCAAAATCAAATCTCCCTCAATTCTTGCGATGGGGCGCTTGATTCCTGAAAAAGGTTTCGATTTTCTTTTAGAAGCTTCACGCGAACCATTAAAAGAAAATCCTCAATGGCATCTCAATATTTGTGGAAATGGTCCTGAACGCAAAAATCTCGAGACCCTTACGAAGCAACTTGAATTGGAATCCCAGGTTCATTTTTTAGGAGAAGTACGAGATACAGCATCGGTCTTCGCTCAATCCGAAATCTTTGTCTTAAGTTCGAGAACTGAAGGTTTTCCTAACGCACTTGCTGAGGCAATGTCGAGTGGCCTTGCCTCTATCTCCACCCCATGCGGTGAAGATGCTGATATTATCAAACCGGACTCAAATGGATTTATTGTTGAATTTGGAAAAAAAAGCGCGCTAGCCGAAAAACTGAACAAGCTCATGAATGATAAAAATTTTCGAGAAACATTTAAGTTAAAATCGCTTGAAGTCCGCGATCGACTTGGCCCTGAAAAGGTTCTTAACCTTTGGCTCGACTGTATGCGTCGACCACGAGTTTAAGAATTTGCTCTATGTGCGATCGCCAAGAGTAGCGCGCTATCCATTCGCGACCTAAATTTGACAAATTCTGCCTCTTCTCAGAACTTTTAATCAACGACAGGGCTGCCGCTTTGATCTGATCACTATCTGAAGCTTCGACATAAATCGCGGCATTACCACAACGTTCTTTCAACGCTTCAATATTACTCGCAATTACCGGGCAGCCCATCGCCATGGCCTCCGTAGGTGGTAGCGGAGACGCTTCGTAGTAGGAAGGAAAAACCAAACAGATGGCCTTCTTATATAGATAGGCAAGTTCTCTTGGATTATTGACTTGTCCTAAAAACAAAACTCTTTTTTTTGCGGCTTCAGATAATGGAACATTCAACTGCTGAAAACTATTTCCCGACGCTCCTGCGATAACCAGCGAAATATCATCTTCGAGAACGATTTTTTCAAACGCCTGCAAAACTCCTTCTATGTTTTTTCCTCGGCTAAGGCTACCCACGAACAAGAGATAAGGATGAGCTAACGAAGCCACAGAACTTACCTCCAGCGGCGCACCTAAATCTGAGATGCCACTTTGAATTGCTACAAGCCGATCATGACAATCTGGATAGAGTCGAAGAATTTGAACTCTTTCAGATTCTGACACAGTTATGACTTTAGCTGCTCGTTTAAAAACCTGAGGTAAAATGAGATTGTATAAAATACGAAATGACTTCGAATATGATTTCGGAAAATATTTATACGAAAGAGAATGAACAACAACGACAACGGGTGCCTTTCTCAAGATTAATAAAGGTATTGGCGCGGTATTTCCTAGGCACAAAAGAACTTCATTATTCTGGACAAGAGTCGGTAAGGAGAATTGCTCCCACAGATGCCCCGAAAAAACTCCTTGTTTACAGATTTTAATTTGCGAAAGTTTTATCTCGGGAATTTCTGAATTTCTAGGCACAATAATTCGAGTAGGGGGAAGATTCTCAAATTGATCTAAGGCTTTCAATACCTCATGAGCATATCTTTGCACGCCCGTTATATTCTGAGTCAAAAATCTACCGTTAATGCAAAGTTTCACGAAACGCCATTCTGTGAGACTGATCGAACTTTCACTGATCGAATTTCGGTCCCCGTCTGTTGATATCGCAGGCTAAAACAATACAGTATGACAAACGGTATCATCTGAGCCGGAGTAAAAAGTCTATGCTCCGTCATAGACGAAAAAATGTTCATCCAAAACGCTAAGCTCAGAGCCTGCCTTAGAAAATCCGATTTCATTTCGCGAATACTTTTATGCATATAGAACAAAACCAATAAAAGTAAGAAAAGCCCTACCAATCCTGTCTCCGCTAAAACGTGAAAAAAGCTGTGGTGAGCATGGCCTGCATTAAATCGAGTGACATCGGCACGGTTCAACATAAAGAAATGCTCGATGCCCTGAAAATCATATGGCCCATCATTAAAACTTCCGAAACCAGTTCCAAAAATCGGAGAATGCACGAACAAATGCGTAGCCCTTGGCCACAATTTGAGGACTCGATCCACAATGGTACCGCTTCGATTGAGTGCATCTATACCACCGATATCAGCCATATCTGCCATATCCGCCGGCTTTCCCGCTTCTAGCCACATAGGATATGTAATTGACTGCATCACGATATGAAGAAAAGCGATTGAAAGAAAAAGTGCTTTTAGCTTTTTTTCTTTCATCACAAAAACAATAAATAGCCCCGCTAGCAAGCCCAACACACTGCCGCGCGAATCCGACAACCAAAGCGTTAAAAGATTCAAAAGAAGAATAAAAACTGAGAGAAAATTTTTCTTTTTAATAACAAATGCAATGCTCAAACACGAAAGCAAAGCCAAGACTCCCCCCGCGGCGTTGTGCGCCTGAAATAAAAAATGATAGAGCTTCTTATCGTTAAAATCATAAAAAGTTAGAATTGCATTTCCTGTTGCAAGATAGAGGCAAAAAACTAAAAAATTTACAAAACTAGCCCAGTACAAAAATAATTCTGCAATTTTAGAGCTATCGACCTTAAATCGAAATAAAGGCAGAAAAACTAAAGGAAAAAACGTCACAAACACATTTCCATCCCAGCGATAGAGCAAGGGCTCCAAAAGAGATCTAGGTTTGTAAGCTAAAACGGATAGCAAAAAATAGGACAACAAAAGTAAGGTTGCAACGCTTACGTTGTGAAGTTGATCATACTTGACGAGAAGAAGGGGTGATAGAAAGATCAAGGACACATACACAACGCTAAGCGGAACTAGATTCGTGACCGAACCGATCAGCGAGACAATAAAAACCGAAAAAACAAGTAAACGTAAGCTGTCGACGTGTCGAATTCCTGTCATTGATTCGTCAACTTATAAGCGGAAGAGAGCAGGCACGCTAGCCAAAAAACGCCCTCTAGAAATGGCGGAGTTACATTGCACCTCGACGGCGTAGAACGGCTGAAAACGTCATCAGTATTGTTTTCAAATCAAACCAAAGGCCACGTTTTCTAATTGCAATTCGATCCATCTCTAATTTCTCATGACAATCAACCACATCGCTTCTGCCATTTACTTGCCAAAAACCAGTCAAACCAGGTCGAACCGCAAGAATATCGATGCAACCCATTTTACTGACTTCTTCAGGCAGCATTGGTCGAGGCCCCACAATGCTCATTTCGCCCTTGAGAACATTGATCAGCTGCGGGAGCTCATCCAAACTCCAAGATCGCAAAAACCGACCTAATCGTGTGACTCTAGGGTCATTCTTAGCTTTAAAGAACGGCCCTGACATAATGTTCAAATGCAAAAGATCTTTTTTCATACTATCTGCATCGACAATCATCGTACGAAATTTCAGAATTGAGAATCGGCGGGCATTTCGACCCACCCGAATTTGGCAATAAAAAGCTGGCCCCTTAGAATCAAGACGAACCAAAATGATTAACGCAATAAACAAGGGACTCAAAATTAATAGCCCTAAGAGCGACAGAGAAATATCTAAGACTCTCTGCACCGAGTCATAACGAGCGACATCCGCGCCGAGATCTCTAAAAAATTCGGGATTCAGTTCGTTTACATCAATCGCTAGATGATTTTCTGTAAACGCTTTCGCTATTGTTGGTCGAACTGCCATATCACTTAAAAGCCTTGTACATCACGTTCAAATCACAATACCATATTTTATAATCAACTATATAGCTTTTCGAAATTAATCCAGCGTTTACACTCAGTAAACAGCCACGAAACACGCTTACTACACATTGGCTACCGAACTCGAACGCTCGTATCATGAGAACCTTCGAAGTGATCTAGGAATTCTGCATCCATAAAGATGCGATCGTTTTGAAACTTTTGCCATGCGCTAGAAACAACGGTCCTCATACTCAAAATGAATTGTTCTTTAGAAAACCTTTCGGCCTGATTTCTCACCACTCTACTTTCGTAACGGGAGGAATCAAAATTCCTGATAACATTTGCAAGAGAGACAGCAGTTTGATCCGCAAAAAACTCTCCTGTCTTACCCGCCAAAACAGTTTCTAAAGCCCCGCCCCTGCCCAAAGCAATCACAGGAATACCAACTGCCTGTGCCTCTAAAGGAACGATTCCAAAATCCTCATCTGACGTAAAAAGAAGTGCCGCTGATTTACGCAGAACACTGTAGAGAGCGTCGTGATCAAGTGCCCCTAAAAATTCAATTGTGGGACCCGAAATTGACTGAAGCTTTTTAAGCTCTGGCCCATTTCCGATAATCTTTAGAGAAACCCCAAGCTTCGAACAGGCTTCCACTGCAATATCCACTCTTTTTTGCGTGACCAGTCTCGAAATTACGACGAAGTAGGAATCTCGCTTTTCTTCTGATAGCGCAAATTTTTCTAGGTCAACAAAAGGGTAAACGACATAGCTAGGGCGACGATAGGCACGCCAAATTCGGCGCGCAATGTTCTGAGAGTTCGCTATGAATAGATCAACCCTAGAGCTTGCCGCAAAATCCCATGTTCGAAGTCTTGAAAAGACACTTTCAACAAAAAGGCGCTTCACTCCGGTAATTTTGCTCGCCATCAAATAAGCATGTGTCTGATCCCATAGATATCGAGCAGGAGAATGAACATAACAAATATGTAGTTGATCTGATCTCGTTAGCACATTCTTAGCAACGCAATGAGAGCTCGAAAGGACTAGCTCAGCATTACTTAAGTTTAGTCCCTCAACAGCTAGAGGATAGAGTGCTAACAAATGTCTGTGCCACGAAAAAGAAAATGGAATATTTTGAAGCCATGACGTTTTCAGTTTCTGGCCAATTTTTTTAGTCAACTTCGATTCTTTATTTGCAAGTAGGGTAAAGAACTCCTCAGGGCGAAGCTCATCATAAAGACACTCGACAACTCTTTCAGCTCCTCCATAAGTGTCAATCCAATCATGGACAAATGCGGTTCTGGGCTCTCTTGGGTTCAACAACTTTGCCTATACCACAGAGACTTCTCTAAGGAAGCATATTGTCTGGTTATTCACATCGCCCTAACATGGCATTTCTACTGCACCTATCGAACCTACCCCGCTAAGCTCCCAATTAAATCGAATTTCCTAGCCTGTCTGCAAACCTTTAAGATATACAAGAAAGACTTCATGATTCGACCAGACGAAAAACGGATGGCCCCCGAAATCGAAAACGAAATTCGATTGGCCGACTACATCAAGATCTTAGTTAAACGACGTCGACAATTGCTTGCAGTCTTTGGATTGTGTGTGCTGGTTAGCTTTCTATTGGCATTTTTTCTACCAAAGCAATATCTGAGCAAAACCAGCATCATGCCGCTAAGTCCCTCTTCGGAGTCGGCATTACTGAAGTCAAGTCTTGCAGATCCGCTTCAAGGTTTTTTGGGAGCGGCATCAGGACCTGCGAACATTATTATGGCCATTTTAGAAAGTCGAACGTTGGCCGAGCGAGTTATCCGAAGACTGGATTTAATTTCTGTTTTTTTTCCAGATGCTTCACAGAACACCTCTCCAAAAGATAAACCTACAATTGAAGATGCGCTCAAAGTGTTTAAGGCCCGAGTAAATGTTGAATTTGAGAAAAAACGAGATCTAATCAATATTTTAGTAAAAATGAATAATCCAAACGAAGCGTCCACAGTGGCTCAAGCGGTTGTTGGTGAGACAAGATTAATTTTAAGTGAAAGATCGTATAGTACTTCGAAAAACAAAAGAATTTTTATCGAAGAGCAGCTAAAAAACTTACAGAAAGAGATGTTGCTTCTGTCAAAATTTATTACAGAATATTATTCTAAAAATCGGGTTTCCCCGACAGGCCTTTTGGACATCAACCTATCGAATCACGATCAAAAGTTTTGGCTGACATCTCCAGCTAGCCCAGATTCTCCATCGAAAAGCGTTGGAGAACAAAGACCTGGATCAACTGATAAGTCTAAAGACACAACTTTGAAACAGGTGCCTCAAAAAGTTTATCTTGACCATCTTGTTTCACAGCAAGAGGTCATGCGCGCTCTCAACGGTTCGCTGTTAAATCAATACAGTTTGGCTCAAATTGATGAGGCTAAAGAAGACCTTTCGTTTGAGGTCATTGATGATGCAAACACCCCGATCAAAGCATATTGGCCAAAGAAAAGTATTGTGATTCTTGCTGGAATATTTTTAGGCCTCCTCCTCGCAGTGTTTTCAGTCTTTGGATACGAATTCTATCTCAAACTCAAACTTGATCTTAAAAATTTAGGTATCCTCACAAAAACGTGATTTAGGCTTTGTTAAAGATGATTAACGAATTCATTTTTAAAATTTCTCACTCGATCTTTACACTCGCTTGTATTTGCAGCTTACCCGCCCTGACTTTCGCTGTTGGTGACCGAGACTGCCTGAATTTTGGAGCCCACTACGAAGGAACTTCTGACTCAAAGATATACAAAGAACACGGATTTGGAATTCATTTAGGTGCCGACTATCGCTGGAACGATACATGGATTTGGTCACTTGGCACAGACATCGGCAGTCGCAAATCACATACCAACGACACAGTTGGAGTCGTTAGACTCTTCACCCAAGGCGGTGCGTCTTATTTTACATGGCAAGGAAAACTTGGATTTCAAGCCAAGATAGGTCCCTCCGTAACCTTTGTTGGGGACAGGAACTCAAGTGGAGATAAGCGCAAGCCCATTGCCGGATTAGTAATGGACACTGATCTAATTTCTCGCCCGTGGTTTACATCGAAGTATGGATATAACTTATTTGTGTTTTCAATGAGGTTTAGCTACTGGAAGTTTTTTACTAACAGTTCTCGCATAGGTGATACAGCCGTAAGCATTGGACCTGCCGTAGGAGTAGAATTTTAATTGGTTAAGAAAAGAGTAGTTATGAATAACAAAATCGCGAAAATATTCACAGTTTTCTTTTGCTTTACGTATCTGATTCAACATTCTTCGTATCTGTTCGCTGCTGGCATTTATGCCTCGTCTTCCCGAACGCCCTCATCACCCAATATGGGCGGCTCTCTCATCATGAACGGATGGAGTATTCATGTTTTAGGAGAAGTAACTAGACCAGGAACAGTTGAATTAAAACCGAATGAGCGTCTTATCACTGCGATCGAAATGGCCGGGGGTCTCACTGCCCAAGCTGCTGAGACCCGAATTGAACTTCATCGAGGTAAATCAGTGGTTAAAACCATTGATATCCTGAGCCTATTAAGAGACGGAAATTTATCGAACAATCCGTTTCTCCAAGAAAACGACGTTGTTTTTGTTCCGCGAAGATTGGCATCTGTTACAATTCAGGGCCCAATCAGATATCCCGGAACATATGAAATTAAACCGCAGGTTACGACTTTGGACGATATAGTCACTCGTAGTGGAAGGTATACTGTCGGGGTTGCCAACGGCTTCTCTATAACCGTGACTCGTTATGATGATTCAAATGAACGAAAAGTATTTAAGATCATCAATACGACAACGGATCTTTCCGCATTCAAACTCATGGATGGAGATACGATTCACATCCCCCACAAGTTCAATATCAAAAATAATTTCGATGATACAGTAGAGACACTCCCAGACGACAATTTTGCTGTCTCTTCTGCTTCGAAAGATGTTTTTATTTTGGGAGGTGTGAAGCAGCCTGGAAAATTTAAGTTTGCACCCCAATTTGATGCTAATAAGTACGTTACGCTTGCTGGTGGTTTAACCAGATTAGGTCGAGAAGAGGGAATCATTTATCGAACGAACGGAGAAAAAGATAAATTTAATTTGTCTACTCCTGTTGTCATTAATCCGGGCGACACAGTGATACTGGCGGAGGATAGACTTGGACCAGAATTCTGGATCACATTTATTCCGACCCTGATCACTCTCGGATTGGGTTTGTATAACATAGCCAAGTAAAAGTTACTTTATTGCGGAAACAGATACTCGGCAAAGCTCATAGCCGATGTCCACCCGGGCGATACAGCGTTCAAAACATGGGTCATATTGGGCTCACTCTCAACGCGAAAATCCATTACGAGCTCCATTTTTTCAAGATCTAGTAGTTGTGCACGAATTCCAACCTTGGTGCTCGACACTATATCTCGCTTTTGAATGCGCGGTACCATTGCCCTCGCCTCTTTGACGATACAGTTTTTGAATAGGTGCCCAATTTCTCGATAGGTGAATTCTCTAAAGTAGCCACCACGATTCATAATAAACTGTTCCGATAAATGATAAAGGATTGACGAAAAGTCTTTCAAATTGAGCCCTGATAACCCACTGTAATTTTCTCGACCAAATGCGGGCAAAGCTGTCGGCCCGATATAAACATTGCCATCAACAGCCGTTGTGAAATGAACTCCGAGAAATGGAACGCGCAAATCAGGCACAGGATAAATCAATCCTCGAATTTTTAAATCTGACTCCTTTGAAATCTTTGAATAGATCCCCTTAAAGGGAAGAATTGTATAACGTCTACCTACCCCACAAGCTTTCGCAATCTTGTCGGCATGAAGTCCAGCGGTGTTAACGAGATGTCCATAACCGAACTCACCGATAGGCATTTTAATACTCTTGTTTTTTATACTGATTTCCTTAACCTCTGCGTTGAACTGAATCTTGACACCCCCAGACTGTACGTCTTGAGCCAACGATCTCAACACCTGACGAGGATCAATTACGTAGGTCAATGGCGAATACAATGCTCGATCTGAAAGCGAACGTGCTTCAGGTTCGATCTCCGAAAGCTGTTTCTTGTCGATGACCGAAATTTCAGCGCCGTTCTCTCGAGCTCGATTTGCTAGCTGATCCAACTTACCATCGTCTTCTTTTGACAGAGGCAAAATAACCTTGCCGGTCTTTTTCAAATTCAGTTTTCTCTGCTCGCAGTATTCAACAATTTGATTCGCCCCCTTCACACAAAATTTAGCCTTCAAAGAATCGGGCGGATAATAGATACCTCGGTGGAGGACTCCGCTATTTCGCCCGCTCGTATGCAAACCAATTTCTCGTTCTTTTTCTAAAACAAGAATTTTTGATTTTTTTTGCAATAGAAGATGCCTTGCAATAGTTAGGCCGAAAACGCCCGCACCCACCACTATATAGTCATAATTTTCCACAATCTTCAGATCTAACTACTTTCGTGGGTCTAGGCTCTAGAGTTTTTTACGTATATGCCCGGATCTAGTTGAAAGACGATTTATCTTTGTTGACGACGGCCTAGCGAGAGAGTTTTGTAACCGGGTGATTCTATTTTGGTATGCGGTAATTTCATTTTCAGCCCCCATCGACCCCACTCCTCGCTCATTGGGAGTCTCAGGCGCCTATCGCGCAATTGCTGACGATGCGAGTGCATTTGAAACAAATCCGGCCGGCATTTCTCGCCACTCCGAATACAGACGACTCTACGCTTCATCCCGATTCTATTCTCTCGATAAAACAGATGCAGGAGACTCACTTAATTGGGGGCTTAATACCTCAATTATTGATGGAATTACCGAAGATCCCCTTCATTGGGGATTCTCGTTTGATACAACAAGATCTAACCCTCTTAAACTTCAAAAATACAGTCTCGCGACGAGCTTAAATATAAAAAATATTGTCCTTGTCGGCCTTGGACACAGATTTTTTCAATTTAATCGCACGATCGCTTTTACACCCGAATGGATTTTTGGAATGGATTTAGGTGTTCTCGCTTTTCCACTCGATTTTCTCTCGGTCGGAGCAGTTGTGAAAAATTTTGTTCGCTCAAAAAATGATTCGAATAAAGCTCCCGTTGAATTCGGCGGTGGAGCAGCACTCAATCTCAAAAGGCTGAGGCTCGCTTTCGATATAGAGAAGAACTATTCAAGGGCAGCCACTTTTTTTATGAGTGGGTTAGAGTTTTCCTTCACTCCCATCTCTATTTTGCGAGGGGGCTATTATCAGGATCGCACACATAGCGAATACGGATACTCTGTAGGAATGTCAGTTTCGCCTGATCCAAAGTTTGGAATGGACCTTGGCTTCGTCGATCAACTTAAATCAGACTATATGGTTTTTTCTGCGGGTATCGCTCTTCAACTATGACGCAACGAGATAAAATAATGTGGCAGAACATAACCTGCTAAGATTACTACGATTTTATAATTCTGCTGTCTGAGTATGCCCCGTTTAACCTTGATAGCGCGCTTCATGAACCATTAGAATCAAACAGAGTGTTAGGTCAAAAAATGCATCGATCAAATTGGATAAAAAATGGCTTTGTTTTTGCTTTAGCAAGCATGATCTGCACTTCTGGATACGCACAACTTCTTGATGACGAAGATGAATCAATGGAGCCCAAAGAAGGATTCGATCTTCCTGTCGCTAAACCGACTCCCCTGGGCATGCCAAAATCAATGGTAGATCCACTTTCGCAGAAAAATTCTGAACAAAATAATCGAGATCCATTCAAACTTCAAAATAACCAAAAGCAAGAAAGGAATTCGAGCTCAAATTTTGAGGACGGCCGAGGCGATATAAAAGTAAGACGCGATCTAGAACAAAAAGGGCTTAGAAAATCAAAAGATGCTGATCGTGAAGATCGCCAAAGAAAACAGAAATCAGATCGAAATAACAAAAACGATTTAAAAAAATCTCAACTAAAAGATAAATTTACTGATGAAGATGAAAAAGACCTAGGCGAATTTTTATCTGAAAGTGAAGACTATCTATACGAAGACGTTCGATCAAAAGCTGAAGAGATATTTTTAGGAAAATTTCCTCAGGGAATTTCAAAAGACCTTGAGCAATTTGGATATGATCTTTTTAGACGAAAACCTTCAGACTTTGTAGCGCTCGAAGATATTCCCATTAGCCCCGACTATACCATCGGACCTGGTGATACATTTACAATTAATGTCTGGGGCTCTAGCAATTTTTCTTATCCGGTTACAGTTCGTAGGGACGGAACAATTTTTATTCCGAAAGTCGGCTCAGTTCGTGTTTGGGGGCAAACATTTAAAGAAATGTCTGCAGCCATCGAGAAGCGTCTTTTAAACTTCTTTAGTGGAATCAAAGTCAATATTGCTTTTGATTCAATCAGACAGATTGATGTGTATGTTGTAGGCGAAGTTAAGCAGCCTGGCAGTTATTCGATCCCCAGCACATCAACTCCAATTAATGCGTTATTTCATGCGGGAGGTCCTACTAAAGACGGTAGCTTGCGCAGTATTCAAATTCTTCGAAATAATAAAGTTATCGATAATATTGATCTCTACGATTTTCTTATCAACGGAATGGTGAATCGTCTTAGGCTTCAATCTCAAGATGTGATTTTAGTTCCTGTTGTCGGAAAAATGGTAGCCATCGCAGGAAACGTAAAACGCCCTGCTATCTATGAGCTTAAAGATAAAACTTCGCTATACGATTTGCTGGCCATGTCCGGAAATTTAACATTCGCCGGTCAAGTCGGTCGACTTTCTCTTGATCGTGTTAATCAAAATAAAGAGCGCATTACAAAAGATTTTCAAATTCCCGAAAACTTCGCTGGGCTCAGCAAAGAAGAAATCTCAAAGAGTGATCTTTCAACAGAAGTTTTAGACGGAGACTTGGTTAAGGTGTTTCCAGTTCTTTCAACCGTTCGAAAAACCGTTTTTTTAAGAGGTCACGTCAAACGTCCTGGCAGTTACGAATTTAAAGAAGGAATGACGTTTCGCCAATTAGTTCGCTCGTATGATGATATTAAACCTGAACCTTATACCGATTACGCACAGATCATTCGTTCAGTGCCTCCCACCGGAGAAAAACTTTCTATTTTTGTAGAACTGAAAAAAGCTATGGATGGTGATGCTAAAGCTGATATCGCACTTCAAGATAGAGATGAAGTCGTTTTGTTTTCTAAAGAAGAACTCAACCTAAATGATGAAGTTACCATCTCCGGCAAAGTAAATAAGCCTGGAAATTTTATTTATTTTAAAGGAATGAAATTACGAGATCTGATCTATGTCGCAGGCAATATCACGCAAGACGCCTATCTTGCGAACGCCGAAATTGCTCGATACATTGTTGTTGGCGACGACCTCAAGCTTGAGCGCATTCAAGTTAATTTAAGAGAAACTCTAAATGGAAATGCGTCTCAGAACCCCGAACTCAAACCTCGCGACAAAGTTTTTGTGATGAGTCTGCCCAATTGGAAACTTGAGAACTTTGTTAGTCTGACTGGTGAAGTAAGATATCCTGGCCAATATCCGTTTCTTCCGGGCGAGAAACTTAGTAGCGTTATCGAAAGAGCCGGTGGCTATACCAATAAGGCCTTCTTAAAAGGAGCATTCTTTACTCGAAAGTCAGTGCAAGATTTACAGAGAAAAGCCCTTAAAGAGCAAATCTCTCAACTCGAAGAAGCTGTTCTTCAAGAAACTGTAAGGCCCAGTCAGTATTTAAGCGCTGATGATTTGAAAGCAAATCAAGAAGCTATCATTGCTCGAAAAGGCCTTCTCACCAAGCTTCAGAGCGCGGAAGTCACCGGAAGAATGGTAATTAAACTTGATTCGCTTGATCGATTTCGAGACAGCGAATTTAATATTCCGCTTGAAGCCAGAGACACTCTCGATATTCCAGAAATTCCTTCAGTGGTTACGATAATGGGAGAGGTTTATAGTCCGAGTTCCATGGTGTACGTTGAAGGGCAAACGGTACAGTATTATTTAAGTCAAGCCGGCGGTGCTACCGTAAACGCTGATACCGAAAGTATTTTTGTCATCCGAGCTAATGGCTCGGTTGTTTCGAAACGCCAAAATCGAGGATTTCTTTTACGAAATTTTTATCAAACAGAAATTGAAAGAGGCGATGCCATTCTTGTTCCCAAAGATATCACGCGGTTTTCATGGCTCAATACAACCAAAGACATCACTGAGATTCTCTTTAAGATTGCGTCTACAACCGGTATAACGATTACTGCTTTGAAGTAATGCTCGATCAAGAGCATGCGTAGGATTAATTGATTTTTCATTGTCTTGATTTTTTTCGTCAGTGGGCGAAATAAATGCTGCCGATACAATAACTCCTACAAACAAACTGATGACGGGCACGCTCACTACAAGTAAGGCTGGATTTCGAAATTGTCCTGAGTAAGCAGGGCGCGAGAAAAATAGAAAAAGGCTGACGGCCGAACTTAAGAATATGAATCGAATTATTTTCATTCTCTCCTTCCTTTTGCCACTGAATTGCATTTTTTCTCAAGGACTGATTCCTGACTCAGATCGATATTTAAGAGAATATCGAGAAGACTTAAGTTTGACCAAATTATATCAAAATTCATCCGCCTTTTTAGGCTATGTACCAACTTCTTTTGAACGGCCTTCTTTAAATGAATTTGTAGGAGTAAGAGCGAAGTGGTTAGGGGATCATGAATTATCACTAAAGCCTTTTTCAATTCGACCCTCTCTTTCTTATTTAAGTCTTCATGAAAATCCAAAAACTATCGCCGCAATGGGGACCTCCGATTACCCCATCACCCACTACAGCCAGCTCGAAAGATCTCAGGGTTCACATTTTCGACATGGAGAAAATCTCTCCGCCAATATCGATATTGAGGGCAGACTAAGTGATTGGGCTTTTGGAAAAATAAATTTTCAATTCAGTTCGAATATAAATAACCCAAAAACAGATTATTTTATTAAAGAAGCTTACGCTGAAACCCGAATCAACAGTTTTGTCATTTCGCTCGGAAGAAAACCCATTTACTGGGGCCAATCAAACGAAGGAGCACTTCTACTTTCGGACAATGCTCAAAACTTTGATATGCTTCAGATCTCGTCGCTTCCCTTTCGTTGGCCATGGTTTTTTGAATATCTCGGAGATCTTAAATCTGAATTTTTTATTTCACGCACTCACGACGACAGAAAACCTCGAAACGACTATTTTATGGGATGGAGAGTCGGTATTAAACCGGCCGCTTGGTTTGAAGGAAATCTGGGAATGATTTATCAGTTTGGGGGCAAGGGAATTGATTCAGGTCCTACTTCAGATTTTGTTTTAGAAATTCTCGGCATTCGCAGGAGCTTTAGTGATGATCCTCACGATAGCAGCAATGCAACAAATCGAGGCGTCGCTGGAGATTTAAGGTTTAATATTACTGATCTCGATTGGCCTACTTCTCTCTATACAGAACACCACCTTGAAGACTGCTGCGGGCGTCTTTCAGATGTTCTTGAGTACGCACATTCCTACAATTTTGGAGTTCTAACTCGTACATCAGATCATTCAGATGCAAGTCGAATCAGAATCGAATACGCAAATACAGGAACAATTCTTTACTATCACGAAACATGGCCAGCCTCGACTTCAAACGAAGGTCGCATAGCAGGAAGTCCGCTGGGTAGAGATGCTCAGGGTGTTTACTTAACTTGGTCAAAAGATTTTTCTTCACGTCATTTTGAGATTCAAACTGAAGCATATTGGGAAGAGCGCGATAAATCAGGCATGATCCGAACATTCGATGACGGAAATGAAATACTGATCACTCGGTATAAACCAGATTTTGCTGGAAGCGAAAAAAGAACAGGCTTACTCGTTAAAACAAAATATAATTTTGAAAAAACCTGGTTTTTAGATCTAGGAATAAGCGGAATGCATATTCTCAACAAAGAATATTCCCGCCGATCAAGTAGCGAATGGGGTATCTACTCGGCTCTCAGCACATCTTTTTGATTTTAAATCGCAATTAGTGTCCAAGTGATTCAAGATACTTTTCTGCATCCATCGCAGCTCGGCATCCACTGCCAGCAGCCGTAATGGCTTGGCGATATCGAAAATCATGCACATCTCCTGCCGAAAAAACACCAGGAATAACTGTAGCTGTGGTTTCGGGCTGAACAGTGAGATATCCTTGCTCATTCATCGGAAGCTGACCCTTAAAGACTTTGGTATTAGGGGTATGACCAATTGCTACAAAAACACCCGTCACCGCTAAATCTTTACGCTCATGATTGAGCGTATTTTCTAAAACAGCCGCTTCAACACCTTGGCCACCTTTTAAGTCCACGACGGCAGTATTCATAATAATTTCGATTTTGGGATTCTTCTTTGCTCGATCGAGCATGATTTTTGAAGCCCTAAACGAATCTCTCCTGTGCACGATATAAACTTTGCGACAAAAACGGGTAAGAAAATTTGCCTCTTCCATTGCAGAATCTCCCCCACCGACAACAATAACATCTTGGTTTCGGTAAAAAGCCCCGTCGCAAGTGGCACAAGTGCTCACTCCACGTCCACGAAACTTCTTCTCGGCTTCTATACCCAGCCAGCGAGCTGAAGCTCCGCTAGCAATAATCACTGTCTTCGCTTCAAGACTCCTCTCACCCATAAAAACTTTAAAAGGGGCCTTTGAAAGCTCTACCTTATCAACCTCACCCCCGACGAATTTGGCCCCAAATCGCTCAGCTTGCTTTTTAAAGTTACTCATAAGGTCGGGGCCCATAATTCCCTCAGGAAATCCCGGAAAATTTTCGACTTCGGAGGTAAGGGTTAATTGGCCTCCTGGCTCAAGCCCCTCAATGACCACAGGTGATAAATTCGCTCTTGCTGCATAGATCGCAGCTGTTAGTCCTGCAGGACCAGAACCAATAATGACAATATTTTCAACGGACATAGGGCTTTCCTTTCAATTTAGGTCTCCACAATTTGACAATCAGTCAGGGACACAATAAATTTCGGGCTTAAGTTTCGCAAGGTGATCTGTCACCATGTGAGCAAAGTAAAGCTAATTAGCAACAGTACAATAGGGTAAAGATAGAATTACGTTATGGCTGACCCACAAAATAAATATCCCGATAATATAACTGGTAAGTTCTACGTCGATACCCAGTGCATTCTTTGCAGTTTATGCCACGAAATTGCGCCGAAGAATTTTAAAGAATCTGATAGTGGCGATCATGATTTTGTTTTCAAACAACCCGAAACGCCTGAAGAAGAAAAACTTTGCCTCGAAGCAATGCAACAGTGCCCAGTTGAAGCCATAGGCAACGACGGGGATCAATAAAAACTATTATGGTGGATCGTTCAGATCGTCGTATCCACCCGCGTATAGACGCCAGAATAAGAGTACAATTTAAAACCGGAAAAGAGTTTATCGACTCTTACTCCGAAAATATTTCCAAGGGCGGTATTTATCTTGAAACCTCAGCTGCGCCAGATCCGAATGCTGTTCTTGAAGTTGTTTTAGATTTACCCTTGGCTCTTCAGGCGCCGGATTTAAAACAAATTACCCTCAGAGGCCGTATCGTTCGGACCATAACGAGCAGTGAAGATAAAAAGACCACTCATAAGGTCGCTATTCAATTTATTGAAATGACCCCCCAGATTCAGACCAAACTGGATATGATGTACGACGACCTTAAAAAAACTTATCCGCCAACTAAGTGAACTTTGTAAAAACTGAGATTAACCTTTTGAGCGGACAAGAAATCCTGCTGGCTTTACATCAGCCAGCGCAAGACTGCCTTGAGAGTTATAAGCGAGATGAAGATTATTTAGATCGGGCTTCAGATCAACAGGAGAAGAGCGTTTTCGTTTTTGAGCCTTAATCATTTCAACCCGAGCATCTAAACTCTTCTTTAAGTACCACTCAAATATATGATTCCAATTCATATAATTTCTCCCTTAAGCAAGCGAACGGCTTAAACTCCCGCGCCCTTATTCTCTTTCGCCTTAAGACGCTCTTTCAGAAGATCGATATTTTGTAGCAAAGTTGAAAGATCTGACTTCAGTCGACTTGGCTGGATTCTCATATTGGTTGATTTAAATCGCGCCACTTTGCCGAGATGCTCTCTTTTATCGGTATCAGATAAAATCTGATACGCGGTTTTCAGAGCGATAAAATTCTCGACCTGGCCCCCTGCATCAGGGTGGTGAATCTTTGCCTTCTGATAATACGCCGCCTTAATGTCTTCAAGCGAAGCATCTTCGGGCACTTCTAAGAGTTCATATGCATTACATTTCGCCATCATGATTCCTTCAATGCAATCTTGATGCCAATCTCAGTCTTGCCTCTTTATCCAGCTATAACAGGCTCAGAGCCCGCAGCGAGGCATAACGCGATACATTAATGATACTCCAAATGCACGATTCAAGCAGGGGGGTGTGAACGAAAATGCTCAATCAGCTCTAGAGTCTCTTTTAGAGGCAGCCCTATTACACCTGTCAAAGATCCGACAAGATTTGACGCATAGCTCAATGCCTTGCCCTGAATAGCATAGCCACCAGCTTTGCCCTGCCATTCTTTTGAAACTATATAAGAATGAATTTCTTCGTCGGTAAGCTTTCTAAATCTAACTTTAGTAATGACGAGTTTATGACGAGGCTTTAAGTGATTCCATCCCACGCAGATTGCACTCATCACTTGATGTTCTCGATTTGAAAGCAAATTAAGAATTCTTTTGGCATCTATTTCGTTCTTAGGTTTTCCAAAAATTTGATCGCCTAAAACGACAGAGGTATCAGATGATACTATAATGATAGGCTTTTGAAAGCAAAGCTGGCTCTTAGCAGTTTGCCATTTTTCATAGGCCACCCGCAGGACGTATTGCTTCGGCATTTCGCTACGCTTTCGAGATTCATCGATATCAGCAGGTCGAATCAGGAGTTTATAAAATGGTTTAAGAAGATCGCGCCTTCGAGGCGAGGCCGATGCTAAGACAATTTCAGTCTTCTTCTTTTTTCTTTTCAGGTCGAGGGCCAAAGATTGCTTCTCCAATTCGAACGCATGTTGAACCTTCTTCGATAGCAATTTCAAAGTCACGACTCATTCCCATGCTAAGAACAGAAAAAATTTCGGGATTTTTATGTTGCTGCTTTAACCGGTCAAAAAGCTCTTTCATCGTTTTAAAATAGGGCCGAACTAGTTGAGGATTGCGAACATAAGGAGGAATCGTCATTAGACCTGAAACAGTAATACCGCTGATATTCAAGAATCTCTCAAAAATCTGTTCCACCACATCGGGCTGAAGTCCCGCACGATGGGGGTCGTTTCCTAAATTGACCTGAATCAAAATTGGTACTGGAGGTCTTTTAATCTCTTGTTGTTCTCGAACACGAGCGATTCGGTCTGCTACTTCAACCGAATCTACGGAGCAAATCGACGCTACATGAGGCAAAATATATTTAATTTTATTCGACTGAACTTTACCAATAAAATGCCAGCGAACCCCAAGATCACTGCTCATGGGAGCCTTAGTAAGAAGCTCTTGAGAGTAATTCTCTCCTAAATCTAAAAGCCCTAATTCTGCAGCAGAACGAATCAAACTTAACTGATGTCCTTTCGAAACACCCATAATCATCACGTTTTTCTGATTATGAGGTGATGCCTTAACAGCGTCAGCAACGCGCTTTCGAATTGATCCAATGGTTTCAAATAAAGACATAGCTTTTCAATTTTCAAAAATTCAAGCAGCATCCAAAGAGATGTCTTCAAATGCTCCCTATCAGAACATCGGCATACTTTCGAAGAATGATAGTCCACACTGCTTAAATGTTCTTCGAAAGCTAGTTCCCTATCTCAAAAGATATCATACGCAGTATCCGAACTCACGATTTTCTATCGATAGAAGTATTAAGTTCAATTTGCCTCCCCAGTTTAAGCATTTAAGTGCTGCTCAAGTTGCGAAGACATCTGATTTGCTTCTTTCAATTGGCGGAGATGGCACACTTTTAAGAAGTGCGCGACTTCTTGTTGAGGCAGAAAACTGGAAATCATCTTTTCTGCTCGGCATTAACGCAGGACGCCTAGGATTTCTGACTTTTCTTAATCAAGAGAATTTGGGTAAGAGCATCGATCGAATTTTAGGCCAGAAAATGCCCGCATCGTCTGAATTAAGAACCTGCCTTGAGGTCAATGTTAAACGCAATGCGAAAATCTGGAAGCGTGAAACCTTTTTAAATGACGCTGTGATTAAAAACGGAGCTCTTTCAAGACTTATCGAATACCAGGTTTCGCTCGACGGTAATTTCTTGTCATCGTACCGAGCTGATGGGCTGATTGTGTCAACACCAACTGGTTCAACCGCTTATAATTTAGCTGCTGGCGGAGCGATTTTAGAGCCTCTTATTCCGGCCCTTCAACTTGCTCCCATTTGTGCTCAGTCGTTTTCTAATAAGCCCATTGTGGTTGGAGATCATCACGAGGTACAGATTCAGCTTTCAAAAAATACAATTGATGCGTTTTTAACTTTAGACGGTCATACGGGAATTAAACTTAACGCCAGCGATAAAATTTTGATTAAAAAATCGAAACGCAGCATCAACCTGCTGCTTCCCGAAACGGAGAGTTCTGAGCATTATCTTCTCTCGCTGCGTCAAAAGTTGAAGTGGGGTTTGGTGTCGCCAAGTTCATCGTGATACCATAACCTTAATTAACCATGCGCGTACGATCTTGCGCCATTTCAGATGTCGGCCGAAAACGCCAAAAGAATGAGGATTCCTACCTCATCAATGACGAGCTGGATCTCTTTGTCGTTGCGGACGGAATGGGTGGACATGCCGGCGGTGAGTTTGCGAGTCGAATTGCAATCACCACCATCGAAGAAATGTTCAAACAGAACAAAGGGCAAAGCACTCCTCCCGAAGAAATTGTGACTAAAGCGGTTAAAGATGCTTCGAATAAAATTATTTTAAAAGCTGAAGAAGATAGAGCTCTCAAAGGAATGGGAACCACTGTCATCTGCTTACATCTTGACGGAAAGCGCGCTGTTTTAGGACATGTCGGAGATTCTCGCGCATATTTATTTCGCGATGGAGTCTTAGAACAGCTCACTGAAGACCACAGCCTTGTAAATGAACAAGTCAAAAATGGCTTAATCACAGCTGAAGAGGCAAAAACACATCAGTATAAGAATATTATTACTCGATCTGTTGGTGTTACTCCAGAAGTCGAGGTCGATGTTGTTATTAAAAAGTTAAAAAAAGGTGATACATTTCTTTTATGCTCCGATGGACTCAGTAATTTGGTCGATCTGAAAGAAATGGAAAATGACCTACGAGAACGAGAAGCTATTCTGACTGCAAAGTCGCTCGTAGACCTTGCCAACAAACGTGGTGGCGATGATAACATCACTCTGGTTTTGGTTGAAGTTTTAGAAGCTTAACAAAAAAGCTGGACTCATTTGTATGCTCAGTAAATTGGTTATTATTTCGGGCCTTTCTGGATCAGGAAAATCTTCTGCGCTCAATGCTTTTGAAGATCTTGATTTTTATGCCATCGATAATTTGCCAATTAAATTATTTGAGAAATTCATGGAGCTTTTTCTCATATCTAATACCGAGGTCTCAAAAGTCGCCATTGTAATGGATTTAAGAGATAGTGCTTTTGTCGAGAACTACCCCATCGTCTTTCGTAAAACTTTAAGTTCGTTTAAAGGTGTGGAGATTTTATTTCTCGAAGCCTCAGACGAAGTCTTGATTCGACGTTTTTCAGAGACGCGCCGCAAACATCCTCTTGCACCTCAAAACATTTCTGAAGGAATTCAAAAAGAACGCAAGCTCCTCGCTGATCTTAAAGATTTAGCCACAACCATTGTCGATTCAAGCGAAATGGACGTGCACTCGCTTAAAAAGCGTATTAGCAAACAATATTCATCCCCCGGCAGCCATCAAATGCAGATAAGATTTGTCTCTTTTGGTTTTAAATTTGGGGTTCCCAAAAATTGCGATCTTATTTTTGATGTAAGATTTTTATCGAATCCTCATTTTGTTCCAGAATTAAGAAATTCAACCGGTCTTGATAAAGAAGTGGCAAAATTCATTAGTCAAGACAGTCGGACCAACGAGTTCCTAAAAAAGACACAAGAATATCTCGAATACTTAATCCCCCACTACGCTAGCGAGGGTAAAAGTTATCTCTCAATTGGTATAGGTTGTACGGGGGGCAAACATCGCTCTGTTTTTCTAGCCGAGACATTGGGTCAGGCTCTTCCTGAGCCCTTAAAAGCACTTTATCCTGTGACGGTTGAACATCAGGATTTACCTCGATCCCCATAAGAAATCACCTGCTTAAGCTGGACCTCCCCCCAAAATTTCTGCTTAAACGTAGAGCATTATGCCTATTACACTTACCAAAAATGATAGACCTTTTTTGTTCACCTCAGAATCCGTTACTGAGGGTCACCCCGATAAAATAGCTGACCAAATTTCAGACGGAGTTCTTGATGCAATTCTTGCGGAAGATCCGAAAGCTCGTGTGGCTTGTGAAACTCTCGTTACTACTGGACTTGCTTTAATTGCCGGAGAAATCACCACCACTTGTTATGTGCATTTTCCAGATATCGTACGCGCAACTATCGAAAAGATTGGCTACAACGATAGCGCGATGGGTTTTGATTATAAAACCTGCGCGGTTGCTTCTTCGATTGACCGTCAATCACCTGATATCTCTGTGGGTGTTGATGAAGGCAAAGGTCTCTTTAAAGAACAAGGCGCCGGCGACCAAGGTCTTATGTTCGGTTATGCTTGTGATGAAACCGAGCAATACATGCCCGCCCCCATTCAATTTTCGCACAATATTACGCGAAAGCTTTCTCAAGTTCGAAAAACAGGCAAAGTTGATTTTCTTTGGCCTGATGGAAAATCTCAAGTCACCATGAAATATGAGAACGGAAAACCAACAGCAGTTACAACCGTTGTTGTATCAACTCAGCATAAAGACAGTGCCACTCATGCAAAAATTACCGAAGCGGTGATTGAAGAGGTAGTTAAACCTTCGATTCCTGCTCATTTCCTTACTAAAGAAACTCGCTATTTGATTAACCCTACTGGTCGATTTGTTACTGGTGGTCCTCAAGCAGATTGCGGACTCACAGGAAGAAAAATTATCGTCGACACTTATGGTGGGGCTGCTCCTCACGGTGGTGGTGCTTTCTCCGGAAAAGATCCCTCAAAAGTCGATCGATCGGCCGCTTATATGGCTCGATACATCGCTAAGAACGTTGTGGCCTCAGGCGCTGCTGCAAAATGTTTGTTGCAAGTTGCCTATGCAATTGGAGTTGCAGAGCCTGTTTCTGTTCTGGTTGATTGCGCCGGAACTGCAAAAGTCGATGAGGCAAAAATTGAAGCTGCCGTTAAAGAAATTTTCGGCCTTAAACCTGCTCAAATTATTAAAAGCCTCGATCTACTTCGTCCGATTTATTCAGCCACTGCTGCCTATGGTCATTTTGGTAGTCCAGAATTCCCTTGGGAAAAGCTTGATAAGAAAGATGAACTTAAACGACTATTAAAAATCTAGGAACAAGCTCAAGTGAAATCAAAGGAGAAAACCATGGCGAAGAGTTCATCAAAGACAAACCAAAAAGTAACCCCCTTACCAACTGCAAAAAATCTTGATTATCAGATTTGCAAAGAAGCCATGACGAATCCCAAACGCTTTCAAGAATTAGCCGAATGGGGCCGAAAAGAAATTCGCATTGCTGAAGGTGAAATGCCTGGTTTGATGGCTCTTCGAAGAGAACTTGGACCTAAGAAACCTCTTAAGGGCGCAAAAATCACGGGCTGTCTCCATATGACCATTCAGACAGCTGTTTTGATTGAGACACTTGTTGAGCTAGGAGCTAAAGTTCGTTGGTCTTCATGCAATATCTTCTCAACACAAGATCATGCAGCATGCGCAATTGCTGCTGCAGGAATTCCAGTCTATGCATGGAAAGGCGAAACTCTTGAAGAATATGATTGGTGTATTGAGCAAACCATTATTGGTTGGGGCAAAGATGGATTTAATTTGATTCTTGATGACGGTGGAGATCTCACCAATATGATGCATCAAGATAAATTCAAACACCTTCTCAAGAATATTCTAGGGGTTTCTGAAGAGACGACAACCGGCGTTCATAATCTTGAGGTTTTAAAGCAAGCAGGAAAGCTTAAGATTCCTGCAATCAACGTAAATGATTCGGTCACCAAATCTAAATTTGATAACTTATATGGCTGCCGAGAATCACTCGTCGACGGAATCAAACGAGCTACCTCAGTAATGGTTGCCGGCAAAACTGTTATTGTCGCTGGTTACGGAGATGTGGGTAAGGGTTGCGCGCAAAGTATGCGTGGATTTGGTGCGCGAGTTTTGGTGACAGAAGTTGACCCCATCTGCGCTCTTCAAGCATCGATGGAAGGCTTTGAAGTCACCACCATGGAAGATGCGGCTGCAACGGCCGATATTTTTGTTACCGCAACCGGATGCTGCGATATCATCACCGAAAAACATTTTTCAAAAATGAAAGACGGAGCCATCGTCTGCAATATCGGACATTTCGATATCGAAATCGATATGGCTTGGCTTAATGCAAATTCAAAAATGGATGAAGTCAAACCTCAGGTTGATTTGCATACTTTAAAGAATGGTCGACAAATTATCGTTCTCGCAAAAGGTCGCTTGGTCAATTTAGGATGCGCCAATGGACATCCTTCATTTGTGATGAGCACTTCATTTGCAAATCAAGTCTTGGCGCAGATTGAATTATTTACCAATACGGCTAAGTATAAAGAAATCCAAGTTTATCGACTTCCCAAAGAACTCGATGAAAAAGTGGCCTCTCTTCATCTTGAGAAATTAGGTGTGAAGTTAACAAAACTTACTCCTAAACAATCGAAGTACTTACATATCGATGCAAAAGGTCCATTTAAGCCTGAACATTATCGATATTAATTGCAAACGCCTGAAAATTTTGGCGTATCGAATATTATCTAAAAAAAGGCGAACTTGGTTCGCCTTTTTTATTTGAGACCTAAAGGGGGCAAGTCCGGTAAGAAAATGTCCCAGCACCGGCTATTATCTAGTTTTACGCGGAACCCAAAGCATCCTCACTTGGCATGCAAATTGAATAAATATAAGTCTTAAAGGGAGGAACCCAGACCTATATGCTTACACTTATTTTATTTTCGGTATCACTTATACAATCGGTTGATTGCGATTTTGAGTCGGCTTTTGAAAAAGGGGCTAATGATTCTCAAATAGGCTCTTTTGGAGCCAATCTTGATCGCTACTGTCGATATGCTACGGCAGAACAAAAAGTGGAGTTTCCTCGATTTTATGAATTGGGTCGACAAAGTGGCCCCATTTTAAAAAGGGCTGGAATCACCCGCACCCCTAAAAGCGAAACTGAACTTGAAGGTTTACTTAAAGAAGCTCGAGCTGAAATTTCAACTCAAGAAGCGATTAAGAAAATTGCAGAATCTCAGAATACGAGCACTAATAATGTAGATTTTAAATCCTTACAAAAGCGAATCGATGCGCTTGAACAAGAAAATAAACGACTAACTGAGCAACTGACAAAAAACGAACCAAACAGTGTTCATGAAGAAACTAAGTAAAATCCTGCTAGGCCTCTTTGTTTGCGCATTCGTCGGCAAAACTTATGCTGACCCACAGACACATGCATTTTATTTGAAGCAACAAGAAGCAATGCAGAGAAGAGCTTCGGCTTCTAAAATCAGCGAGTCGAATTTTCCTAGGCGGCCCGGTAACTATTTTGAAATGCTTCAGTTAGTCTCACGCATTGCCGGAAGTCCTGATCCTATAAAAAGGGCTAGTATTGAATTTCTGCTCGAAGATATCCGCGACGATGAAAAGCCGTTTGATATTGAAACAGGTAGAGATGCGGTTATTCTATCGGGTCTCGCTTCGTTTGTAGAATTAATCGACTACACTCGAAGTAAAGGTCTACTAAGTTTTGATCTCGATACACAAATTGTAAACTGGGCTTCCGACCCCAACACATCTCGCGGATCGAAAGAAGTTCTTCTTGATGCGCTCTTAGAGGCTCGAGTGATTAAGTCAGCAAGTGCTCTCTATCGCAGCCTTTTGCAGCAAGAGAGAGATGAATTTTTTGGCTTTTGGCTAAACGAAAGATTTAACCAGGTCGGTGAAGAGATGATTCAAGTGATGAGAAGACCTAAAATCATAAAATTAAATAATGATATCCCAGGCTTGCTCTCTGACTACGCAGATTTTCTTGTTCGCATTGTTATAAATAGAGAACTTCGTGAGAGAGTTTTCAGGGTTGTTGGTAGAAATTGGATGCAGCAGGATGAAGGAGAATTTAATTTTAAATTTGTTACCTCAAAAACCTATTTAGAATTTGCCCGGCGGGAACTTATAAACATCATGGATCTAGAGCAATTCCGTTTATTAGACGCTTCACTTCAGCATAAAATGAAAACTGCATTAGCTCGACTTTATAATAAATCAATGCAGTATTCAAAAATCTCTGCCGATGAAAATACTGAAATGTATTTTTACTCACCTGAAGTGATTGAGCGTTTTTTTAAGCGATATCCTGAGTTGCGGGGTATTGATGAAGAAGAAACAAGCCATGGCATCCGATCTAGAATTTCAAAGCTGTTGAAACCAATAAAAGTTTTTTGCGGAGGCATTTTAAGCCAATTGAGTAAGACTGCTTCTAATTCAGGTGCGACAGTAAGTACCCTTAGACATTGAAGCGGAGGCTTTCTGACCGGCAAACAAGTCAATTATTTCAGGTAGTTAGCCCGGCACGAACCTTGCTTTCAATAGAGGTATGAGGCGGTTTGTTGGAGTCATCTTATTTTCATTCGGTCTAAGTACTTGCGGCTCTGAGACCACTCGTCAGATTGCGACTGGTGAACCTTCTGTAGGAGTTGAAAATCCTGATCTCGGAGGCGATGCCACTGCCCTTAAAATTAGTTTTATTCACAGTATCGACGAAAAAAGCGTAGTCACTCCGCAGATATTTATCAGCCTCAAAAATTCGAGCGACTCAACGGGCCAGTCTATTTCGGATATTGTCGGCACTGAGTTTATTGTAAAAATTTCAGATCGAAGTTTTAAACTTAAATTAAATGCCGATCAAACTCAGTACGATTTGACTTCCGTGATTAGCATTAATGATCAAGATTATATCAAGCTACACAATCAAGAAATCAGTCTTACTGCTATAAACGGAACTTCGTTAAGCGCAGATCGAGCGAAGACCGCCCCGCTGATTAGCGATGATTTATTGAACTATCCTTTGCTTGAAGACCGGCTGAT
>CAZRLF010000018.1:0-53005 GCA_964601045.1 uncultured Bacteriovoracaceae bacterium
GATTTAAAACCCCAAAAGCTTTTGGTGACGAACAACGAACAAAAATATCGCCCTGATCTTCCGGATCCACATGGACCAAATCATGGGCCAAGCGCGCCCGCGGCGCAAACCTGTCACCTAGATCCAAGTTTGCGCCAGGCCTTGTCGAACTCATCCAGACGGAAATTTTCCGAGGTCGCAATTTTCGCCCAAGTCGATTTCTCAACTTCTGAAAGGGTGTTCTCTGAATTTTCCTTAATAGCTGCCGTCAAACGGGAGGTATCAAAGATCGAAGTTTTTCTAATCAAGTCGATTCGCCACTGTATGGCTTCAGATGATCTGCTTGGAACTCCAAGCTTGGCAGAGGCGCTTTGGTCACCGGACTTTTGAGGTGTATTTTCTGCCTCCGAAATCTCCGTTTTTTGCCTTTCCGATTTCATCTTTGCACAAGGTTGCATAAACTTTAGAGGACGGTAAAGCGAAGGATCTAATTAGGAGAAGCGATGAAGTTCAATCTAGTAATTTTCATGGGAGCCTGTGTTCTAGTCTCTAAAGTTGCGGTTGCGGTCGAGCAGACGAAGCCAGTGCAAAACCCAGATCGACATTTAAGCACCTGCTATACCTATGACCATAAGTTCTCTGAGGCTCCTCTTTTTGAAGTAAAGACTAGCTCGGCAGATGAGCAAGTGCCCTTCTCGTCGAAGCCAGAAGTCTGTTCAACGCCTAATTGCAAAGATGCGAGAAAAGACTATTTGGTCAAAGGCGATGTAGTGCTTGGTTGGCCAGCCGCTGCAAATGGCTTTCGTTGTGTCTATTACGGAACAAAGCGAGGAAAGCTCATCTCAGGATTTTTGCCCGATTCTAAGCTGACTCAAATAAAAGATGATGGAACTCCCAGGCCGAGTGACTGGACCGGCCGTTGGATCGACGTTGATGAAAACGATCAAATTAATATCGAGTTGTCGAATAACGGCCGAATGAGCCTCACTGGTCGATTTCGGTACACCGCACAACCTCGCTACGACCTAGCTGAATTCCACGCTGTAGCTGAGCCTGATGGAAATCAAATTCATGTCACAGATAAAGGGAATGCGGACTGTAAAGTTGAGCTTAAGCTCCGAAACAAATATCTCGTTGCCAATGAATCGGGAAGCTGCGGAGGCTTCAACGCACGCTTCATGGGAACTTACGTGAAAAAGGAACCCCGAAAGAAGCAATAAAGTAAAAGAAACGGAGAATGATCGAATATGAAAAACTTCATTAGGATACTTTTTTGTTTGGTTGGCTTTTCTGCAACGGCAAAAGAAGAAAACTTGCCTTCCGCTCCTTGTGACCAGCCAATACGGGACGCGCTTTTGAAAGAAGCGACAAAAAAGAAAATTGGAGATTTAACTTTCCTCGACGCTTCATTCTCTGAGGTGAAGCCAAATGTCTATGAGGTGCCTACGGCAGGAGATGTCCCAGACGGGCTTTATTCGATTAACTAGCAAGTAGAAGCTCAGAAATCTAAAGATGGAAAAAGCTGTAAGGTTCTTAAGGTCAAAGAGGTTGAAAGACATCCGCATCCATAAGAATTAGGCCGCCAACTCCTCAAAACACCAGGTTCTAAGTTCGTCCACTCGGCCCCGCCATTTTTCCTTTATCCCGATAATTTTTCCTCCAGCTTTATTTTTCAAAAATTTATTGTGCCTCAACCATTTTCGTACGGTTGGCTTTGAGCATCTGGCTACTTTTGAAATTTCGGCTATAGAGAGCCGCTCGACTGCATATTTTTGATGTAGGAAGTGGAAGCGGAGAATCGACTCAACTCTTTGGAAACCTTCCAAATCGATACGCTGGCTCTGGATTTTTTCCTAAAAATCTAAGTACTTAGCGTTGACTTGCTGGATAGTAGCTTTTAAGCTACACTTATGAAGTCGGCTGAGCCGGTCACTATTGAGATTTATCAGACTGTCGATGGAAAGTGCCCTCTTGAGTCTTGGCTCAACGACCTTCGAGATATCGAAGCACGAGCCCGGATTCGAAGTCGGATCAACAGGCTTCGACTCGGCAATTTTGGAGACTGTAAAACGGTTGGGGCCGGAGTTCAGGAGCTGAGGGTCGATTTTGGCCCCGGCTATAGAGTTTATTTTGGACGGCAGGGCAATGCTCTCGTGGTCTTGCTTTGCTGAGGTTCGAAGAAGACTCAGGACAAAGATATTCAGAGGGCAAAAGATCTATGGAACGAATATAAGGAGCGCATCGTATGAAACGAAAAATTACAAAAGATTACAAGGAATCGCTTCTCGAACAACTCAAGGATTCAAAAGAGGCTGCAGCCTATCTTGATGCTGCTCTCGAAGAAGATGACGAAGTTTTTTTGCTGGCCCTTCGAGATGTGGCTGAGGCTGCTGGGGGCGTTGCTACTGTCGCTAAGCAAACGAAGCTCAATCGAGAGAGCCTCTATCGGATGCTTTCGAAGAATGGAAATCCTGAGCTGAAGAGCTTGCGATTGATTCTTGAGAAGATTGGTCTTCGCCTTTCGGTGGCTCCTGCGCACTAATATTTGAAGAGCGTTTCAAAATTCGACTCACCATCATTGGATGCCATTTGACTCCTCTGTTCTTAGTTGGAACTCCGGTTTGTGAAAGAAACTTGGCGATCTGTCGGAGACTAAGACCTTGTGCGTCCAGTCCTTGAATGGCCCTGATTACCCGATGCTCAGAAAGATGAGTGGAGACTTTGTCAGCCCTCCGTTTGAAGCCATAAGCTAATTGTTCAGTCCGCCCATGATGCTGATGGGCCCGCCGCAATGAAATTCCAGCCTCTCTTAAAGCCTTCCGAATCGTTGGTTTGGAGGAAACAATTTGTGACGAAATTTGGGCGATTGAGAGCTTTTCTACTACGTATTTCTGGTGGAGGAAACGAAGTGGAATGGTTCCCTTCGGCTCCGCCATTTATCCGAGGTCCGGCCCGGGGTTAAGGGACTCCTCTCAATCGAGAGTGGGTAAATCAAAAAAAGCTAACGAAGCCCCCGACATGGCAAACGAAGTTCATAATTTCAGGTTCTTCTCGATTAAGTGTGGGTTTTAAAGAAAAGCATTTCAGAAACAAGCACATAGCACTCGTCGTATACTGCTCCCCACACTCATCCGGGATGAGCCGCGGCCGAAGGCTTCCACAGCTAAAATAATTTTGTCGCTGAATAGGTTGGCATCATTTCTTTTAGGGCAGGGTGTTGAACGATTAGATGGCTACCACCGTAGACTACCAGCACTGTATCATGTTGATTCAGCATTTTCGCAATATTTTCGACGATGGCGCGATCTCTAACTAATCCTACTTGATGCGATATCCGCTGAACAAAAGTGGCGCCCACTCCACCGTGAGGAGCCGTGTCGTTCGCAACAAAATCCAGATAAGGCTTCTGCTCGCCCATCTTCGCTCGATACCAACTCTTAAAATCATCAATTGTGAATGGCTCTTGAAGTGAAACGCGCTTGCGATACTTGCTTAGTTGGTCCGAGATCATCTCTTCAATCTTAGTCGGTTCAAATTCCCCTCGTCGTTTCCACTGCGGAATTATTCGGAGCAGATAGAAGCCAACGAGATCCGCCTTTGTGAAATTGGCTGCTTCAATTTTCTTGGCGATCTCGTCTTCGGGAGGCTCGCCAGAGATCATGCTCAGCCCCCGTTGATTTGCTAAATGGAGAGTATAAATATTTTCTCCGCAGTTCCCCTTAAATTTTATCGCGCTGCAGTTCGCCATATGTTGAAGAAGATTTGTTGGTGGAGTAGTGCCATCCCATGGGTTAAGACCCTCGACGACCACGGCATCGATCTTGTAGATCTCAAATACACTTTCAATAGTTCGCATCGTGGGATGTTGGCGAGGGTCGCTCCATTCAACTGAAGGCACGTGGTCTGCTGCAACATAAAGCAGCCTCTTCTCATTCTTTGTGAAGGTAGCCAAGTAGGGACCTGAGTAAGCCTTCAAGCTCTCTAATTCAGTATGGTAGGGCAGGACCAAATCTGTGCGCGGATTAAAGTCCGATGAGACGAGACACCTAGTGGCACACGCCGACAGGAGCGTGGCGATTAACATTCCCAGTAAAAACTGACCCCTCATTTTTTAAAGCAAAGCGGAGATCTGTCACGCTAGTCTAGGTATTTCCAGAGCACCCTGCCGTGGCACTTTATGCTGCCAATCTCTACCTACACCAAGTTCGACACGCGCCCGCTCGGCCCCGCCATTTGTTGAATGTGAAATCCCAATAGATAGGTGACACGCTTTTTCGTGCGATAGCTCTTCTCGTTACAGTACTTAGAAGTAGCTTTTAATGATCCAAGTTTTAAAAACGTTTCGAAAATATCAGTGATGATTTTTTGCTCTTCGGAATTGATAAGGTACATTCCCCTTGTGGTTGTGTGCACATCTAAATCCAATGCTGGCATGGTTCCAGAATCCTTTCCATTGTTCGCCTTAGCTTCAAACTGACCCACCTGAGGTAGATATTTGTAATAAAAATAGATTTGGTCAGATAAATTACGCCTGGTATAACGAATTGAGGCATGAGGAGGATAAATGTACAAATCGCGAGCTTGTAAATCGATTTACCGGATTTTGGTGCCTGGGGTGCTCCTGCTGTTGGCGGCGTGCGGTCAAGAATCGAGTACGACGATCACCCCACCGGCAGAAACCACAGAGTCAGAACCCACAGAGTCAGAAGCCACAGTGACAGAAGCGACAGTGGCAGATCAAATTACAGCAGCGACAACACTTACAGCTGCGGATTGGACAGCGGCGTGTGAAACTGGAGATATAAATTCAGCAAGTGGATGCTATGGAGACGCGGGTTCTGAAGCTTTCGCCAAAATAAATCGATTAGGGGGTAACCCTCTTGGATATGCCGGTGTAACAGGCAGCGCCGCAAACTCTCTGTGGATTCGGCAGGTTGGGGTTGGGACGAGCTGTACGACTACAAATGCCCCACTTTACATCTTAAATACATCAACCGTAGATTCAAATTCTACGCTCTGGATTTGTGGCACCGAATTGACTAATGGATCGCCTGTTTCTTTCTCAGCCGGTTTAGGCACCTTAATGGGCAGCCAGGAGGTTGACCCATCTAATAGCCCCGCCGGCATACTTTTCTCGACGATATCCATTGGTAATATGAGCGCACGAGGCAATACGCAGCTCACACCTAACGTACTTTATTTTAACGGTAGTAGCGTCCTGCCAACGGTATACTTATTTTGCATCTCTACGACAAATACCAGTACTGCCACGCCGTTTGTCCAAGCTCCACAGGCAAGTTTTGATCGCACTAATGGTTGCTAGAGCGCATAGCGAAACTGAATGGCGCCATAGGTTGGACAAGAAATGATTACGACTGACTAGTGCATCTGATGTATGGCATTTTTCTCTATCATCCACTTTGAGAATTTTTAATTGGCGATATCTTTGCGTGGCCGATTACTCTCACTATTCTCCTATCTCGTACTTGTCTGTTCGTCATCCATTTATGAACTTCTTGAATGGATTGAGCGTCAATTCCGCCGAGTCTCACTCACTGTACACAGGTACAATTCATTTCTTCCCATAACTCTGTGAGATTATCGGCGGATATCGAATCAGTTCGCAGTGAGCGAGGTATTCTAAAAAAAAATTCTAAAAGGAGAACCTGTTATGTCGTTAATACCCCTGAAAAAGTCAACCACAAACCTTGAACGTCGAGCTGGAGATTTATTTTCTCCGCTTCAAAGAGAAATGAATCGCTTCGTCGATGAGTTTTTTTCAAGCTTTCCGTCCATTATTACTGAGCGAGGACTTTCTGTGTCTGTACCCGCAGTAAATATCTCGGAAAACGAGAAGGCCTATGCTGTCACAGCAGAGCTTCCTGGAATGGAAGAAAAAGACGTTGAAATTTCGGTCAGTGATAATGCACTTCAAATCAAAGGCGAAAAGGAACTTTCAAAAGAAGAAAAAGAAAATGGATTTATCACGATGGAGAGATCTTATGGATCTTTTTACCGCACGATCCCGTTCACTTCAAAAATTGATGAGAATAAAATAAAAGCTACGCTGAAAGACGGCGTTCTTACAATCGATGTCCCCAAGGCACCCGACGCTGTGAAGAATACCAAGAAAATTTCAGTTCAGAAGGCTTAATAAAAAGGATCTCGGTTTCGACGAACTCCAACCTTGCTCGAATGTCGATTTTCGAGAAGAGAGGAAGAATAGTTTTATGGAAACGGCAGAAGTTAAATCCATTCATTCGAAATGTACAACTGGCGTATGCGATAGAAAATACGATCTCATCAGCGTTCTCTGTCATACGCTTCAAAACTCGAACACATTCTTGCGAAGCGATTGAATTCAGCTTCAAAAGTCTGCGCGTAAATAAAGAAAGAAGGTAGCCATATGAATTTAAGAAGCTGGGCGGTCGTTGCCAATCGAAGCGGGGCTTATTTTTTTGAACTCGATAATGGAAAGTCAGCCAACCTATTTGAAACCCTCCCCAACCCACGTGGGCGACTGACCAATGGAGAGCTCAATTCCGACCGCCCAGGGAGAATGAAAGATCGATTTGGTCGCGTAAAACATTCGATGATGCGCTCTCATTCTCCCAAAGAGCAAATCTCGATCGATTTTGCGAAGGAGATCGGAAGGTTTATTGAAAAGGCGAGGGCCAGGGGAAAATTCAATAAACTTTTCCTCATTGCCCCTTCAAAGCTTTTGGGAGAGATGAAATTCTCACTAAAACCACTGACCCGAAAACTGATTGAGGAGAGCTTTCACAAAGTTCTGAGAGAAGACAATATGGAATCGAAACTTATCAAGTTAATTTTTGGTAAGTCGGCTACACAAAGAAAAAGAGAGGAGCGTATATATGCTTAAGCTAGCCAGAGAAAAGCATCGCCATGAATTATCTGAGATTCTGGACCATGCTGTACACATCAGTGCAGTGGATACGTGAGTTGATGCAAGAATTGCCCTTCTACACTCCAAAACAAGTGTACCCATTGCACAAATTTCCCAACGTGATTTCTGCAATATTTATGAATAATTCAGACGTTTCCTGAGGTGTCTCGCTTTGCATTGTCTTGTACCTCCGTACACTATTGCTTTCCTTTAAATCGAATAATGATGGGTTCAAGGAAACAAAATGATGGCACAAGCAAATCAAAGAACTTTTAACAAAATCATCTGGGCGGTGAATCCATTTGATCGAAATCCTAAACTCGAACAATCGATGGGACGATTTCTTCGAAGCCTAGAAGAGATGAAGGATGCGAGTATTCAACCAGTATTTGTGTTGAGTCCTTCCTTCGCGACATCTTCAGCAGATTTTAAGAGGCGACCTCCGACGGAAGATGAGCTTATAAAGAAAATTCAGAAAATGGTACGAGGAAGCGGACTGAAAACAGCAAAGGCCCCAGTCATTTTAAAAGAAAAGAGCGATTCACGCCGTTCTGAAGTGAAATGTCTTCTTGAATATTGTAAGCAAAAGAATGCTTCGATGGTTGCGATCGCTACTCATGCGAGAAAAGGTTTTCCGCGTCTGATGCTTGGAAGTTTTGCGGAAACTCTTCTATTGCTTTCACCAACTCCGTTGGCGTTTGTAAATCCGCATCAAAGCGCACCGAAATCCATTCATAATATTTTGTTTCCGACAGATCTAGGTGAAAACTCGCGAAAGGCTTTCGTTTGGAGTTTAGATTTAGCCGACGAAGTTAAAGCGAAATTGATTATTTACAATGCACTTCGAATTTACCAACAGGGAGTTTTTTTCACCCAAGATGTAGGCGGAGTTCCATTTCCTGTTTGGATAACCACGGATGAGGCCAAGCAAAAAGGAAAAATATTTTTGGGAATAGCTAAAGATGCCGAAGTTCCAGCTGAGTTTAAATATGAAGAGATAGCGGGATCAGTTGTCGACGCCATTTTGAAACAGACTACAAAGTCGAATGCGGACTTACTTTCGATCGCTGCGGAACCAATTCCAAAACTGCCATTGATGGTCGGAAGTATTACCCGGCAGCTCATTCGTCGAGCTCCATGCCCAACCTATATATATCGACCTGTTACGAGTAGATGAATTGTGACTGACATCAAACCTGAGGGCGAAGAAACGATGGCTCTCATTCGAAAAAATGGTGGTGATGCGTTCTTTCAGAAGTGTGACGTGTTCAAATCGCAAGATGTTCAAGATAGGGTGGAAGCGCCTAAAGCGAGTTTCACTGTCGAGTAGTATGCAAAATTTGAGATGCGGCACCCCTGTCTCGTTGAAATTCAAAAAGGCTGATAAACCGGTTTTAAACAGTTTCCAGGTGGGGTTAATTAGGCGTAGTTCTTGCATATTTTCAAAGGAAGGGAGCGCGAATGAGGAGAAGTGAGTTTGCTTTGTGGCAGGTTAAAATTTGTATTAATCTTTGTTTTGCAAATTATTTTAATTTGCCCCTCGGACTCGTTTTCTCAGGACGGCACTTCGGACGCTCAGATTTCTAAAACTTGTCAAAAAATTCTCTCTGAGACCGTCGTCAAAGTTAAAGGGAAAATCGATCAACTCGATCCTCTCGCTCTTGACACACCAACCATTTCTCAAGGTGTTTATGATTTAGGCCGTGATCTCAAATCGCAAAGCCCGCAGTTCAAAAAATTAGCTTACCTAGAAAGAGATTTAATTGAACAACGAATGAGCCCGCAAGCGGTCGCTTCGGAAGTCCATAAACTTTTAGAAATAACAGCCGAAGAAGCAGAACAGAAATTGGATCAATTATCGAAGACGTCATCCAGCTCAGAACTCCGCCGAGAGTTGGAAGGTAATCGACTTCTTTTGAGTCGAGGCGAAAAACTTTTCAAGCGAGCGGAGTATTTGCAAACAGCAGAAGGCCAACAAGAACTAAAATCGATGAAACAAGAAGGCGACGACTCGCAGAAATCCGACGATAAAGGGCAATCTGAGTCTAAATCTCAGAGTGAGCAATCGAGCGAACAAAATAACTCAGAGGATTCCCGTTCGTCAGAAAGCAAATCATCCAAATCCTTATTCTCCCAGAAACATGGAGATAAAGTTCAAGCGAAGGGGTCGGGTGAAGTTTCCTTAGATGGAGATGCTTCGAATTCTTCGGGGGGTTCTATCTCAAAATCTGAATCTCAGTCGGACGGTGAAACATTCAAAGGCGCGGTACCAGCTCAAGTTTCGATGATTTTAAAAAAGACATTTTCGGATCTTTGGATCGAGATATTGAGAAGAAATGCGAGTTCTCAACGTCGTTTGGATTTTCTAGTTGAATACTCTCGCCTCGCTAGGGCTTTTCACCGAGATCATCCCGAAATGAAATTTTTAGAAGATGCAGCTAAGCGCTCTGAAAAATTGTTCGAAATCGTAGAAGGTTTGCAGGTGTCTTATAAAGATTCTGAAGGATTTCTCATTACTCAAATTGGAAAGGCAACCTCTGATCCAAAAGAATTGAAGGCGTTTCTTGAAATTCATAAGCGAGTTTTTGAATATTTGAAAACCGAAACCGCTCTGAGTCCTGAAGAATCTCAGGCTTACGACAGAGTTAATGATCTACTAAAACGCCTTGAACTTGGTCAGGCAAGTCCATCCGAGAATCAATTTGCTGAAACATTTTTGAATCAACTTGTTGGTCCGCTCGCAAAGCGAGCTATGAGAAGAGAGTTTCCTGCTGATAGCCCACTTGGAGTAAATACGCCAAGGCTCGTTGAGGCGGTTCGTGCCAATCGAATGAACGATCTTCTTATCATGGCGCGATTGAAATCTATTTTGCGGATTTCTCGATTCGAAACTCTTCAAGCGCTCGATTCTTGGGTAGATCGTGGAGCTAAGGTGCCTATATCTGACTCATCTATTGATTACACACAGTCAGAAGATCTTCGAAACAGAACGAAAATATATCGGGATGCCCCCTTGAAATATGATGTGAAGCGATTGGCCGCTGAAGATCTTGTGGAGCAAATTCACCGCGATCCGATCTTAAAACAAGACCCACGAGAAAAAAGGGCAAAGATTGTGGATATTCTTCTTTACGATATGAGCGGTTCGATGACTCAGGAAGTTGAAGGACAGCCTGATAATCCAAAGGCTCAAATGCAAACATATATGATGGCAAGTTTCGTTGACGAGGCTCAGATAAGGGTAGTTCAAGGAAAAGCCCGACACGTGATTTACACGATGCCTTTCGATGGAAATCCGAAACCAACAGAAACAATCGAAACATTGGAAGGAGCTCAGCGATATTTTGACAGTCTTCGACAAAGCCCACTTGCTGGAAATGGTGGGACGGCGATTTCGGTGGCGATTTTGAAGGCTTTAAGTTTGATTTCAGAACATCAAGATGGTTCCGGCGAATTGAGGCGTGCAAACATTATTCTTTTTACGGATGGACTAGAGAGCGGCTGGCTTCAGCTCGATGCCATTATGAATCAACGTCAGCAGATAAATAAAAATATTCCAATTGCCTTTCATGTCGTGACGTTAGGAGAAGGAAACTCAGAGATGGCTTCACTCGCGTCGCAACCCGAAAGGATCAACTCTCTATTTCAGTATAGTTATCAACACCTTTCCTACGATGAAATTCGACAAATTATAAATCCAGCAAGTCGAATGGAAGTATTGAATCAATTGGTAGAAATCTCTAATGTGAATACGAAAAACTTAATTTCCTCTTCACCTATTTTAAGTTTGAAGCAAGCATTTGTGAGACTCCAATCCAAGGAAAGAAAAGATTCGATCTCACTCGATCGTCGAAAGGCTATCTTATACGTTTTAAGTTCTTCGCCCACTGAGGAATTTTCTCGGTCGGCTCACGCCGCAGGCCAGGTTTTTGAGCCGATCCTTCAGATTTTGAATTCTACAGGTGTTCGAGTGTTATTGTTTGAAGCCAAATTTAAGATTTTTTCGAATTATCTAACGGCAGCTACAAGGGAACTTGAAGTTCCAGAGGAAACGCTCTTAGATACCTTGCCGACATCGATTCGAATGAGGCTTAGAGAAGCACTTGGATTTTCAGAAGATCAGACTGCAAAAAGTAATATTAGCGAACCTTCGGTTCGACAGGGCAGAAAGTAAATGAACGGGACGGAGCATCGTATGAAATGGATAAAAACAAAACAATGGTGGGCACTTCTTCTGCTCGGTGGATTTATGAATTTTTCACAGGCATGGCCTATGACTGGCAGTGAAACAACCATCAAAGAAGCTTGCGTAACTGCGGTAAGGCATTTGGCAAAATCGAATCAAACCGATCAATCACTTCTCGAAAAAGCTACGAAATTTCAATCTTATTTCAGATCGGTTGGTGATCGAGTTTTAGAGAGAGATTATTTGCTTTATGCGACCAAGCTTTCTCTGCTGTCTCGCGAACATCTACTTATGGTCGGCCCTCCAGGAAACGCAAAGTCGCTTTTTGCAAAATCTTCTTACGGCAGCATCGTAGACGAGGCGACTTCAAAACCTTCTTATTTCAAAACTCAAATGACGAGTGAGACTACGCTTGCTGATACTCATGGACAGATTAATTTCAAGGCGATGGAGGACAGAGGCACCGTTGAGAGAATGTATGAACAAGGAATTCTTGGCCACTATTTTGCATTCCTGGACGAAATTTTTGATATTTCTCCGCGAGCCCTTCGAAATATTCTCGACGTTTTAGCCGAGCGCGCACATGGCCAGAGCGGTCAGCTCTATCAAGGTAGAACTTGGAGCGTTATGATGGCATCGAACCGATATATTTCACAAGTCTACGAGCAATTTGGAGGTGGAAGTCAACCCCAAGCTGTGCTCGATCGAGTTGCCTTTGCGGTATATGTTCCACCTGAATTTGCACAAATGAGAAGTTATCGAAAGCTGGTTCAGGGCGTTTCTTCCTCTGATTCAGCGAATTTGAGTTTTCAAGATATTGAAGCGCTTCAAGGCAAGACAAAGAGTGTTGAAATTCCAGATCACATCTCGGATTTTTTGAGTCTCATGGTCTATCGGCTTCGTCCTGAAGTTGAAGCAATGGAAGAATCCTCTAGGCGTGAATATCACGACAGAGTTCGAAGTGGAGAAACAGCTCTTCCTCCATGGCGAGCGACAAAATATATGTCGCTAAGAACGTTGGGTAAGGCAGCCAATGTTCTTCGAAGTATCATTGTTCTCGATTGGGTTGAGAAAGGTGGCAATCGCCCGCTCATTGCGACGTTGGACGATGTTCAAAAACTTGAGGTGTTTTTTACGCTCGGCGGTCCTTCAGATGCTTTTGTTGAAAAAGAATTGGAACGAAGTATCGATCCGCATGAGCGATCTCAGCTTGAAACAATTCAGAAGGAACGAACTTTTTACCGCGATCTTTTTAAAAGCTTGAAAAAGGAATTCAATGAAACAGTCACTCAATACGATCTAATTAAACTGGCCGATTCAATAGACAGCTACAACACCATGCTTCCAAAAGAGCGTGCGAAATTTTTGGATCAGTTGAAAGAGCTCTACATGATCGCTGAACTCAAGAAAGCTACCGGCGACACTGCGTCTTGGGATCTTGATACAGAAAAAATTGCATTTGGTGCGATTTCAGAAACGCTGAAGCAATGGCTTACCAAACTTGAAAGCAAAGAAAAGTCAGATTTTCTTCTGAAAGAATGGGATGCGGAAGCAAAAAAGAGAGCCGATGAGCTTTTGGCCGAAGCTGAAAAGCGAAAACAACAGCAACGAGCGCAAGGCCAGGCACAGGGAGATCCGGCGGCTGATCCAAATAGTGGACAACCTAATGCTTCTGTCGTGTCTCAAAAAGGAAGCACTGCTGATGTCTTTAAGGCTTTTGCTATAGAGCGAAAATTATCGGCTGACATTCTCAAATTAGCTAAGGCTGAAAGTCTTTCACTTCTTTCTGTAAAAGACACGACCTTCACAATGGGTAGCCCCGAGAAGGAATCGGATAGAAGTAGTGAGGAAAATCAGGTCCAGGTAAAAATCACAAAACCATTTGAAATGATGGCGACTCCAGTGACTCAGCTTCAGTGGTACCTCGTCATGGGAAATAACCCATCGAAGTACAAGGAATTAAGTCATTCCGATGGAGATTTCCAAACGCTAAACGGAGTCACCATGAATGCAAATCATCCTGTAGAGCAGGTTTCTTGGGATGATGTGCACGAATTTATTCGGAAGCTGAACGACAAAGATACAGAATATTTTTATCGGTTGCCTACGGAGGCGGAATGGGAGCTTGCCGCTCGATCGGGAACCCCAACTGCATATTCTTACGGTGATGATCCAGCGAATCTTGGAGAGTATGCTCATTTCAAGGACAATTCTGATGGCCGAACACATGCTGTCGCTCTTAAGAAGCCAAACCCGGCAGGCTTCTACGATATTCATGGAAATGTTTGGGAATGGGTTTCAGATTGGTATGCGGATAGGCTTATAGGTGGGACAGATCCTAGGGGACCTAGTACCGGCTCTAATCGCATTGTTCGTGGCGGTTGCTGGAGTAGCGATGTCCGGTTCTTGCGCTCGGCCTATCGCTACTTCGATGGGCCGACGGATCGCTGTGATGCTATCAGTTTCCGCCTGGTGGGGACGCCCCGTAGCCATTAGCAATTTTACCCTCTTTCCCTCTTTTTGAGGTGGCGGGTGCGTAGCGTTTGACTCGGCATGATCATTGCAATGAAAGGTTATCGTGAAGTCAGTCTCTAAAATTTTTCTTAAATTGCTCTTTTTACTAGGAATCGCAGGGGCGTCAATGGGAACGCCCTCGGTGGTTTTCGCTGAAGGGGCCTATGCATATTCAATCTCACGAGAGGAGCTTCTCGATCTTGCAGCGCAACTCGCCTCCAAAGTTGACCTTTTTCAATCGGTTTGGGACAGAGATCCAAAGGCCGAATTTTTCGCAGGTACTACTAGAGACTATCTGTATTGGATCTTAGGGCATTTCCAAGGCTTATCATCCTTCGAAAAAATAGTAGCTCAAAAGGCAAGTCTTCTGTCGCGGCCGCATATTCAATTTCGAGAAATGGTTGGCCCACTTTCAGATGCCGATATTATGACGAATCATCAAAATTTATTAGGAGACCTCAAGGGGGAGGACTATGGAATACGTAAACTTGATTTTATTTCGTTCGATCGAATCAATCCTTCACATGAGCTTGGAAAGACTGAAATCGATCAAGGATATATCCCGACCGAGAAACTGAGGCTGTCAAAAGAAGGTATCATTAAAGAAACACATTTTGGAGATGGAATTTCGGAGCTCATTTCAGGAAAAATCTCTATTCAGTTTGCGGACAATGAACGATTTTGGAAGACATACTATGCGAGAGAGAGTGTCAATCATCCGGTCATTCTCGCCCTTCGATATCTCCGAATTATTTCTCAGGATTATCTTAGAAGACACGGAGACGCTTACCCCGATTTTAAAAAGCTCTTGGCCCCTATGAGCCTCGGCAGCAAGGCAAAGATCAAGGAGCTTGTTTTATCGGCTAGCACAGATGAGAGTTTTAAAAAATTTATGAGGAATCCAAGCTTCCTTAACAAGCTTAACGGACCCATTCAAAAAAGTTTTCGATCCTTTACAAATGCTACTGCAACTTTTCAACTCATGAAAGAAATGGGAGTTCTCGAGCTGATGGGCCTCTACCCAGATAAGATCGAATCGATCTTGGGTTACCTACTTAAAGTAAAAAGAGATGAAAAATTAGTCGCAAAAATGTTCCAAACATATGGCTACTCCCCTGAAGAGATTTATAGTCCCATTGACACGGTCCTTTCCGATCGTGAATTGATTCATGGAGCTGGAGGCGAAGAAGCCTTTCGAAGTCTCATTTTTCAAGGGGTTATGCCCTCTGAATCGGGTTCAGTAGGCCGAGGTCTTTATGGCGTTGACATCGGCAATTTGGAATTTGCAAAGAAATGGTCTTACAAAAAAGCTAAGCGCGACGATATTGTCGTGGCCTTGAAGCTTAAGCCAGATACAAGAATTATCGATATATCTCGAGGGCCGGGAGAACTCCTCTTTCAGAGCTGGGCAAAGGAAGTTAAAGATCAACAATTTGAAGGCCTCTTTGACAAATTTGCAGAATCATTTGGCGCTGACGTTCTGGGTTATTCTTATATCGATGAAAATCTTAAAGGGAATCGCGCATTTGTTCTCAGAAACTCAGATGTTATTGAATCAAAGCGAGGAGTCTTCAAAAATCCTCGTCCGCTCAGTGATCTTGTACAAAGCTTTGAAAAAGTCAGGGCCCAGTGGGAATCAGGTTCGCGCTCAGAAGTTTCTGAAGTTTTGCTCCTCATTAAAGATTTTCTTATCACCCCTCTCAATCTGATTGAGAGAAGGTATCTCACAAGTCTTTTGTCGAATTCTCTTCTCGTAGAACTTTTTTCACATGCCCATCGCAAAGCGCTTCTCGAAGTTCTTGGGCATCAGGTAATTCGATGGGCCGTTTCGTTTTTGAAAGGGCCCTTCAGGGAAGAAGCCCTTCATTTGATTTTGGACTTTACGAAAAAAGCTGATCCAAACGCTAGAATTTACCAGTCCTTCGCCGATTCAATTCCGAACGGAGAGCTGATCTTTGGGGCTGAGGACGAGGAGCATTTCAGGAAAATACTTTTTTATGGACATATTCCGACTAAAGATAATCCCCCGATAGGTAACGGCCTAAAATGTGTGGACATCAATGATTTTGTGGAGGTTCAAAGTAAAAACGATTTACTTGCAAGAGTAAATCATCCCGTTGTCGGTCTAAAGATCAGTCCTAAGGCGAAGATTGTCGATCTTACGCAAGGTGGTGGGAAAATTCTCTTCGATGCCTGGGCTCAGGAGTTTGGGCCGCATTCTATAGAGGCGTTTGCTGAGACATTTGAAGTAGATATCTTTGTTTACTCGATCAGGGAAGGAAGATCTTATCTTCTCAAAAACCCTTCTGTGATTGAATCTCGTCGAGGTGTTTCTTATACCCCCAAGCGTTTAGAGGATTTTATTTCTGATTTCGAGAAAATCCGTGATCGGTGGAATTCCTCAGGGCATCGAGAAATATCAATGGCCTGGGACTTGCTTTTCAATTTTCTTCAAACCCCTCTTCTGAAGGACGAACGCGAAGCGGTAGTAAAACTTCTTCCCGATACATTAGTTGGCGAACTTTTAGGAGAGGCAAATCGAGAGGTTGTTCTTAATAAAATCGGTCCCTACTTTAAGGAACTGGCTCCCACGCTGATTAATGGTCCTCATAGGGCAAAGGCGTGGGATTTCATCGTTGATATGATTGTAAAGTCTGAAAAAAATCTTCGCCCCGTTGCAGCTGAAATCCTTACTCTGAATTCAAATTGGGCTAAAGAAATATGGCCTCAGATACCAAGTCTTTTGAGGAGCAAGGAAGTTAAAAGAAGTGTTTTATCGCAAGCTCTCAAGGCCCAAAACGAATGGGCTCAGGACTTCTGGGACCATGTTCCTGATCTGCTCACTGATCCAGATCAGAATATCCGGTTCTGGATAGTCATTTTACTTGAAGATAGGCTGTTGCCTCCAAGCTTTTGGTCTCAGCTTCCAGGGATTCTGCGGGGCGGAGATGCCGATGCCTTAAATCGAATGGTCGAAGTCCTTTCAAAGCAAAAAAAATGGCCTCGAGAGTTTTGGAATGAAATTCCTGGTTTATTAGAATCGAAAAGGCTCAATCTTTCTGAAAAAATAGGCGAAAGTCTGGCGAGCCAGAAAGTTTGGCCAAGAAGTTTTTGGGAGTTTGTCCCAAAGTTCTTGAGAAATCCGAATCAAAACCTTCAACTGCTGATGCTTAAGGCATTGAAAGGTCCGGATGATTTTCCCAAAGAAGTATGGGCTGAACTGCCAGCCTTGATGAAACCTAAATTTCCAAAATTTCAAAGAGAAATAGTTTTGCTGCTCAGAAAACATCCTGAGTGGTCTAAGGAAGTTTGGGATGAAATTCCACAATTACTGAGAAGTAATGATGAAACACTACGTTATTGGACTACGGGAACTATCGAAACGATGGAAAAATGGCATGAATCATTCTGGTTACAAGTTCCTGATCTTGTTCAAAGTTCACCCAAGAATTTAGGTTGGGGATTATCCACGATTCTTAAGAATCGAAGAGATACACCTCAGGACTGTTCCAAAAAAATTATGGAGCTCAATGGTGGGTTTGAGCTGTGATTGTAAGGGTTGATTGAAGCCAAAAAACTTTACCGTAACAGAGATGCTTCTGCCGGTGACGACCGATAAAACACTTTAGCTTTTTCATAAAAAGATTTTGCATCGATTGCCTTTGCGAGTGTGTGTGCCGTTAGCGCGGCCAACATCATCGGAAAAATGGCCGAGTGCCGATCGGTCATTTCCATGACGAGTACGAGAGACGTGAAGGGGCAGTGGGTGATTGCGGTGAGAAATCCGATCATTCCAAGTAGTATGAGTAGATTCTCGTGACCCTCGCCGGCGAATTTAGAAATTTCCGCCCCAATGGATGCACCAATTGTTAATGATGGAGCAAAAATTCCGCCTGCGCATCCTGAAAGGTAAGAAACAGCACTCGATACAAAACGAATCCCAATCAAAGCGATGCTAGAATGGTCGGCGCCGCCTGATAAAAGATCAGAGCTAATCCCTGACCCAGGCCCTATGGCGCGGGGGTCGATAAAATAGTAGATGGCTGCAAGCAAAAGCCCGGCGCTTACGGGGATCAAAAATGTTCGACGTGGAGGAATTCGTGTTCGGATTAAGTTTGAGCAATAAAATAAGGTGGTTCCAAACAGGCTCCCTATACTTCCACTGACCGCTCCAACAAGAAGCGCAAAAGGAAGCAGGTTAATGCTCACGGCCCCGATTATTGGGGAGCCCAAGTACAGGTATGGGCCGAGAATCGCTTCAGCGATAACACCTGAAATGATTACAGCAGAAAGGGCAGCCATTTGAAATTTGCGAAAATGGGCTGATGAGAGCTCTTCAATGGCATACACGATTCCGCCGAGAGGAGTATTGAAAGCCGATGCAATTCCTGCCGCACCTCCGGCCATGATCCATGATTGGTAATCTATATCGGGCCAAATCTTCTTCGCCTTTGAACCAACAAAATTAAAAATGCCCGCAGAAATTTGAAGCGTCGGACCTTCTCGACCGATCGCTCCTCCTCCCAATAGGCAAAACAGTGAACTTACTATTTTTACAATACCGACCTTCAGATGCAGCAACTTACGGATTGCAGTGCTTTCAGTTTGCGGATTCATTTCTACAGCCGCAAGGACTTGAGGAATCCCACTGCCCGCAGCAGTTGGCGCGAAATATCGAACAATCGCCCATCCAATTAAGAAGGCAGAGGGGGCGAACAGAAATGGAATCCAAATGGCTTGTTGAAACAGCCTTGCAGTCCAAATAGAGACCCAATGAAATAGTTCAGCATATCCAGTTGAAACGAGGCCAACGGTCAGCGCGGCAATCCAATAGGGGGTCGCCTTTATGAGTGCATGGTTTCTAACCGTCTTCCATCTGACCGATTTGAGGTCGAAATTCATTTAGTACGATTCTGCACGGTTTGGACCGGTTTATTAAGGCAAAAGAACGTCAATTATGTCAGCCTTCAGATCGGCAAGTCTTTGGTGCAAGATTTAATTTAAGGGAAGATACTTCAGAAAAGTTGGGTATGGACGGGCGGACTTACTCCACCCATCCCCATCGAAGACGTGTCACAATTTGTGACATCACAGAGACTGGCAGTCTCTGATATTATTTCTGCCTTGGTTAGGCAGCGCGCTGTTTATTCGGATTAGTTTTTTGTGGCGAATCAATATTCGTTGTTACTGTGTCCGCCAAACGTTTAAAGAGCGACGGCTTTCCTTCGCCGATTTTAATTTGCCGAGGTTTAGCCGATTCAGCTTTAGCGATACTAATAGTCAAAACACCTTCATGGTAATTTGCCTCGACATTTTCAGTATCGACTTGAGAGGGCAAAGAAAAACTGCGTCTAAACTGACCATAAGATCTTTCGATCAAATGTTGAGAGGCCTTTTTCTGATCTTTCTCGACTCGTCTTTCTCCGGTGACGGTGAGCGTTCCATCGACAAGCTCGATCTTTATATTTTCTTTAGCAATTCCTGGGACGTCGAAGCTAACAAGATAGTGCGAATCAGTTTCTTCAATATCACAAGCCGGATTAAACGTCGGCATTGCATCTGAATTCTGAGTCAAACTCAATTCGGGGCTTATGAAATTGTCGAACATTCTATCAATATCTCGTTGCAACTTTGATAGACCCCAAAAGGAGTCTTGATTGTTTGGCCATCGGGTTAAGTTTTTCATAACAATTTCTCCTTTCATAAATTAATAAGTTCGCTCCCCCTTTGGATTAACTTGCCGCTAGGGCTTATCGAAACTTACAAAAGAAATAATTTCGGTTTTTAGCCTGTCAAGATTACCGAAGTATTTTTTTGATATTTTTTAATTTTTTCCCAGCGTCATTTAAAATACAGAAAATGGGGGGCTTGACGATTTTAAGAAATATTTTATTTTTTATTAGTGGAGGAGATATTTTATGGAGTCCAAAGAAACAAACAAAATATTAAAATCTTTTGCTTTGGTTTTTAAATCCTTCTGGCGACGATAATGGATTCTAAGAATGACGTTTTTAATCGTCTTAATTTGTGTAGGAATCAGTGGGTTTCTTTCGGCTGCAGAAATAGCCTTTGTTACTGCGAGGCGAAGTCAAATTCGCTCACTGGCAAAAGATGGAAACCCGAAGGCCAGTCTTCTCAAGCGCCTTCGCGAAAATCCTGAACGAACGCTCTCGGTTATTCAGCTGGGGGAGTCTTTAATCACCGCGATTGGGGCGGCAGTAGGATTTATTGGTACAGCTAAATATCTGTCGCCTTGGTTGATCGAACATTTTAAATTAAGTCCCTCATTTGCTCAGTTTCTATCTGTTGCGGCGATCGTCATGATATTCACGTATTTGGATGTGGTGTTCGGTGAACTTGTTCCCAAGGTGTTGGCGTTGCGACATCCTCTTTGGGTTGCAACCCTCACGTCTCGCTTTCTCTGGGTGCTTGAGCAGACACTTCATCCGTTGGTTTCGTTTTTGGAATGGTCTACGAGATTGTTTGTTCATAGTTTTTTCAGGGTAAAGTCCTGGAACTTTCTACATGAGAATGAAGGTGATTTTGATTTGGAAGCGCTGCCTGATCCCCATCGTCACCTCGTTTTGAATGCAGTTGCGCTAGAGAAAAGAAGAGTTCAAGACATTTATCTTCCGTGGGAGAGAGTGACTTTTATCGATTGGAGCCAAACCTTTGACGAGGTCGCTAGAATAATTGCACAATGTGCTCATTCTAGAATTCCAGTTATTAGAGATGGAAAACTCGAAGGAATTCTTAACAATCGAGATTTTACAAGTGCTTTGATCTCTGGAGAAAAGGAGTGGCGCCCATTAATAAGAAGAGCAGCGAGACTTCAACAAAGTATTACCCTCCTTCATGCCTTAAAGGCGCTTCAAGGCCGAAGAAATCAATTTGCTGTAGTCTATAATGAATCTGAAATTGTAGGCATTATTACAATGCAGGATATTTTTGACCGAATCGTCGGGGATATTTACGACGAAGACGATAAAGGTTCGCTCAAACAAATTCTTGCCGGCAATGACGGATTTTCTATCCAACATGAACTTTGAGAGCTGCTTGCTGCTGCGATCAATTTAATTTTTCTTATTTGAAAAATTGAGACATAATTCAAAGGCATGATCGACGCTCAGTTTACTGAATACAAAAAGGGAGAAACGATATTTGAGCAGGGTTCGATATCTAATCGGCTGCTGCTTTTGACGGAAGGCGAAGGTAAAGTATTTGTTGATGGAATTGAAGTAGGAAAAGTTCCTACAAATCAGATTTTTGGTGTGAGATCAGCTCTTATGCAAATTCCTAGAGGAGCAACCATAATCTGTAATGCGGATCGATGCTTCGTTATGGGAGTGACGAAAGATCAATTCCACGATTTGATTAGAAAGGCGCCCGAAATTGCTGATTCACTTATTATCCAACTGATTCGTGTGATCGAACAGCTAAATCAAAAAGCCAATTCTAAGTAGTCAGTTTTTTGGTCTACCGATAATGCCCGCATAAACAAAAAATCCAGCGGGAAGTAATAATGAGTAAAAGGCGCAGCCGTGAAAAAGAAATGCCCCGATCACTGATCCCAGAATAAATGCTGCAATTGTCATTGATCTAAGAAAAACCAATTGCAGCTCATGCGGCGTGGGTGCGAGTTTTAGTGCGCGCAGCGAAATAATCTCTGCAATGCTTCGGCCAAGATCAGTAGTAATTCCCGTGAGGTGAGTGATTCTCACTGTCGAATGTGACGAGTAGGAGAGAGCTGCATTTAGTAACCCGCTTGAAAGACAGATAAGAGAAAGCAAAATAAAATTTTTCTGAATTTGTAAATAAGATTGAAGTTCGTCATATCCCTTCGAAGAGCCTAAAATCGTAGCTACAATTAAAAGCGATGCTCCAAAATACATGACGTAGTCATAATGTGGCTTTTTGTTGCGCCGTACTCTTGCTTCTACAAAAAGTCCTGACAGAACGGCACCAAGAAGAAAAAACAAAGGAACGGCAAGTGCAGCAACAGAGTTACCAAAATGAAATTCGGCAGCATGTACACCAAAGAGGGTAGCAAAGCCGGTAACGTGAGTAGCAAATGTGCCAAGGCCAATAAATGCAATTACATTTAGAACTCCGGCAGCCAAACTCATTAATAACCAGTGAAGAATTACGAATTTATCGACCTTCTGATGCGCACTCTTCGTGAACATTCTCAAATTTTACCTTGTGACTATAGCATTGCGATAGTTCAAAATAGTCTAAGATTTCAGCTCGTTGTGGCTTCAAAGTCTGATAGTCACCATGTTGTAAGCCTTAAAATCTCACTGTACAGAGGTACAATTCTCGCCAGCACCAAAATCTGAAAGATTACCGCATAGGTACGGAATGAATTTGGAGAGGGAAAAATTTTAAAATCAGGATCTATAAAGGAGACTTCATATTTTCACTCCCCTTAAAGAAGCACGGTGTCCTTTGAGTGACGACTCCCAATCTATCTTAGCAAAAAGAAAGATTCTCGTTGTTGATGACGCTCTTGATATTCAATATATTCTTCAAAAGTATCTCGAAGAGGCAGGGGCCTCAGTAGCGGTTGCTCAAAACGGAAATGAGGCATTAAGAAAGCATCAGCAGTCGGTTTTTGATTTGATCCTTATCGACCTTCACTTGCCTGATATGACAGGATACGAGATTGCTGAAAAACTACGGCAGCAGGGATGTACATCTCATATGTATGCATTTACTGCATTAAGCGAAAATTATCTTTCAAAGGCGAAGCTTGAAAAATCTGGATTCTCAGGCTGTGTAAGCAAAGACTTTAGTGAACATCCGCTCCGTGAATTCCCAAAATTGATTTTCTCATTACTTGCAAAAACCCCTGAGAACTCTAACTCGGCAGACTAGTCCGTCTTTTAGACCTGCTGAGCCTCGGCCCAAATTCCCTATAACGGCAGGAAGCATCACGCGACAATTGGTTCGCTGAGCTTCGTGCCCCGTTTATGTTTATCGCCCGATTACATAGTGATCCTTAATAGAGGATGCTGCTACAGTGGAATCCTAAGGAGGAGAACGAGTTTGAGCCACTGGCAGCCATACCTCATTGCCATAGTAATCGGATTATTAATCGGGATTGAACGCGAAAAAGCACATCCCCATCAAAAAACAATGGGTGTAAGAACATTTGTTCTTATCAGCTTGATAGGAGCTATTGCCGGAGATGCTGGGGCAGTATGGCTTTCGTATTTTTTGGCGCTATTTTCACTTGGCCTGATTTTAGTTTCTTATTTTAACCAAACCAGATCTAAAGCTGCACAAATCGATCGTGGATTAACCACTGAATTTGCTGCTGGGATTGTTTTTTGTCTGGGTTATATGGCTCACCAATCACCCGCGCTCTCTGCAATCATTGGAACACTTGTCGCTATCATTTTATTTTCTAAAATTTATCTGCATCAATTTACAAAAACTCTTAAACCCGCAGAATTAAAAGTGGCACTTCTTCTTTTGTTAGGTGGCGTCGTCGTCATTAATTTAGTTCCTGATACTGTTATTGATCCATGGGGAATTTTTAATCCTAGAAAATTTGGCTATATCATTCTGACCCTGGCTACTCTTGAGTTTTCAAGCTATGTACTGACAAAAATCGTCGGAGAGAGGCGGGGTGCATTAGTCGCCGGATTTCTAGGAGGCATGGTGTCTAGCACTGCAGTGTTAATTTCATCTGCACGGCAATCGACGAAGATTCCAGAGACCTGGCAGACTCAGCTCTGTGCAGCCTTAATGGCGAAACTTGCGGCCTTAGCCGAAGTTTTTCTTATTGTTGGATTGATTTCTCATTCATTGTTTCTACGAATTATGTGGCCGATAGGAGTCGGAATTTTTATAGGCGGTCTTTCACTGATTGTTCTAGCTCGAAAAAAATACAGACGGAATGCGGGGATGAATCTTAAATCCCCACTCGATTGGAAAGGTGTTTTTCGTCTTTCGTTCATGTTGGGAGCCATTCTAGCAATGATTTCATTGGCCAAATCTATTCTGGGAGATCAAGGCACTTTCATCGCATCATTCATAACAGGTTTTTTTGAGCTGCACGGTGTATCGCTTGCTAACGCGACAATGCAAAGTCAAAATTACTTAACTCTTAATGCCGCAAGCGTAAGTATTTTGTTAGCTGTTGTTGCGAGTTTAGTCGCAAAAATATTTATCTCCTGGGTAATTAATCGTGAAGTCTTTAGTCAAATACTAACGGGTGTTTTTGCGTCGATGATTACCGGCATTGCTTTGGTGGCTTGGATTACATTCGATTAACGAAATGCGGAGCTGAACAAGGCAATCAATTCGAAGAAGCCTTCGACCATTGCAGAGGTAAAACAACATGGAATTTCGAACCCTCGTTGAGTTTTGATTCAGCCCAAATTTTTCCACCATGCTTTTCTATTATATCTCGTGATATTTTAAGTCCGAGCCCAAATCCAGCTGCGGTATCCCGAGCATTGTCCGCACGACTAAATAGTTGGAAAAGATTCTTTAAGCCTTCTTCTGGTATTCCAATTCCGTCATCACTAATAGTGATATGGACAGCACCATTTTTAACGGTTGACTGAATTTCAATTTTTTTACTTTCAGGTTTTGAATACTTAATTGCATTTGAAATGAGGTTGGTAAAAACCTGGTCTAAGCGATTTGCATCCCAATGCCCCACAATTTCAACATCCGGCGCATCGTAATGAAGGGATAAATTCTGCTTTAGAGCAAGTTGATGGGCAAAGCTGTTACAAATATTCTTAAGAAGTTTGTTTAAATGAGTCGGTTTCAGTTCAAAATGCATTTCACCGGCTTTATGAATGCTGCACTCCATAAAATCTTTGCTTACTCGTAAAATTCTTTCCGTTTGGTGCTGAATTTGCCTGAGAGTTTCGTCAGGCGGAACTTTTGCCCCATATCCTTCGCCCTTTAAATAGTTTTTAAGTATCTCAACGCTGACAATAATAGAATTTATGGGGCTTCGAAGCTCATGAGAAACAAAGCCCATAATTTCTTCTTTCTGTCGTTCATTTTTGTCTCGAAGCTCGGCAATTCGGTGTTCTGCAGCTTTTTGCTCAGTGACATCTTCTCCGAGTACGGTAACGCCTATTAAATCGCCTTTTTGATCGCGAAATAAAGTATTCTTCCAACGGATTATTCGGGCCTCACCATTGGACGCAACTAGTTCGCATTCATAATCTTCCGATGTTTTATCATCGGTCAAAGTGCGCGAAAAAATTTCGAAGATCTGGTCTCTACTGGCCTGAGTAATAAAATCATTGAACCAGTCTTTGCCCAAAACTTCTTCTTGCTGCTTTCCTAGAAAATTAAGAAGGGCCGAATTGGCGAACGTCACTCTGCCTCGAACATCAAGGCCTACCGCCTTTAGATTTACGTTATCTAGAAGTTCTCGAAAGCGAAGTTCCGACTCTTTGATCGACTCTTCGGTTTCTTTTTGTTTAGTAATATCACGTCGAATCGCTAAAAAACTTTTAATCTTTCCTGCAGAATCTAAAATTGGAGTGATGACCGTACTAACCCAATAAATTGTACCATCTTTGGCTCGATTTCGAATTTCGCCCGACCAAATTTTTCCCTGACTGATGCTTGCCCACATATCTCTAAAAAAGCTTTTCGGGTGAAATGATGAATTGATAATTCGGTGGTCTTGGCCAATCAACTCTTCACGAGAATATTTTGAAATAGCTATGAATTGATCATTAACGTAAGTGATTTTGCCTCGCCGATCTGTTTCGGCGACGATATCAAAAACGTCGAGGGCTTTCATCTGGGCTTCGAGTTTTGCGCGGAGCTCTGTAAGCTCCATTTCTTTTTGTTTTCTCGAAGTTAAATCATGAATAAATGCGAGAGCACCTATAATTTGATCGTGCTCATCAAGGATCTTATTTACATGAAATTCGAACCACTTATTTCCTTTAGTTGTCAGTATCTCGTGTTCTTCAGTTTGATAGTCTTCGCCCTTCAAGACCTTTTCAAAGAGGGGATGAAGTAAGCTTCCAAAAATACCAAGATCTTTTGTCGATTTCTTTTCAATTTCGGCGGTATTTAATTCAACTTCAATAAGAGCTTTTTGATTAGTGAAGATACACTCGAAGTTTTTATCAACACCGAAAACGAGATGGGGAGTAGATGCAAGTAAGAGTTCAAGGCTAATGCGATCTTGGGCCTTAGAAAGTATCTTTATGTCTTGTGCGATACTCACATTGTTTCTCCATATGGTTCACACTCAATTTCATATAGCAGCTCTGTCTATCAGCTTTAAGACTATCTTGCAAATCGTGCAATTCGTCCGAATTGGCCGTTGCGAGAGAAGGCGAGAGATGTCATTAGACACTAATGGATGACTCTCTTCACCTATCGGGGCGCAAGCTAATAGGAAAAGTACTTATTGTCGAAGATGACCTTCAGTTCGGTGGCTGGCTTGAAAGTCATTTGAATTCGGCGGGGTTAAACTGCAGTTGGGCTAAGGATCTAGAAGACGCTCTTAAAACATTTAAGAGTGGATTATTTCATGGAGTTATAACCGATATGTTCCTAAAGTCTGATAGGCCCAATGGATTAGATCTCGTAAAGCAAATTCAGCATACCGGTACGCCCACCATTATGATGAGCTCTGCTGCCGACCTAAAGATCGCTAAAGAAGCTGTAAATCATGGCGTATCTTATATATTAGAGAAACCTTTCAAAATTAATGAACTCTTACAAGCACTTGAGAAACTATGGGAAGAGCCGAAAGGACTACAGGCAATGCTCGAGCGCTTTTTAGATCTTAATGGCCTTACATCCAAAGAAAAGGAGGTTGCTAGGCTTCTTGTGAAGGGTCTTGCTAACAAAGAGATTGCTTCTATCGAAGATATTACTGATCGAACGATTAAAGCGCATTTAACGAGTATTTTTCAAAAATGTGGAGTTGCGACTCGAACCGAACTTTTTAACGCGATTTTTCCGACTTAAGTCTTGGGGGCGTAGAGACTTAGTAGCTGATACTTCATTTTTAAGCGGAAGAGATCTTTCAAAATCACTTATGTTTTGAAGAGTGGTCTGCGCGATATTGCCCAATGCTTCGCGTGTTAAGAAGGCCTGATGTGAAGTGATCAACACGTTAGGAAACGTCAGCAATCTAGCCAAAATATCGTCCTGTAAAATCTGGTCGGACATATCTTTGAAGAAAATATTTTCTTCCTCTTCATAGACATCAAGTCCTGCAGCTCCAATATGTCCACTTTTTAACGAATTGATGAGAGCATGGCTATCAATGAGAGCGCCTCGACTCGTATTAATTAAAACGGTTCCTTCAGACATTAAATCTAGCGCATCTTTATCAATGAGGTGTTTTGTTTGAGGCGTAAGGGGTATGTGGAGCGAAATAATATTCGATTTCTTGTAAAGTTCTTCGAGGCTTACATATTGCGCGCCACATTTTTTGCTAAGCTTCAGATTTGGAGAAATATCATAAGCTAATATTTTGCAGCCAAAGCCCTTCATAATATGAGCGAAAGCGCTGCCAATACGACCTGTACCAATAATACCGACTGTTTTTTTGTGAATATCGTATCCAACTAGGCCGTCCAAAGAGAAATTGAGTTCATGAACTCTTTGATAGGCACGATGAATTTTGCGATTGAGCGCAAGGATTAAACACACTGCGTGTTCGGCTATCGCATACGGAGAATACTCTGGAACCCTTACGACTTTTAATTTGAGTTTCTTTGCGGAAACAAGATCAACATGATTGAACCCTGCTGACCTTAGAGCAATCAACCGAACTCCTTGATTCTTCAGAATACTAAGTGAATCTGAATTCAATTGATCATTTGCAAAACAGCATACGCAGGTAAATCCCTTTGAAAGTAAAGCTGTTTGTGGAGTAAGTCTCGCATCTAAAAATGTAAAATCATGATGAAAATTTTCGTTTTCTCTTTCAAAGATATTTTTTTCAAAAGGATGTGTATCAAAGAATAAAACTTTCATATTCTTCTTACGATCTCCAATTTTGATTCGTCAGCGATATTTCAGGTGCCGCGCTTCAGCATCTTTTTATATTTTTGAAGCTCTTCTAGTACGTCTTCGGGTAAGTTAGTACCACTTGAGCCAGTATAAGAATCGATCGTCATTGATTCTAATTCGTTATAGCATTTATTTGCTGTCGAAGAGCGGGGAAATCTTTTAATGCATTCTTTTAAATAAAGGTCTGTTAACGAAAAGAAATAGGTTTGGGAGAGATGATTATCGCAGATCGCAAGCCAATAGAGTAGGCCTGGTGTGACTTCGGATTCTTTATGAGTATTTATGAAATGAAAGATGAGGCCCGACGTATATAGAAATATTACATAGGAACCAGGCTTGTATTGTGCAGCCGCTGTAAGTAGTGGCGGAATGGCAGTTGATGCAAAATTTTCTAAATTTTCAGCGGAAACCGAAGGATCTTCTTTCTCACTGATTTTTTTCAGCGCATCTATCCATCCTTTTATTTCTGTTTTTAAAACTTTAGGTAAATTTTTATTGTGAAGATCTTTTTCAAGACTTTTCACCCCATCTTTCGGCGATTGTTTTGCTCGAATATAAATGGCGAGCTTTCGCTTAAGCGCGGTTTCAAGCGAATCCTTATTGCCGGTTTTCGCTTGGTATTGACTGATCAAGCTATTGTAATGATCAAGAGCCTCATCATAATGCCTAACAGTAAAAAGGAATTCTGCCTTTTCGAAATTTGATCCCTGAATTTCATTCGCACGGAATTTCCACATCGGCATTTTATTGCTTGGAACCTGGGTATGACAGGAGCTACATCCATCCATTGTGGCGTTAAGCATTCGGCGAGCGTATTCTTTACGACCTCGATTAAAAATATCAAGAACGCCTGTAAGATGTTCTTGAAATGCGTGAGCTGAAATTTGAAAGCTGGCGGTGCTTAATCGCTGACTATGTGAGAGCCGCTTTGTATTTTTAATAAAATCTGAAAGACGTTTTTTGATTTCTTTCTCGTTTTTTGGATCTTGGAATTTTTTTGAAGAGACCATGAATGGTTGAAGAGACATAAGACCACCTAAAAAATCATACATGACGATGGGAACTTGAGATTCAGAAGATTTTTGAGCGGTATCAGCAGACAATTCAGTCCCCAGAGAAGATAGACTAAAAATAAAGATCAGATTTCGCGTGCATTTTTGCATAAACATAACGTTAAAATAATGCTTCTCGCGCATTTTTGCTATTGTTCTTAAGTACAACTTTTCGATGCAATCATCTCATCCTATCCATTTGGCCTGAAAGATTCTTTATCTGAGTCTTTAGTTCAAACACTTCGGATTCGAGCTGATTAAATTCCAATTCAATAAAAGCACTCGCTAAAAGAGCTATGAAGGAGAGAAAGAGAACACTACCGGTAAAAATCAACAGAATAGCCACCAATTTTCCGGCAACCGTTAATGGGATGATATCTCCATAACCCACCGTGGTCATAGTGATAATGGCCCACCATAGTGCGTCAAAGAAGCTGTGAATATGCGGATTTGTTTCATTTTCCAATAGGTAAAATGCGACAGCTGAAAAAAAGAGAATAATGTTTCCAATTAAAGTAAAAATGCAGAAAATTGGATTTTGTAGTACCCGGAAAATTTGCTTCCAAAAATGCCTCCAGCCTGTGCGCAGATGTGATTTCATCATAAACTTTAGTCTGATCGATTTTACTGGCTTTGCCCCTTGTACCTTTGGACAAGAGCGGTTCTTAAAACAAGCTGGTATAAAGAGATATATGCTTGAATTAATGGCTTTTATGATTATTAGTGCGGAACCCTCATCAACTGTATTAGAGTTTAGTGGCAACAAAAGGGTTGAATTTTTTGGTCTTTGCGTTTCGAAAGAAACGGGTGAGCAGAAGCGAATTGAAGGTGTAACACCAGCCAAAATCTATCTGGATGTTAATATTGAGAAGTGTTCTATCAAGAAGAAGACATCTGAGGGCACTTTAAAAATTCGATTGTTTCATAACCAGGAGCTTGTGACGGATAAAACATTGTCCCCTTCTTCGTCTGGTATTGAATTAGTAATTCCCTTCTTTTAACAACAATAGCGCTTTAATGAATTGTATTCTGTACTTGAGTACAAGATTTCTCGCTAAACCTTGCTGATATTATATGCGGATGCTCAATAATTTTGCCCAACCTCGAGCAGAGGCTGGTGTCTTTTTGACCTTTCTAGGGGCCGTTGGCACGACAACTGGCTCGTGTTACTTGCTGCAAGCAGGAAAAGAAAAGATTTTGGTGGATTGTGGCCTATTTAAAGGAAAAAAAAATTTACGATTGAACAATTGGACTCCATTTCCTATTCCTCCCGCAGAGCTAGACGCTGTTGTTCTTACTCAGTCACGTTTAGAAAATTCGGGTTATCTTCCTCGATTAGTTAAGCAGGGATTCAAAGGAAAAATTTACTGCAGTGAGCCGACTGGAGAGTTGTGCTCTTTTGTTTTAAATGGTGGCGCCAAAATCGAAGAAGATGGCGTTGTTTTGGCAAAAGAGAAGGGTTTCTCAAGGCATGTTTCTCCGCGGCCTCTTTTTACTCTCGAGGATGTAGAGAGAACTTTAAAGTATTTTGAAACAATAAAATGGGATGAATCTTTCAGTATTGGAACAGAATTTAAGGTTCGGCTTCACTATGCGGGGCATATTCTTGGAGCCGCACATGTTCTTATCGAGGCCCGAGGTAAAAGCATTCTTTTTTCTGGATGCCTTGGCAGGCCAGATGATCCGTTATTTCTTGCTCCAAGCTGCATTCAAAATATTGATTATTTAATCGTCGAGTCCACGCACGGCGGAACTCTGCATCCTAAGGTTGAACCTGACGAAGAATTACTTCAAGCAATATCGCCTATTCTTAAAAATAGAGGAATTGTTCTTATTGTCGGCTCAGTCGCCTGCCGTGTTCATCTTCTCATTTCATTTCTGCTCAAGTTTAAAGCTGCAAGAAAGATTCCGGATATAGCTATTTATCTTGAAGATTCTTTTGCAATCAGTTCAGCGGTATTTGAAAAGTTTCCTAATGATTTGAAATTAACAATTGAAGACATTAAGTCATTACTACCAAGAACGAATATTATTAATTCAAAAGAATCAATAGACCAAGCAAATCGACAAGGCCCCGCTATTACCATCAGTGGAAAACCGATGGCAACGGGAGGGCCTATTCTTCATCAGTTAAAAAAAATTGGAGCGGATGCGAACAATCTAATCTTGTTTATCGACTATCAGGCACCAGGAACGCGAGGAGCCGATTTAATTAAAGGAGCTAGAAGTATTAAAATTCATGGCCTTCACTGGCCGATCCGAGCTCAGATAAAGCAAATCAAGAGTTTTTCGTCGAATGCAGATTATTCAGAAATTTTAGACTGGATTAAAGTATGCCGATTTAATCCTGCAAAAGTTTTTATCACTCACGGGGAGCCAAAAGCATCTGTTAGTTTAAAAGAAAAAATCGAAAATCAATTTTATTGGCCATGCCTGATTCCGGAATTGGGCGAAACAGTTTGTTTGACGATGCCTCATAAATCTCCGAGTGAGCTCAGCATAAGGTAATACTTGAGAAGGCCATTATTAATTTCGTTATATTCTTGAATATTAACCCGCCATGGGCACTTGCTTGCTTTGATGAGTCCCATGAAGTATCTTCCGTTTAGTTTGTATGGAAGGGGATTGGCAATTTATCGTTCGTGCGCTGGGTAAAACGTTTAGTGAATCTCGTCAACTCGACAGTAAATCTTCAATATCTTCGGCAAATTTTACATCTTCACTTGCATGGGCGAAATACCATCGGATTCTGACACATATTCAAAATGATTTACAAAATCTTGCGTGCCATTCTGCTCAAAAACAAGAACTTAAAAACGAGCTTCACGCTCATCAGCAAATTTCTCTTAAACAGCTCGCCCTTCTTTTTCGTATTCTTGAGAGATTTCGAGCCGAAAGAGTAGACTTTGTCATTCTTAAGGGGCAACCGCTTTCGCAATTACTTTATGGCGATGCATCTCGCAGGATGGTTTCAGATATTGATTTGCTTGTTGCGCCTTCGCAGTTTGAAACAGCGATACGTGCACTTTTAGCGATCAATTTACAGCCTTTGGATTCGAACTCAGATTTGCCTAAGGACTTAAGGTGTTCAAAACTTTATCGAAATGATCGCTATTTTTTTGATGCAGCAGCTCGGACGCGAGTTGAACTGCACTATCGATTGATGCATCAGACTTATTTAAAGCTGCCACAGACGATTGAACTGATTTTAGGACAAAAAGAAATTATTCAAATTCAGCAGAAAGCTATACCTATTTTGCCGATGGAACTTAATTTTATTTATCTCTCTGCGCATGGTCGCAAGCACGCTTGGGAGAGGCTTGATTGGCTTTACGATTTCACCCGTTTTCATCTTAAGTTTTTAAACGGGCAGCTCGATTCTGTTATCGAAATAGCAAAAAAATTTGATCAGGTAAAAGAGGTTGAATTTGCTCTCAAACTTGCCAAGCATTTTTTTAAGCCAAGTCATCTAGAAGCTCATCAGATGTCATTATCTGATGAAAGTAGAGTGTTCAAAAAAATGAGCTCGCAGGTGATGGATTTTCATCATACTCGCGCTAAGCGAAGTGATGTGAGATTTTACAAACTGATCAAATTCTGGAGGTACGATTCTGTCCCTAAACAACTGAAATTTTTTCATCATATCTTTCATCTTCAGTATGACGATTGGCTCGAAGCAAATAGGCCAATGAGATTTTATTCTCTTTGGTTTCTGACTAAAATTCCTTCGATTATCCTTCGGCGGCCTATCAAGGGGAGTTTTTCTTGAAGAATTTTCTGCGGTTTTTGATTTCGTCAGATAAACGATCTTTTGTGTTGATTCCTTCTCTATCCTTAGTTTTGGCTTTATTTGAAAGTCTGGCAGTCTGTCTTTTGCTTCCCTTGTTGTCGGCAGCTGGTTTTTCAAATTCGAATTTAGGGATGGGTACAGCAAGGGTAACTGCATGGTTTGGCGATATCTTTCAATTTATAAATGACGAGGATCTCCTTTTTGCATATGCGGGACTTCTGATTCTGATCGCTCTTGGGCGGTATGCTCTAAATTCTTTAATGCAGCAAATGCGAGTTCGTACTGAGTCATCATTTAGAAATAAACTTTTTCAGAATCTTCTTTGCGCAAGGTACGAGTTTTTATCCAACGAGAGTCAGGCAGTGATTTCTCAAGTCCTTATTCAAGAGGTAAATCGAATTAGTCATTGCGCCATGCTTTTAGTTCAGATTTTTACTTCGGTGATTTTAATTTTAACTTATATAGGTTTGGCTTCTTTCTTTTCGATTAATTCAGTTTTGATTTTCGCGATCTTTGCGGGAGGCGTTAATCTTCTGATCAAAAGAATAATAAAAAATCCCATAACGCTTGGAGAACAGATCCGGCAGGTTTTTTCTCAGTTTCATCATATACTTAATCAGTATATGAGGGGGCTAAAAGCGATTAAGATTTCTGCCCTTGAGGGCTTTTATACCCGCCAGTTTCGAGATATTTCTCGAAGTTTAGAGAGCCTAGAGCTCGAATTTACTCGCGAACAATCAAAGACAAGATTGATTTATGAAGTATCGATCGCTCTTTCTTTTTCGATCGGCTTCTTTCTCTTGTTTTCAGTGCTGAAAATGCCTGCCATTGTGCTCGTTCTCTGCTTATTGATTTCGATTCGACTGATTCCGCAGATTATCGATGTGCAGCAAAAAGCCTCTCAAATTCTTTACTTTCTGCCGAGCTATCAGTCTTGGGACAGAATTCAGTCAAATGCATTTCGTCTTCAAGAGAGATCGTTTCAAAATGCAACTTCAAAAATTTCGTTTAAGCAGAGCATCAGCCTTATGAATTTGGAATTCTCTTATCGCTGGAGTAAGAATAATTTTCACCTAAAAAATATATCCGCCGAGATTCCCTTTGGATCTCTGGTTGGTCTTAGTGGGAGGTCAGGATCCGGAAAAACAACTTTACTCGATTTAGTCAGTGGAATTTTACAGCCGCAATCAGGAGAGATTCTCATCGATGGAAGACTGCTTACTGAGTTTGATGTTCGGCAGTGGCGATCTCAGATTGCTTATCTCAATCAAGAGGCCTTTGTTTTTGAGGCAAGTATTCGCGAAAATTTGACCTGGGGTGAACAAGTCGCATCAGATGCAGAACTTTGGTCAGCACTTACGAAGGCTCAGGCCGCTGATTTCGTAAGAGCTTTACCCGAAAAATTAGATACATTGGTTAAAAATTCAGGCGATAACTTTTCAGGCGGCCAAAAGCAGCGTCTTGCTCTAGCTCGAATTTTTTTACGCCGTCCGGCTTTAATTGTATTGGATGAAGCGACGAGCCATCTTGATTCTTACCATCAAGAGGCTCTTATGAAAACTTTGCTTTCACTTAAAGGAGAGTCGACTATTTTGTTTGCCTCACATTCAGAGTCTTTTTTAAAAATGGCTGATATTATTCTGAATATAAACGACGGAAGCATGGAATGCGCGAAAAATTATTCTATACAGCATTTGGCTTAAGAATTCGTTCCGAGGTTCGCCTGCCCCTTACCGAGATGAGCGATTTATCGGAACAAGTTGATGTTTGGATTCGACTTGAAAGCGCTCCCTTTGACGACGCGAAGAAGAACCTAAAGCCGTTTAACTATGAGGTTTCTGATCATCAATCTATTCTTTGCTTTATTCCTCACGTTGCTACCTTTGAAATTACACTCCCTGGCGAAATAAAAATTTTTCCTGCGAAAGAAATGCAGGCCGAAGCCATCTCGCTTTTTCTTTTGGGTTCGGCTCTAGGTGTGATTTTGCACTATCAAGAAGGCGCAGTTTTGCATGGAAGTGCTGTTAAGTATGAAAATATGGCAATTATCTTCACAGGCCAATCTGGTGTAGGAAAATCAACCTTGGCTACGGCTTTCTCGCAAATTGGATGTCCTATTCTTACTGACGATGTCGCTTTAGTAAAATTTGATCGGGATAGGAGATATGTTGTTCCAAGTTACCCTCAGGTTAAGCTTTGGTCTTCAAGTCTTGAATCGCTTGAAATTCCTACGACTAATTTAAAGCCTATCTTCTCTCGTTTAGATAAGTTTAGTATTCCGTTTGCTCGCTCATTTGAACGAAATCCACAAGATCTTAAGGCCATTTTTGTTCTTAAAACGCATTCCTTATCTGTTTCAAGATCAGTTCGTTTTGAGAAAGTGGAGGGGGGACGAGTTTATGTGGAGCTTCACAATAATACCTATAGGGTCGAATTTTTATCTCAGATGGGTAATCCAAAAAAGCATTTTCACAGCTGTGTACGTCTGGCGCAGCAGACACCAGTCTATTACCTAAGTCGGCCTGAGACTGGCGTAAGTGCGCGACAAATAGCAGAGGAGTGTTTAAGGTTTTTAAATGCACAGAGGAGACAAAAAAATGAGTCTTATAGCATCGAACAGTATTCTGAAGCGCAATCCACACCTTCTTTCTAGTTGCATTAATGATGAAGTGATTATTTTTGATGAGAATCAGGGGTTTTATTTCAGCATGAATAAAGTAGGCTCTCAAATTTGGAATATTCTTGATCAAGAGAGAAGTTTAAAGGACCTCGTTCAAGATTTATTGTCTGTTTATGATGTCTCAGAATCAAATTGTGAAAAAGATTTACATGTTTTTTTACATCAACTTCTTGAAAAAAAAATCATCCAAGTTGAGAATAGATAGATCATGACAAAGCAAGAGTGGTCAGTGCCGGTACTAGTGCAAATGGATGTTGTCGATACTCAAGGTCGAGATCTTCTCTCGGCACAGGATGCCCAGATCGTTATTCTGGGTTCGTAAGTTAATTAAACGAAGCAATACGCGAGTACTGATCTTTTAGTTCTGATCCGATAAGGGCAAGCCCCTGACTTTCAACCCAAGCATGCGCGGTCAGGGCCGAGTCTTTTTTGTGTACCCCCAAATGAATGCTTGAAGGTAAACCTCGTCGCTTAAGCATCCAGTGGAGTGTAAATGCATTTACAAGACAAAATGAGCGCCGCCAGAAAATAAGTCTCTGCGCTCTTACTAATGCCGTAAGAACTCGCGTTGTTCTACATATATCGTCAGAAGAATTTGTTCTAGTCTTTGAAAGGCGATCAAGCAAAAGACGAATTTGTTTAAACGGAAGAGATATGAACATTAGTTTAACGATATACAGACAGAGAACTGCTTCAATCGTAATCAAAATATCGCCAGCTTTCATTCTACCTGCATCTTCATGAGATCATCAGTCGAAAGATAGTCTATTTGAAAGATAGCTACTCCATCAAATAAGAAGTTCTGCTGAACCTCGTGGCGAGAAGCAGATATTAAAGCCCTGAGAGCCTTCTGCAAAACAACGACAGTGGAATCTCTAGGGCCGACATATATTTCATCTCCAGCTACTGCTTCTGATTCAGTAGCTGGAACATTTGAAGGGTTAAAATACCGGCCACGAATATAAAAACCCTCTTCGCCGCTATCCTTTTTCATTTGTCCGATTTCAAGGCTACCGGACTTAAATGTAATTTCAGACATTAATTTTCGGAATTCATCGTAATTCATTACTCTATTAGACTTATTGCGAATTGTCGTTGAGACCCTGGTCATCAAGCTCTTTCGAGCTTCATGACTTAAATTCGGAGATCCGATTAAAATATTCTTCCAATAAAGATTCTTTCTGACCTGATGCTCGGCTGAAACAACAGCAGAGAGGAGGGCTGTTTGGCGAATTTGATCAGCACTCATGGTGGGATTAATCTTCCACTCTCTGCCGTGAGTGTTTGAGGTGAGTTCAGTCGTCGTATTCTTTTGTGCATCAAAGGCGATAAATCGGGGGCGCAAGAAAAATCCACCCGTATCATCTGTTTCTAAACTGAACTTCCAGTCGTGATATTTTAGAGACGAAAGTGCTTCACGAGCTTTCGCCATGACGCGAGCTTGATCAGCCACCTTAGCGGCAGGAATAATATTTCGCTGAGGCCTTACGAAGAATGAGTGAAGTGGAATCGAAAGCAGCGTTGAGTTGTCATTCGAAGCAACGAAATCCACCATTCGTCGGTGCGACAGAACGTTTCTAATTCTTTGTACTTTGCCTTTATAATACTCTGGGGGCGTAAGCAGAGAGTAGCTTACTTGCTGCTTAGAATTTTGCAGATAGATAACTTGCCCGATCTTAAAAGTATTATATCGACCGAGTTCAGTGGGTGATTCGGTAGGTTCGATATCTGGTTTTACATCCTTAATGTTTTTTATAATTACATTAGGCGAACTGTCTGATTGAAACTGTGCTTCGATTCTTCCATCTCGAATTGTAAATCGTGCAATATGTCCAAGTTCAAGAGTCTTATCTTGAACTCTCCATCTGCGAACAAAATTCTTTTTTGCCCACAAAAGAAGCTCAAGTTGTTTCATATTTTCAGGAGATAAAGTTGTTTTTCTAATATTTTCTTCAGGAGGAATAAGTGCCAGCGACAAAGTTTCAAGACTTACTGACATAGTCTTTTTATGTTCCGGCAGATTTACGTCCACTCTGATATCGTTTAGGTCATAAATTTCGACGACACTTGCGTTGCCTCGGTAATATTCGGCTGGTTTTCGATAGATAACCTCGATTTCTCCTTCTCGAGTGGTTAGATCAGCTACTGCTTTAACTTCGATTCGATCGTATAGGGCGTTTAGCAAGAATTGTCGGCCACTTTCGAGTAAATCTGGATTGGCGATTTCAAGCGGATCACCCTCCCAAAACTGCGTTGCTAATTTTCGTTTAACGACATCCACCCAGCGAGGGGTTTCAAATTGAGCTTTAAGTTGAGCAAGGTCGTACTGAAAGCCACGTTCATGAAGCACCTCAAAGAGTAAGGTAGCGGCAGCTTTGGCTACTTCGAGATCTTTTTTTGCAAGCTCTCCAAGTTTTGCTTTGAGGAAATCTCGATTTTTATCCCATTCTTGCTCTGTAATACCTGGCGAGTAATCCTCTTCAGCTTTTAGACGATCATCCATCATGATCATAAAAACGGCATGACCTAAATCATGATAAGAAAATTCCCCGGGCACTAAAGGAAATCCATCGCCCCATTTATTTCTTCTTAGTCCGCCAATAAGTCTCAAACCGACTGGGCGAGTTTCATAAAAAAATTCATTTGTTACAAATTCAAATGTCCAAAATAAAAGTTCGTCCGGCCATTTTGCTAAAACCAGTTCAACATCAGCTTTAGAATTTGTTTGATGAAATCTTCCTTTAAGCTCGGGTTGGTAAATTTCGTCAATCTCATTCAACAATTCCATGAAAGCAAAACTTGTGCGATTAAATTCGTGGTAAGGGATGTTCCTTGCTTTGATTTCTTCGTATCTATTTTTAAAATCTGAAAATCGAGTTTTAAAATCGTCTGAGTAATTTTGACTCAATCGAAAATTTATTTCTCGTAAGAGCTTATCTACCACGGGCATCATTTGAACAAATTCAAAAGTAGATTTACCATCACTTTTAGCTTTTCGAGCAATTTTATGGATTTCGTTGAAAACTTTTCTTGGATTGTTTTGAAGTTCTTTAATGAAAGCTTCACTTGCGTAAAAAGCTTCGTTTTCTAAATTCTCAAGAGCTTCAATGCACGCAGGTACCGAGCTTTTAGTAGGTGTTATAGAAACGAGAGCACTAAGGGCGAGACTTAAAATCATGGAGTTGTTTCTCCGGGGCTTTTACTCATCTGTGTAAGGGCTTCTGCACAAAGACCCTTGATACTTGAAATCATTGAAGGAACAAAACAGGGTCTAAAAAATCCATGGGTACAGTGCCCTCTAAATAGATTCTGAAATTCTTTAGGCACTTCTTTGACTTTTTCTTGCGGGAGATAGCCGACCGTAATCACATCGCTTGGTAAAATACCGATTCCCGTCAATTTATTAAATTCTTGAATCGCTGCCGTTTGAGCCCATCGATAGGTGCGCGCAATATCAAAAACATCATGAGCCTTCATCAATGCTTCTCCGACTCTTAGACCGATAAGGTTTTTGGTCCAGACGTTTCCTTGAAGAAGTTTATTAGGAGATTTCACAAATACGCCACCAATTCGCTGATAATAAACGCCAAAAGGTTTAGATAAACTAAAAAACACACCAGCGATATGGGGATAATCAACTCGAATTTTATAATCTCTAGCGATGGTACCGACGTAAGCGGTGTCGACTAAAACTTTAAGGTCCAAATCTTGTGTAGTCTTCATGAAGGAGTCGTACCCCGACCAAATATTTCCATCGAGAGCCGAGGGTTCAGAAATATACCAAACGTCTCCAGGCTTGATTTGTTTTGCAATATCTCGAATACCGGCTTCGGTTCGAGCATGTTTAATCACCTGAAAATTCATAGCACTCGCGTAGGCGACAACTCCTTCATAATCTCCGTCAAACATATGGAGCCTTGCTTGAGGGTTGTTTCCATGTAGCACTGAAAGAGTATCTTTGATCGCCTCAGCAGAACCAGCAGCCGGGTGTGCGTAGGCAAACTCATCAAGACCTTGAAGGACGGGCTTTGCCCATTCTCTATAGGCATTCACAAATCGATTGTGTTCAGGGTCTTGCTTTGCAAGATGCGGATCTCCAAAGAGCTCTTCGAAGGGAGTGGTCCTCCAAACTCTCTCGGTGATTTCTTTGGTTTCGTTATATGGAATCGAATAAATAATTTTTGAAGCACCAAAGCCAAGTTGATAGCGCCTATCAGAAATCCAAGGGCCGTTTTCGACTTTTCCTTCTTCAATGAGGCGATCGAGATTTCTTTGGGATTCGTCATAGGTTGAGCTCAGATTCATGAGGCGATAATTATCTTTTAGCTCTTCGAGTTTTTGATGAATTTGAGCGAGCCGACTTAATTCATTTTGAAATGGAATTTCATTCGCGCCGGTCTGAGTATTCAAAAATGAAGTTAAGGTACTGAGTCTCAGGTTTTCGGGAGAATTGAAAAACGTGGACATAAAATTGTAAATTAAATCGCTTGAAGCCGAGATAACATCAATATTAGCTTCAATTTTTCGCTCTTTAATCCAGATACCTCGATCACTAGGAGCTAATGATCCGAAAGTACTTTCGTGAAAACGTTTGAATTTATCTTGGCCGCTAGCTCTCTCGAAGAGCCGTTTAAGGTCTCGCAAGTTTTCTAAACGGGTTTGAACTGAATCGATAATGCGGAGCTGTTCGATTATGTTTTTTGAAGGTGTGACAACTCTCACAAGCGCTAAAACTTCTGAAGCTTGAACATTTTTGTTTATTTGGAGAATGGGGTACTGAGAAATGCGTTCAAGCATTCGAGAGACGGCACTTGATGGATCGGTAAGTCGATCGGTTTCGTGACCGGGTGCATATTGAGTCACAAGGTGTTTAAGCGCTGCGAGATCTAAACTTGAGTATGATAGGGGGGCTGCTTTTAATGTGGTCAACGTTGAGGTTAAGAAAGTGAAACTTATAATGGTTTTTCTCAGTGAATTCATTTTTTCCTCTCGCCAACTTAATGTGTATAGGGTGCAAATTCTGTGCCACTGCCTTATCGATTTTTTGCATGATATGCAATCGCGATCCTGACTGAGTACAGCATAACTTATTGATTTTGTTGGTCTGTTTTATTTGCATTCAGAGTGTAGCAGCAGTGAGAGGAACGATTTTGGACAGAACTTAGTGAGAAGAAAGTGATCGCCTGCTGTACTCTCTTCGTTCGAATTTCGTTATGGCGGCCACGATGGGGGCTATTACGCTAACTTTCTTAGGTTAGTGCTCGCAGATTTACCACAGTGGTATTTTTGAACGCAGTGAGGAGTTTTTATGGAAGTTCAGCAACCGCAATCACCTCCAAAAACAGGCCATGCTTTGGCTACGATCACTGATATTATTGGTCAGCTTAAGACCGAAGGCTATATATCAGATTTGAATACTGAATTTAAAAGTCTAATTAAAATTGGAAAAAGCCTCGACCGAGATGAGTACAAAATAGATCAAACATACCGATTTGAGGGAACGACTGATCCAGGTGATGAAGCGATCATTTACGCTATATCGAATACTAAAAATTCTCTAAAAGGATTTTTAGTAGATGGTTACGGTATTTCTTCTGATCCTCGTATTCAGAATTTAACTAAAAATTTACGCATTCAAATCTAGAGCTCATCCTTTTAAAATTAAAATGTGGCAGAGGTTCTAAGTATCATTTTTAATTTTTAGCTATTCAACTGCGATAATCTGAAACGAGCGCATTTGACTGGCGCTTGGTATCTCAATTGTGTCGCCTGAGGTTTTTCCGATTAATTTTTGTCCTAGAGGGCTCTCAGGAGAGAGAGTTGAAATTTCTTTTTCTTTAAATTGAATTTTAATTCCGCCTTGAGAGGGTAAAAGAAAATAGATCTTCTGATCTCCGTCTTCTCCCTCAATCGTTATAAGTGCCGAAATATCGATTGGAGCCCGAGAATCAAATACGTGGAGGGGCAGTGTCTTAAATTGAATTATGGCTGCCTTTAAAGCTTCGGCACGTTTTGACTGACCAGCAGCCAAATAAGATTGCTCAAGTGCACGAGTATCGTATTGATTTTCAGGTTTAGCCTCTGATTCGGTAGCGGCTTCTTTCGCGTCGAGACCTGCCTTAATAAGCGTAGTCTCTTCTTTCTGCAGCACCCCAATAATTTGATCTAAAATATCTTGTTTATTCATAAGTTACGACTGAAAGATATTGGCAGATTAGCAGATAAATTTAAATGCCAGACCTTTGTTCTTTGGTGTATATCCCTCAAAGAATGAGTTCGCCCGCTTTTGAAACCCAAATTAACACTCAGTATACCGTTTTGCAGGGGTATCGGTTTTTCGATCTACCAAATCCTGAAGCCGTTCGATTTCCTTTGAGAGATTTATGTCGAAGCCTCAATCTGGTTGGGACGATTATTCTTAGTAAAGAGGGCATGAATATTTCTCTTGCGGGGACGACCGAGGCAATCTGTGAGTATAAGTCTCGCTTTCAAAAAGAATTTAATCTGCCCCCTGTTGAGTATAAAGAACATTTTTCGGAGCGCTTAGCTTGGCGTCAAATTATTGTAAAAATAAAGAAAGAAATTATAACCATGGGCGTTCCTGATATTCGACCTATGGATTTTACAGGTGAGAATTTGCCTGCGAGAGAATTTAAAAAGTGGCTCGATGAGAAGCGAGATATTACCGTCATTGATACGCGTAATAATTATGAGATTGAACTGGGCAAATTTAAGTCTGCGGTCGATCTTAATGTTCGGACATTCAGTGAATTTGCAAAAAAAGCCGCCGACCTTCCTCAAGAAATGAAAGAAAAACCACTCGTGATGTATTGCACTGGGGGGATTCGTTGTGAAAAAGCTTCAGCTCTATTTTTAAAACATTATGGATTTAAAGAAGTTTATCAACTCGAAGGTGGTATTCTCAAGTATTTTAAAGAGGTTGGTGGCGATCATTATGATGGGGAGTGTTTAGTTTTTGATCGAAGAGTTGGACTCAATCCCCAAGAAGTAGAAACTAACTACTGCGTAAATTGCAAAACACCGCTCAATTTAAGTGATTATACTCATCCAAAATTTATTCCGTTTTTGAGATGCCCTGCGTGCGCAAATGATAAAGGAGAGAAGGCTTAACTTCTCTCCTCTCTGGACAAAGTACAACTTTTTAAATTCTACGTAACTATTGTCTATCTTTACTTTTGTCTCTTTCACGCTCGTGAGCTGGTGAAGCAATATTTTTCTCATCGAGTTCATTGTTTTGTTGATAGTCTTTTTTAGGCTGTTGTTGGTTTGGTTTTTGGTTTTGAGCTTCGCCTTGTCGTTGCTGATTTGGCGTATTGCTGATTTGTGACATAGTTTTCTCCTTTTTGTTTAACTAGCTGGCTTAACTGAGAGTGTGCTTAAAATGTTTTTTGCGGTACTTACTAAGGTTGAACGAATTATATGGGTTGATTTTCAATTTTATAATATTTGAACCAACCAGCTTTCGGTCAGGGCAGGTCAACTTAGCACAGAAGTAAAATTCTAGAATTTACTGGTAAGCAACCACGCAATGTTTTCGTAGATTGGCCGCTAACCCCGTTAGAACCCCCTTAATTCACGTTTTAATCTGGCTTGTAACTTGCAACTTTTAAGATTGGTTTATGAATGCTTTCTCTCGAGTCTTTTTCGTATTCTCGGTGTGCGCTATTGGTTTAAACGGCAGTGCATTCGCTGCTGTTGATACCTGCTTGCCGAAAGTCGCAGGATTAACACAAAGTTCGGTGTCGAAATCAAAGCCATTAAACCTTTCTGACGAAGTGTCGAGAAAACAGCGAGAGCTTCGAACCATAGTTCGGACTCATTCACTTTTCGGTAAAGATATTGAAAGTCCCTACACTCAACTCGTTTCAACTCGACTGCATCGCTACGCCAGTACATGGAAAACAGTTGATCTCAATCAAACGATTTTATCTCTTCTTGGGCCTAATCCCATCGTCGTCAGAGATGGACCCAAGATAATTTATATGAATGCCCAAACAAATTTATGCATTCAAGAAGATCCTGTGGGGCATTATTTTCGAATTTTTAGAAATGACGGTGGGATTCGAGCTTATCACCCCTATCTAGATTTATCTGCCCGTCAGATTCCACAAACTTCAAAGAGTCAGTATGAAGCTGCAACTCATTTTCGTTACACAGACTTTTCTGATGAACCTCGTGCTGAAAAAAGATATTCGAGTTGGCTAAGTAAAAACTCTCTTGGAGAGTTCGAAATGCGTGTTCTCAATCAAAGGGCCTTGGCAGATTCGCGACAAGATTCCAGTGAGGAGTTATCGAGATTAAGAAAAGGAAACGGCAAAGAAGTTGAGCTGTATTTTCAAAGTCTCCTCGATCGAGAAAAGTTGGGTTTAGAAAATGATCATGAATTAGAATCTAATAGCAAAGAATTTTTGGCCCAAGTGAAGGAAACAAAAAATCAAAAACTTATCAACCAAGTAACGCGTCAATTGATCCCACCAACCGTTCCCATGCAATTTGATAATTTCAAATTCAGTGACCCTGCCGAAAAACTCGTTGAGCATATCCATCGGCAATACAGATCGGATTTTTCTTTTAAATTTGTCGACGAATTACGTGCCCTGCCCGAATTTAAAAATTATGCGCCAGAGCTTTTATTGAAATTGAGATTTGAAAAACTTCAGAATGATCGTACATACAATCAAGTAAAAGCCATTCTTTTTGCTTATGAATCTCATCCTGCAAAAAGAGCTGCGATAGAAAAAGCTGTCGGTGCTTATGTCTTAACTGATTTGCAACGCCTGGAACTTATCAAAGCTATTCACGCTCTACCGATTGATGGTGATCGAGATTCTCATTTTGCGAATATAGAAAAAATGGCTCTGGGCACCTCTGTCGAGAACTATTTTACTGATGGTTTTAGAAACAATGATTGGGCATCAAGGCAAATTCCAAACAATCCTTCTGAGCGGACGACAGAGGACTACTATCAATTCTTAAGAGGTCATTTAGATAAAGTGATGCGAAACTCCGACGTGTTTGATTCATCTGATCGCCGCGGATTTTTACGAGTTATTGATAAGGAAACAGCCGAAAAACTGCCTGAAATTATACTGATGGCAAACCGCGTCGACGACCAGAGTTTCTTAAGAGCGCTCATAAGAGGATACCACCATAGTTTTAGTGCCCACATTGCATTAGAAAAAATTCTTGAAGCAACAGATTTGAGCGAGCAATTACAACTCTCACTCATACGTGAATTAGGTGCCACTTACTCCACGAACGAGCCCGATCTTTCACGATTGCAAAAATTAGCTCAGGGGACGAGCTTACAAAGTTGGTTTGAGAGAGATCCTTTCAAAGATTTTTACAATAACGATGTATTAGTTTCTGCCTTTCAGAGTAACGATCCGTTAAATCGAGAAGCAGCAATGCGTTATATTCATCAGCCCAATTCTCATCATTCCGTTGATATCTTTTTACAAATTCAAGCGTATGGGGGCGATTTCAATCAAGCCGCCATCGAGTGGCTTAAGGATCCAAAGATGAATGCACAACTGAAAACCCTATTTTTAGGTTTTACGACCATTGCGGATTCCCCATCTTTCCGACCTTTTCTGAGAGATCATATAAAAAAAAACGGTCCGCCCATTAAAACTGAGTTAGTTGATAAGCCAAAACCTAGTCTGGCTGTATTTAAAAAAATGGCTAAAATAAACGGGACTTCTCCAGAGATTCTGGCAAACGACAATCCATTAAGTTTTCAGTTCATACCAATAAAGATAAATTCTGAATCTCCAATCCGCGTAAGAGTTTTCCGTCCGCGATTATCTCCATCTGAAGAAAGCATTAAGATTCCATTTGAGGTTCAAGCAACAAAAGTCACTCAAGGCCAATATTACTCTGTTATGAAAACCAATCCCTCTAGTTTTTCGGGAAATCAAGAGTTCGAGGGAGTAAAAATAAATATCGATTATCCAGTTGAAAACGTATCAAGAAGTGATGCCATGGAATTCGCCAAACGTTTAAGTGCCCTCGATCCAGACTATGACTATCGACTTCCAACAATGGCCGAATTTATCTATGTAACGTCTGAGGGGCCCGGTGGATATATCAATCTTGAGAAAGATAGAAGAGCCGCTACTCAATTTGTGTGGTTTCAAGGAAATTCTAAGTATCGCACGCATCCCGTAGGTTCAAAAATTCCGAACTCTTTTGGAATTTATGAATCTCAAGGAAATGTCATGGAGTGGATGTTAGATGATTATTTTTATGACCTTCCCCCAATGTATAGAAATACTTCTTACACCGGACCTCAAACTCAAGAAATCGCCTGGGGCGCCTCATGGAAAAGTTTTGAAAAAGCCATTCTCACAGTAGATGTCGGAACTCGAAATTCAGAAATTGGATTTCGTCTTGTTCGAATTAAGAAGCAAAAGTAAATTTTACTTCTAAGTTTTTCACTGCGAGATTGAAATTTTTGCGTCTGGGCTCTCTGCTTGATCACTCTCAAAGATTTTCTCGAGTTGATCTGAGCTTTTCTTTGTAAATTGGATAAGCTCTTCTTCATTCTCGATATACTGACTCTGCCCAGCTAAAACTTCTGCATCGTGTTTTAAAAAGCTTTCAATTGTTTGGTGAGTCATAGTGCACGACATTCCTAGATGCATTAAAATATCTTCGGTAAGTGTGAGGCTAGAGTGGAGAACTTCGCGTACGATATCCTGTTGAGGAACTCCGAGGGCCATCAATTTTAAGCTGTGTTCTCGATTTCGTGCTCGCGCGAAAATTCTTACTTTCGGAAAATGGTGTTTTAGAATTTCTGCAGTGCGAATAGATGCAATGGGTTGATCAATGGCTAAGACAAAAAGTTTTGAATTTTGAACGCCGGCCGTTCTGAGAAGATCTAGCCTTGTTGCATCTCCGTAAAACACTTTATTTCCATACTTTTTGACAAACTCAACTTGCTCATGATTCGACTCGAGAATGGTGACTGGAATTTGGTGGAGACGAAGAACTCGATGAACAATTTGACCAAAGCGTCCGTAACCAGCAATCACAACTTCCGGATTTTCATTCACAACGCTGAAAGCTGGTTTTGTTTTTTTCGAAGTGCTGAGATACTTTAGAAGTTGTAATGAAAGATTATACCAGAGAGGGGTGAGCGCCATTGACAGGCCCACTACACCGATACAGAAAGTAGCGACGTCCTTTCTAAACGTTCCTGTGGCTGCAGCAATGCCAAAGATTACAAAAGCAAACTCACCACCCTGAGCCAGTAAAGATGATACTCGAGCGGCCTGAATTCGAGGGCTTAAGCCAGTTGCGTAGAGAGCGATAAGATTTGCACTGGTTTTGATCGCTAAAAGACTCAGTGAAGCTAAAACAAGTGGAAGAATAACTGTCGAAAGAAATCCTAAATCTAGAGAAATTCCCATCGAAATAAAAAACAGACCAAAAAAAAGAGCTTTAAAGGGTTCGATATCTGTTTGCAATTCATGTCTGAATTCTGAATTAGCTAAGAGGGCTCCACCCAAAAAGGCACCGAGAGCCATTGAAAGACCAACGCTTCTCATAATAACAGCAACGCCAATTACTAAAAGAAGGGCTGCAGCTACAAATAATTCCTGTCTTTGAGCTCGTGCTAGAAAGCGAAGAGCTCGAGGAATAATAAATAAGCCTCCCGCTATGACCAAACTGACGGCGAGGAGGGGCTGCAAGATTGCACTCAACGAAAATTCTGATTTCGATGTCAAGAATGCAAGAAATGGAATCACGGCTAAATCTTGAAAAATTAAAATACCTAAAGCATCTTGACCTTCGGGACTGGTGACCTCATTTTTTTCTGCGAGTAACTGCATACCAATGGCGGTTGAGGAGAGTGCCAGAGCAAAGCCAATAACCAGAGCTTCAATGCTTGCTCCAACCCAAATTGTACTCACCGCGGTGATCACTGCACCTGCACCTAAAAGTTGAGCAGGTCCCAACGCAAATACTGAACGCTTCAAATGCCAGATCCGCTTTGGAGAAAGTTCAAGTCCAATCAGGAATAAAAAGAAAACAAGTCCAAGTTCAGAAATTTGATGAAGAAATTCTGCTTCATGAATTATCCCGAGCGCAAATGGGCCAATAATAATTCCTGCGCTGAGATAACCTAAAATTGGCCCTAGTCCTAGCCGAGAAAATACAAAAACCGAAACAAGCCCTACGAGCAAGAAAACTAAGAGGTAAGAGAAAAAATCCATAAGCCTAAAATCTACTTGAGGCCGTCAAATCTTCCAAGGAGTTCCCAGTTAATAACGTGGGCTCTGAACATGCGATGCATATTATGGCGACGAGGCGTGTCTATACTATTTTTGTGATTTCAAGAACTGTTCGACAGGAATCACAGAGAACTTCTTGCTTTGTGAACTGCGTTTGAGAAGGCATCTGGGCACTCGCGCCACAATGAGGACAACCTAAATTCTGAGCGGGAATTTCTTCGACTTGTCGATAAGTATACCAAGCGATGATAGGAGTTAAAATCAGTGCCAGAGGAAGCAAAACAAAATGAACAATTGGAAGAAAAATAAAAATAAAAGAGAGTGAGAGTCCAATTGCTACAATTTTAACGGCACGTTGAGTTCGTTCTTTGGGTGTCCATTGAATAACTCGAACCGAAAATTCTGCACTTTCGCCTGAACGGGCTTTAACTTGTGCTTTGAGCAAATACTCGGTCGACATTATTCAAGAGCTGCCCAAACGCGATGGACATCATCGTGATCTTCAAGTGCTTGAAGAAACTCTCCAGTCTCCGCAATTTGTTGATCACTGAGCTGTGGAAATTGTTTCGGTAAGTAGCCAATTTCTGAGGTTACAACTTTCCAGCCGTTAGCTGCTAGCCATTTTGCAACACTGTGGACAGCTGTTTTATCGCAAAGAAATCGAGTTCCTGCAGTATCTTCAGGAATATCATCGTTTTTTTCGTGAGAGAGAATTTGAAAATCATTTGCGCCTGCTTCAATTGCAGCAGCTTCGCGATCAATTTCTTTATTGGGATGATAGGCTTCAACTAATCCAAGATGGTCAAACAAAAACTTATTGCTACCGGCACTGCCGAGCTGGCCATCTCTAAAAAGAACTCGAATTTCAGGAGCTGTGCGGACCACATTATCGGAATAACATTCAACGATTACTGCAACTTTGTGTGGTGCATAACCTTCGAAGATAAGGTGATCCATGACCAACTTATCGTCACCGATTCCAGCTCCCTTTTTTATAGCACGCTCAATTGCGTCTTTAGGCACACTTTCTTTTTTTGCTTTTTCAATTGCAGCATAGAGCCGCGGATTCATATCCGCATCCGCACCTCCCATTTTTGCCGCTACCGTAATTTCTCGAACAAGCTTACCGGTCGTTCGACCTTTTTTAAGACCGGCAGCTAAACGTTTTGCATGCAACCATTGGCGTCCCATTCGGTTAACTTAGCGATGCAATTCTTGAGAGACAAGTTCTGTTAGCGCCACATTGAAGGCATGGATGCATCCATTGACTGATAGAGATTCCCCTCTCTTATTTAGTTCAGCACTCTTTATCTAAAACGCTCAGCAATTGCTTCGATCTGAAGCATAAGGGCATAGTCGAGCCAACGGCGGCCAAATCGTGGATGCTTTCTTCCTATATAACCCATATGGCCACCCACAGGTTCAAGGTGACAATAGACCTGAGAGGATTTTTTGGCATTTTTAAAATCTTGGTAAGAAATAAACGGATCATCATACGATGACAGAATAAATGTTGGGGTTTGAATTTGATGCATGCGTTCATAGGTGGAACATGATTGATAATAATGGGAACGATCTATAAAACCCGCAGCGCGAGCGGTGTAGATTTCGTCAAAGTCATAAACGCTTGAAAAAATAGAAATCGAATGAGGATCGATTAACCCCGCCTTCACGCGTCTTTGAACTTGAGCTCGGCACTTTTTTGAAAAATTTATATCATAAATTTTATTCATGCCCGATTTTATTAAGAGCGAACATTTTTCGAGATGAATCGGTGGGTTCACCGAGATTGCAAAATCAGGATGAGTAATGCTGATATTATTCTCTGCAAGTAACAATAGAAGTGCATTACCACTAAGTGAAAAACCAACAGCGAGATGAAGACAATCGTGAAGCAGAGATTTTCCATAACTCAGCACTCGAGAAATATCGGCTGCTGATCCGGAGTGGTAGGGTTTACGCGCTTGTCCTTCTCCTTTTCCACATCCACGATGATCAACCGCAAAGACATGATGGCCAGCTTCGGTCAGATGCTTCATCATTCTGCGCATATAGCCCGAGCTGCTGTCACCACCTAAGCCATGAAATAAATAAACGGCGAGATTTGTGTTTCCTTTAAAATAACTAAGAGCAAGTTTATCGCCATCGTCTAAATCAATCTGCATAACTTGAGATGCAGCGCAAAATGGAACAGAAGGAATAAAATGTCCTAATAAAGTTTGAAGGTGCCCACCACGTGCCCAGGTTGGGGGCTTGCATGGCACTAGTGGCTGCCAGATATGTCTATATATAGAAGACTGACCAAGGGTTCGTTGGGTTGGTTCATGCATAGTGCTGTCAACCGACTAAATCATGACTTGATGCCTGAGAAAATTCAAATTATTCGGGCTTTTATGCCAGCCTGTCAAAATTCTATCGAGCCGAAGTTTATGTAGAGTCAAATTCTTGGGGAGTTTGAAGAGCTTAACTAGTCCGTAAACTTTTATACTCAAGTGAGTAAAAAAATTTTGACAATCTTTGCTCTAAATCTGCGCTGCCCCATAATGGAGCAAGTAATCTGAAGGAGGGGAAGTGTAAATGAAAGCAAAAGTGAAAATGATACGAACTGTATTTGTTGGTCTAGCATTAACCAGTGTGTTTATTGCTTGCGGAGGAGGCGGAGGTCTTTCGGTAAGTTCTCTCTCTCAGCTTCCCGATCCTGCCACAATGGTTGCCACATCATCGACCGATACGGGTTTGTCTTTGGCAGCTGTAAGTGGAGAAGCTCCTCTTCTTTCAGAATTAAGTTCTGATCCTGACGGGTATTTTTGGAATGATTTAATTGCGAAATTGAGTGATGAAGGTTTGGATGCAGAAGATTTTGAACAAGCAGATGTTGATGCATTTTGGGGTGGAGTGACGAGTGGTCCTTCCGGTCAAGGTGGCTGCTTTATGGCACAAAATGTGGGAATGGTTTTTAGCAATCTTCTCGAAGGTGCTACAAGCTCTTGCTATATGAAAAGCATGCCCACGGCCTCAAGTGGGGTAACTATTTCTCCCGAGCCCGAAGCAGGTAGGACGACTATTTTTGATCAAAGCTCAGATGATCATCTCGTTCATGTTGCGATTTCAAATATTACTGAAGGCGAGGATGAAGAGAAAAAAAATATGGATGTCTACATTACTGTGTTTGGAACCAACAGCACGGGGTCGTCAGACATTTATAAAGTTAGACTTGCTATGTGTAATGATGGAGACCTTAACGGCGTTGAAACATTTGAGGTGAATAAGTCAGATAAAACTTATGTTTCAAAGAACGTTAATAAGGAGGGTGCTGGCAAAGGATTTTCTTCGGAGCTCAAAGCTTACCTTACATCAGGATCTGGTGACGGTCTTGCTTTTGATACCGATAAAGAAAGATCTATTTCGATGCATGGTTCTTTCAATAATGAAGATTGGGCTTCTAATATTAAGATATCTTCAGGTTTGATTTATTCAGTGATGAGAAGTTTGAGACAAAATGGTGGCGAAGATGAGCTTAATCGCAATTCGTCGGTTGCTCAGTTTACTGGATCAGACGTGACTAACGCTCGATTCTTAGCTGCCGGCTACAAAGGCTATTCGTATCGTGGCGACGATACGAATTCGAATACATTTTCTGGAGCACTTGAATGGCATGATTCTTTTTATGCTGCAATTAGTAACAGTGAAAGCAGTCTCTATTCATCAGCTTCATCTCAGTACGATGATTCAAGCTCATTTTTTGCTGACGATGCTGCAATTGATTTCGATACAGAGTTTTCGGGAGTAAGTTGCGGGGGCGATGTGAAGTATACCGTGACGATGGACTTTGACGATTCTGTCGTTGCGAAAATTCGCACCGATTGTGAGGGGAATAAAAATAAGATGAGAGATCAGAATTACTGCTGGTCTGGGGATGTTCACGAAGTGCAAGAGAAGGTTTTTGAGTACTTTCAATCAATTCACTAATTGTAGTTATACGTGAATCTCCGCAAGTGGCCTCCTCGCCAGAGGGGCCACTTTGCTGCTTAAAGGCCTATTATCGGGGTCTCTAAAGGGGCCGAAAAACCATGATATTATATAGGTATCAAGGAGTTTAATTGTGAGGGCTCGGTTATTCCTCATTCAGGTGCTTCTTTTTTTATTGGCTCAGCCTTTGTGGGCTATTTCTACGAAAAAACCAAAGTTATCGCAGATTCAGATGTATATCGATGAAGGTGATCGATTTGCTAAAGAATTTGATCTTCAAAATGCTCTCACTCAATACGAGAAAGCGGAGCAGCTCTCTCCGATGGATTTTAATATCCGTTGGCGCATTCTTAAAATGAACAATTCTCTTGGTCAGACCATGCGTGATCAAAACAAAGATCCAAAGCAAGTCGAGTTTCACTTTAGGCGTAATGTTGAATTAGCCGAAAAACTCTATAAAGACTTTCCTAATAAAGCTGAAACCATGTTTGCGGTCGCGGTTTCATACGGTAACCTTGCTCTTTTTAGTCCTCCGAAAGAAAAAGTGAGACTCAGCGGCAATATCGAAGCTTTGCTTAAAAAGGCGATCGAGACTGATCCAGATTTTGCCTATTCATATCTTGGACTGGGAATGTTTTATCGAGAAGTATCTAAAATTACTTTTTGGGAGAGATTCTTTGCTCAGCTTTTTTTTGGTAGTATTCCTCAAGCAACTTTAGCTGATTCAGAGAAATATTTTAGAATGGCTATTGAGCGAGAGCCCGATTTTATTTTTTCTCACTTTTATTTAGCGAAAGCTTTAGAGGATGCTGAAAAATATTCGGATGCAGTGATTGAATACCGCGCGGTTTTGCAGCTGCCAGCCTCAGATGCATCTGATCCGTTCTTTAAAGAGGTCTCTACAAAGGCGCTTGAGCGTCTTAAAAACGACTATCCGGCTTTTTTTTCAGCGAACGATATCATGCTTAAAAAATAAAATAAGAGGCTCTTGGGGAGCCTCTTAGTGGGTTAGGTTTCAGGATTGGGGACGTCTTTAAGCACTTTTTTGAGTTTGATTTACATTCACAAATTTGTCTGATTTTTTTGGAGTCGAACCAATTTCAATTTTTCTTGGCTTTGCAGCAGCTAATTTTGCGACCGCAATTGTAAGAACTCCGTCTTTAAAATCAGCCTCAATTCGCTCTGAATCAATTGATGAAGGAAGAGTAAAACTTCTTACAAATTTTCCATACGAACGTTCGGTTCTGTGGCGAGTTTTATCTTCTATTTCATTTTTTCGCTCTCCAGTTACGGTCAGCTGATTTTTATTGAGTTCAATATTGATTTGATCTTTGGAAACTCCAGGTAAATCAAAACTTAATATAAAATGGCTTTCATTTTCTTCTATATCACAGGGAGCGCTTAGCTCGTTATCGCCCCTTTCGGTGTGCGAACTAAAAAATCTATCCATTTCACTTTGAAGTTCGGATAGTCCATTAAAAGGTCTCCAATAATCATTTGTCCATCGTGTGGGTAGTCTCATATCGGTCTCTCCTTCTAAATGAAACATAAGACCGGATCGATGAGAGTCAAGGACGGACTAAAGTAATATTTGCGATGCGACAGGCTTGCCCCAAATCATTGCTAGATTCGATTAGAAGTGT
>CAZRLF010000019.1:0-23627 GCA_964601045.1 uncultured Bacteriovoracaceae bacterium
CCCCGATTTCGCAAGAGATCGGGGCTTTTTATTGGGGGATAAAATCGAATTAGAATCTTACTCTTCTAATCGTGAATGCCGTATTTTTTTGGAGCTGATATATCTGAATTTGCTGAGGAGGGATTTAATTCCGTAGGATTCACTTTTAAATCGCCTGCTTGTGCTGCGTTTGTTCCTAAAATATTTGTTTGAGCAGTCGGGTTCATCTGTACATGATTTACAAAGTATTTCGTAGCGAGTTGAGATAGCATATCGATTTCGATATTCAGTTGCTTTTGTTTTGCAATCGCTTCTTTAAGGGCGATCAGATTTTTTGAAATCTCCGGGGTTTCTAGGTTGCCTGCAAGCTTTTTAAGTAAAGTCTGTTTATCATTGTCCGAAAGATCTTTTAATTCTGCCAGAGCGTTAATAAGCAGTTTTCCAGTTTCGCTGGATACGGCCCTATGAAAGGCCAAAAGACCTTCAACATTCGCAGAAACGTCTGCCAATTCTATGGTTTTCTGGTTGATGGTGTAGAGCAATGCTGCAGTCGTGGAATCCGTTTCATTCAAGCGATCTGCAAGGCTGTCTTTGCCTAATACGGTATTTGTTGCGATCGTTAAAAAGGTGAAAATTGTAAACTGAACTTTAAACATGATGAAGCTCCTTTATTATTAAGTTGCCCTTAGTGAAATTGACGCCCCGCAGTGGGATCGAACAACCGACCGAGGGCTTCTAAGCCCCTCGCTTTGGCAGTCGCTTTACCCAACCATTTCAAAAAGGCAACAGAAACCTAATCACTGAATCTAGTTTCGTCTATCTACGAATCCATAAATTTATTTCATAGCGGATATGCAATAAACCTTAAGTTGTAGGCTTTTAGGTCTCTAGAGCTCGTTAATACCCTTTATTCTTGGCATAGGTTTTGCACTCTTAGGCGAGGGTGGTCTCGTTAATTAAATATGCATTATCTGTGCTGATTTTGTATCCGGCGTTTATGAGTCAGACTAGTTGCGCCCCACTTACTGATGATCCTCCAAAAAAAATGCGAGTCAAATCGAAAGTAGATTGTGCAGAGGCAGTTAAACGAGCCTTTTCTGAGAAGCGAGCTGAAGATGATTCGGCTGCGAGAATTCTTTATAACTATCTGACAAATTTAGATGAAAAAGTTCCTCACGAGGGTTGGTATTTTCCAGGCGATAAACGTGGAAGAGATCTTTCAAGATTTCCAATTGCTGCTGACGAGAGCCTCCTTGCTGAATTTCTTGATCATCGAAAGTGGACAATCAAAAACTATAGAGATTGGATCAAGAATTTTGATTTTACGGAGCGTGAGGTTTTGATCGCATCAGGAATCTTGCGAAGCCTTTATATTCGTGATCTTGCAGAAAGCTTTAAAGACATTCCTACTCGGAATATCTCAGACGACGATCGTGCTAAGATGATTATTTTATCGAAGGCCCTAAAACTACGAAGCCCGTATAAATTGGCTTTCTTCAACTACTGGAATAAGGGTGTAAATCAGAGCTATGATCGTGTGGCGTATCGATTTAAAGCGCGTGAAGCTAAACAGATCGCGCAAATTAAAGCCCGTCCAAAAAAAAATGATTGGACAAAAGAGCAGACAATTTTAGCAAAAGATTTTTATAAATTCATTCTGTCTCAAGAAGCTGGCTATTGGACGACCTATCGTTTTCCTAGATCCGTATCAGAAGAATTTTCGGGTGATGCGGCGTTGAGAGCAAGACTTGATCAATACGGGTGGCAACCAACGAACTGGACGATATGGCGAGACGCCATGCAATTAAGTCCAGAAGACGAAATTAAATTCGACGAAATTATGCAGATTTTAAGTCATCCTGATAAAAAGAGCCGAACGCTTCTGAGATTGCAAAAGGGTATAAAAAATCAAATGCGAGATGGGGTAGAAATTCGATTCCCTCAATCGCGAGCATTTTACATCAGCAAGAAAGTTTATAAACGCGGAGGTCCTGATGAAAAGTGGATGAGTTACGAAACCTCTTTGGAACAAAATTTGAGAGCTAATTTAGGAATTGGTCCACGCACTTATGAGTACTGGAGAAAGAGCCTCGATGAGCCGGTTCGCGGAGCCATGGATTGGTTTTATCTTCTTCATGATTCTGACCGACCAAAGGTTATTCACGTTATTAAAGATTTATTTATCGAAGTCGATCGACTTGTTCCCCTTAAATAAGGTCGGGGCGCACAGCATAAAACTACTTAATCGATTGATATATCGCGGTGCGAGGGGTTCTCCTCAATAAGAACTTAGTTGATTGAATTTTGTGAGGCCGTTAGATTTTATTCATGGCAAATCTTGAAAAAACTTATAAGAATTTTGAAGTACTCGAACTGCTTGAAAGAATCTATCGCGCTGAAGTAGCGGGGATTAATCGTTATCTTCACTATTCGTTTATGGTGATGGGGCATAATCGAATTCCGATTCAGAAATGGTTTCGTGATAACGCGAGTGAGGCCATGGATCATGCTGTGTCAATCGGTGAAAAAATCACTTCTCTTGGCGGGCATCCACCGATAGTTGCATCAAAAATTGAAGAAACAAATCTGCATAATGTTCAGCAATTACTTGAAGAGAGTCTAAAGTTTGAAGAAGAGGCAACTGTACTCTATAAAAAGCTCGTCACCCTTGCTCAACGTGAAGATGATATTGCCCTTGAAGAGCTTGCGCGAGCATTCGTCAAAATGGAAGTTGAGCATCGCGATGAAGTTCTCAAAATGCTTAAACGCCCCGACGGTCAGTAAATTTGTATCGGAAGTATCCAGGGGCCCTAAGTGAATTAAGCGTAAGCCGGGCTCAAGCTCACTCAATTAGCTGAGTCTAACTTGAGCCCGATTCGAACGAGCCAACAGATCTCGTTAGAACTTGATGAGATATTTTCAGTTTCAGTTTTATTAAAGTGAAAGCGATTTCGTCACTCATTTATTTCTTTTAATTTAAAAATGAAATGATATTCGTCCCGGGACCTATACTCAAGTCCAGCTGCCATCATCGACAAATGGCTCGATTCCTTCTTAGTTGTAAAAAGCGGATCGTTCTTATCAGAAAAGTTTTTCAATATATTTTTAATATCTATTTTAGGGGATGATAGGAATGAAATAGTAATTATTTAGGTATTTACAGCTTAAGTTTTTTGATCACATAATCGATCAATTAAATATAAACAATAAATGTTTATTGGGGAGGCCTGTGGCAAGAATTTTACTCATTGAGAATCCATCCGTTGAAGGTTCATCCGTTAAGAGTTTTCTTGAGAGTTCGTTTGAAGTAGTTCACTTTTCAGATACCAAGGATTTTCTCGCTCGGGCGAGAAAAGTTCGAGCTGATGTGATTCTGCTCGATCTTTGTGATGATGGGCCAGATAGTATTCAAATTTGTCATTCTGTAAAAACAGATACAAAATTATTTTCTTCTCCCGTCATTGTTCTGGCAAATCAGTTTTCATCAGAAACTATGGAGGCGCTTTTTGCCACAGGTGCCGATGATTATTTAACGAGGCCATTTCAGTTGTCAGAACTTAAGGCGCGATGCTTGGCTAAGATGAGACTTGTGAAGAATGTTCTCGATAAGAAAGATCTTGATGCCGGGGGTATCCAATTTGACATCATAAAACGTTCAGCAATTATTTTTGATCAAGGTGAGTATCGGGCGATAAGGTTGACGCCAAGCGAATTTCAGTTATTGGTTCTTCTTTGTAAAAACCCAGGAAGAATTTTAAAGCGAGACGAAATCTGCCAAGAGTTATCTAAAAAAAGTCCAAAGAGCCCTAATACTCGCGTCATCGATGCTCAAATAAGTTCGATTCGAAGAAAGTCCAATTTCTTTCAGCAGAGCATCGAGTCTATTCATGGTGTGGGCTATCGCATCTCTCTTGAGAATTAACTTTATTTGTACGAGAAGTCTTATCTTGAGCGGAGCTTAAACAGACTATTATAATTTGGTGATATTAATATTTTTTCATGCGAGGAGAGGTGTATGGCTAAGAAGAATAAAAAAGGTAAAAAAGGCGAGATGCTTGTTATTGCAAGCAAGGCCAAGGCTATTTTAAAGAAATCAAATTGCAATGTCGCAAGTGATGCATTTGAAGGATTGAATGCCTGTGTTCATTGGTATCTCGAACAAGCTTCAAAACGGGCAAAAGAAAACGGACGAAAAACCGTTCGCGCCCATGATTTTGTTGCGATGTAACTCGTTTGATCTCTCTGTAGATTGCTGTAAGGATGGGAGGAGATGATATTTAAGTCTCCATCCCCAGGCTCTTCGAAGAACTCTGCGATTGCTGAGATAAAACTGACTAAGCTTGAGCGAAATAAGAATATTTATCTGATCTTATTTTCGGTCTTAACGGCAGGAGTTGTTTTTTCTTTGACGACGCCCTATATGGCAGTTGCAACATTTGCTTATGGTTTGATGGTGAGCGGAGTTATTCAGCGAAAGAAGAACTTAATTCATCTTCGATTTATGTTTACCGCTATCCTTCTTGATTTAATTTTAGTTCTTTCACTCGAGCTGCAGCGTTCGGCAGTAGGAACAGCAATGGCAATGAAACTTAATCCCTATCAGCAGCTCCATATTTATTTCTCTAGTCTCGCTGTCCTATTTTATTTTCCAACAATTTATCTGGCGATGAAAATTTATCGTCTTCGCCAAATAGGCCAAGATGTGCGCGGAAAAATATGGCATATTCGCCTCGGAATTATCGCATTCATTTTACGAACATTTGGATTTTTACTGATGTTTTCGCTCTTGGATCAGCCTAAGCCGTAATCGGTGGCAGCTGACTATATCGAATAGCTCGATTGAGTCTTAAAAGAATATTTTCTCCCTTAAGAAACGAAGATTTTTGAATATAATCTTTTGCGCCGGCTTCAACAGCCTGAAGTCCAAGCGAATCATCATCAGAACCTGTCAGAACAACAATTGGAATTTGTCTGCAGCAAGGAATAAGAGTTTTGATTGTTTTTAATCCGACGCTGTCAGGTAAGCTCAAATCCAAAATAATCACATCAAATTTTTTTTTCTTAATAGCATCGATGCCTTCATCGAGTCTCACGAAATGAGTGAGAGAGGGGGTTTCAGAAGACTGAATACGTTTTAGAATTTGATGAAGAAGTTCGGCGTCTGACCTCATATCTTCGATGAGAAGAATATCCAGTTTCTTTCGTTTAAAATATTCTGATGTATCGCAGTCATTGTCGGAAGCTTCAGAGCTATTTCTCAACATATTTTTCCTCTCAAAAACACGAGCTGCCTGGTATTTACAGAATCATAGAATTATTTACTTCCGAGTAAAGTCGAAAGAAGTCCTTTAGTAAGGTCGATTGCTTTTCAGCACGCAAACGTCTGATAACAATGGGGAATTCGTTTCATAGAGTCTTGCTTAAGGTAAAAAAGTGCGTGTTGATACGACTATGACTGAATCATTTGTTGGCTCAAACTAAGTTCTTCAGTCGAGTTAATCTTTGCTCTTCGCTTTTTTTGAACTCCGGCTAATCGAACCTTTTCGTCGTAGCATCGAGCACAAACAGGATGGTAGGACTCTTCGGCTCCAAGTTGAATGCTGGGGCCGTCAAGTGTCGCTTCGCCATTGACAAGTTTCATATTAAAAAGAGCTTTTTTTGTGCAGTAGTGACAGGTGCTTTTAATCTCTTCGACAGCGTCGGCGAGTTCAAAAAGTCTTCGAGCACCATCAAAAAGTGAGGTTCTAAAGTCAGTCCTAAGACCATAACAAATGACCGGAATATCGAAGTCTCGCGATATCTGGCGTAGATGATCAATAAAGGCAGGGGCGACGAACTGAGCTTCGTCCACCAAAACACAGGCAACAGACGCCAAATCCTCAACACTTAAGCGGGTTGTTGGGCCAATCAATAAATCGGCCTCTTTTTCGAGGCCAGTTCGGGAGCGGACCATTTGCTTTCCAAAGCGATCATCGAGTTCAGGTTTAAGGATTAGGGCACGCTTACCCTGACTTTGGTAGCTATGGGCCACCGCTAGTAAATTGAGTGTTTTTGCACTCCCCATGGTTCCGTACCTGAAGTAAAGCTTGGCCATTACTCAGTATTTTTAAGGATGTGCTTGTGACTCGTCAAACCTTGATTCGAATGTGTAACAAGTATAGAGAAGGGGCCTCTTGATAAACGTCGATCAAAAACTTAATTCCTTGACTCTCTATAAAGAGGCAACCCAATTCTTTCTTCCGACTACTCGTGAAGAGATGGATTGGCAGGGATGGAGTGAGCTCGATGTTCTTTTGATTTCGGGTGATGCCTATGTCGATCATCCAACGTTTGGAATTCCCTGCTTAGGTCGTTATCTCGAAAGTCTTGGTCTTAAAGTTGGCATTGTTCCTCAGCCGAGGTGGGATACCATCGAAGACATCAGTGTGATGGGGCGCCCGCGTCTTTTTATTGGAGTTTCTTCGGGCACAGTTGATTCGATGATTAATAATTATACCGCCAATAAAAAACCTCGTTCAGACGATATGTATTCAGAGGATGGAATCGGAGGAAAGCGGCCAGATTATGCCACCATGGTCTATGCGGGGCTGGCAAAAAAAGCGTTTCCCGATACCCCTGTGATTGTTGGTGGAGTCGAGGCAAGTTTAAGACGACTTGCTCACTATGATTATTGGCAAAATAGAATCAGACCCTCAATTCTTGTCGATCTCGAAGCTGATCTGATGGTTTTTGGAATGGGCGAAAGACAGTCCAAAGCCATGGTGAACGAATTTAAAAAAGCCTATGAATCAACCAACCAGCCGCTTTCGCGAACTGATCCTCTTGTTCAGGCGGCCTTTGCAAAATTGAAACGCGAGCGAGGTTTTGCTTATATTACGACTAAAGAGGTCGCTCGAAGTTTAGAGCCTCGACTAACTCTGCCTTCTTTTGAAGAGGTTAGAGATGATAAGAAAAAGTTTGCGAAGTCGGCATTTTTTATTGAGCGAGAGGCGAGTCCTTACAATGGTGCAAGACTTGTACAGTATCACGGCTCAAAAGCAGTAGTCATCAACCCTCCCTCGCTTCCACTTTCGACGGCGGAGCTTGATGCAATTTACGAGCTTCCTTTTACAAAACAAAAACATCCTCGCTATCGAAAGAGAATTCCTGCGGCCGAGATGATTCAGTTTTCGGTGAACTCAACTCGGGGCTGTTTTGGAGGATGTTCTTTTTGTGCAATTACTTTACATCAGGGCAGAATCGTTCAATCACGATCTGAGAAAAGTTTACTTGGAGAAATTGAAAAGCTTAATGAGGTTCCTGGATTTAGAGGCGTTGTCAGCGATGTGGGTGGACCGACTGCAAATATGTATCAGCTTTCGTGTAAGAGTGAGGCGATCCAAAGTAAATGCCGAAAGCTTTCTTGCGTTCACCCCTTTGTTTGTCCGCACTTAGTTAAAGATCATACCCCGCAAGTGGAGATGCTTGAGAAGGCTCGCAAACTTCCCGGAATTAAAAAAATTACAGTAGCCTCGGGGCTCAGATACGATATTGCTCTTTCAGATCAAAAAGCAGGGCACAAATATCTAAAAGATTTAATTACTCATCATGTGGGTGGGCAACTTAAAGTCGCTCCTGAGCATCTCGATGATGATGTGCTTCATCTCATGAAGAAGCCGGGTCTCAGGCATTTCGATGAGTTCGTAAATTATTTTAAAGAAGTTTCAGCCGATGCGGGAAAAGAGCAGTATATTGTTCCTTATTTTATTAGTGGGTTTCCGGGCACGACTCATGAAAAAATGGAAAAAGTTTACGACTATCTCAAAACCAAGGGTTGGAATCTACAGCAAGTGCAAGCGTTTATACCAACTCCGATGACCCTTGCCACAGCGATGTATTGGACAGGGCTTGATCCACAATCGCGAAAACCTCTTTTCGTAGCCAAAGAGTGGAAAGATCGAAAAATTCAGCAAGCTTTGCTTCAGCCCAAAAAAGAATCTCATCAAAAAATTCTTAAGAACTACTTCGGTTCAAAAAAAACAAAGCATCGAGCCTCTCGGTAAAAAAAAATGCTGAAGCGACTTGGCGCTTCAGCATTAAAAAAGTATTTATTTAAAACGAAAATTCTAGAATGAGTCGGGAGACGAGGGGGCTGACCAAGCCGATGTGTAGGTTGAAAGTGACTCAAGGTTAAGTCGAGTTGTGGGGCACGATGCTCCAGTTCCTGTGTAGCAGTCATTCGATTTTGCTCCCGAAGTCGGACATGAGCTAGAGATATTAGAGCTTACAGCGCAGTACTCTAGGCTTGTCGAGCCTGTGGTATCACAAGAATTTTGGGGAGCGTAGGTAATTTTTTCACCCGTATCGACAGTCCATGAATCTTTTGTGGTGGCGCGTTTCATGGGCTGATATTGAACGTAGCTTTGACCTGTATGTGAGTTTCCGGGGCCTGCCCAATTACAGACCATCTTTGAAATAGAAGATGCGCTCATCGTGTCTGAACATGCGCTCGATGCTATTGTACCAATACCAGTGCCGAATCCAAAATAGCCTACACCTGTGGTTTCAGTCTTGATCTCAGCATTAAAGACTCGAGTATTTCCGTCGTCTTTACCCGCCTGCCAGGCATACGAGTAGGTGCCGATCTGAGTGTCGGGATCATAGTTAAAGACAACACGATTATAATCACCCGCCCATCCGTTGGCTGAATCAGAGTCTCCTGTATAGGTCGATCCAACTCGGTCACAGGGGTCAATTTGAGTTCCACCTTCTTTTGTAAGAGGACTATAGGTTGTTCCACAGAAAATGGCGTGATCCAATTGAACTTTTACATTTGATTTCGCATCTGCTCTGGAGAAGCCCATTTTTCCGGCAAATGAAACCCCAGATCCTCCTGAGCAACCACCTGTGGCTGCTGTTGAATCACGAAAAACATATGAGGCCGTTCCGGCAAATCCCTCATCCGTTTGGTCTGCGTACTGAACTACCATGCTGAAGCCTTTTGATCGCATAGTTCCTTCGATGGTCATTTTGTAGCCGAAGTTGGAGCCACTATCATTGACTCCTTCGATAACAGCAGAGGTTGCATCAAAAGTTTTGCTGTCTTTTGTAAAACCCAAAGATGCTAACTGAGTCGCGTCGAGACTTGTTTTATCTCCCGCAGCTTTAGGAAGAACTGAGTTAATATTTGCAAAGCAATAGAGTCGTGCGGCTGTCAATTGAGTGAGATATCCAAATTTTGTTTGGCTATCGACAAGTTTTGTAATCTGAGCAGCTGTGCAGGCTTCTCCTGAAGTAGTTGAGGAAGACCATATACCCACATCACCAACTGGAAGGGGGTTCGAAGGCATGCCAATCGAATTGGGTGCTGCAGGATACGAACCATCGGCGTGAGTTCCTGATTTAATTAAAAGATTGGGGCCATAGCAGTCGGCGTATTTATCTTCACTGGTAGGAGCGGTAGATTCAATATCAAATTCGCAGTCAGTAAGAGAGGTCGCTTTGAGCATTTTAGCGATAACGTCTTTGCGATCAGCGTAGCTTGAAGAAAATGTTCGAGACTTGCTTTGAATGCTAAGCTCGGTCGAACTTGTCGATGTTGAAATTCCAAAGGGAGAGCTTAAGACAGAGTCTGAGAGGCCGCTTAAGGCGCTCGACGCGCCTCCTGAGCTACACGCATGAAATGCTAGTGCCGCAATTGAAATGCAAATCGAAGTATAAATAGTTGTGTGCTTTGAAGGTTTCATAAATTTCTCCCTAGAGGTATTTTGTGGTCCGTTCGCAGAAGATCGCAAGTTTTTATTAAGAATATTTGTTCTGATTTTAAAGCTCGTTAAGGGGGTCTTATTTGATAGTGCAGTGCGTTATCAAATAAGTTGTACCATTTTTATGGCACTCAGCTAGAGAATGAAAATCAGAAAATAAAGGGCGATGACGATCCTGTACCATCCAAAGACTTCCATAGAATGCGTCGTTAAAAACTTCAAAAAGCCGCGAATCACAAGAAGGGCTGTGATAAATGATGTCGCCAGACCAATCGCAAGAAGAATGAGCTGATCTGAGGAGGCAAAAAAACTTGAATTCAGTTTGAGTGCATCGTGGGCGCCGGCTGCCAAAAGAGTGGGGATTGCCAAGAAAAAAGAAAAGTGTGCAGCTTCTTTGGTTGAAAGGCCTTGAAGTCTTGCACCCAAAATTGTGGCCATCGCTCGCGAGAAGCCAGGCCAGAGAGCCAAGCATTGAGCGAGACCAATGAATAAGCTCTTTGAACGCGAGACTTGAGTATACTCGAGACCCGTTTGTTTCGGTTTATAAAATCTTTCGATAAAAATCATAAGCACTCCGCCCACAAGAAGTGCCCAAGCCACGGGAGCAAATCCAAAAAGATGGGCCTTAATTTTTTTTGCAAATAATGCGCCAAAAAACATCGCGGGTAGAAAGGCAATCAATATCGACTGAAAAAGATGAATAGATTTATTGTTTTTTCTAAAAAGCCCCGACACGAGAGATTTTAGTTCTTTTCGATAATGCCAGATTACGGCAAACATTGCGCCCGACTGAATAATAACCTCAAAGGCTTTTGTGTTTTCAGATTCCTCGAGGCCTAAGAAATAATTGGCTAAGATCATATGCCCGGTCGAAGAGATGGGAAGAAACTCGGTGAGGCCCTCGATGATTCCTAAAACAAAAGCATCAAAATAGGTCACGATTTTATACTCTAGTTGATCGATTTATTATTAATAACAAAACGATATTTCACATCAGATCTGAGCATTCTCTCGTAGGCTTCATTAATTTTCGGTGCATCGATAAGCTCTATATCAGACATAATGTTATGTTTGCCGCAGAAGTCGAGCATCTCTTGCGTTTCTTTGATTCCCCCAATCAGTGAACCTAAAATTTTGCGTCGTTTCATGATAAGTGGAAATACTGCTAAATCGAGTGGTTTATCAGGAGCACCGACTACAAGAAGAGTTCCATCGACCTTAAGAAGGTTGAGGTAGTTTCCGATTTGAAGAGGAGCTGATACTGTATTTAAAATAAAATCAAAATGATTTGCGAGTTTTGAAAATGTTTTTTCATCGCGTGTATTATAAAACTCGTGTGCTCCTAAAGCTTTGGCATCTTTTTCTTTTGAGGCTGAAGTGCTGAGAACGCTGACCTCAGCGCCAAGGGCCGCTGCGAGTTTAACGCCCATATGCCCGAGACCGCCCAATCCAAGAATCGCGATTTTGTGCCCTTTACCTACACCTGCGAATTTCATTGGAGAGTAGGTTGTGATTCCTGCACACAAAAGAGGAGCGGCTCGAGCGAGGTCAAGATTTCTGGGAATATGTAAAACATAATTTTGATCTACGACGATATCTTTAGAATAGCCGCCGTAAGTAGGAGTCTTTTGATCTTTTTCAAGACCATTATAGGTGACGACCAGAGGGCCGTCACAATATTGTTCGATTCCTTTTTTGCAACTTGAGCAAGTGCGACATGAATCAACAAAACATCCAACTCCGACAATATCGCCAATCTTAAATTTGGTAACTTTACTTCCAATTGCTTTTACTGTTCCTGCAATTTCGTGTCCGGGAACCATGGGATAGATTGAACCTCCCCATTCATTTCGTGCCTGATGAATATCAGAATGGCAGATTCCACAGAACTGAATATCTATATGTATGTCTTCTTCTTGAAGAGATCTTCGTTCAAATGAAAAGGGAGCTAGTTGCGAATTTGCTGTCTGAGCTGCGTAGGCTTTGGTTGAAATCATGCTTTAATTTGTAAGAAATGACTCGGCGACGCAAGTTTTCTTGGCTGTATTTCACAAATTTGATTCAATAAGAGTTATGAGGAGATTTTTGATATGAAGATGTGTTCCTATGCTTTTGCCTTGTTGTTAACCGGAGCTCTGGGCTCTATGGCTTGCAGTCCCCAAAAACCCGATTTGACTCCCCAGGTGGATGAGTTGAAGACAAAAGTTTCAGAGCTTGAAACCTTTAGAACTGAACTTAAAGCTCTGCTTGATGAGCAGAAGGCTCAGATCGTTGGATTACAGTCTGAAGTTCAAACTTTAAAAGCCCGTCCAACAAGTTCAAAAACAAAAGCTGTCAAAGCGACCAAACGAGCAGGTCATAAAAATCATAAATCTAAAGCTCGATAGTTATCTGACCAAGACAACTGAGTTGTCTTCGAGAAGGATCTGAATGTTTGATCCTTCTCGCCACGGGTCAAATTTAAAAGCATCCGCCTGTACTTTTTCTGCGCTTACCCAAACGACCGGAATGCTTTGCACATTTTTCGACAGAATATAGGCTGCAAGACGTCTATGATCGAGCGACCATATTTTTCCTGTTTTATCTTTCCAGACTTCTAAAGGGGAGAGGTCATCTACCGAGAGATAGCCCATTTTTAAAGCGTGAGCCGTTTCAATAACTGAAAACTTTTTATGGCTTATAAAGTCTTGAGCATATCTCTGCATAAAGTGAAGACTCGAAATTTTAAGATGCTGCGGACGAATAGCAATATTATCAAAGGTCGGAAGTTTTTGTTTAAGTGTCCTTTTGTCTTTATCGCTATAAAGAGGCCCTTCAAGTTGTGAAACTCGCTTTGCATCAAGGCCTGCAATTCTTAAATCCCAGTAGCTTTGTTCACGAGGAAATTTTTGGGTTTGAAGAAGCTCTTCAAGATATTCCCACATTGCATCGGCCTGGCCTGGCCGATAGAGAATTTTTTTAAAGGATTCAAAATCTTTAATATATTTTGGCAAAATTCTCCCTGAACGAATTCCCTTCTCAACGTTTGCGATTCGATCAGCTAATTTGAGAATAGGGCCGTCTTCGTGTGTAAGAACATTCTGAATGCTAAGGGTTTTAGCCTGCTCATCGGTAATAGAATCAGACGGATTAGTCTTGGTCACAGACTTAACCAATTTAGCAATATCAGCACCAAACCAATCTTGAAGATGATTGATGGTGATTTTTGTATCTTCAGGAACATCGTGAAGACGGGCGGCAATATAAAGACGACGGGCCTGCAAAGATTTCTGAGGATTAAATCCGAATCGACGAAGAACTGATTCAATATCGATGAGATGAACTGTATATCGCTCGCCTCCATAAGACTGATCAAAATGAGGCCATGAAACAAAACTTGTTTTTCCGTCGACCATTGCAGGTTGATTGGCATTAGAATGAGCTTTGGCAGAAATTTCAACGGCTGCGCGATAGAGGGGTAAGAAGTTTTTAAACTCAGTAAGGTCGCTTCTCAGGCCAACAATATAGTGTGAGCAATAAATATGAATTGGAATCGAACTTGTTTTTTTGGCTGCAAAAGTCAGAAACGGAAGTCCGAACAAAATGAAACCAAGTAAGCTTTTAAGCATGGCGGGGATCATAACCCAAAATGTAATTAATTGCCTACCCCGTCAGCGAAGAAACCAGTCTTCGACCGCTATCATTGCCAAAATTTAAGGGATTTTCAGGGCCAGGCCCTCTTTTTCAATCTTTCAGTTAATGAATTGACAGCCCAGTATTGAGCGCAGAGCGTGGGGCCTTATGAGTTTGGAGACCGATCGCAATGAGAGGCTGAATTTTGCTGTTGAGATGGCGAGAGAATCAGGGGAGTTGATTCTTACATACTATCAAAAAAGAGATCTCAAAATTGAGAAGAAACGCGACAGATCTTTAGTAACTGAGGCCGATAAAAACGCAGAGCTCCTGATTCGTCGTGAAATTGAAAAGAAATTTCCTACCGACAATATTATAGGGGAGGAATTTGGTGAAATTCAAAAGGGTGGAGTTTATACATGGATTTTAGATCCTATTGATGGAACTCAGTCGTTCACTTGTGGCGTTCCCTTATTTGGAACCTTAATTGGCTGTTCTGAAAATTCAAATCCAGTTCTAGGGGTCGCTAATTTTCCGGCCCTTAAAGAAATTTATTATGGCTCAACAGGGCAGGGAGCTTGGTGGATGGCAGGGGCTGATCGAACTCCTCGCCGAGCCCGAGTTTCTGAGGTCTCTGAACTGAGTGAGGCATTATTTTGTACGACTTATATTAAGGGGTTTGAAACGAGTAACCGTGCGCGTCTATTTGAGCAAGTTCACTCCAATTTTGGGCAGTATCGTGGATGGAGTGATTGCTACGGCTACGTTTTAGTGGCAACCGGAAGAGCTGAGATGGCTCTCGATGCTCTTATGAATATTTGGGATTGCGCTGCTCTTGCTCCGATTCTTTGGGAAGCAGGAGGTTACTTCGGCGACTTTAAAGGTCATTCTTGTATAGATGGAGGCGAGGCTCTGGCCTGCAATGCGAATTTAAAATCCAAAATTTTTCAAATTGTAGAAAATTCAATTTAAACTATGTCAGTTCAGGAAAATTTTTTTAGTCTCACAGCCGATCGTGTGATTGATGCTGTCGAGAAGTCTTTAGTAAGTGAAAAAAAAGGTTCTCGGGCGACGGGTAGAGTTTTTACCCTGAATAGTCTTGAGAATCGCGTATACGAAATTGAATTTGAAGATCGCAGTTCAGTCGTGGCAAAATTTTATCGTCCTGGCCGCTGGTCTAAAGAACAAATTCTTGAAGAACATTTATTTCTTGAAAAGCTAAAGGGAGCAGAAATTCCGGTTGTCTCACCTTTAAAGCTCGATCACTCTCGTTTAAGTCAGATTGTTTCGGCCTCTCAGACATTGGCTGAAAATACTGATCAAATTCTGTTTGCGGTTTTTCCTAAGGTTAGAGGCCGTCTAAGAGACGAGCTCTCAGATTTGCATTTAAGAACTTTAGGTCGTTATGTCGGGCGCCTTCATAATGTGGGATCAAGCTGGTTGGCAAAAAAAAGGCAAAAACTTGATGCGAAGACTTTCGGTCGCATTCCCTTAGATTATATTTTAAAATCTCCATTTTTAGAGGGTAATTTTAGATCGCATTATCAGACTCAAGCAGAGCGTGTTATTCATATTGCTGAAAAAAGGCTGGCAGGAGTTCCATTGCTGACATTGCATGGTGATTGTCATCTCGGCAATACTCTTTGGAGTGAAGATGCGCCTTTTTTCTTAGATTTTGATGATATGGTTTTAGGTCCAGCCGTTCAAGATATTTGGATGATTGTTCGGGGACGGGACGAACAAGCTCAGAAAGAAAGACAGATTCTAATTGAAGCATACGAGATTTTTCGTCCGTTTGATTACGAATCGCTTTCGCTGATTGAGCCTCTTCGCGGACTTCGAATGATTCACTATGTTGCATGGATTGCAAGGCGCTGGGGCGATCCGACATTTCCAAAGACTTTTCCGCATTTTGGCTCGGCAGAATTTTGGCGAGAAGAAGTTGAAGCTCTGTCTGAAATTGCAAATCTTACCGAGACCGGCTTTAATTATTAACAGCTTAGGCTTGAATTGATAATGGTCTGAGCTCGATGAGAATAGCAATGAGCCGCAGCAATCTTTTCACGAGCCGCCGAAATGAGGGAATTTCTTTTCGTTGGAGCGCTTCTTAGGTCCTCAAGAATGTTTTTGATATCCTTTATGTCTTTATAGGTGAGTAGTTCTCCTGGGCCAAAGAACTTTTCTTGGTCAGATCGATAGTCAATTAAGGGTAGACCGCCGGCTGCGTAAATAAGAAAGGCTCTTTCATGAATAGCTCTCTGAAAATGCCATTTTGTAACGGCAAAACTTAAAAATGATTCTTGATAGAGCTGATAAAGTTCGTCTTGAGAAAGGCGAACGCTGATCGATGTATAATCTTTGAACCATTCGCTCCAGAGGGGGTTTCCAAAAACTTTCATCTGCATCTGAGAGACCATCAATCGAATCGTCTCGTAAATTTGAAAGTGGTGATGAGCTTCAAGACATTTATTAAAGCATGATCCAAATTGAGCTGAACTTTTATCTGATACTGATGCAAGTCGGATCAGAAAAGCATCTTTGAGTGTCTCAAAATTAGATTCTGAGGTAATCCAAGAATTAAAGAATTCAGTAAGAATATTAAAAATCTCTTGATCTGATGCATGAGGTTTGAGTTCGCTTTTTATTTCTTGGGTTAGATTTCGAGCATAATGATTGATGACTTCATCATGGGTTGAATGCAGACTTGAATGCACTCCCCATAAAATCGATCCTGAATACGAAATAAAATGTGAAAATTTTTCGGGAAGATCAAAATTGATAGGAAATTTCTTAAAAATGGCATCCGGAACCGAGATTGGTAGATAAATTGTTTTAAGAGAGGAGTTCTCAAAGAATTCAATATGAGAAGTATCAGCTACACCAATTTGAATATGAGACGAATCTAAGAGGTGCCGAAAAATATTTTCATTCTCTTGGCTATAGGCATGGCCCCAACCCAAAGGAGTATCATGAAACCAAAAGAAGCTCGGGATCTTTGAGGATTTTATAAAGTGAAGAATCGATTGATTTGGATCTCGCTCAATATTTTCAAGTTCTGCTTTTAAGTTTTGAGGATGAGTAAATTCAGTATTACGAATAACGATAAGATCGGGTTTAAAGGATTCGAGTTGTTGGACGACACGCGCAGAATTTCGAGTTGCTAAAAAAATGAGGGTTGTGTGCCCAAGTGCTTTAAAGCCTTCTTCGATCCACTCACACCACGGCTCTGACCAGGCAAAACATGCAATTTTTCTTGTACGTGATGTTTTGTCTGCAGATGAAGAATTCATTTCTATTCATGATAAACGACTGGACCTAATCGGGCCAGCTTTGAGAGCATAGCAAAAGGAGGAGATTTATCTGTGAGTCTTCCTGCATTTTCAATTAAAAATCCGGTTTTTGCGTGGATGTTAATGGCTGCCCTTATTGTATTTGGCGGGATCAGCTTTTTTCGCATGGGCATTAGTCAGATGCCTGATGTGGATTTTCCGGTTGTATCTATTTCAGTGAATTACGAAGGAGCGGCTCCAGAAGTCATGGAGGCCGATGTCGTCGATGTTATTGAAGACGCTGTGATGACTGTTCAGGGTATTCAGAATGTGACGTCTACTTCACGATATGCATCGGCAACCGTGACTCTCGAGTTCGGCCTCGACCGTGATATTGATGCTGCACTTCAGGAGGTTCAGACTAAGGTCACTCAAGCACAACGCCAGCTTCCCAAAGAGATGGATCCTCCCACTATTCGAAAAACGAATCCCGAAGATCAGCCCATTATGTGGCTGACGATGGCCAGCGATCAATTGAGTTTGAGAGAGATTATGGTTTATGTGAAGGATCAGCTTAAAGATCGATTCACAACCGTGCCGGGTGTGGGCGAACTCATTCTCGGCGGGTATATTGACCCCAATTTACGGGTTTGGATTTCGAATAAAGAGCTTAATAAGTACGAGCTTACTGTAAGCGATGTCATTGATACGATTTCAAGTGAGCATGCGGAACTTCCTGCGGGCGAAATTCAGACCAATCGAAAAGAATATGATATTCGCATGATGGGAGAAGCAAAGAATTTAAAAGAATTCGAAGCTCTCATTATTGGATCGCGCGGGGGAAGGCCGAATTTCTCTCAAATTCCATTGGTTCGCGTTTCGCGTATCGAAGAAGGCCTTGCCGAAATCCGCCGCGTCTCTCGATTTAATGGAAAATCAGCTATTGGTTTAGGAATTAAAAAACAACGAGGCACCAATGCGGTTCAAGTAGCTCGCTTGGTGAAGCAAAAGGTAGAGGAGCTTCAAGCCGAGCTTCCTGCTAATGTTGAACTCAAAGTTAATTTTGATACGACGTCTTTTATCGAACACGCTGTAGGAGAGCTTAATTTTACGCTCTTACTTTCTGCTATTTTAACGGCAATTGTCTGCTGGGTTTTTCTGCGGTCACTCTCATCAACTATTAATGTGGTATTGGCAATTCCGACTTCAATCATCGGTGTATTTACGATTCTTTATTTTTGTGGCTTTACGCTGAATACATTTACTTTGATGGGGTTAAGTCTTGCGGTGGGTATCGTTGTCGATGATGCCATTATGGTTCTTGAAAACATTGTGCGGCATCGAGAGATGGGCAAATCGAGAATGAAGGCAGCTCTTGAAGGCTCGGCTGAAATTATGTCGGCAGCTATTGCATCAACGATTGCGATTGCAGCGATTTTTATTCCGGTAGCATTCATGCAGGGTGTGATCGGAAAATTCTTTCTTCAGTTTGGTGTCACAATGACGGTCACTGTGTTCTTATCTTTGCTTGAAGCCATGACTTTGACACCGATGCGGTGTTCTCAGTTTTTAGATTCGGCACATGGCGGCGGAGGTTTTGGTAGTCGAGTAGAGCGTGGACTTGAGGCGCTTAAAGAAGTTTATGGCCGAATTCTGGTGAGAGCTTTGCAGAACCGATGGAAGGTGGTTTTAGTTTCGCTGATCTTTTTTGCCATTTCACTGGTGACTGTTACTTTTTTAAAAAAGGAGTTTGTTCCCTCTCAAGATCAAGGCCGATTTATTCTTCGGGTTCAAGCGCCTGTTGATTCGTCGATGGAATATACAGATCAAAAATTTAAAGAGGTGGAGAAGTTTTTAGCTTCTCAGCCAGAAGTCGACAGATACTATGCAGCGATAGGAGGGTTTGGAGGTGGAGAGGTCTCGTCAGGAGTCATTTTTGTGACCATGAAAGACGTCGGGCTGCGGGGAATAAGCCGAGGTGCTAAAAGAGAATTAACTCAGCTTCAATTTATGGATTTTTGCCGTGAAGAATTAAAAAAAATTCCTGATCTTAAAGTGTTTTTACAAGATTTATCATTACGAGGGTTTTCTGCTTCAAGAGGATTTCCGATTGAGTTCTCAATTCAAGGACCTGATTGGGAGAAGCTGGCGGAGCTTTCTGAAAAAATGAAAGTAGAACTCGAAAAAACAAATTTAGTCAGTGATGTTGATTCAGATTACAGACTTGGAAAACCCGAAATTCGAATTTATCCTGACAGAGAAAAAGCAGCGCTTCGGGGAGTCAATGTACGCAATATTTCTGAGACTATTCGAGCATTGGTCGGCGGTTTAAATGTGGGTAAGTATGCGATGGGGGGGCACCGCTATGATATTCGTGTGCGTTTAAACCCAGAAGATCGCGCTCAGATCGATCAGATTAAAGATATTTATGTTCGCAATAATCGTGGAGAGCTTGTTCGTCTGATGGAAGTTGTTCGCATCGAAGAAAAAACGAGTTTACAGCAGATTACCAGATTTAATCGTCAGAGAGCTGTCTCTGTTTTTGCCAATTTGAAAACTGGTCAATCTCAAGCAAGTGCACTCGCTGCGGTAAGTCAGATTGGGCAACAGATAATGCCCAAGAATTATCGTGTAGTCATGAGTGGAAGTTCTCAGTCTTTCGATGAAAGTCAGCGAGGACTTATATTTGCATTAATTTTGGGAGTGATCGTAGCGTATATGGTTTTGGCATCTCAATTTAATAGCTTTATTGATCCTGTGACGGTTTTGATGGCTTTGCCTTTTTCAATTTCAGGTGCATTTCTTGCTCTTTGGATGGGCGGGCATTCACTTAATATTTATAGTTTTATTGGTTTGATTCTTTTAACGGGAATTGTGAAAAAAAATTCGATTATGCTGGTAGAGTTTACGAATCAAATTCGTGAGCGCGGTGAGAGAGATCCAATTAAGGCGTTGTTGCATGCTTGCCCTATTCGGCTGCGGCCTATTTTAATGACTAGCTTTGCAACCGTGGCGGCAGCACTTCCTCCAGCTTTGGCGCTTGGGCCTGGAGCGGAGACAAGAATTCCTATGGCGATTGCCGTAATCGGCGGAGTGACTGTCTCAACGCTTCTCACTTTGATTGTGGTTCCTTGCGTTTACTCTTTATTAACGACACTCGACCGCAGTGGTCGATTTAATGAGAATCATTCAGATGCAGCTTAAAAATTTAAATTTTATTTTGGGAACTAGTGTACTTTTTTTCAATTTAGGCCTGAGCGCAGCCGAAATTTCTTTTGAGGATGCACTGGGCAAGGCACAACAGCAAAACCCCGATTTGCGTTATGCAGAAGAGCGTTTAAAAGAGGCTAATGCCAGTTATTTTAAAGCGTGGAGCGAGTTGGCTCCTAAAATTGATGGGCTAGCATCGGCCACTCGTCAAAAAGACGGATCGGTTATTCCGGGAGCAAAATTTGGAGGAGACCCTTATAATCGATACGCGGCAGAGCTGCGTGGCACCCAGCCTTTATTTGTTCGTGGAACTTTTGCTGGTTTATTCTCTCAAACTCAAGAGAAGAAAATCCGGGCGATTGATCTTAAAATCGCTGAACGTGATTTAACAGCGGATGTTATTGCAGCCTTTTATAAGGTCATTTTATTTAGGCTTAAATATGAGACTCTTTTAAAGAATGAAAAAATTCAAAAAGAATCTCTTCAGACAGGTGAAAAACGTCAGCAAATTGGTCGAGGGCAATTATTAGATGTTCTGCAGATGAAAACTCAGCTTGCGTTAATTCGTCCCAAAATTGAAAAAGCTTCGAATGACCTTAAGGCTGCTAACGCTGATTTAGGAAGAATTTTAGGTTTGAGCGATGCAAGTCAACTGAATGTCGTTGGAGAATTAAAAACTCCGCTTCTGATTGAAATTAAAAAAGAAATAGAATCAATGAGTTTCGAAATTTTGGAATTACGAAAACAAGATCTTTTGAAAGAGCAAGCGGATGAACTCGCTGCCGTAGCCATGGCTGATCACTGGCCGAGATTATATGGCGCCGGTTCAATTGGAAGAAACGCAAATAAAAAAAGTGATATCTCGAATGATTCTGCGACTAGCTGGAGCGTTGGCCTCGAACTCACGGTTCCTTTGTTTTCAGGACTTTCAGTTTTGTGGGATCGCAATGCTTCAAATGCGCGACTCGCTCAAGTTGCAAATACTGAGGCAGCTCTCAAAAATCAGATTGCAGCCAGCCAAGTCACTGCCAAAACAAACTTGGAATCAGGTGAAGTAGTGATTGAAAGTTCTAAACTTGCCTACGACTTAGCCGAAGCTACAGTGAAAGAGGCAAAGAAGAATTTTAAATTGGCGACGATTGATTTTTTGCAATTGCTGCAGGCCGAGCAAAACTTGCTCGATGCCGAGCTTCAATATGATCAGGCTAAATACGATTATATTAATTTGTTAGCTAAGTATTTATCGGTCTACGGCTACTCGTTAGATGTGCTGACGTCTCGATTGTAAGGTTTTTTTATGGCCCAGGAGATTTTACTTCTCTTTCACTGCGAGGATTTGCGATAGTGAGATTGGTCAGAGATTTGGAGGGAAGTCGAATGGCTCGTAAATATTTTTATTTGTTTGCTCCTATTATTTTACTTTTGGGCTGTGGGGCTGATCAAAATTTCGATGATTATCAGCGAAGTAAAGTGGCTGCACAGGTTGCGCAAATTGAAAAAGTAAGAGGCACCTACGAAGGGGAGTTGATTTCAGAATCCTCGAGATCTTCTCTTGGAAACCTACGATTTGAGCTTGATGCTTCAACTGTCATAGAACCGTCTTCAGATCAAACAAAAACAAGTCAGCTTGTTGTACTCAAAGGCGTTTTAAATGTGTCAGGGAGTAAAACGGTCTATCTTTCATTCTCGGGCGGCTTCTACGATGCGAATACGGGTAAGTTTCAAGCTCTTGTTCCTGTTGCTCGACGAAATAGCGAAGTCGTTACTCTCGATATATCAGGTCTCATCAATAGCTCAGGAATGAGGGGTAGAATCGAGGCCGTGGGTTATCCTGAAGATCGCGCTAACTTTGATCTTATTCGAACTGAATCTCGTGCATCGTCCCAAGTTAAAGCTGCAACTGATCCGAAAGTATTTCCGGCAGAACTTCCGCTTAAAGTTTGGCGAGCCGAAATCGAAAATAAAAAAGATGATTGGTACGAGATTCTCTTTATGCCTCATCAAATTACCAAAGATGAGGAATTTCTCGAGCTCTTCGTGTCTGTTCGCTTGATCGATGTTGTTGTGCGAGTGGGGGATGTCACTTCGTTTTTGCATCCCAATGCTCGATGGGACAGTCGAAATGGCACTCTTAAAGGCGAGGGAAGTTTTGGTGTGGTTAATTCAGGCTCCTATACTACTCTTTTAAATTGCATTGCTATTGCCCTTGATCAGCAAGAGCTCGGCTTTAACTGCCAACATATTACAGGCTTTACCGGCCGTTTTACCGAGCTAAGGTTTCTCCCCAAAAAAGATCACTCCGTAACAAAATGAGATAGATGGCTTCGATAACTCATTGATATCCCATGCTATTGCCCATTTAAGGCAAATCGCGTAATAGGGGACCTCATGATTATTTCACGCGTTAAACCTAAAATTCTTATCTGTGAAGACGATGACGTTTTTCAAATGGCACTTCGGCAACTTTTACGTGATCGATTTGAACTTAAATTTGTAAAAAATACTGATCAAGCGCGAGACTTAATTAGGACCGAACGTATGGATTTGCTTCTTCTCGATATTTCTATGCGTTCGGAGCGAGAAGGGCTCGAGGCTCTGCCCACACTTAGAGCTCTTGATGCCGATCTTACAATCGTCATGCTGAGCGGGCGATCAGATCTTGAGAACATTCGAGAAGCGATGCGAAAAGGTGCCGATGATTTTTTACCTAAAGGATGCGAGCCGTCTGAAATCATTGCCACTTTAGAAAGAGTTTTAGAAACCCGTCGAAAAACCGCCAATCTTAAACAGACGAATTCAGAAATCAAAAAATCTCAAAATAATTATAAGATTATTGGCTCAAGCAGCAAAATGAAGAGCCTTCAGGACTTGATTGAAAAGGTAAAAACCAAACCGGTGAATGTTGTGATTTATGGCGAAACCGGAACTGGTAAAGAACTTGTTGCTCGACTTATTCGTTCAGAAAATGAAACTGGAAGTTTGTGTCCTTTTGTTCCGGTTGATTCTTCAACTATCACCGGTACCCTGGCCGAAAGTATTTTATTTGGACATGAAAAAGGTGCATTCACGGGTGCCGAACACCTAAGACGTGGAATTTTTGAAGAAGCCAATGGTGGAATTGTTTTCTTTGATGAGATCGGCAATATGCCTTTAGAAATTCAGTCGAAGCTTCTTCGCGTGCTTCAAGAAAAAGAAATTACACGAGTGGGTTCAGCTAAAACTTTGCCCGTAGAATTTCGAGTCGTGGCAGCGACCAATCGCTCTCTCAATGAACTAGTGAGAGCTCGTCTTTTTAAAGATGATTTATTTCAGCGGCTCAATGTCATTCCCATTAGTTTGCCGCCGTTGAGAGAGCGAGTCGAAGATATTCCCGAACTTGTCGATTATTTTGCGAGCAAGTTTTCACCTGGCAGGAGTTTCTCTCCTGAGGCTATTGATGTGCTTTTGCGATATTCATGGCCTGGAAATATCCGCGAACTTCAGAACCTCGTGGTCTATGTTCTGACGATGAGCGAAGCGGATATCATTGAAATTTCTGATTTACCTCCACTTGTTCGGGATGCCGCTATTCCTCAGCAAAATATCAGTCTCAATAAATCTGAGAGTTTTTATGAAAGAGTGGCTGCTTTTGAAGCTAAAATTTTAGCAGAAGCTCTGGCTCAATCAGATGGCAATATGAGTAAGCTCGCTCTTAAACTTGGAATGGATCGATCGCATCTTTATTCCAAACTTAAAGCGTATAAACTCAGCTCGACTTCAAGTTCTAAGAATTCAAAAGAAAATTTACTAGCGAATATCTGAAAGCCTACGTCTA
>CAZRLF010000019.1:23727-52163 GCA_964601045.1 uncultured Bacteriovoracaceae bacterium
TTCATGTAACATGAGTTTACAAAAGCCGTGCTAAAATGGCTCTACAAGCCGGCTTAAATCCGGCTGCAAAATTGTAATCTTTAGGGGCTTGGGAGAGCCATGTCGTGATTAAATTGCGCCTTGTTGCAGCGGTTCCTTCCATCACACTTATCATTAAAAATCGACTACGCATGATACTTCTTCGTCTCATCAAAAGAAATGATCTCCCCATAAGAACAGAACTAATAGCAGTAATTGAAAACACGGGGGCTGAAAGCCGAAAAAAATATTTTACCGGTTCTGGAAAGTCTACCATCTGAATGAGCGCGGGAAACGCTCCTACTGCTACACAGCCGAGAAACAAAAGGGCTCTAGCGTCGAAGAAATGCGCTGTTCGTTTGATAAACGAAATAAATTCAGAATCTACCTTAAACTCATTTATCTGATTTCGTAAAAACGCACTCACTAATTTCTTTTGGTCAGGTTCAGAGAAATTATTAAAAAGCAAAAAGAATATTTTTTCAGCAACGCCATGGTAAATGCTCTTTGAAGTTAGCAATGCAAAAACTAACTGAGGTGAATGCTTTTGCATCTCAGCAACCGCCCGCCCCATAAGTTGATTTTCTTCGTCGGCTGTCAGTGGTTTTCTTGAAGCGAATCGGAGGGCGGTCTCGACGTAACCCTGATTGAATGGCTTAAGTGTTGACCGCAAAAGAATATCAAATGTTTTTAAGGCATCTTCGGTCACTAACTGATAAATAACGCGAACCTTCGCTTTATTTTTAAGAACAATAATATGATTCCGTACATATTTGAAATCGACTCCCTCAACGGCGTCAGGTGCAAGTTCCAAACCAATATGATATCCGCCCAAAGTCTCACCACTCGCTTCGCCCGCATCTCCAGGCTTCGCGTAGACTCCCTCTCCATAAGCTGCAATCGTGGAGTGTTGATTGTCTGAGATAAGAAAATTAGGTGCACCTCTGGGGTTTGCGATAATGCTCTCGTATACTTCGGCGGATTTTGTCTCGTGAGTAAGGAGACTAATTCCTAAACTTTTTGCGGTCCTTCCTGAAGCTTTAATACTAAAGCTCATAAGTGGACGCCTTTTCATATAATTCCGAGATGCTGTTTCATTTAAAACATTTCCTAAAATATGATGAATGCCAAACTCATCGAGTATTGCAAACTGACGTTCGAGATCCTCTGCTCCTAAAATAATTTTCTTCGCATTTGCTTCAAGCCAGTTCTTCCAATAATCAGGGGGATTAAAAAATGCAGACTCCTTACGAAATTTCTCAATAATGCGATGAAGAACCACTTTATCAGCCTCAATCATCGACAAATTAAATTGTCCAAGCTTCGAAAAATAGCGAATCACACTGAATATAAGTGGATTCATACCCTTTGCTGCTCGTTCTGTCTGAAAATGCAGAGGGGAGTCTAAATAGTGAATTTCTTCATCCGCTAAATTCTCAATAAAAAAAGGAGTTTTAGAATGAGTTCTTAGATCAAGAATTTCACTTTTTGAAGTGAGCTCAATCAGGCCATTTGAAAGAGAATCTGTATTCTGGTTGAGAAGATTAAAATTATTAATCAAATTTTCTCGAGTACGACCTTGGTCGTTTATATACGAAGTTTGAAATCCGTAGACGTCCACTTTGAGCATTGGCAAAATTTGTCTTACGCTTCTCTCAAAATCTCTTAATTGCTCTGCAGATTCTGGCGAGCCATCTTCTCGGGCAATACCCAAATCGAGATCTTGATACGATTTATAAATTTGATTCCAAAAATAGCCGAAGCGGTCCGCATTCAGTTCCTTATCTCCATGTCGAAATAAAAAATCGAGCCGCACATAATTGGCAAAAGTGACTGCCGTACCGCCAAAGAGAAAAACTCTGAATCCCCGGGCCTTGGCTAAATCTTCGATAGCAGAAAATTCGACAACGCGAACGCGCTGAGCTCGAACTTCTTGCATGAGATCGTCAGCAGAAATTTCAACAGAAAATAGAGGTGATAGAAAACCGCAAAAAAGAATGACCGCAAAACCGCGTACCATTAACCCCATAGGCCATGAAGGCTTACTCTAAGATATCACTTTTTTAAACTCTTAATTAATCTCTTAAATCTGATGCATTGTCGCCATTTGAGCGAGAAAATCTCGGTGATTTTTATTCTTATGCACGCATATAGCCCCAGAATGGGTCTAAGCTCGCAGCTTTTTCATACTTGTGGGCGTAGTCAATCTGAATATCCAGCGTTAGGATGACAAAATTGTAGGCGCCAAATGCTCAAAACTTTTTCAAATACCGAAGCCTGTTTCGCCCCGATGGTGGGTGTTAGCCATTTTGCCGTGCGCAAAGCCCTCTGTGAATTTGTACCACCCGGGTTAAAAGTTCTTTGGCCGACAGAAATGCTTTCGAGTCGAAGACTTGCGTATGAAAAAGAAGGGCAGACTTCAGAGCTGATTTTTAACGATCGCGATCAGGGACTTTGTCCGCAACTGTTGGGAAATGAGGAGTTTTATATTCGTGCCTCTGTAAAGAAGCTTGAAGACTGGGGAGCTCAGGCAATCGATATTAATATGGGCTGTCCAGCCAAACAGGTCTTGCGACATAATTATGGGGTTGCCCTAATGGGTGACCCTGACTACGCCGCTCGTGTCGTCGATATGACTGTGAGGGCAACAAAGTTGCCTGTATCGGTAAAGATGAGAGCCGGTCTTCAGAATGATACGGATTTCTTAATTAAGTTTTGTCGGGGACTCGAAAATGCCGGAGCTCAGTGGATTACTTTGCATCCACGCATTGCTGCTTTAGGAAGAAAAGGCAGCGCTGATTGGAATCAAATTAAGATTTTAAAGGACTCACTTAAGATTGCAGTCATCGGTAATGGTGATATCGAATGTGAGACGGACGCCATAAGAATGCTGCAGACAACAGGTTGTGATCGAGTGATGATCGGTCGCGCCCTTACAGCAAAACCCTATTTGATTGCTACCATCGCGCAAAAACGTGGAGCTTCTGTATCTCAAGATTTTTTGCCTCAGTCACAATTTGAAGAAGGAGCTTTTTACGGAAGGTTTCTTAAGCGAGTTGTCGAGATCTCTGAAGAATTTTACTCTGAAGTTGATGGATTAAAAAAGCTCTGTTTTTTGCTGTATCATAGTTGTGTGTGGCTAGAATTTGGCCATCACCTTTATGGGCAAATCAGAGGAGCCAAAACGTATTCGGATGCTCAGGCTCGTCTCAATACTTTTTTCTCTCAGCCTCATAGAATGCGTGAAAAAACAATTTTAAGGCATTGAAGTCGTTTTGGGAGAACCTTTCATTGTAATGATCTGATTTGCGTGGCATCTCTCGGCGTCATTACAATTCTGACAAATTCTAAAATTGGGTCCGGTGACAATTTGAGGATTTTTCGCTTGAGCGATCTGAAAGAAGTCATGAGTCGAAAGATGTCCCAGAATATTTTCTGCATGAAGGTCGTGACAGCAGGAGAGAATGCTGCCATCCCAAGAAATAAAGTTATGACGAGCATAAATCCCACAGAAACCGTGAGAAGGAGCTGCAACTTTTCCGGTTAAGTCAGAATCTTCTAAGAACCCCCCGCGATTATGACAGGTACTTAACCCACCCAATTCAATTCCCTTAGACTTCCAAAATTCGATAACTTGCTCGGCAGTGAAGGTGGCATTATCTGGAATGGTTGCATTAATGAGGATTTTTCCGGGCAGAGCTTTGTGTGTGCGTTCGATATTGTCTATGACCCGATCCCAATCAATTTTCATTGTGCGTGAATAGCTTTCACGATCAATTCCGGGAACACTCACAAGAATAACTGTGATATCGGCATTTTTAAGCATCTCAATTTTTTTATCGGTCAGAAGAAGTCCGTTGGTGACGACGCTGACTCGAATTCCCACTTCTGTTCGTAATCGATTAACCCACTCGCCACATTTCGGATGCATAAGCGATTCTCCCATTCCGCAGAGAATAACTCGAATGGCCGATTCAGATCGGCTTCCTAAGCGTGCCGAGGCTTTTTCGTAAGGTAAGTAAACAGCTTGATAGGCAAGTGAATCTGAATAATCTTTGATCTTCGTTACAAAATGATCAAAATTTTCTTGAGTCATAAAGTTTTCGCCGCGTTTCATTTCGTGACGAGGACAGAATGAGCAGACTGTATTGCAGCGACCGCTGAGTTCAAGATCAAAAATATACGGATAAACATTGAGCATTTATGTGCCTTTTCTCTATTTTAAGCTGAGCTCTTTCAATCGAATATCTGCTGTGCGTTAAGCTGCCCTTAAGACATAATTGAAGGATGTTAAGCGAAGCCTGCATTGCCGCTCCCCATGGAGTCCTAAAAGTGGCAGAAGACGAAGCTCTCATTTTTAGAGATGGAACCGAACATCAAGAGAAGGTTCCATTGGTGGTTGCTGAATTTTTACAGAATCTTTATCAGCTTGAACAGCCTCAGCAACATATCAAGAATTTTATAACAACTCGCGGTTTAGTAAGACGAGTAAAAGATAAGAGAAAGCTTCGAGCCTATCTTAAGCGTTCTTCAGGCGACTTAGACAATCTGTTGAATGAGTTGCTTAATCAATTAATAAATAAGAAGTATATTTACTTACAGACTCATTTTTTTGATGGAATTTTAAAACACTCAGACAGCAAACCAGCTCCTCTCCCCAAGATTTTTATCTACTCAAAAGATCAGGTCCCTTTTTTAGAAGAAAAATTAAAACTGATTAAGTTGGATCTGAAAACCTTTGGGGGAGACTCATCCGCGTCGTGTAAAAATGCGCTACTTTTGACCTCAGATTCGTCGAGGATTTTTATCTCCCCCAAAATGATTTTGGGATTTTCTCGAAGTTTAGGGGGAGATGTTTTTGTTGGCTCGACCGAACCAGCGATGCGAGTTGTTCCTAAAAAAATGACTGAAACTTACTCTGAATCAGAGCTTTTAAATTTACATTCGCTTTATTTGGGCCAAAGTCTTTCGGGCGCTCTGCGCACTGCCTTTAACGAAAATATTTCGTCCCAAATAATGTTTAATTTTCTACAGAGTAGTCGTGATCTTTTAAGCCTGCTGACTAAGAAAAAGGGCAAGATCAAGCTTAGTTTATTTGGCGAGGAGAAAGGCGGATCTAATACTCCCTCTCCTTTTATCTATCTGCGTGAATTTTTTGATCAAAGGCTTTTACAATCCGAAGAGAAATACTGGGAGGTTATGTCGACGACTTCATGGATTGAAACTACGGCTGGATTTTCTTTAAGTCGTTCTCCCTTTGTTCAACGACTCGGCTTAGGCCTTGATCTGAGCTCTATCCTTCCGCCTTTTGCTCCAGGGAGCTCTGGGCAAAACGATCTTTTTATCTCGATCTTGCGTTTGTTAGATCCCACAGCTTGTTTCGTTCATCATTCAAAAGCTTTAATTTGGAGTGATAACGTCAAACAAGAAGCGCCTCTTAGGACGCCTCGAAATCCGGGGGGAGTTTGCGATATAATTCAGTTTTTACTCTACCGATTTAAGGCATTTCCTGCTGGAGTTAGCGTTGAAGAAAATCTAAGGCAATTCGGTCTCTTTATTTTAAGTGCCGTAAGTTCAGGTTTTGAAAATTTTAGACGTGAATATCATCAAAGTGTTTTGGTCAATACTGAAAAGGCTATCGCAGATCTTAAGCTCATGCTTAAAATTTATGGTCGTAAACCAAAATATTGGGCGCAAGATATGGATGATCTTATCGACGAACTAGGGCTGCGACTTAGGTACAAACCTTTTCTTCTGAAAAATTGTTCAACCGATGAAGAAGATATTGATGTATTTGAATCGGTCAAAAATTACGGAAGTTTATTAACAGTTTGGCCCGAGATTTGGCATTCGTCTCGAGCCCTGGCTTGTTCAGATTAAAAATTTTGAAAATATTCGCTACCTTTGAGACTCTTAGGAATAATTTTTAAATCGACAAGTTGCTCTGCTTGTTCTTCCCATCGCTCAGCAGTCATCCAGCCTAGGCCATATTTTTTCGTGAGAGAATTCTCGAGAAGGGCAGCCTGCGCAGCAGCACCTTCTTCGAATGTTTTTAAATCCATGGCTTTATTGAGAGTGGCCATCAACTTGTTTGTTGGTTGAGGCGATTTAAGATACTCAGCCCAGCCTTGACGACTGGCCCATACAAGTCGCTTTACGATTTCTTCGTTCTTCTTGAGAAAATTTTTACTCACCACAAGAACCTCCATATAGGGAATTTTATATCCCGAATCTTCAAGATAGAAAATCTGGGGCTCAGCGCCTTGGCGTTTTGCTAAGATGGGCTCTGAGAAAGCAAAGCCTTGTTGCGTAAAGTTTTTATCATGAACAAAATTTGCAACTCCGCCTGTATACGGGACAACTTTAATTTTGTCGAATCCGTATTTTTTTTCGAGAAAAGTGGCAAAGCCCTGACCTTTTTCGATTGAGAGAATTCCGGCATTAGAAAAAATATCGTCAATTTTTTTAAAGCCTCTTGATTTGTGCGCCATTAAAACAAGCGGAGATTTCTGATAGACAGCAAAAACTGAAACAACGTCGGCTCCTCGAGCTCTAGCCGTAATTACTTCGCCGCCACTTGCGATCGCAAAGTCAACTTTACCGGCGGCGACGAGTTGAATGGTCGGACTGCCTGATCCGCCCACAACAAGTTCAATATCGAGTCCGTTTTTCTCATAAATTTTATTGAGTTTAGCGGCATAAAAACCACCAAACTCGGGTTCGGGAACCCAATTCAAAGCGAGCTTTGCTTTTGTCAGTGGGGGCGGAGCTTTAGAAAATAAAACTCCAGAAAAACCTGAAATCAAAACTAGGCCTAAAATGAATCGCGAAATATTTTTCATGTAATGAAACTAGCTGACGATCAATTAAAGCGACAAGAAGCGATCTAGGTATTTTCAGAAGGATGCCAATTTCTAAGTAATATTCGAGAGAGTAGACTTATGAACGCCAGAAATAGAAACCCTAAAATGCTGGCTAAAAGAATTGCTGCAAAGACTTGGTCCACTCTTTGGCGTGTTCGCGCAACATCAATGATTCCGCCAAGTCCCCCGCCTGCAATAAATTCTCCGACAATGGCACCTATCACTGATAGGCCTGAGCCAATTCTTAAACCAATTAAAATTTGAGGAACAGCAAAAGGGAGCTTTAATTTAAATAGACTTTGAATTCGATTCGCTCCATACAGAGAAAATAAATCTTGAAGAGACGGCTCTGTCGATTTGAGACCGCCCAGTGTTCCGGCGATAATGGGAAAAAGCGAGACAATCAGCGATGAGGCAATGACGGTCGGAGTTCCATATCCCAACCAAATAACAAGTAGAGGTGCCACAGCAATTACGGGAACGGTTTGAAAAAACGTCGCATACGGAAGCAAAACTGATTCAAGGAGTTTGGAGAGAGAAAAAATAAGACTAAGGCTTATTCCGAGCAGAGCGCTTATTAAAAAGCCAGCGGCGGCCATCCATGCGGTATTGCCAAAAGCTTTCCAAAGATCAGACGAATCAGTCGTTAGAGCGTTCAAAATTTCGGAGGGGCGAGGTAATAAAAATGAAGGAATGATTTCTCCCTGAACAAGAAATTCCATGCAGATAAGTAAAAAAAGAAATGGAGCTGAGCTTAGTAAAATTCGCTTCATAAGTTCACCTGAGAAAGATTTTTAAATACTAAATCCTGCGCTTGATGAAAGCGTGCATCCATTTTAAGTTCACGCTTTCTCTCGAGGGGCAGCTCAATTCGAAGATCAGCTATGAGTCGCCCGGGTCTAGGCGAAAAAACAACGACACGATCAGATAAAAATGAAGCTTCTTGTGTAGAGTGGGTCACAAAGAGAATGGTTATTTTTTCTTTTATCCAAAAATCGCGAAGCTCTTCGTCTAAATTTTGGCGAGTCATTTCATCTAGAGCGGCAAAGGGCTCGTCAAGTAAAAGTAGCTCAGGCCTTAAGAGAAGGCTTCGAGCGAGAGAAGCTCTCATCTTCATTCCTCCCGAAAGTTGGTGAGGGTAGGCATGAGCAAAGTCTTTAAGTCCTAGTTTCTGCAAAAGTTGAAGGGCGCGATTTTTAATCTCTACTGAAAAGTTGTGACGAATTTCAGCCACCACCAAGACGTTCTCTAAAACATTTCTCCATGGCAAAAGGCAGGGGTCTTGAAACACAAACCCCATTTGAGTCGGATCAATTTTGTTTTCGATTTTTCCTGAAGTAGGTGATTCAAGCTGAGCGATAAGCTTTAAAAGTGTGGATTTTCCGCAACCAGAGGGGCCCACAAATGAGATGAATTCGCCTTTATTAATGGTGAGGCTTAAGGGAGAAAGGGCCAAAACTCCATTAGGGAATTGCTTTTGGACTGCGTTCAGCTGCAAAACAGCTTCAGACATCCTCTCTTTTTACGATTTTCGTTAGTCTTAGTACATCAAAAGCTATTTCGATTTGACGAGGAGTCGTATTTTTTCTAGCGTCTATTCCAATTTTACAGGGTTTTATTTATTGAAAACGAGTTGAGGTTTGGGTGCGGCGACTGAGCCATTGGGCGGCTAAATATCTTTTTATCTCTCTTATTTTTGTGGGTGCTAAGCTTTATGCTGCTCATCCTCTTCCCAATCCTGTCATTCATTCACTCTGTCAGATTCCACTCACTCTTTTAGTTAAAGCCAATTACAGCTGGCTGCCTGAGCATGTCAAAGATGCAGAATTAATTTTAGGCCTTCTCAAGCATTCTCCTGAGTTTAAAGAAGCGATTCTTAAATTTATTTCAACTTCGTTCAAAGGAGCTTTTTTCGTTGAGCCTCCTGACCCTTCTGCCGATGAGAGCGATATACATTTAAAATTTGTCGAAAAACTTCTCAGCGTGCGCAGCACAAAACTGTGGCCTGCGATGAGAATGAAGATCGACTTAATGCTAAAAGATGTATTTGCGGCCTATAGCGAAATTATTTTTGAGGATTCTCGCGGAAAACAATTAATTCGAAATAATGACGGATCTTTTAGCAGGCCCAAAGTTCTTCATCAGGCCTATCGTCGAGCCTTCGTGCTTTTTAAGCGTGTTGATTTTGCTCGTGAATTAGAAGTTTTGCAAAACCCTCAAGTTGAAGCTCAGGTTTCGAAACCTTTGATACCTCTCGAAAGATTATCCAAGGTAAGCTCTGCATTTTAGTGTGGCCCGAGACGAGAGCTATCGGTCAGATCATGGTCGTGACAGCTGCGTAATAGTGTAATAGGTTAAGGCTCTGTGGCTGGGTTTCGCTTTTCTCTATTTCTCTGGCTTAGCATAAAAGCTTCGGTCCTTTTTGCGGGATATTCTTCTGAGCTCGACACCAGTAAAATTCAAACGGGGGATATTATTTTCTTAGATCTCGATTGTGGTGATATGTGTCAGGCCATTATTGATGTGACGAAAGAACAATTGGGAGGTGGACCTGATATTTCTCATGTTGGTCAGATTGAAAGAGATAAAGACGGCGGGCTTTTTGTTTACGAAGTTCTTCCTGAGCTTGGCGTGAGACGAACTCCTTGGAAGAAGCTTATTGAGCGCCTTCAATACTCGCGATCTAAAAAGCCTCTTAAGTCTCGCATTTTAGTTGGCCGTATTCGTGAGGAGGCGAAACGACTTGCCCTCAATGGGTTAGCTGAAATTCGTGCCCAAATTGGCAAATCATACAATGAATTGTTTCGCGAAGGAAAACCCTACCAAGATCTACTGAAAGAAAATGAAGATTCCTTTTATTGTTCGCAACTTTTAGAGCGTGCTTGGAGTCGTGCCAATCAATCGAATTCCATTTTTAAATTGCGTCGTATGACTTTTGGCAAGCCTGGTTCGGCGGGGCGACTTAAGTGGGAAGAATATTTTAGAACTCGAGGGGTTCAACTGCCAGAAGGGCACTGGGGTATAAGTCCGCTGGGAATTTACCACGACGGAAAAGGTAAGATTTTTGATTTGCTTGAATGGTCTTAAGACGCCTGTCATGATTGTGGTGGGAGGGGACTATGACCGATCAATCAGCACTAGTGCTCGGAGCGTCTGGAGTTCTCGGATCTGAACTCGTCAAAAAGTTAAAAAGCAATGGACTTACAGTCTTTGGAGTCGATCTTAAGTTTCCTGAATTCGAAAAATCGGCGGCCGATGTTTTTTTAATTGGGGATCTGCGTGATCCTCATTATTGCGATCGCATCTTTAAAAGATTTGAAGCTGATATGGTTTTTCAAATGGCCCATCCGCCGCTTTCATTTGATGATGCCGCGGAGTCGATGAAAAATACTCTCGCTATTAATGCTAATATTTTAGATTCCATGATTAAGTTTGGAAAAGATAAGATTTTATTTCGATCTCAACTGAGAGAAACAGCATCTGATGCAGATGAGCTTACTGACTCAGCACTGACTTATCTTACTTTAGAGCGTCTCTATCAAAATTATGCCCGCAATTGTGGATTGAATATTAAAATCGCCCGAGTTCAAGAAGTCTATGGTCCAGGAACAGATCATTTGACCTCTCAACTTGCCAGGCAGATTTGCGAACGAGAGGCAAACGAAGTTCTTATGCTTGATGCCCGTCAGAGCGATGCAATGAGTTTTATTTTTAAAGATGATGTAGTCGAGCAACTCTTGCCGCAAATATTTGAATCTTCAGAGGTGATTCAAGTATTCGGTGACCCTAAGTCTTATACAATTTCAGAAATTGTTTCGCTTCTATGCCAGGCTGCCGAAAAAAATATTCAAACAATATGGAGTCCTCAAAATCCAGATTCTCAAGAAGGCCCGCAGTTCGTTGATGAAATGACGACAGGGGCAAAGACCCGGCTAAGTGATGGCCTTAAACAAACTTATCAGTGGATTCAATCGTTTGCTTTAGTAAAAGGGTCTCAGATTCATTCTGAAGACGAACGATGTGTTGAAAACTTGGGATACGATTTTTTTCGATAGACGCTTATGAATCTTTCTCCTCAAGAGCTGGTATATGTAAATGAGTTTAAGGAATTTCACTCTCTTAGTTTAAAAACTCAATCACGATTTAGGCTAGATTGGGCTGATCGATATCCTTGTCTCAATGAGAAAACTCAAATGACCGATTTTGATAGGCACTATGTCTATCATACTGCTTGGGCGGCTCGAGTGCTTGCGGACTTAAACCCTCCGGAACATATCGATATTTCGTCGAGTCTTTATTTCTCATCGATCGTATCGGCGTTTATTCCCTGTCGTTTTTACGATTATCGTCCCCCGGCTCTTCAGTTATCTCAGCTTCAGGTGGCACGAGTTGATGTGCATTCTCTTGAGTTCGCCAGTGATTCAATTGAGTCGCTTTCATGCATGCACGTCGTTGAGCACATTGGCTTGGGGCGTTACGGTGATCGCATAGATTATGATGGAGATCTAAAAGCTGTTCGCGAATTAAAGAGAGTTGTCAAAAAAGGTGGAAGCCTTTTATTTGTGGTTCCGATAGGAAAAGCCTTAATTCAGTTTAATGCGCATCGTGTTTACGACTATGCGCAAATTATCAATCTCTTTTCTGGATTCTCGTTAAAGCAGTATGCACTTATTCCTGATCATGCTGAGGCCGGAGGTTTGATTATCGGGGCGAGCGAATCTTTAACGAATGCGCAATCTTATGGTTGCGGATGCTTCTGGTTTCAAAAGCTCTGATACTTTTAATTAAGTTTCTCCTGACATTTTTTGTAAACCTTCTTAGCCTAAAGACATGGTCGATACTGAAATTGAAAGTCTTGCTCCTTTAAAACGCCTCACCGCAATGCGAGAGAATTCGCTTATTGGTGGAGGCAAAGATCGTATTGAAAAACATCATAAAGCAAATAAGATGACCGCTCGTGAGAGGGTTGAATTTCTGCTTGATCCGGGAACCTTTGTTGAGACCGGCAAATTCGTAGTGCATGACTGCGTCGATTTTGGAATGGAAGATAAAAAAATTCTGGGAGATGGAGTGATCACAGGAACGGGTTTGGTCGACGGAAGACTTGTTCACGTCTTTGCTCAAGACTTTACGGTTTTTGGAGGAAGTTTAAGCCATGCTTTTGCTCAAAAAATCTGCCGCTTGATGGATCAAGCAATGAAAGTGGGCTCACCTGTGATTGGGCTAAATGATTCTGGAGGAGCTCGAATTCAGGAGGGCGTTCGAAGTCTCGGAGGGTATGCTGATATTTTTTTGAGAAACACCCTTGCCTCCGGCGTTGTTCCACAGATATCTGCCATTCTTGGTCCTTGTGCAGGCGGAGCTGTATATAGTCCGGCCATTACTGACTTTATTTTTATGGCCGAAAAAAGTTCGTATATGTTCATTACCGGTCCCGATGTCATCAAGACCGTCACTCATGAAGAAGTTACGATGGAAGAGCTTGGAGGCGCGGCGACTCACTCTTCAAAAAGCGGTGTGGCTCATCGAAAGTTCTCGGATGAAGCCTCATTGATACAAGGAATTCGTCAGCTCCTTAAATATCTGCCAAGTCATAATAAAGAAAAAGCCCCGGCGATTGCTGCGCGAAAACCCAAGATCGTTTTAGGAGATGATATTATTCCTGAACAGTCGCAAAAGCCTTACGATATGCATTCTGTTTTAGATGGTCTTGTTGATGCCGAAAGCTTTTTTGAGATTCATCCTGACTATGCCAAAAATATGCTTGTAGGGTTTGCGCGAATCAATGGCGAATCTGTGGGCATAGTTGCCAATCAACCGCTCTATTTGGCAGGCTGTCTCGATATTGATGCGTCGATTAAAGCCGCAAGATTTGTTCGATTCTGCGATTGTTTTAATATTCCTCTGCTAACTTTAGTAGATGTTCCTGGATTTTTGCCTGGTACAGTTCAAGAATATGAGGGAATCATTCGCCACGGGGCGAAATTACTTTATGCCTTTGCCGAAGCCACCGTACCTAAGATGACATTGATTACCCGAAAGGCTTATGGGGGGGCTTATGATGTGATGAGCTCTAAGCATTTACGAGGCGATCTTAATTTGGCCTTTCCCGCAAGTGAGATTGCGGTCATGGGGCCAGAAGGTGCGGTCTCAATTCTGTATAAGAGAGAAATCGAATCCGATAAAAACAAATCAGCAAAGTATGCTCAAGACTATCGGCAGAGATTTGCTAACCCCTATCAAGCTGCAGCTTCGGGGTTTATCGACGATGTCATTTTTCCCCATGAAGCAAGAAACCGATTAGAAGTAGCCATGAAGGCTCTTCGAAATAAACGGGATATAAATGCTCCGAGAAAACATGGAAATATTCCTTTATGAGCGCTCAGCTTAAAACAAAAGATCAAGTTCTAGAAGGTGTGAAGGCCCACCTGGGCGCTTTGATATCACAGTTTGGTGCTTTTAAAGATTGTGACTGGCTTGCGGGTGATGCGAGTAATCGATTTTATGGTCGTCTTAAATTTGAGAAGTCTAATTTGATTTTAATGGTGATGAATGCTCCTGAAGCTTTTAAATCTGAAGAAGTAACGGGAGCAGCTCAGGGGCAGATTAAGGAGCTTCCTTTTGTGAGTGTTGGGCGAGCATTTGAGAAAGCAAAGGTAAGAGTTCCGCATATTTATTTTATCTCTCCCGCTTCAGATTTTCTGATCACTGAAGATTTAGGCGATGAGCTTCTTTATCAGCGAAGACAGAATAGTTCGGCGCTTGATTGGTATGAAAAAGCCCTTGATGAGCTCGCGTTAATTCAAAAAGTTAGTCCCACAATCACTCCTCACAAATTTACGACTGAACTGCTAAGTTGGGAGTTTGAGCATTTTATGGAGTACGCTCTGATTAAGCGCGATAAAAAATTGAGTGATTCTGTCGCTGCTGAGATTCGTAAGTTTGGGTCTAAAATCGTCGGTCGAATGGCGTCATCGTCTTACGTTTTGGTTCATCGTGATTACCATTCCAAAAATTTATTAGTTTTAGACAATGAAAAGAAAATTGGCGTGATTGATTTTCAAGATGCTCTGATGGGCCCGCCAACATACGACCTAGCTTCTCTTTTGAGAGATTCATATGTGGCGCTTTCTGATGAAGAAGAAAATCGCTTGCTTCAATATTTTGAAACGGTTTCAGGTACAAAGATTGATCGAGAGCTTTTTGGCTATACAAGTTTGCAAAGAAATTTAAAAGCAGTCGGACGCTTTTATTATATTTCGATGGTGAAGGGCAAAGACACTCATTTGCCTTACGTAAAGCCAAGTCTGCACCGAATTTTTAAAACCTTAAAGCAAATTGGAGAGCTTCGTGCACTTGCTCTTCTTGAAGGTTTGATGAGTCATGAAGCAAGTTGAAGTGGCATTCATTTTGGCTGCAGGGCGAGGTGAGCGCTTGAGACCTCTAACTGATTCAACTCCTAAGCCACTTCTGCCTTATAAAAACAAGCCCTTACTTGATCATATCCTTGACTCTCTTGCGCCTCTTCACCTTAAGAGAATTGTTTTTAATGCCTGGCATTTGAAGGAGCAGGTGATTGCTTACGCAGAATCAAAGAGAAAAACTTTAAAGGCGGAGATTTTGGTTTCAAGTGAATCTGAGCTTTTAGGAACCGCTGGTGGACTAAAAAAAGCTTGGAGTTTGATTAATTCCCCCGAGTTTTTGATGTTGAATGGAGACTGCTTATGGACGGGCAATATCGCGGAATTTGCCGATCGAGCTTCAAAGGCGCCAGGTGGAACTTGGTGGCTTACTCAGGCTGAAGAGAACCAAACTCAAATTGGCGTTTACAGGTCAAATATCTGCCAGATCGGCAGTCTTCTTAAAACTGCTGAACCTGAAACACTCGGCTGTTTTACTGGAATTCAGTGGATTAAAAATCTAAATCCCCAGGATCTTCCGGATAAGGGCTGTATCGTTCGGCAATATTTTGTGCCCTTGATTCAGCGCCAACCGACAAGTTTACGGGGGGATTTTGACGGGCTTAATTCTTGGATTGATATCGGCACCACCGAGCGCTATCGATCTCTTGCTTAAGCGCTGAATTTCTCGTTATATTTCGTAAGTGATTAAGATTTCAAAAAAAGAATTAAAGTCCCCAGATCAAATTTGGCAAGCCACTCGAAATGTTTTTGATTGGCTACTTGAAGAAATTGTCGCTGTTATTATTGTTATCGCTGTAGTTTTTGCTGCCTCCGTTGGGGGCTTTTACTGGTATTTGAGACACCAAAAAATAGAAGGTCAGGCTCAGTTTCAGTATAGTGCTGTGAAAGCTAAATACGACGAGTGGAATATTCAAGCGAGCGAAGCCAAAGATTTAGCAGCGCTTGCTAGTGCCGAAGCTGATCTTAAAAAGGAACTTGATACGCTTGAGAATGAACACAAATCTTCGAGAGCCAATAAATTAGCAAATCGAATTCGGGCTCAAATGGCGATTCGAAAAAAAGATTGGCCGCAAGCGATTATATTTCTTGATTCATATACGGAGAGCTTATCTTCATCCGAAAAAGGCTTAGGTCTTTATCCTTTAGCGCTAGTATTCGAAGAGTCTGGCGCTTTTGATCGAGCAGTTGATGCTTTTGATCGAATTCTCAAAGACCCCGGGTCTCCTTATGCAAAGCTCGCCATGCTCGGAAAGGCTCGAGTCTTAAGGCTTCAAAATAAAAGCGAAGATGCCAAAAAAGTTTATGAGCAATTCCTTGAGAAACACCCCGATTCTCTCGATGCTGCAGCAGTTCGTGGTTTACTTGCATCTCTTACTGTTGAAGTTAAGAAGTAGTCGGTTATGAAGTGGAGCCGTTCTCATATTCCAACTCTTCGTGAGGCTCCGCAAGAGGCCGAAATCATCAGCCATAAATTGATGTTAAGAGCCGGTCTAATTCGTAAACTAGCGAGTGGAATCTACGACTATCTCCCCATTGGTGTAAAAGTCTTACACAAATTGCAAACGATTATTCGAAATGAAATGAATGCGGCGGGGGCTCAGGAGGTTTTGCTTCCCTATGTTCAGCCGCGAGAACTTTGGGAAGAAGCTGGCCGCTGGCAGCTTTATGGCAAAGAACTTGGGCGCTTTAAAGATCGTCATGAGCATGAGTTTTGTTTGCAGCCGACGAGTGAAGAAGTAATCACCGATTTGGTTCGTCGAGATGTGCGAAGTTATCGTCAGCTGCCTCTCAATCTTTATCAAATTCAAACCAAATTTAGAGACGAGATTCGGCCTCGATTTGGCGTTATGCGAAGCCGAGAATTTTTGATGAAAGATGCGTACTCATTTGATCTCGATGAGAAGTCTGCCTTTGAAAGCTATGAGTCGATGCGAAAAGCTTATCGCAGAATTTTTACTCGCACAGGACTTAAGTTTAAGGCTGTGGATGCAGATACGGGAGCGATTGGTGGATCTCGATCAGAGGAATTTTCTGTCTTAGCTCAGAGTGGTGAAGATGAAATTGTCGCTTGCACCAAATGTGATTACGGAGCTAACCAAGAAAAAGCTCTCGGGCGTGTCGACGTTATTCAAGGGGCCTCAACTCAAAATTCATACTCACTATTACCGACTCCTGGTTTAAAGACGATTCAAGATCTATCAAAGTCAACGGGGTTTGCGGAAAAAGATTTGGTAAAAACAATGATCGCTACCGACAGCGATGCACATATCATTGTCGTTTTGCTGCGGGGAGATCATGAAGTTCAAGAAATCAAGCTGGCAAATCTTTTAAGCCAAAAAAAAGGTCTTAAAGGTGTAAGGTTGGCGACGGATGCTGAACTTCAGACCTGGAATCTTCCCAAAGGAAGCTTGGGGCCAGTGGAGTTTCCGAAGGCTGCCATTGTTGTAGCGGATGATGCGATCTCTTTTGAAAATGCAACAATCTGCGGTGCAAATAAAGATGGATTTCATTTTAAAGATATCGTTTTAAAGCGGGATGCTAAGGTCGATATCAGTGGAGTTCTTCGAAAAGTTCAGTCGAAAGAGTCATGTATCCATTGCGGGGGTGAACTTGAGCTGATGCGGGGAATAGAAGTTGGACACGTCTTTTATCTGGGACAAAAATATTCAAAAGCTATGAAGCTTGAGGTTACTGATGAGGCGGGAAAATCCATTCCTGTTGAAATGGGCTGTTACGGTATTGGTGTCGGTCGAACTTTAGCCGCCTGTATCGAACAAAATAACGATAAAGATGGAATCGTTTGGCCTTTGGCTCTAGCTCCATACGAAGTGGCTGTTATTTCTTTGGGCGAAGGTGAACCTTTAAAAGTAGCTCAAAAATATTATGAAGCTCTGCGAGAAAAGGGCGTGGATGTTATTTGGGATGATCGCATTGCAAGCCCTGGCGTAAAACTTAAAGACGTCGATTTAGTAGGAATTCCGTTTCAAATTATTGTCGGTGAAAAGGGTCTTGCTAAGAATGAAGTGGAATTTAAAGTTCGTGCCACTGGCAAAAAGGATTTCGTTTCGACTTCAGAAGTCGTAGACTTTTGTTATAAGCATCTAAAAAGTTTACGAGCGGAGTAATGATCATGACTAAAATTATTATTTGTTTAGCTTTATGCCTCACTGTTTTTATGTCAACTCGTAGTCTTTACGCTATTGCCTTGGGAGGAGGGGCGGGGACGGATTTGCCGCTCGCTCACAGCGATAGTGCGGAAGAGGGCTTTGCGGCTGAAGGATTTTTTAGACAAGATCCCTATGAGCTTCGATTTCATTTTGGAGATACCGGAAAAGTTAATTCGTATTCTGTTTTGCTTTCGATGAAGCACTTTATCAGTCAAACCGTAGCTCGGCCCTATATCGAAGGGGGGATCGGTCCTGTTATTGTGAATTCGGAAGGTAAAGGCATGTCTTACGGAGTAAAGCCCGAAGCCTCACTTGGTGTCGATATTGGGGTGAATACAAATTTTTCTGTCGGAGTAGCCTTTCGCTATTATGGCTTGGCCTATTTCGGCAGTACCTACAGCGGAAAATTTGAAGCTAATCATGGATTCTCTCTCTTAGGTAATTTGATTGTATGGTTTTAAAAAGAGTGTCGAGTTTTTTCTCGCTTACTATTTTTATTGCTGGGGTGTTGTTTCTAGCAGCTTGCGAAAAAATTCCAGAGCTCGAAAGACGGGCAAGTTCTGGAATGTCTTCGGATCGAAATACAAAAATTTTAGAACTAAGAAAATGGCTTTGGACATGCCGAGGAGATTCGAGTGCATTTAGGGTTAGTCGAGAGCAGAAGCTTCCCGGAGAGATGATCGAGGATTTTGTCGATTATTTTAGAAATAAAGGCTTAAGCTCTCTTGACTCCGATAATTCTCTTTCGATTTTAAGCTCTGCTATTTTGTGGAAAGACTCGGGGGTTTTATTGGCTCCGATTTCAAGTTATCTTGAGGCCAAGTCAATTGAGTGTACCAATGGTTCGATTCCATGGACCAAGGTTTCAGTTAGAGGCATTGATCGTGGATTAGATATCGTTGCTTTAAAAATGTCGACTCCACTTCCGAGTGATTTAAAAAAATATAAAATGTGGGCTCCACGATCGAGTGAAATTCGAGCCGATGAATCTTTTTTTGTGTTTTCGGCTCTATATCCGGGTCAGATGGATCGAACTCAAGTTCAGCTTCAGCCTTTTGCTTCGCAAATGCATACAGGAATTGACGATGACCTTCTTTTATTTTTACCTCCACCTCCTGAAGCTTTAAAAGGCGGGCTCCTCATTGATTCAGAAATTCGAGTGGTTGGGTATTTGCTGCCTAAACAAAGTAGTTTATGGGGCGTTGCAATATCGGTAAAGCGTGCCGACTTTTCAGTCACCTCTATTTTAGAGAAGGGCCAAGTTCCGCTGCCGTTTTTGGGGCTTAAGTTGCGGGGCGATGTCTTAGGTGTTTTGGTTCAGCAGGTTGAAGTCGGAAGTCCAGCCTATCGAGCGGGCTTAAGAGTAGACGATCGAATCAAAAAATGGGACGCCAAAAACTTACTCGCACTCACCGACTGGCAAGAAGTATCCGCTTCAGATATCGGAAGAACGATCGCTGTCACGTATGAGCGCGATAAAAAAATTATCGAAACTCAGGTGAAAGTTGAGTCGGTAGACTAAATTTTTAAAAACTTATAATGCTTTAGATCTTTTTCTTAGGGTTTTTACGAAGGCGTTGGATGCGCTTTTGAATTCAACCAAAATCTCAAAAGCTTCTTCTTCGGTAATGATTTTGGTTTTTAGAATTCGGATTAGCCTTGTAAGTGAGAATTCTTGGGCAAGAAAAGCTTCGAAAAGTGAGTCTGCGAGATTCCGGCCGAGTACGAGAGAGGCTTGGCCCAAATTGGAGCCAAGTTTTTTCTTCCAATCAGAAGAGGTGAGTGTGTTTTTTATAAAAGTCCTACTTCGTAGAATAGCGTGCGCTTCTTTTGTTTTCTGTTTTGATTTTTGAGTTATAAACATCCATTGGCTCCAGGACGGGGCGAGACGGCTATGGTTAAGGAGCTTTGAGCAAAAGAAGGCTAGAGCTTCAACTAATGTTCTTTTATAAAATTCGTTCCTTTGGATTTTTGTTTTTGACCAAGATAGATACAAATAAAGGCCGGCGGCCTGTGAGCAGGAGTTGATTGTAAATTCAGATAGATAAATCAGTCGTTGAGTTTGTAAAATTGCAATTCCTGATTGTCTTATTTGCTCAAGAATCAGTGCCTTTTCTTGGCTTGGTAGTCGGCTCAGTGACTTAAAAAAATGAGATTGCCTCGCTCCATAGACTGAAAAATCTAAAACTTGATTGAGATCTGTTTTTTCAGGATAACGAGGGTCTTTTAAAAAACTAATGAGTGTTTTAATTGACCAACGGATTTGATCGTGAGGATCAGACGACTCTGCGTGATCATCAATATCATCATAGTTTTGTAAGTGATTTTCAAGATAACTCTGATATTTGATCCAAAGGGGAGTGTGAAGAACACAAAATAAAAAAATAGGATGCGATTGATGTTTTACAATTGAAATAGGGGGAGCTTCAAGAACAAGATTTCTGGTTTCGTGAATCTCTTTAAATCTTCTTTCTGCACAACGATCGTCATTTTGCTGAAGAACAAGAATCTTAAGATCTTTTCGATTCTGAATGAGTCTTTGGGGCAGATGAGTTCTTGCGCAATGATATTCTCCAAATAAAACCCAAACTCGCCCATCAATGCTCGCTAATTTTTTTGCAGCATCTTTATCTCGATCAATAAGACTCGACTTTGGGCTAGCAAGTGGAAAGATTTCAATTCCCCATTCGTCAAGTTTTTGAAAGATTTCTCTGTAAGTTTCAAAATGTGTTCCAAATCTTTGTTCGAGGTTAAGACTCGCTTTGAGTCTTTGCTCAGCCTCTATACTGGGCTTTTTTAGCCATGCGTGAAGATCTTTTAAATGTTTGTTTTCTAAAATTTCAAATCCAATATGAGTAGGGCGCTTGAGTGATTTGTCTCGCAGAAGCCGGAGAAGAAACCTTTGGCTTTGTCTTAAAGTATGAAAGTCGCCAATAAATAAAATGTCTGAGCGATTAATAGCCGAGACAAGTCGTGCGGTTGAAGAATCTTTTAGTTTTGACTGATCTTTGAGAAATTCTTTTTCGTAGGTCTTAAAAGCAGCGGGTTTACGACCTAGATACGACAGAGCTTCTTTTTTTATCGAAAGATAAAGGTTTTTCTGAAGTTGAAACCAGTTTTTCATGATTTCTTCTTAGATTTATCTGAATCCATTTTAAGAATTTTCTCGATTTTATTCGAAACCTGCTTTTGAATTCTAAAATAGTCTTTATTTGATAAGTTTAAGAATTTAACTCCCATGCCTTGAGGAGTAGCCGTCAGTTTACGAGGGTTAGTCCAGGCGACTTCACCTTCAACCGAGATTGGTTCGGGATCATGAGGAATTACAATCTCTAATTTTATCTTTGTTCCGATTTCAAGGATCTTACTGGTTTGAATGAAAACCCCGCCCCCCGAGATGTTTTTAATATAAGACCGCTGAAGTTCGGCAATACTTGAGTAACGCAGCTGAAGTTCGGTCTCGACTCTTAAACTTTCGCGCTTTTGGATGTCAGTCGTTCCGACCTGTTCATTAAGTTTTTCGGCGACAATGCCAGCAAGTTTGACTTCGAGTTCTTTGAGGAGTTGCCTTTCAAGATCATTCAGACTTTCGGGAGCTTTCGCCGAAAGTTTTTTGTACTGCGTCAACCATTGCAGGACTTTGACACTTGAAGTTTCACCAAAATCTCCAACCACGACATTTATCATACCTTGAGAAGCGATCGAGTTAGAAGGAGAATCAAAATCTTGCTAGACAGAGATCTTATTAAAATTAGATCATTGAAATCTAAGCCTTTTCTTTGGGCAGATAAAAGGGGTGCTGAAATGAAATTAAAAGATTTTCTCTTATTGTTAACTCTTGGATTTAGCTTCGTTGCCTGTGCTGGCGATGACGCAGATCTCGAGGAGGCGCGTTACTATTTAGGTAAAGGAGGAAGCGCCAACGCGGAAAAAGCTTTAAGTCTTGTCGAGTCAAAGCTCACTTCTAGCTCTCCTTCAATAAAGATTGAAGCTCATCGGTTGTATGCGGGTGCCAAAATGACAATTGCTGGTTTCGATAGCCTTAAAATTCTTAGCAATTTGGTTTATCGAGAAGGCGACGATAGTTCTATTTCTACTATTCGGCCGGCGCTTACGATTGGAAGTAGCACGACTGCTAGTCTACTTGCAGCGGAACAGAAGCTTTCTGATCTCATCACAAACGACGCAGACTATACGGCGTCAACAGATGTTCGTGCTAAAAACGGAATCATCTTTCAACTAGGATTGGTCCATTTATTTCAAGGCGTTCAAGGGGCGCTAGAATCGGCAAATTTGCAAAGTTCGGCCTCGAAGACCCTCACAAAAGAGGAATGTATTGATGAGGTAAATGCCGACAATACACGGCTGGACGCTCTTGTCGCTATTCGCCCGGATCTTTCTGAGGCTGATTCGAATTTTAGTGATGCAGGCCTTGATAGCCAAAATAAAGTTCGCAAAATGGTGACATCCTTAAGGAATGAAACTCCCGATGTTTCTGACCGAACTGAGCTTACCGATGAGCAAATTGCTCAATATTGCGAATATATTTCATCAGAAAGTTCTCAAACACAGGCTCAATAAGAGGGAAATGCTAGTGAAAAAAATTATTCATTTATCTGTTCTATTATTTATTTTAGTGGGTTCAGCATCGGCCGATATGGTGTCAATCAATCCTCGGCCTCGAGGCGAATCAATGGGGGGCGCAGGTCTTGCGACGATCGGAGATAAGGATTCGGCCATTATGAACCCAGCAAGTTTGGCTGATATTTCCGAAACCAAAACTCAAGGCTTTCCGATCTTGCTTGAAGTCCCATTTAATATTCCCCTTTTTACCAAAGCTTTGGATTACGACGCGATTCGCGATGATAGTAGCAAGACACAAGATGAAAAAAGAGAAGCCCTCGAAGACCTTCTGCAAGACGCTGCGACTGCCGCTCAAGGAATGAGAGTGAACCTCTATCCTTCATTCACTACCAAAAATCTGCATTTTGGTTTGATGATCGATGCAACTTTGGATCCTCGATTAAGAGTGGGCGGAGCAACTTCTGACCAAGTGATCGAGTTCGGAGGATCAAATGCAACCGCTGGAGCTTATATCGGCGGCGGATACGGATTTCTTGAAGATCAACTTCAAGTGGGTCTTACCTTAAAGCCTCTCTATCGAATGTCGGTTGTTCAGCAAGATGATGCGACGATGCTTGATGTCGCAACTGGCTTTAATCAAGACGGAAGTGTAGCCGATCAGATCTTGGGTGAAGATAAGTTAAAACAACGAGGCTACGGTATTGGCGCCGATATCGGAGTGAAATATTATCTTCCTATTATTCAAGAATTTAAGCCCACCGTAGGGCTAACGTACCAAGATATTGGCAATACTCGATTTGTTTCAGATCACAAATTGCCAGCTGATATTCCTCAAAGTATTTCTCTTGGAGCTGCGATTCATCCTAACTGGAAGTTTTTACGAAATACCTTCGCACTTGATTTCAGAAATATCACAGCTGAATCTGACTTTCTTAATAAGCTCCATATCGGAGCCGAAACTGTTCTCTGGGATTTACTTGCGATACGTCTCGGGCTAAGTCAGGCGTATTTTACCGGTGGTCTTGGCGTTATCACTCGTTTCTTTGAAGCTGATGTTTATGTAACTTCTCGAGAAGCTGGACGATTCGCGCATATTCAAGACATTACTGTTGCGGGTGTGAGACTTTCGGGAAGTTTCTAAAGACTTACGAGAAAATTCCTCGTTTTTTCTTCTTCGCTTTGGGCTCGATTGATTTGTCGAGCTCGTTGCGAAGCTCCTGTATCAATTCTTTTGCTCGCGAAGAAAGACTGTTCGGCACATCTATGTGAAGTTCAGCAATTAAACTTCCTCGATGATTTCGTCTTAAGTCTTTAACACCCTCATTTTTGATGACCATTTTATGAGGCGAATCAATTCCGCTCGGTACTTTTACTTTTTTAACCCCTTCAATGAGAGGAATTTCAATTTCACCGCCTAAAACAGCAGTCGGGTAGGGAATATGCAAATGGACGTAGAGATCGCTTCCGTCTCTTTCAAAAACCTCATCGGATTTAACACTGAGTTCAACATATAAATCACCACGCGATTTTCCGCGTGGTGCAAGTTCACCTTCGTTTGCTAATCTCAAACGGACTCCTGAATCAACTCCAGCCGGAACTTGAACTTCGACTTTATGATTATCTTTTTTGTGTCCGCGGCCTCGACAAGACTTGCATGGATGTTTGATGACTTTGCCTTCACCGCCACACATTGGGCACGTCTGCGAAAGAATAAAAAAACCTTGGTTTCGATTGATTTTGCCTTGGCCACCACAAGATCGGCAGGCCTCAGGTTGAGTGCCGGGCTCTGCTCCGCTACCGTGACATTCGTCACAGGGAGATTGCCTTGGAATGGTAATTGTCTTTGTGGTTCCTAAAATCGCCTCACGAAAATCGAGTTCCATTCGGTAGAGAAGATCGGCGCCTCTTGCTTCATGCCTCTGACTGCCACCACCGAAAAAATCATCAAAGATGCTTTGAAAGCCCGAAAACATATCTCCGAAATCGCCTTGGCCCATCCCACGACCCGAAAGTCCGGCATGCCCAAATTGGTCGTAAATTCCCCGTTTTTGAGGGTCGGATAAGACTTCATAGGCTTCTTGAGCCTCGCGAAAGCGGGCCCCAGCTTCTTCAGATGGATTTCGGTCCGGATGAAATTGCAGAGCCAGGGCGCGAAAAGCCTTTTTTAGCTGAACGTCGTCAACACTTCGGTCGACACCCAAAACCTCATAATAGTCGCGTTTTTCACTCACTAAGTATCTAACCTAAGAATCAGAGGATCGTCTGTCAAACCCTCTTGCCTCCGATTTAGACCGAAGAATAGAGTAAAGTGTGCGATTAAGACCTGAAGAATCAAAGAAGTTAGCGGCGTATCTTATGAATCTCATTAGCCAAGAGCAGACGGTTCAGTACAAAGTTCCTCGCTCTAAAATTCACGAAACAATTGAAAAGGTGATCCTTAAACATTTTGAAGAAGAGCACCAATTGGAGCGCGAGGCTGAAAAACTTTATATCGAGCAAGGTGCATCAATGGGGCCGATGGATAAAGGCAAAGCCCTTGCCATGATTCGAAAGCAGCTCGCACAGGCGAAAGACTTTGTACTTTCGGGCGGAATGACGGGACGATTTACAGAGGATAAAATCATGCATTTGGCTCACCTTGTGGCCGACAAACTTTATGATGACGATCTGATGGATTTCTCTGATGAGGATGAAGGGCCTAAATTTGTTAAGAAAGCTTTCATGCATTATTTTCAACAAGAAAACGACGTTATCGAGAAAGTGCGTAAAAAAATTCAGTCCCAGGCCAACGCACCTTTTGAAGGTTCACGTGACTGGGATATTCTCTATAAAAAATATTTCGAAGAAGAAATGAAACGTCTGGGACACGGTTAAATTAAAAGAGGGGCGGGGCAAGATGGAATTTCAGACGAGTATCATTATTGAGCCGTTTAAAATTAAGTCCGTTGAGCCTCTCAAGAAATTAACTCGCTCAGAGCGTATTTCAGCTCTAAAAAAATCAAATTTTAATCTTTTTAAACTTTCTTCTGAAGAAGTTTTGATCGATCTGCTCACTGACTCTGGAACTTCTGCCATGAGTGCCGATCAATGGGCTGAGCTTCAAAAAGGCGATGAGTCATATGCTGGCAGCTCAAGTTTTCATGAATTTGAAAGAACCATCCGTGAGCTAACCGGATTTAAACATATTATTCCGACCCATCAGGGAAGAGCCGCAGAAAAAATTCTTTTTCAAACTTTGGCGGGGAGGCAAAAAGGTCTGGGTAAAATTCCCAATAATAGCCATTTCGATACGACAAGGGCCAACCTCGAAGTTGCAGGATTTGAAGGGGTCGATTTTCCTTGCGAAGAGTTCTTTAATTTTGATTCGGATTTTAGGTTTAAAGGAAACATTGATCTGGGACGTCTCGAGGATTTTTTAAAAAAGACTCCGCGAGACAATGTTCCGCTTGGATTTATTACTCTCACCAATAATTCGTGTGGAGGTCAGCCAGCAAGTTTTGCGAATATCGAGGCAACAGCTGAGCTCTATAAAAAATATGGGGTTCCCTTTTATATTGATGCTTGTCGATTTGCAGAAAATGCGGCCTTCATTAAAAAATATGAACTTCCAAATCTGAGTGTCAGAGAAATCGCCCGAAAAATATTTCGCCTTGCCGACGGGTGTACTTTTTCAGCGAAAAAAGATGCCATTGCTAATATAGGAGGATTTCTTGCGACAAATGACTCATCTCTTATCGATGATTTTACGTCGATTCTCATTTTAACCGAGGGATTTCCAACTTACGGCGGTCTTGCTGGGCGAGATTTGTTGGTGATCGCGCGCGGACTGCACGAGGTTTTGTCTGAAGACTACCTTGAGTACCGATTAGCCGTTACGGCCTATATGGGAAAAAAGTTGGATGAACTAAAGGTTCCCTACCTAAGGCCGGCGGGTGGGCATGCAATTTATCTCGATGCTAAGCGAATCTGTGATCATCTTTTATGGAGTCAGTTTCCGGGGCAAGCCTTAGCCCTTCAACTTTATCTTGATGGCGGAATTCGAAGTTGTGAAATTGGATCGGTGATGTTTGGGCGACGCAAAGATGGAAGCGAAGCAGCACATTCCTCAGAGCTTGTTCGGCTTGCCATTCCAAGACGAGTCTATACCCAAAGTCATATGGATTTTGTTCTTGAAGTCATTGGTCATGTCGCAAAGCATCGTAAACAGATTGGGGCCGTGAAGATTATTCGCGAACCGCTTCGATTAAGGCATTTCAGTTCTGATTTCTCGTGGTCAATAATCTAATCGAATGATAAATTTCAATTATGCAACCTGAAAAAACTGAGGCCTTAGAGAAGCCACCTAGTCTTGATGAGTTGATCAAAAAAGCAGCCGATCTCAATATGATGCCGCAAGTAGCTCGAAAAGTAATCGAGCTTGTACAAAACGAGACCACAACGGCTGTTCAGTTGGCAGAACTTCTTGAGAAAGATCCCAATATTACCACTCGAATTTTAAAAATTTCGAACTCGGCATTTTATGGATTAAGACGAGAGGTTAAAACCGTTCAACAGGCGATTGTTATTTTAGGATTTAAGAGTCTTCGATCGATGGTTGTTGCATCTTCGAGTAAGGCTTTGCATAAGCGGTTTGGAATCACTGAGCAACTGATGTGGGATCACAGTATCGGTACAGCTATTGCAGGCAAGATTATCGCCGAGGGCTTGCCGAATGCGGTTGGTGAAAGTGTTTTTGTAGGCGGGCTACTTCATAATGTTGGTAAAACAATTATGAACAACGAAGCTCCTAAAGCTTTTGTCGAGGTCATGAAACGCGTTTACAATAATAAAGAAAAAGCGATCGATGCTGAAGTTCAGGTTTTTGGTTATGCTCATCCTGAGGTGGGCTTTCAAATTTCGGAAAAATGGGGACTTCCTCCCGAGCTCGGTCAGATTATTTTGCACCATCATCTTGAGAGAATTAAGTCTGAAGAAAAAGAGAAGATTTTGGCCAACCAGATTACGAAGCTGAGCCTAAGCTGTGTTCAATTGGCCTCGTATGTTTGTGAATTCTTAGGCATCGGATATAGAGAAAAGAACTTAAAGTTTGATTTTAATACTCTTGAAGCCGTTAAACATTTGGGCGCGTCAAAAGATAAGCTTGATGGCTGGATCAAGCGAGCTAATGACGCCTATCAGAAAGAACGAGCGATCTTTAATTAGGCAAAGATATTGATGCGGTGCGAGGGCGATGATTTCTCTGCCGCTCCACTTCAAGACTATTGCTCCGTTAAAATATTGTTAATGGCTAACAAAATTCTCATCGTAGAAGACGATATTCGAGTTCAAGAGTTCTTGAAAAAAGCACTTGATGAGGCGGGGTTAAGTACCTTCACCGCTTCAACTCTCGTCGAAGCAGATGCGATATTAGCGGACGAAGAAGTTGATTTAATGCTCCTTGATCGAGTTCTCCGAGGAAGAGATTCTCTGATAGATCTTCAAGCGCTCAAGAATAAATATCCAGAAGTGAAAATTTTAGTTTTAAGCGCAATTCATCATGTCGATCAAAGAGTGAAAGCTCTAGAGGTAGGCGCAGATGATTATTTAACTAAACCTTTTCATCTTGAAGAGCTGACTGCACGTATTCGTGTTTTATTGCGCAGAACGAATACTCAGGGAGTGACGCCAAGTTTAAGTCGCTCTATTGAGATTGGAGATTTGTTTATTAATCTCGACTCTCAGAAAGTGACGCGTTCAGGGCACTCGGTGGAATTAACATTTAAAGAGTTTAAGTTGCTCGTCATATTAAGCACTCATCCTCATAAGTTATTTTCACGATCTGAGCTTTTAAATAAAGTCTGGGAAGTGAATTTCGATCCAGAATCAAATGTAGTAGACGTCACTTTAGGGCGTCTTAGAAAAAAGATAAACCTAGAAGGCTTGCCACCCCTCATTCATCCCAAGCGAGGAGTGGGTTATAGCCTATGGCTTTCATAATTTAGTTAAATGGAACTCCTTTAGCTTCCTCAGCCTCGTCAAAACGGCTGAGAATTTCTAACAGCATATCCGGAGCAAGTCTCAGTTTAAGTGATCCGTTGAGTGGATCTCGAATAATGAGATTGACCAGACCTGTGTCGGAATCCATCGTAAATTCAAATTGGTGGCCCATTTCAAGATGAGCGCTTAGTCCCTCGATGATAGATTCATCAAGGCCCTTTTGCAGTCCGTTATTTTTGTCGTTCATAGACAAAACCTTTCAGAGATAATTCCTGGAGATCAATTATGATCTCCAGGAGTTTCTTAATATATACCTTAAATATTTTGGAGAAGTTGAAGTGCGGAGTTCGAGCTAGCATTAGCTTGGCTCAGAACAGCGACACCTGCTTGTTGCAGAACTTGAG
>CAZRLF010000020.1:0-43247 GCA_964601045.1 uncultured Bacteriovoracaceae bacterium
TGAGGATCAAAATTTCGTCGGGATTTTCCGTGGTTTTATAACCTCGAACAACAGTAATACTGGCAATAAGTGCTATAAACTAAAGCCGATAATTTAGAATGATTCGCATGAACGTATTTATAGGGCTTATCCTCGAAAGGTGGTTAAGTTGCAAGACCCCTGCCAATCCCCCGCCCTAAAAATGACCCCTTTACATGGGGCGTCGACTATGCTATTAAGCCTTATCTCGAATTTTTGGCCTTTTGATGGCCACCGGGGTATTTCTGAATGTTTTTCAGTATTTGCGGGTCCAGACCTCTTAGTTAGGGAACTAAGGATCGTTTAGACCGGTGAGTACATAAGAGCAAGTGTTAAGAGAGTAAGGGGTAGTATGAGAGCACAACGAGTCGCCGTCCGTCCTTCGCCATTCGCGAAAGCAACCAATAACAAAATGAAGAAGCCCGAAAAACCAGTCGATTTTGTCGTCGGGCAAAAAGTTGTTTATCCGGGGCATGGTGTTGGTCAAATCCAATCAGTTGAAACCAAAGAAATCGCGGGAACCAAAATTTCTTTCTATATGATTCGCATTCTTGAAAGCGATGTCACTGTTATGGTTCCTCTCAATAAAGTTGAAAACGTAGGCCTCAGACCTACCGTTACTGAAGACGAAGTTAAAGATGTCTATAAGATGCTCAAAGATAAGCGCATTGTTGTTGAAATGACGACATGGAACAGACGCTACCGAGAGTATATGGAAAAAATTAAGACCGGTTCTATTTTTGAAATTGGTGAAGTCGTAAGAGATCTTTGTGTTATTCGTGAAGAGAAAATTCTTTCATTTGGTGAGCGTAAAATGCTCGAGCTTGCAAAGGGTTTGCTCGTTAAAGAGTTAGCCATTGGTGAAAGTTCTGATGAACCTACTGTTGAAGCTCAAGTTGAAGGTCTTTTTGCTCCGGCTGCAAAATAAGGATTTTTGATATGGCGGCGTTCGGCGGAAACGCCATCAAATATGATCTTTCTGCAGTTGTTGTCTCCGCCGGAAGAAGCAATCGATTTAAAAAGAGTCTAGAGAAATCCCCAGCTCCCCTGGGGGTTTCTCGTTCTAAGCAGTTCATTGAGTGGAATCATAAGCCACTTATCGTCCACACAATTGAAGCATTAAAAATTTTAAGGCCCGCGCAGATTGCACTCGTCATTCATCCGGACGAAAAAGTTTTGTTTGATGCTCTAATTGAAAAACATTTTTCTGAGGACCAAATCACTCTTTGTTATGGGGGGGAGCGACGTCAAGATTCAGTGCGAAATGGTCTTAATGTCCTGGCTGAGTCCGAAAGAGTTTTTGTTCACGATGGGGCTCGTCCCTTTTTAGATTCCCAATTTCTTTTAGCGCTGAATGAAAAATCTAAGATGTCACCAGCGTTAATTCCTGCCCTGCCTTTAGTCGAGACACTCAAAGAGATCGACGAAAACGGAGTTGTGGTTAAGACTCACAACCGAAATCGGTTTGTTCGAATTCAGACTCCCCAATTTTTTAATTTTTCTTTACTCAAACAGGTTCACCAAAAATTGGCAGATTCAACTTTAGAATTTACAGACGATGCTGCTATGTTTGAGCACTTAGGCCTAAAAGTGCAAACCTTTGAAGGTAGTGTTCAAAATATTAAAGTGACTGTGGTTGAGGATATAAATCGTGTCGGCATTTGATAATTTAAGAATTGGTCAGGGTTTTGATGTTCATCCGTTTAAAGAAGGCCGCGATCTTTGGATAGGCGGAGTAAAAATTCCATCAGATAGAGGACTTGATGGGCATTCTGATGCCGATGTTCTTATTCATGCAGTGGTTGATGCTATTTTAGGAGCGTTAGGTGAGGGCGATATCGGAACGCACTTTCCCCCAACGGAAGCCCGCTGGAAAAACTGTGCCAGTTCGGAGTTTTTGAAAGCTGCTGCAAAAATGATTCAATCTCATTCTGCAAAACTTATTTCTGTTGATTGCACACTTTTACTCGAGGCTCCAAAGGTAAAACCTTATTATTCAGCGATGAGACATCGCCTCGCTGAACTCTTAGAAGTTCGTTCAGAGCGAGTAAGTGTTAAGGCTACGACAACCGAAGGCCTCGGATTTATTGGAAGAAATGAGGGGGCGGCTGCACAGGCTGTGTGTTTAATCGAACTTAAGGTAAAGTAAAAACTCAGGGGGGGCTTTTTGAGATCGATCCTGATCTTCTTATTTTCATTCTTTATTTTGTCGTCCGAAAAGGGCCATGCCGGCTGGCCGTGTGGTGAGACACTTGCTTCTGTGGCGTATGATTTCGGGATCTTACGTTATCTTGTAAAGACGGATTCGTGGTGGAAGAATTTACCTCTAAGGGCGTCGGCCAAAGAGGTCCTCGATCAAATGATTAAAGAAAGTTCAGAAAAATCTGGCGGAGCTCAATCTCAAGGGGTCAGCGATTATCATGTAAAATTTATCGCTTACGAGAATGAAACCGGGGATCTGATGTATTTGTTCTGGGATGTCGATGCTAGGTTTAGACCGGTTTTTGGCGATGGATTCAGGAGTGATGGATTTCTCCATCACAAAGTCGTTGAGGAAATTTTAAGTTGGCGAAATTCAGATTATAGAATTCTTTTTGGTTCAAGTCTGGGTTTTACAATTGGGCAAGGTCAGGACGGCTCCTACCTTATTTCGAATCTGGCCGTTCTTCCACGATCTGCGCATATGCAGGTAGATGCAGTGCCCAATGAAAATCATTTAAGGGGTTTAATAGGTGCGTTGAGAACATCAGGCCTGCTATTTACAGAAAACGCCCAAATGCAGGTCGGTTGGATGAAGAGCAATGGAGCTTCTAAAATTTCATCAACTCAAAAGGCTTATTCCAAGAAAATATCTGCTTTTTTGGCGACACCACTCTCTCCGTAATTGAGGCTCTTCACTCTGAGACCTCACTAACTAGACACATGACTAGCCGCCAGGTTATGAATTACTGGTGAAACTCGTAAGAACTCGGTTTGCGCCGTCACCCTCAGGTTTTCTCCATTTAGGTAATGTTCGAACTGCTCTTTTTGCATTTTTATATGCGCGAAAGACAAATGGTCGATTTGTTTTGCGTATCGAAGATACCGATCAAGAGCGTCTCGTTGACGGATCAGAAGCTGGGATTTTGCGTGACCTAAAATGGCTCAATTTGAACTGGGATGAGGGGCCCGATATTGGTGGCCCTCTGGGGCCTTACCGCTGTTCAGAGCGTTATGATGTCTATAAGAATGAACTAAAAAAAATGCAGAAGCTCGCAAGAGTTTATCGCTGCTTTTGTACCGCCGATCAACTTGAGCAAGATCGAAAATTACTTTCATCGCAGAAAAAAATTCTTAAGTATGTGGGGCGTTGTTTAAATATTTCAGAAGCAGATTCCGCTAAGCGTGCTCAGACGGAAGATTTCGTTTGGAGAATGCATGTTCCTGAGGGACCAGCAGTTGTTGTTCAAGATGTTGTTCGCGGAACTTGTGAAATGCAAAGAGAAGTCCTCGGGGATTTTGTTTTGTGTCGTTCGAATAGCATTCCAGTTTTTCTTTTTGCTAACGCGATTGATGATGCTCTTCAAGAAATGACCCATGTGATTCGCGGTGAAGATCATCTTTCAAACACCTTTCGACAAGTTTTAATCTATCAGGCGCTTGGTCACGAGATTCCTGTTTTTGCGCATCTTCCAATGATTGGCTCTGAAGACGGAGGAAAACTAAGTAAGAGAGAGGGCAGTCTTTCGATTGCTGATCTTCGTGAGCAGGGTTTTATTTCTGCCGGAATTACAAATTACTTAGCACTTCTTGGTTGGTCTCCTGGCGATACAGCTCAAACGGGTGAGAAGTTTTCTCTGGCAGAACTTTCAAAACTGTTTGATATTGATCGCATTCACAAGGGCCGCGCCCTTTTTGATTTGCAGAAATTAAGGTTTTTGAATCATCAGCATATGAATGATTTATCGTTAGATGATTTAGCAAAAATGGCTCCGGCTAAGAATGCGAAGTGGAGTAGTATTTGGCCTCAGGCAATTGATCTCGTCAGAAAAGATGCCGCGACCTTGGAAGAGCTGTATAAAATTGAAAACTATTTGAATGCTCCTGATTTAAAATCAAGCCCATCAGCCTCGAGTATTCTTAAGAAGGAAGTTTCTAAAAAAGCATTAGAAATTGGACTTGGGCTTTTTGAAGAATCGGCAAAGTCTTCTCCGACGGAAGAAGCGCTTAAATCGAGCATCAACAAGGCTGGCAAAGATTTGGGAATTAAAGGCAAGGATTTGTTCTTTCCGTTCCGAATTGCTTTGACGGGTGTTGAAGCCGGACCTGAATTAGTACCATTGGCAAAAATTTTAGGTACGTCTGAGGTCTCATCTCGCATTAAATCGGCTATTCAGTACGCTTCCGCCTAACCTTGAGCAATTGCTCGCGTTGGCGTAAAGCTTAGAGTGTTCTATGTCTGACCGTCAAAAGATCGGAAGTTTTAAACTCACCTCAGCGATGAAGCCAAAGGGAAGTCAGCCGGAGGCAATTGAGACTCTTATTAAAAATTTGAATAAGGGGGTTAAAGATCAAGTTCTTCTCGGTATTACGGGTTCCGGAAAAACCTTTACGATGGCGAATGTGATTCAAAGTGTTCAGAGACCAACAATTGTCATCGCTCATAATAAAACTTTAGCGGGGCAGCTCTTTATGGAATTTCGCGAGCTGTTTCCTGAAAACGCGGTAGAATATTTTGTAAGTTTTTATGATTACTATCAGCCCGAGGCTTATGTTCCTTCGACTGATACATATATCGAAAAAGATTCAGCGATCAATGACACAATCGATAAGATGCGGCATTCAGCAACTCGCTCTCTTCTTGAGCGAAACGATGTCATTATTGTAGCTTCGGTTTCTTGTATTTACGGATTGGGTTCGCCAGAAGCTTATTCGGGAATGCTTCTTGATTTGGCGAAGGATCAGCAAATCGAACGTGAAGAAATATTAAATCGTCTTGTATTGATTGGTTACAATCGAAATGATTTTGACTTTCATCGAGGGAGTTTTCGGGTTCGTGGAGATGTTATTGATATTTTTCCGTCTTTCGAAGAAGCAAAGGCAATTCGCATTGAGATGTTTGGAAGCTTTATTGAAAAGGTCTCAGAAATTGATGCGCTCTCAGGCAAAACATTAAGGCAACTTGAATCTGCAAGTATTTATCCTACTTCTCACTATATTACTTGGCCAGAGACACTCGAAAGAGCGGTAGGAACAATTCAAGCTGAGCTTAAAGATCAACTTGTCACACTTAAAAATTCGCGCAGGATTTTGGAAGCAAAACGCTTAGAACAGAGAACTCGTTTTGATTTAGAAATGATGAAAGAAGCGGGATTTTGTTTAGGCATTGAAAACTATTCTCGACATTTAACTGGCCGAAAGCCTGGAGAGGCCCCCTATACTTTGTTTGATTATCTTCCCAAAGATTATCTTTTGATCATTGATGAAAGTCATGCGACGGTTCCGCAAATTGGCGCCATGTACCGCGGAGATCAGGCGAGAAAAGCGACTCTTGTAAATCATGGATTTCGTCTACCTTCGGCACTTGATAACAGACCACTTAAATTTGATGAGTTTGAAGCTCGTAAAGGTCAGGCCATTTATGTTTCGGCAACTCCTGGCGAGTATGAACTAGAATTGGCTGGTAAAAACAGAATCGAACAAATCATTCGGCCTACGGGATTGCTCGATCCTGAAATCAAAGTCAAACCGGCACTCAATCAGGTTGACGATTTAATTTCTGAACTTAGAGCTCAAGTTAAAACAGGCGATCGCACTTTGGTAACAACTTTGACGAAAAAAAGTGCCGAGCATCTGTCAGAATATTTACAAAGCTTGGGATTTAGAATTCGATATTTGCATTCTGATGTCGATACGCTTGAGCGTTCTCAACTTTTAAAAGATTTGCGGTTGGGTCTTTACGATATTTTAGTCGGAATTAATTTGCTTCGTGAAGGTTTGGATCTACCTGAGGTCAGTCTTGTAGCTATCTTAGATGCTGATAAAGAAGGATTTTTACGTTCAACTCGATCACTTCTTCAGACATGTGGCCGAGCGGCGAGAAATTTAAATGGTCGAGTTATTATGTATGCTGATGAGATTACTGATTCAATGAAGGCGTGCATTGACGAAACAGTGAGAAGACGAAAGATTCAGGCTGAATATAACGAAGTTCATCATATCACTCCTGGCAGCGTAAAAAGTGCTATTCGAAAATCTTTGACCGATATTGCAAAAGAACAAGGCTTTGTCGAGATCGAAGCTAAACCAATCCTTTCGCTTGAAGAAATGGATGATGATATTGAGAAACTTGAAGCTCAAAAGAAAGAGGCAGTAAAGCAGCTTAATTTTGAGGCGGCAGCACAGATTCGCGATCGAATTTTGGAGCTGAAAAAGAAAGTCATGTTATCGTAGTTAAAGAAAATGAAAATCGACGAAGAATTTTCGCTCACACCTCAGGATCTCGCTGATCTTCCTTCAAAGACCGGAGTATATATTTTTAGAGGGCGTCGCAATCCTAACGCTGAAATTTCAACTCTGTATGTTGGCAAAGCAAAAAATTTAAAATCGCGGGTGCGGCAGTATTTTATCGAGGGTCTCGATACGCGCCCGTTTGTTAAATTTATTCGCGAAAGGGTCGAGACCATTCACTACGTTATCGTCGAAAACGATCAAGACGCGCTTCTTCTTGAAAACGAACTGATTAAGAAGAATAAGCCCGCCTATAATATCGCTCTTAAAGACGATAAACGGTATCTCACTTTGAGAATCGACCGTTCGCATGAATGGCCTAAGATTGATGTGGTTCGCAAAATCAAAAGAGATTCGGCGGTCTATTTTGGACCATTTTCTTCTTCCGGGAGATTGCGAATGACTGTGGACTTTATGCAGAAGGCGTTTCCTCTTCGTACATGCAGTGATCACAAGCTCTATAATCGCTCTCGTCCTTGCCTTGAATATGATCTTAAGCGCTGTGTAGCTCCCTGCGTGAATTACGTGACCAGAGAAGAGTATTCAAAAATTGTGAATGACTCGATTGCATTTTTGCATGGAGAGCATTCTGAAATTATTTTAAAACTTAAATCCGAGATGGAGACTTTAGCGCGTGAAGATAAATTCGAAGAGGCCGCTAAAATTCGAGATCGTGTGCAGGCCATTGAAGTAACGACTGAACGGCAAAATATTATAGGAGTTAAGCAGTTTCAACGGGGTACTGATCAAGATGTGGTGGGCCTTGCGAGAGATGAAACTAGGGCGTTGATTAATTTAATATTTATTCGTAATGGCGTGATCTTAGATAAAAAAGAGTTTGAGATCAGAAAGCCTGAGCTTGATGATGAGAGCCTTCTGATTGAATTTTTAAATCGGTACTATTCGTCTGAGGTTTATATGCCTCATGAAATTCTTGTTCCGTTTGAGATTAATCCTGAACTTCTCGAATTCACTTCTAATGTTATTGTTCCCAGATCAGAAGAAAAACTTTCTTTTCTTTCAGTGGCAAAAGAAAATGCCGAAGCAAAGTTGAGTTCGCTCAGTCAGAAAATAAGAAAGATGGGCAAAACTCTCGAATCTTTGAAGCGTTTGTTGGCGCTTCAGCAGGTGCCCGCAGTGATTGATTGTTTTGATATTTCTCATCACCAAGGTAAAGAAACCGTCGCCTCGGTTGTTAGATTTGTTGAGGGTGTTCCGTTTAAAGATGGTTACAGGAGAATTAAGTTAACAATCGACCAGGTGGATGATTTTCATTCGATGAAAGAGGCTGTATGTCGCAGGTATCATTCAATCGAAGATTTGCCGCACTTAATTGTGATTGATGGAGGAAGGGGGCAGCTTTCGTCGGCTCATCAGGCTTTACTTGAGCTGGGGTTTGCTGAAAGTCTTGAAATTGTCTCTCTTGCGAAGGCCAGAGACTCGGACGAAATTGATCCTCTTAATCCAATGAATCGCGAACGTATTTTTCGAATCGGTCAAAAAAATCCTATTTTATTAAAAGAAGATTCTTCAGAAGAATTACTTTTGCGATACATCCGCGATGAAGCGCATCGATTTGCGATTAAATATCACCGTGAGCGAAAGGTTAAAAGTCTTTCGATTTCTGTTTTAGACCAAGTGCCAGGTATGACAGAGCGCATAAAGCTTAAATTGCTGCGACGTTTTGGTGATATTGATGGAATTATTGCGGCACTTGATTTGGAGCTTCTTGAAGCAGTTCCTAAGAAGATGCTTGAGCCACTGCGATTGACTTTGAAAGGTGCTCTGCCAGAATAAAAGCATGACGTCGATTGTTCTTTCAACCCTGCTTCTCGTTACAGGTTTTGAGTTTAAAGACTATCGCGTAACATGGCCTTCTCCTTACCTGGGAATGGGAATGACCATGTTTAAAGAAGTTTCGGTTACAGCCGACGGAGAAAAAATTACGCGTTATCCAAAATGGTTGACGATTGGACTTCCGGTAAAAGTGGCAAAAAAAAATGAGAGCGCTACAGATCCACTCGTTGCCCAGCTTATCGTGACGCCTGAATTTGGGTATAGTTCAAGATTTTTTATGTTCAATGCCATGCTTGGTTTTGAGTCAGGGACTTCTTTGGGCTATCGACAAAGACTTTCAGCATTAATGTATGGTTTGCAAGGTGGTCTGCATTACGGACTATTGCTTTCTGACTATACAAATGAGGACGGATCAGCCATGAGCTCAAACGATAAAACGGCCTTTGGGGTAGTATTTTCTGGGTATACAGGACCTCGTTTTGAGTTTACTGAGAATCTGGCTTTTAAATTTATGATTAATCCGCGATTCATCGTTGGGATCATTCCTAAACATACTTATCGTTCGGAATTTGCTCAGCGAGTTGGCGCTCAAATTGCATTTAATTTTCAGCTAGAATTTCTTTAAACTGCCGAATCATTCTTTAATTCGCCGAATTCAAAATATTTTGATGCTGTAAAACCGATTGAGAGAATTTGGTACGGTGTTTGCTTCTCAATACTTGTGCACTGTCGGCTTTTTTATCTTTGGATGGCCTTTATAGGGGGTCTTCTCTTTTCACGATGGCCGACAGTATGGACTTTGTATTTTGTCTTTATCTGGATTTTGGTTGAGTCTCGAAGGCAAATTTTTTGGGTTCTTTTATTCGGCGCTCTAGGGGCGATGCGGGGGACATTGTTTTTTGAAACTCTAAAAAAATCTAAGCTCAATTCTAAAATTCATCTTTATGAGATCGAGGTTGAAAGTGTGCGAAAATTTTTTGCATTTGCGCGAGTTGTTACAGAAGATTTGGAGGCCGTCGAAAATTATATCGCAAGAATTGAGGGACGGTATCGAGTGGGAGAGAGGGTGATTGGCGTAGGACAACTCAAATCTTATCACACGAAACATTCTCGAGGGGTTTTGAGTCCTCAAGAAGAATTGTTGGCGGAGAATATTCAGGGAAAAATCAAATGGAGTGAGCCACCTCGGATTATTTCAATCAACTACTCTCAGCGAGATCAATGGAGGACAAAGATATTTAAAAAAATAAAAACTCGATATGAACCACTTAACTCTCTGAGGCGAGCGCTCGTTTTAGGTGATGGCTCTGGGTTACCCCAGTCAGTTTGGAAGTCTTTCAATGCTACAGGCCTTTCACATATTCTGGTTATTTCTGGTTCACACCTTTCGGCAATTATTGCGATTACTTGGTTTCTATTTCATTTTATTTTTGGATGGGTGGGTGCAGGAATCAAATCTCTACGGTGGGCCTGCTTCGGTGTGATTGGTTTGTTTTTCTTTGTTTGCAATCAAGAAGTCTCTCTCGTTCGTTCTCTTTTAAGCTTTGTCTTGGTTTCGGCGATGGGAGGGCTTTGGCCTGCGGTTCATCGCTTTAAAGCCTCAGAGAGATTGGCAATGATTGGAATACTTATTCTTTTAATTTCACCAATTGAAGTTTTTCGCCCAACTTATGCACTAAGTTTTGGTGCTACTTGGGCTTTGCTTTGTTCTTGGAGGTCATCGTATTGGCTTGACTCGTTTATGGTTTTCTTTGTGATTCACCCGCTTTGTCTTCTGTTTGGAATGAGTGTTCATTGGTTATCGCCGCTTATTAATCTGGCGTTTCTTCCCCCATTTCTCTTTGCGATTACCCCGTTGAGTATTTTTTCGGTCTTTCTCAGGTTTTTAGAACCCGTCGGAAATTATTTCTCGCAATTTTATTTGGATGCAGTGCGATTTGTAGCACATTTTTTGGGCTCTGATGCCTGCGTGGGGTTTAAACCCCAGCTGGCTGGTCTTTTATTAGTAGCGACACTTGCTCTATTTACGACCAAGAAACTTTCGCGAGCTCATAAATGGCTCAGTGTTCTTCTTATTCAAACTCTTACTTTATCTCTACAGCTTGGTTCGAAGTAACTAACTTGCGTTGCGTCAGAGGGGGCTTCAATTTAAAAGTCCCTTTTGACTTTTATAAGGCTCTTTCTTTAAATTTTAGAAGTATCTAAATATTTGAGTTTTTTGACTATTTGGGCATTAATCAATAGTCTATAACTTTGAGGTCCGCGCATGGCGTGCGAACCTTTTGAGAATTGAAAGCGAATCGTAAAGATTTAATTAAAGAGGAGTTCTAAATGAGTAGCCTTAGAAATTTTGGAAAGAAAACGAATATTATATTATTTGCCTTGGTTGGAGCTTTTGCTCTCGTCGGTTGTGGAAAGGGTAAAGGCGCTAAGGATGCAAGTTCAAGTGGTTCAGTCACTGGAGAGTATGATTACAATGATCCTAAAAAAGGTGGAATCGGTTTAGGACTTCTTGAAAGAGTTCATTTTGATTTCGATCGATCAGAAATTAATTCAGAAGCTGTTGAAATTTTAAAGAAGAACGCTGCAACCATCAAAGCCAGCAAATCAATGCGAGTTTTGGTTGAAGGGCACTGCGATGAACGTGGAACCAATGAGTACAATGTTGCTCTTGGCGAAAGACGTGCAAAAATGGCGCTTAACTATCTCGTCTCTTTAGGCGTCGCTCGAAACAGACTTGAAATGAAGAGCTGGGGCGAAGAGCGACCTTTAAGCCGTGGATCAGGCGAAAATGCTTGGACCCAAAATCGACGTGCTGAATTCGTTATTTTAGCCAAGTAAGTCTTAAAAACTTAGCTTTTAGTTCACCGATGAGCTCGTATAGAATCTTTCTATGCGAGCTCTTTTTTTTATTCCTTTAGTTTCAATTTTTGGTCTTGGGTGCGCACAGCGCTTAGATGAAGTTGATGAAAAAATTAATGATCTTCAGCATCGTGCTTCTATCTTGGAGGCAAAAACAGGCGCGCCTATTGGAAACGATCGTGAATTACTTGAAGGCCAAAAGCTTGCCGATGTTCGCTCTCAACTTTCATCACTGCGTAACGAGATGACCGTTATGGCTGGAAAGGTGGAGGCGCTTGAGTATGAGGCCAAACGTCTTTCAGCGAGAACAGAAGCAATTGCCCAAGATACTGAGCAAAAATTGAGAGACTTAAAGAAACAATCAGCAGGTGCGCAAGGTTTAGAATCGAGTTCAGCTGCAAGTGCATTCAGTGGGTCGGCAAGTGAGTCCGATTTTGAAAAGGCAATGAAAGCTCATCAAGATGGAAACTATATTGAAGCTGAAAAAGGCTTCGAAGATTTTTTAAAGAAAAATCCTAAACATGCATGGGCTTCTCGAGCTGTATTTTGGATTGGAGACGGCTATATGGCTCAAAAGATGTATAAGAAGGCCATTGCAAAGTTCCAAGATCTCGTCGATCGCTACCCAAAATCAGATAAGCGATGTGATGCTATGGCCAAGCAGGTTCAAGCTTTTAAAGAGCTGAAGATGGATAAAGAGGCTAAAGTCTTTACTCAAGTCCGAGATGGGGAGTGTAAATAGGCTTTAAAGGCCTTTCTGGTCGGTTTGTAGAGATTGAATCAGTACTAGGTTTGGGCTAGTTTGCCTGCCTTGTGCGCCATTTTCTAGCATTTGAATCTTCGTGCGATGATACGTCTGTTGCTCTTATGCGGGCGGACGAAAACGCTGCTCTGCCTGAGCTTGTCAGTCTATCGGTTCAGTCGCAGTGGGAAGTACATGAAAAATTTGGTGGAGTTGTTCCTGAGCTCGCTTCTCGAGCACATTTAAAAAATATTATTCCCTGTTTAGAAAAAGTTTTGATCGAGGGAGGAGTGACGCTCGATCAAATAGATTTTTTTGCTGCCACAAAGCAGCCTGGATTAATTGGCTGTTTACTCGTCGGTCATACGGCTGCAAAAACGCTTTCGATGCTCTACGATAAACCTCTTATTTCTTGTCATCATATCGAATCGCATTTGATGTCTATCTATCTCGACAGAATGCCGATTTTTCCATTTCTATCTTTAGTTGTATCAGGAGGCCACACTAGTCTTTATCGTGTTGATGACTTTGATTGCTATGAACTTATTGGTCAGGCTATCGACGATGCCGTGGGGGAAGCTTTTGATAAGGGAGCCAAACTTTTAGGACTGAAGCAGCCTGGAGGCCCCCAGATTGATAAACTTGCTCAAAAAGGAAATCCAAAAAAGTATCCTTTTGGAAAAGTTCAGACCCAAGGTCTTAAATTTAGTTTTAGTGGGTTGAAAAGTGAGCTTGTTCGGCTCAAGCAAAAGCATGGTCATGAATGGCAAGTCGAAGATATCGCGGCAAGTTATCAGCGCGCGCTTCTTGATCATTTGTTTCAAAAAATTAAGTTGGCTATGAGCGAAACGAATATTCGAAGGCTTGCTTTGGTAGGCGGTGTCGCCGCCAACTCTGAACTTAGAGCAAACGCTGAGTCATTAATTTGTTCGGGCGAACTGATCGAGGTCTATGCACCGCCACTTCAGTTTTGTACCGACAATGCAGCGATGGTTGGTGTTCATGCCTATAGACGATATCTTGCTCGAGATTTTTCAGGGCTTGATGCTGACGTTGTTGCAACTTCTCGAACATTATTAAAGAAGGCATCTTAATGGCCCGCACTTATCTCGGACAGAATTTTCTTATCGACGAAAACTGGCAGAAAAAAATTGTTTCTCATTTTGAGCCTCCAGAGCTCTTTATGGAAATTGGACCAGGCAAGGGGGCTATCACAAAACATCTTGCGTATAGGTTTCAGCAATTCTGGGTTTGCGAAAAAGATAGAAGCTTAGCTGATATTCATACTGAGGGTCATCGTTATCAAACTCTCAGTATGGATTTTCTGGATTGGGATTTTAAAATGAACGGCCAGCCCGTTAAGCATTTTTCGTTTATCGGAAATTTACCCTACGAATCAGGGACCTTTATGGTTCAAAGGATCTGTGAGCATGCAGACCAAGTTGATCATTTTCTTTTTCTTCTACAAAAAGAAGTTGTTCAGCGAATTTGTGCTAAGCCGAAAACACGAGATTTTAGTTCTTTCTCTATTTTGGTTCAGGGGCAATTCAGAGTTGAAGCCCTTGATATTATTCCGCCCGCAGCTTTTAATCCGCCGCCAAAAGTTGATTCTCAATTGGTCCGAGCTTATCGACGTACCGAAGGGATGCATCCTAAAGACGCCGCTTACCATAGATTTTTAAAACAGTCGTTTCTGCATAAGCGAAAGACCTTAAAGAATGCATGGAAGTCTGTGCTTTCTCCTCAAAAATCTGATGCGCTATTTACTCGCTTTGGCTTAAATGCTTTCGTAAGAGCTGAAGAAATAGAGTGTGATCTTTGGCCAAAGATGTTTGAGGAATTAAAGCGTGAGTGAAAAACCAAAAGCCGAAAGACTCATCGCTGACAATCGAAAGTCTCGATTTAATTATGCTATTGAAGAAACTTTTGAAGCTGGAATTGTTCTAACCGGAACAGAAGCAAAATCTTGCCGAATGGGTAAGGTTAATCTCTCTGATGGGTATGCTTCATTCAGAGGGGGAGACCTTATTCTTCAAAATGTACATATTTCAGAGTATTCGCACGGAAATCGCTCAAATCATGATCCCAGAAGAATACGAAAACTTCTTCTGCATCAAGGTGAACTCGACAAGTTAATCGGTCGATTAAAAGGGGGACTTACTTTGGTTCCTCTTAAAATGTACTTTAAAAATCGATACGCCAAAGTATTGCTTGGTGTGGCCAAGGGTAAGAAAGATCACGATAAGCGAGAAGATATAAAGAAGAAGCAAGCTGATCGTGAGATTGAGCGGAGCATGAAGAGGTAGAGATGGGCGATTCAATTATATTTTGCGATGGAGCTTGTCTGGGAAATCCTGGCCCCGGGGGATGGGCGAGTATTATTGCCTTGAAGGACCGAGTCATTGAGCTTGGCGGAGCAGCTGATAACACAACAAATAATAGAATGGAACTTACAGCAGTTATCGAAGCTTTAAAATTTTTGAAGAAGCAGAGTTTCGAATCTATTGTTCTTTGCTGTGACTCGAAGTATGTGCTCGAAGGAGCTAAGCAGTGGATTCATGGTTGGAATCGAAATGGTTGGAAGACGTCGCAAGGTGACGAAGTAAAAAACAAAGATCTGTGGCAGGAGCTTCATGAGCTTGAGCGTACTTTAGGTAAGAAAATTGAATGGAAGCATGTTCGTGGGCATGTGGGAATTCCGGGCAATGAAAGGGTTGATTTGATTGCCAATTCGTATGCAAGCCGAAGTGATGTTTACCTCTATGAGGGGTCACGCCGAGAATATGAAGTCAATCTTGATATAGTTGAGGGCTCGGCAGAAAAAGTAGCTGAAAGAAAAAAATTAAAAAGAAATAAAACAGCAAATTCAGCGAATACAGTTTACTTAAGTTTGGTGGGGCGCAAAGTTTATCGTGATAAGACTTGGAAGGAATGTGAAGCTCGGGTTAGGGGGGTGGCGGGTGCAAAGTATAAGAAGGTTTCTTCAGACGAAGAAGCTGAAGAAGTTTTAAAAACCTGGGGTGTGTAAAATCTCCGGTCCGCAAAAGAATAATCGCCATAAAGTAGAGTACAAAAATCAGAATCGAGAGCGCTTTGTAGCCAGTCACCATACTTAGATACTCCAAGATCACTCCCATCATCGCTCCTAAAAGATTCCATCCAAATATTTTCTCGTGAGAAATCTGATTTTTGAAATTCAGACTGAAAAGCAAATTAGCAAAGAATATTGGTGAAAATATAAAGAGGCTTGCCGCTAGATATCGAACGAATGTGTTTTCAATTTTTAGAAAATAATGCGGTGAAATAAAGATAGGCACGAGTACAGAGAGAAGTAAGAGAAGAATAATTTTTGTCTGGTGCATTTCTTTCTTAACATGAAGAGAAACTCTATTTGCTAAGAGTATAAGAATAAGCACGGCTAGAATAACTAAAGAAGTATTGAGCCACACCGTTCCGAAAAGCAGTGAAAATTGAATAATTCCTTTTGCTTCGAGCAGCATAAAAGCCACTCCGAAGAGAAAAAATCCAGCCGCTTGAGAAAATCTTAACGAGTTTGTTTGGGTTTGATTTTTGGCGTTAATAAGTTTGAATACTCCAAAAGCTATAAACAATCCCATTATAATGCTTAAAAGTGCATACAGATAATAACTCGGAATTTTTTTCTCTTTCAGATAAAGAAAGGGCCAATCATCCGTGGGCGGATTTAGGTTAGGTTCACTTACATTCAATTTCAAGTTCGAGTCCTTGCGAATTTTAATAATCGCGTAATCGCCAGACTTCATTATAAGTTTGGATGGATTCCGAGTGGCAAGTGTGAGGGTCTTTGTTAACTTGTCGATCAGCCAATCTTCACGATAATAATTATAAAGCACGATATCGCCCGACTCATTTAAAAGTTCATAAGCTCTTTCGAAAGATTCTAAAGTGAATAAATAATTTTCAAGTCGCAATTGAGTGTAACCAGAAGATTTTACAAGGGAGTCAGTCAGGGCAAAGATAATGAGGTCATATTTCTTCTTCGTTTTTGAGAGAAATGCTCGCCCATCATCGATGTGTAGATGCACCCGAGCATCGCTATAGGGGTGTGCGGTATTATGATGGGCTCCTATTTTGGCAATAACAGGATCGATTTCAACGGCATCAACGGATTCGACATTATTTAAGAGAGCCATTTGAACGTCGTTTCCTGAGCCTGCGCCGAGAATCAGAACGCTTTTATAGGGCGGAAGTTCAGGCGATAAAAATTTGCGATGAACATATGCCGTATCATAGGTTGAAGCGAAAAGACTGCTGGAGTTTTCAATTTGTTGATGTTCGACTCCATTGGCTGTAATTTTTGCAATTTGAGATTCATCATAAAAAACATGAATTTTCTGATAGGGTGACCAGTAGGTTTCAATTGGCAAGAGGGATTTTTGAGTGCCCATAAGAACTTTGTCTTGAGCGTGAACCATAAAAATCAAAGAGGCGCTGATAAGGCCAAAAATGATTGTCTGCAAACAGGTCAACCTTGCTTGCAAGATAAAAATGCAAGAGATCGGAATAAGCCATGTCCAGGCCGGTAGTTCTAAAAAACTTATCAAAATAAAACCAAGAATTCCGGCGCATGAGCCCAAAATATCGAATGTATATGCTTTTAGTGGGGGTAGATTAGAAAACAATTTTGCAATTCTTTGCCCAACGAAAAAAAACGTAATGATCAGAGATAAAAACAAAGCAATAAAAGCCAAATTACTTTCACCCACAGTCGACTGTTGAGTGTTTGTAAAATAAATTTCGTTTTCGAAAGTAATTTTTGTTTTATCTGCTCCTGGGACTGAGAAGCGGATGAAAGTAGTGAGGCTTATAATTAAGAGGCTTAGAAAAAATGAGAATCTAAACACAAGAATTGATTTTTCCTCGGTAATAGTTTGATGGGCTATAAATCCAAAGGCTAAACCAATAAATGTACTAATCATTACAAAGTTAGGAAAATATCCAAGATTCCAGACGTTTCCACCGAGATATCGTATAAAGAAGAGTTCTAAAAAAAGAGAAAGAAATGCGAGAGAGAAGAGGTCTCGGGTTGTATTTTGTTTGAGTAACTGCAATGGAGATATTTCGATTATTAAATCAGACCTTCTTTTTTTGCATATAAATCAAAATTTTCTAACAGCCAGTCAAAGGACGGAATAACAAATACATCATCTTGCATATGGTGTATTTCAAAATATTGGCTTTCAACTTTCTTAAAATCAAATGCATGTCTTCTTGGTTTATCACTCAAACAATGAACAGCTTCTCCAACGGATGAAAGAATTCCAGATCCGTAAATTCTAAGACCTTCTTTTTTTTGAATAAGACCAAATTCTACGCTGAACCAATAAATTCTTTGGAGCTTGATGAGTTGATCGCCCGTCGCTTTAAGAGCGGCCTTTCCGAAATGTTCATAGAATCTAGCGAAAACTGAATTGGTAATAAGGGGAAGATGTCCAAATATATCGTGAAACATATCGGGAGAAGGAGTGTATTCAAGCTCAGTTCTCTTTCGAATAAAATCGGTGCACGGAAACATCTTTTGAGAAAGGCATTCAAAAAATTCTTTTTCAGGAACCAAGCCTTCGACTCGTGCAATGCGCCAACCGGTTGCCCGCTGTAAGATCTGGTCCACTTCTTTAAGAGAGGGGATTCGGTTAGAGGGCAAATTCATTAGGTTGAGCGCGTCGGTATATTCAGAAGTCGCTCGATTAGGCAGGGCTTTCATTTGTCTATCGAACATAAGTGCCCAAGTTTCATGGTCTTCGGCAGTATAAGATGGAACGGGAACTTTAGTTAAATCAACCTCGTAACCCGTAGTTACGACAATATCTGCATCGCGATATTGATCGGTTACCGACTTCATCACTATTATCTTAGCACACCGTTATATGATCCCGGCAAACCTTCATATTAGTTCGTTTAAGTTTAAGTATATTTCGTCAAAGGAATCTGACCCCCGTTTTCTTTTGCTGCTTGTTCATGGCCGGACCGGAAATATAAAACTTCTCGAATGGTATTCAAAAAGGTTTCAGATTGAACATTTAGCTTATTTGCTTATTGAGGCTCCTTATGTCGACCAAAGACCTGATCAAACTGATCCCGGATTTTCTTGGTATCTTAAAAATTATGAGGGGCTTGAAGAGACGCGAAAAAATTTGAAGTTGATGTTTGGCGAGCTTGAAGCCCAAGGGGTGAAATCAGAGCAAACTTATTGGCTCGGCTTTTCTCAGGGTGCCTGCATGGGGTTAGATTCTGCGCTTAGAATAGAACGCCAATTTGGCGGATTTGTATGTGTTTCAGGGCTTTGTATTCAGCATACTTCTTATCCTAAAGACTTGAGCGAAAAATCTCGAGATCAGCGTATATTCATTACTCATGGCACTCGAGATGAAATCATTTCTCTCGAAAACGCAGAGAAAACTTATCAAAGTCTTCGCGACTCTCAAGTTCCCTTTGAATTTAAGGTCTATGACAAGCCTCATTCTTTTAACTTAAAGATAGAAGTTCCTGAGATTGAAGCAAAGATTAAGGCTTGGGTTTCGACTTCATGAGTGACTACCATTTTTACGCTCTAGGAGCGGCGTTTTCTTTTTCGATCGCGAGCCAGATTTTTACTCATTACGCCCGAAAAGTTTCGGTAATGTGGATGAATTGCTTCAAAGCAGTCACGGCACTTTTGGCATTCAGTTTAGTGGTCGCACTTACGAATCGAATGCAACAAACCCCGTCCCCTTTAAGCGTTAGTATTTTCTTCTTGAGCGGATTGATCGCACTTAATATTGGGGATTGGTTTTTGGTTAAGGCTTTTCAAACCATCGGACCTGCGCGTACTTTGGTTATTTTTAGTTTTCAACCCATTTTTATTGGCATCATGGCGTATATTATTTTTTCTCAGCCATTAACTCCTGAGAAGTTGATCGGCATTATTTTTATGATTTCGTGCGTTTATGTTTTGAGTCTGGAGCGATTTAAGAAAGAAAAAAAATGGGAACTTGCTGGACCAATATACGCTTTAATCGGAATTATCTTAGACACTTGTGGAATTTTGCTTACTCGATTTGCATTTGATAATGACCCTTCTGTTTCGGTGATGCAGGGTAATCTCTATCGTGTCTTAGGAGCGATCACAGGCTTTATCATTATGAGTAAGTTCGTTCGTATCGATTTGTTTAAGACCTATGCGGCTATGAGTGTTAAATCGCAAGTTGTCGTTTTTATTGGAGGCATTTTAGGTACTTTCGTTTCGCTATTTTTGTTTCTAAAGGCCATCAGCATAGGGCATTTGGCGACAATTACGTCTCTGACGGGTGCGGGGCCTGTGTTTGCTGCCATTTTTGAGTCGATCATTCATAAAAAATGGCCTAGCCGATATCTTTGTATCGCATTCATTTTATTCGGTATTGGGTTTTTGTTCATCATTCGTTAGAATTTGTTTATGAAAAAGAGTCAAAGAGGAGGAGTGGGCTTGATTGTTCTGTTACTCTCACTTCTTATTGTCGGTATTCTTGCTTATAAAAATATTCAAACTCAGAAAAATTTAATCTCTCCCGGCACTTCAGCGAACGCGCTTGCTCCTGAACAATTGATCAATAAATTTCAAGGTGATCAAAAAGCAATCGAAGAGATAATGAAGAAGCGCGAAGAAGTTCCGCAGATTCCAGGTCAGTAAAGTAAAATGATCAAGTCACGTTCACTTCCTGTTATTGGTTGGCAAGAGGAGGTCCGGTTCTCTAATTGGAAGTCTGTTAAAATGAAAGCCAAAGTCGACACCGGCGCAAAAACATCGGCTATTCATGCAGAAGAGTATGAAGTCATCCGTCATCCTTCAACGAGCTCAAAAATTATTAATGAAGAGCTGAGAATCAAACTGCGGGTGGGCCGCAAATCGAACCCCAAATTCGTATGGGTGAAAGCCCCTGTTGTTGACTACAGAAATGTCAAAAATTCTGGTGGCAAAATCGAAGAGAGACCTTTTATTGAAACTAAAATTGAAATCAGTGGTTTTGAGTTTCCTATTGTCCTCAGCGTGACGAATAGAGAAAAAATGAAGTTTCCTGTTCTTTTAGGCCGATCATTTTTGGCATCAAAATTCTTAGTAGATTCGGGGGCTAAACACCTTCTTAGGGCTCTCGCTGACGAAGATGAATGAGGTATATCGCCTCTGAATTCGACTTTCAGCTTCAAAAGTTGATTCCTCAGTGAACGCAAACATTTTTCGGTTAAGATGCATTATCGGTCAAATGAACCTTGGGCGAACGCGAAAATTTTCTAAAAAATATGAATTAATTGTTAATATTGAATGTAAGTGAAGATCGGCCCCTTGGGGCCGCTCTCATTTTTAGACGAAGGCTTTTTATTTCGCATTGTGAAAGAGAGGCTTCTTCGTTTCTACAATAGTAAACACTGATATCTAAAATAAACTCTTTCTGATCTTTAAAAAGAGATTTACTCATTTTAAATGAATCCGTTTTTAGTTTTTCAGAATTTATTTTCTTAAAGTTTGATTTCAAATGAGCGAGGAGTGTCCAGGAGGACGGAGCTTTTTTGTTGATTTTATATTCTTTAGGTAGATTGATCTTAATTTCTATATCTTGGTTTTCTAAAATTTCTTCGTCCTTAAGTTCAATCAGGTTTGGTAGAAATGGCAGTTTTGAGAGAGCACCTGAAGTGGGCTGGTTTTCTATCGAGATATTAAATTCTTTTAGTTTTCCATCGAGCGAGCTGCGAGAGATTTTATGATGATTACTGTCGACGATATAAAGATCGTTATCGACAACAATTAAATCACTTGGTTCGTTCAATCCCGATTTAATCAAAGTACTTACCTTTTGTGTCTTTAAGTCTAAAACGCGAATCGCGCTATTGTATGTATCAGCAATAAATATTCTATCTTTAAGTCCCGTCACGCCAAGTGCATGCTGAAGTCTTGCTGATTCGGCTTGTCCGTCCACCAAACCAAACTCAAAAAGACCTTCACCGATCAGGGTTTTTACTTGGGAGTTTTGAAGAACCCGGATTGAAGAGGTTTCGCTATCAGCAAAATAAAGTTTATCGTGATCAGCATAAAGACCGCTTGGCTGTGCAAGAAGAGCGGCCGAAGCTTTTCCATCCACGATATCTTCGCCACCTGAGCCTGCTAAAAGTTCAAGTTCATTGGTTTTGAGATCTATGCCCCAGAGTTGATGAGTTCCAGCCATGGCAATAGCTAAAATTTTTCTGCCTTCAGGAGACCAGATTGCTAAGTCCCAGGGGCTAGCGAGGGGAGTTTTGAGAGCGGCTCCTTTTGGATTTCGATTGAATCCTTGAACACCGGTTCCAGCGATTGTCGAAACCATTTGAGCTTTTAAATCGATTCTTCTGATGAGGTGGTTTGAGGTGTCAGCGACATAAATGAATTCGCCGTCTGCGACAACACCTTGGGGTTGAGAAAATTCAGCTTCAGCAAAGCTTCCGTCTTTTCTTCCTTGATTGCCTGAGCCAATAGCTAAGTCGATTCTTCCGTCTTTGCTTAACCTTAGAATGCGATGGTGATTCGAATCAGAAATCCAAAATGATTGGGTGCTGGCCGAATAGTCAATCTTACCTGGAAAATTTAGTAAGGAACTCGAGTTAAAAGTAGGGGGTGGAGGCAATCGAGACGGTTTGAGAGTTTTTTTGTCTTTTGCTTCTTTTATGAGCTCCTTAATCGCACCTCGTAGAATTTCGTAATTGCCTTCACCTGAAGTAGATCCGCGATACTTTCCTTCGGCATCAAGTAAAACAAAACTTGGCCACGCTCTTACACCAAATGCTTGCCACAGAACAAATTCATGGTCGTTGATAACAGGATGTTCGATCTGGTAGCGAGCGATCGCTTCTACGATCTGAGCGGAGTCTTTTTCGTTTTCAAATTTGGCCGAGTGAGAGCCAATCACAATGAGTTCTTCGGCAAACTCATGCTCTAGTTTTTTTAAATCAGGAAGAATATGAATGCAGTTGATGCAGCAATATGTCCAAAAATCGATCAGTACGATTTTTCCAAGCAAATCTGATGGTCCTAAGGCTTTTTGAGTATTTAACCATTCGAGCCCATTTGCGATTTTATAAATTTCATTCATAGGCTTTTCATCCCTTAGAAGTGGGCTTCTTCCTTTATAGAAGCCCACCATTAAGGCAGCTAGACAAAAGAGAACAAAAAAGACTCGTAAAAGGCGCACCTCTTTAGTTTAAGCCCAAAAAGAGTTTTTAGCCCCAAATTAAGAGTGGCCCCATACTGTGGATTTTCTTAATCTTTTGGGTATGTCGCATATCAACTCAAAGGTGGACTTTGGCTCCGAAGAATTTAAGAGCAATCAGTTTTTTCATCAGAAGCTAGCGAATCAGCTCAAAGATATTAAAGAAAAATTATCTGAAGGGGGAGGCTTTGAGCTGCGAAAGAAACATGAAGAAAGAAAGAAACTGTTCACTCGGGATCGCATTGCAAAACTTTTAGATCCCGAATCCCCCTTTCTTGAAGTTGCAGCTCTAGCAGCTTTTCAGATGTATGATAATCAAGCGCCTGGCGCTGGACTAGTTTGCGGCATTGGTCGAATCAATGGCCTTGAAGTAATGGTGATTGCTAACGATGCCACCGTTAAAGGCGGAACGTACTTTCCGATGACAGTGAAGAAGCATTTGAGAGCTCAAGAGATCGCCCTCGAAAATCGGCTACCTTGTGTTTATCTTGTTGATTCAGGCGGGGCTTTTTTGCCTCTTCAGGCAGAAGTCTTTCCGGATCGCGAACATTTTGGACGCATTTTTTATAATCAAGCTCAGATGTCGTCTGCAGGAATTCCTCAAATCTCAGTGGTGATGGGCTCATGTACTGCTGGTGGAGCTTATGTTCCTGCAATGAGCGATATTGTGATCATGGTGAAAAATCAGGCGACCATCTTTTTGGGCGGACCTCCGCTCGTAAAAGCTGCCACGGGAGAAGAGGTGGACCCTGAGACTCTCGGAGGAGCTGAAGTGCACAATCGAAAGAGTGGAGTTTCAGATTTAATGGCGGATAGTGATGAGCACGCCTTAGAACTTGCGCGTGCTCAAGTTCGGCATCTTAATATTAAAAAGAGAATTAGCTTGGCGATCGAAAAGCCACGAGATCCTGAATGTGATGCGAAAGAAATTTATGGAATTCTACCTAAAGATCTTCGAACTCCATTTGACGTACGACAAATTCTAGCTCGGATCTTAGATGGATCTGAACTTGATGAGTTCAAGCCACTCTATGGCCCAACATTAGTTTGTGGCTTTGCGAGACTTCATGGATATCCCGTCGGTATCATCGCTAATAATGGAATTCTTTTTTCGGAGAGTGCTCTTAAAGGAACTCATTTTATTGAACTCTGCTGTCAGCGAAAGATTCCAATTCTGTTTTTTCAAAACATAACCGGATTTATGGTTGGTTCTCAGTATGAAGCTGGAGGAATTGCCAAAGACGGAGCCAAACTCGTCAATGCCGTTTCATCGGCGAGAGTTCCGAAAATCACAACTATCATTGGCGGAAGTTTTGGTGCTGGTAATTACGGAATGTGCGGACGAGCTTTTCAGCCACGATTTCTTTTTATGTGGCCGAATGCAAAAATTTCAGTGATGGGTGGTGAGCAGGCAGCGAATGTTCTTTGGACTGTAAAGAGTAAATCTGATCATAAAACTGAAGCTCAGTTTAAATCAGAAATTCTAGAAAAATACGATGCTGAAGGAAGCGCGTATTATTCATCGGCGCGCATTTGGGATGATGGAGTAATCGACCCGGCCGATACACGAAGAGTTTTGTCTCTTGCGTTATCAGCAACTCTCAATGCCCCGATTGAAGAAACTAAATTCGGTGTTTTTAGGATGTAATATGGCGAATCATTTATTGATCGAAGAAAAAAGTTCAGTTCTTTATGTGACGCTCAATCGTCCTGATGTGAAGAATGCTATGAATGCCGAGATGATCTCAGAAATTCGAGAAGTCTTTTCGAGTATTTCAGCTTCTTTAAGAGCGGTTGTGCTTAAGGGTTCGGGTCCGTTTTTTTGTGCTGGCGGAGACTTGAATTGGATGAAGAGCTCAGTGGAGAAAAGCAAAGACGAAAACGAAAAGGATGCTCTTAATTTGGCCAAGATGATTCGAGCTGTCGATGAATGCCCTGTTCCGATCATCACTCAAGTTAAGGGCGGAGCATTTGGAGGGGGGGTTGGTATCGTAGCGGGCAGTGATATCGTTATTGCCGAGCAAAATTCTTTATTTTCTCTTTCAGAAGTAAAACTCGGACTTATTCCCGCCACGATCGGGCCAATTGTAATGCGAAAAATTGGAGTGAGTGAGGCTCGGCGATTTTATCTCACCGGAAAAAGATTTTCGGCTCAAGTTGCGCGTGATATCGGGCTTATCCACGAGGTCGTTCCTGAGGGAAGCCTTGCTTCAGTGACAAAAGACTATCTCAATGAACTTACAACAGCAGGTCCGCAAGCGGTAAGAACGGCTAAAAAATTAATCCGCGAGATTGTAGGCGAAAAACTTTGGTCGAGCGATATTTCAGAAACAACCTCTCGTATTCTATCGGAGATTCGAATCGGAAGCGAAGCTCAAGAGGGCATCAAAGCTTTCTTAGACAAAAGATCTCCAACTTGGAAAGGAAGTCTGACTTAAAGCTTGTGATTCTTTACGTCGCAAATAGAGGAGAAATCGCCAGACGGATTTTAAAAACCGCTCGCAAAATGGGTTTTAAAACCGCTGTTGGATACGCCAAGCAAGATAAAGACCTACCTTTTGTTTCGGAGGCAGATCTTGCCATTGCACTTGATGGTGAAGAGGCTCTTGAAACTTATCTCGACTACCGAAAAGTCATTACTGCGGCTATAGAAGCAGGGGCGACCCATATTCACCCTGGTTACGGATTTCTTTCTGAAAATCCGCAGTTCGTTGATCTTGTTCACCTTGAGGGTATTCAGTTTGTCGGTCCTAAATCTGAAAGCATGAGAAAACTGGGGGATAAAATTGGTTCCCGAAATTTTCTTAAAAATTATGGCATACCTTTGCTTCCAGCCTATGACGGAGATGATCAAACTGATGATCGACTTTTAAGCGAAGCGAAGAAGTTGGGATTTCCTTTATTGATTAAGCCGTCGGCGGGGGGCGGCGGTAAAGGAATGATTCGTGTTGATCGCGAAGAAGATTTTTTGACAGCACTTTCATCATCAAAAAGAATTGCCAGAGCGGCATTTGCTGACACTCGAATTTTTCTGGAGCGCTTTATCGAGAAAGCCAGACACATCGAGGTGCAGATTTTAGGTGATACGTTTGGAAACATTTTTGCTCTAGGTGAAAGAGAGTGCTCGCTACAGAGAAGACATCAAAAAGTCATCGAAGAAGCGCCATGCGTGTTTTTAAAAGAGTCGATTAGAAAAAAACTTCTCGAGTATTCGAAATCGATTGCTCAAGCTGCTCATTATCATTCTCTCGGTACCATCGAATGGATTTGGGGTGGAAAAAACGAAATTTACTTTTTAGAAGTAAATGCTCGTCTTCAAGTTGAACATCCAGTTACAGAGCTTATTTTTGGTGTTGATCTTGTTGAACTTCAACTTAAAGTGGCTTTGGGAGAGAATTTAAAGGATTTAAAATTTAAAGCGCAGGGGCATGCGATAGAGGCAAGGCTTACGGCCGAAGATCCTTCGAGAGAATTTCTTCCTTCAGGTGGCAAAATTCACAAGCTCAGACTACCAGAGAATGTGCGATTGGATTTTGGTTTTAAAGAAAAGAATATTATTCCTCCTCAGTTTGATTCTCTTTTGGGAAAAATCATCGCTTATTCCGATACGAGAGAGCAGGCGAGATTAAAACTTCTTGAAGCTCTTAAAGAAGTTTGCGTTTTTGGTCCGGCAACTAATCGTGGTTTTTTGATTCATCTGCTTGAGTCGAACGAGATGATCTCTGGAGATATTTCAACCGGACTTATAGCGGCTAAGCCGTATCACTTTGATGTAGCTAAAGCCCTGAGCTATTTAAAAGGTCTTAAAAACCTTGATCTATCTTCTGCGTCTGACGATCTTGATTTTTTCTCGCCATGGGGGGAGGTGCATGGGCTAACACAAAAGATAGATTACGAAGATTATGAAGATAAGAGATATTTTCATACGGACTTTGGAGATTGGTCGACCGATAGACCTCGAAGGAAAATCAAAGTCTCTGACACTCAGTCATCCGAAATGGAATCGAATGAAATTCGCAGTCCTATGCCAGCCAAAGTCACAAAAGTTTTAGTTAAGAGAGGGGCCCAAATTGAAAAAGGCGCGACTCTTTTAGTTCTTGAAGCCATGAAAATGGAGCATCAACTTAAAGCTCCGAAGGCTACGATTATCGAAGAAGTTTTTATCAAAGAAGGGGAGCGTGTGAATATCGATCAGCTGTTGATAAAATTAGGAATGATCTCATGAGTGATCAAATTAAAATCGTAGAGGTTGGACCTCGCGATGGTCTTCAGAACGAAGCAAATACTTTGTCCTTTGACGATCGAGTAAATCTTATCAAAAAACTTGAAGAGGCGGGGCTTCGGTTTATTGAGGGAGGAAGTTTCGTATCAGCCAAAGCTATTCCTCAAATGGTGGATTCTGAAAAAGTTTGGGCCAATGTAAGCAATCTTAAAGCCGATATCAGTTTTTTAGTTCCCAATTTAAAAGGTTTAGAGAGAGCTATTTCGGCCGGCGTTAAGTCGATTTCTGTTTTTACAGCTACAAGCGATGCTTTTAATTCAAAGAATATCGGGATGACAGTTAGAGAGAGCTTAGATGTCATTTCTCAAATTGCATTGCAGGCAAAAGCGACCCTTAAGATCAGGGGCTATATCTCAACAGCATTTGGATGTCCGTACGAAGGTCTTCAAAGCGAGAAAAGACTTTTTGATTTAGTTGAGAATCTTCTAAAGTTTGGCTGCTACGAGGTTTCGGTTGGAGATACGATTGGAGTCGCTCACCCCAAGCAGGTGAAGTCTGTGGTCGAAGGTCTAAAGAAGACTTCCGATATCTCTAAAATTGCGCTTCATCTTCACGATACTCGGGGTATGGCGCTTGCGAATATTCAGATGGGCCTTGATCGCGGAGTTAAGACTTTTGATAGCTCAATTGGGGGTCTGGGGGGCTGCCCCTACGCTGAGGGAAGTTCGGGCAATATTGCCACTGAAGAAGTTGCTTGGCTTATGCAGGGATGGGGGCTTAAAACGGGAATTTCTATTGAAAAGACGCTTGAAGTTTCAAAATGGATTGAAACTAAGGTTGCAAGAAAGCTAAAGTCCAAACTGTATTTAGCTCAGCCAAAAAGGCTGTTTTATGTGGAATAAACATGAACCCAGATTAAAGGGTTCCAATTTGTAAAGGTGGGTCCAGATGGAAGGAGATAACAGAGGTTTTCAAAATCGAGATCGGGAGCACAATCATAATCGCAATCGACATCGATTTAATAGGCATGGCGGTGGTGGAGATCGTGGTGGACACGGCGGTGGTGGAAGAGGCAGACCTCAAAGACCTCTTCTTACCAGCTCCATCAATGGCTGCGGTTTAGCGCTTATTTCGGTTTTTGTATCACGACAAATTCCGGATTTGGCCGATTTGAGTCGCTTATTAGCTTTTGCAGTTGTCGCCTTTGGTCTTTCTGCGATTGTTTCTTATATCGCTCAACGAGTTCGACCTCTTATCATCGAGATTATTTCAGATTTTTTCTTTTTAGCAGGAGCTGTAATGGTTGTTTATGCGGGGCTCAGACTAGCGGGTGTAATGGCCTAGAGAGGCCGATATTTTTGGGTGGTGAAGTTGTGCCGACTTTAATTTTTGATCTCGATGGGACGATTGTTGATTCAAGAAATAGCATTCTTGAAAGTATTCGCTATGGTTTAAAGACAATCAATCGCACCGAATGGGTCGATGAAGTTCAGGCGGTAAGGCAGGATCTTTGGACGACCTTAAGAGAAACCGGAGAGAAGTATGGTACGACTTTTAGTGAAGAAGAAAAGCTTACTTTTATTCGGCACTATCGTGAACATCACCACCGCAATGCCTCTCAAACAATGCAACCCTATGAGCGAGTCGATGAAGTTCTAAAAGAACTCAAATCAACTTTCAAATTGGCTGTAGCGACCACTAAACATACTGAGCAGGCTAAACATATTTTGTCTGAGTTTGGTTTAGATATTCACTTTGATTGGATTCAGGGAACTGATTCAGGACTTCGCTATAAACCGGCGCCCGATATTCTTTTTAAGACTTTAAAAGAACTCGGTCGTGGTCCTGGTACAGCCGTTTATATTGGGGATAGTCCGCATGATATGCAAGCTGCTAGAAATGCTGCCATGATGAGCGCCGGAGCCATCTATGGATTTTCAAATTTTGAAGAACTCGCCGAACATAGTCCGCACTGGATTTTAGATTCGTTTGAAGATTTACTTAAGTTCAGGCCCCAGTTTTTGTCCGCTATGATAATGTCTGAACGAGAACTGGGTTCTGCCTAATTTATTTTGATAGGTCGAGAGTTCGGCCTTTATTTTCGCTTGGATTTCGATCTTGCTCTTCACGAACAAAATTTATTTTCGCGCTGCCTAAAGCCTGTTTGTCTGTTTGTCGAACTTCACGCCATTGATTATTTAACTTATCTTTAGTTTCTTTAAGGAATTCCGTTTGGTGCTTATTACGTGATTCTATATCAAGTGCGATTTCTTCTTGTATACGTTCTATAGATATTTTCTTAACTGGTGCAACAACGACAGTAGGCACCTCGTTCATATTTATTTTGTGTTTCGTTGCCGTGAGCGACAATTGAATCACACCATTTAAAGAATTTAAAAATTCCTTCTGCTCGCTAAGGGGATATTTAGTAACAATCTCACCAATTTTTAAGCTGCTTTCATGGTCCCAGAGGGTAAAGGATTTAAGTGTTTTGTTAGTATAAAATTGTTCGTATCGAGTATTGGCTTCTGTAATAACTTTCTCGATCGTTCTCAATTCTTTCTCGTTAAGCCGTTCAAAAATTGTGAGTTTCTGATCGGTCTGAGCCTGGATTGCGAGTGAAGTTGTGAAAAGTAAGACTAAGCCTATAAATGAATATAATCGCGCCATAAGGACTGAAATTTGCAAAACCCATGCCATTCAATTAAAAATATTGTTTAAACTTTATGTGCAATTTTATGAACGATTGTGAACGTTTGCCAGTATAGCTCGCCGAAGGTTAATGATTCGCCAGTAGCTCTACGCAGATGCTTGCATAGTTAAGGCTTGGATAGTTTGAAAACTTTCGTTAATTCTGAATAGGCCTGTCTAAAGAAGCTCGAATGGCGGAACTGGCAGACGCGCAAGTCTCAGAAGCTTGTGGGGGAAACCCCGTGGAGGTTCAAGTCCTCTTTCGAGCAAATTAATTTTTCAACTGAGAAATTCTCTCAGTACAAGAACCTTCGCTTAGCTGAGGCAGAAGATCCTTCTCCAAGAGTTTCTGGCTCAGACGGCCTTGATATTTACTTCTAAAGTCAGAAAGAAAATCTGATTGGCCTACTCGAATTTTTGGTTGCAAGAGATAGGCTTGAAATTCATTAATTAAAACATCGACCTGAGATTCTCCGTAAATAAACCCCAATCGATTGGTGATAGTTTCTTTATCTTCTTGAGAAACGTTTTCATTCCAAAAGGAGGTGACTGTTTTTCTAAACTCTTCAAACTGATTCCAGTACGCATGCAAAATTTCGTGGCCTAAAGTATCGAGAGAAAAAGTTCTCAAGGAGACGGCAATTAGAGTGAGATTTTTTCCTTCAGGATGTTTGTGAAAAAGTGGATCGAGAATTTGTCTTTGAAAAACTCTTTCTTCGCTAGATTTAATTGCTCTGTTTGAAAAGAACTTCCATAGATCTTTTCCTGATAAATTATATCCTCGAGCGGCACAGAGTGACTCTTGATAAAACAGTTCATTGCCTTTAGCGACGCATCCTTTTTTTACACCTTGGCCTCCGTGAGCGTGAATATCGGTGCGAAGTAAGCTTTTGCTCATACTGATGGGGTCCCAAAAGAGAGCGATATAGACACCGTCGAGATTCTTAATTGGTTTTACTTCGACTCGGTAAATTAATTTATTTCTTAAATCGTCGGTAAGGCGAGCTCCCCATTTCGTTGCAATCTTTCCGAATTCTGATTTTGGATTCATCATGAATCTGTGGATCATCTCGCTCTTAAAACTTTTGATCCACTCGCCGATATCTTGTTCACTGGCGCCGACAGTTGAATTTTGAAGAAGCTCTACGCGAGAGGCTGGGATGTCAATATTCTGAGCGGAGAGAGGGGTGCCTAAAAGGGCAGTAATCCAGAGAGATACAAGTACACGAACTGTTTTCATATGGGGCTAGAGGGAGCGCTTTAGCATGATTTCGGGCCTCTCCCAAATGATTTAGTCCTCATTTGTAAAACCCATTTCCTGGCCCCTCTTCTGGCAAATTTCTACACTTGAATCCACAGTCGATATTGGGGTCTTTATGCAAAAGGCTGCCTTGAGCGATTTAAAAAATGACACTCGGTAATTATTTTTTTGCAGGGCAAATGCGTCGGTACTCGCACCAATCACAGTGACGACCGGGAGTGGGCTCAAATCTAGATTGGGCAATATTATCTGCGATTTGAGCGATTTCTAGTTTAGTATTCTCAAGCTCTTCTTTAGTTCGCTGAGTAGTGAGTGTTTTAAGTTCGTAGATATAATCAAAAACAAGTTCTCTTACATCGAGACTTAGAATTTCACTTGCCGCTAGGGCATAAATTGAAAACTGCAAAGAGCTCTTTGCATATTTGATGTCTTCTGGATTTTCATTCGATTTAGCTTTACCAGTTTTGTAATCAACGATCCGGTAACCATTGTTCAATCGATCAATTCGATCAATTTTTCCTCGAACTTTGTGTTTGCCAATCGGAAGAATAAATTCTTTTTCAATCGCATGGGGGTAGGGGAAGTTTCCGTGATGAAACTCATAATAGGCCTTAAGTTTCTCTCGTCCATGAACAAAATGGGTTTCAGTAAGCTGAGAATTAATTCCTTTTTGTTCTTCGAAAGCCTTTTGAAAATATTCAAGCAGGCACTCTTCGTTCGGATTCTTCTCTGCTTTGATATCCTCAAAAAATTTCTCAAGAGCAGAGTGAATGGCCGAACCTACTCCCATGTGAGCGGGGATCTCTATGGGAATTTGAAAGTCATATTTAAACTGATAGGCGAGTGGACAACTTTCGTATTTTTCAAGCTGAGTAAACGAAAGATTAAGTGCCGTAGTTGAAGTCTTGCCATTTGTAATCTGAGTGGCTTGTATTCGCTCAAAAGGCTTTGGTGCTTTAAAAACTTCTTTGAGCGTTTCGGTAACGTCAGCTGCATCTAAAATTTTCCACTGAACTATTTTTTTATCATTGAGCAGGGCTGCCAAATCACTTGTTAGAAAAATACTAGGCTTAGTGCCCTTTTTATCAATACACGAAAGTGTGAGTTTCTTTTTAGCTCTGGTCATCGCGACATAAAGAAGTCGGCGCTCTTCTTCGATATGACTTTCTTTAGTCGGAGCAGCTTCTTTACGAAGAGCATCGGGAATTATCCAAGTATTTTGTCTAAAATTTGAAGGAATTCTTCGACTCACCAGAGAGGGAATAAATACATAATCGAATTCAAGCCCCTTACTCGCATGAATCGTAAAGAGCGAAACTGCATTACTGCCTTCATCTTCAACTTGATCGAGCGCGAGTTCATATTGAAGAAATGAATCTAAAAGAGCATACGATTCTTTAAGACTTAGTTCTCCAAGAGATTTCTCCCAGTTGGTGAGCTGAGTTTGAAATCGACCGAGCGCTCTTAAAGAATCTGGGCGAGTCGTGAGTAAATCGCCAATACAATGAGTTTCTTCGTAAAGATGAGTGAGAATTTGAGAGCCAGTAAGGCTCGCACTTTTGGCAAAATGATCTTTAAATATCTCAAAAAACTTTTGAAGCGCTACATTAGCTTCGTCTCTCAAATGTAGAGTCTTAATTTCTTCAAGATTTTCGATCAAAGCTTTGGCGGATTTTTTTGCTTTGCAAAATTGATAGATATCGTCAGCTGTCAACTTTACAAATGGTGAGTCGAGAAGTCTTAAGAGAGCAACCGAATCTGCCGGGTCATAGATTAACTTGAGATAAGCGAGAGTATCTTTGACCAAAGGATCATGAAGTACGGATCGAGCGGAAGAGCTTTGAAGCTGAATGCCGGCAGCCTCAAGCCTTTGTCTTACGAAATCTCCGTGAAGCTTTGAGCGCACTAGTATTCCGATTTGCTCTGGCTGGACCCCGCCTTTAATAAGCGTGATAATTTCGTCGGCAACGGCCTGAGCTTCTTGTTCGTGTGTCGTCGCCTTAATGATGCTGACTGGTTCGCAATCATCTCGCATAGAGCGAATAGTTTTATCGGGTCTAAAACGATGATCTCCATTTGCTTTAATCAATTCGCTTGCGACTTTAACGACCGATGGCGGCAAACGATACGTTTCGTTCAGGTCTATGATTTTATGCTCACTAAAAAAATCAGCAAAAAATTTAAAGGCTGAATAAGATGCGCCTCTAAATTTATAAATCGATTGATCATCGTCGCCGACAACAGCGATATGAGTACTATCAGCGGTAAGATCTTTAAGAAGTTGTATCTGGGACCAATTCGTATCTTGAAACTCATCAACCAAAATAGCTTTGTATCGCCTTTGATATTCTTCTTTAATGTGAGGAAATTCCTTTAAAATTCTTAGAGCACAAAGAATGGCATCTCCAAAATCGAGATACCCTTGAGCAAAACAAAAGCCTTGGTAGGCATTGTAAATATCACCAATCGCTTGCCACTCTTCTTTTAAAAGTCTTTCACCCTCGGTTTCTTCAGGAAGAGAGGTGGCATAGCGCAGAAGATCTTCAGGCCAAAGGCCCTCATCTTTACATTCTCCTAGAAGTGTCAGTAAGTCTTCAATGATCGGATCGATAAATGAGGTCTTTAGTAATTTCTCAAGCGGAAGTTTCTCACTTACTTTTTTAAAAAATAAAAACGCCTCAGCCTCCGAAACAAGCTGGGGCTTTTTTTCAAATCCTATTCGAAACGCATGGGACTCGACGATCTCGATACAAAGAGCATGAAGGGTGCTGATATTAACTCTCTCGGCTAGGCCGGCCTTTGTTTCAGAAAGTCGATCTTCCATTTCTTGAGTGGCCCGCCTTGAAAAGGTAACGGCCAAGATTGATTCGGGGGGTATGCCGGACTCAATAAGTCTAAGGATTTTAGCTATAAGGACCCTGGTTTTGCCTGTTCCAGGCCCTGCCAGGATAAGAAGGCTTCCGCTGGTCTGTTCGACCGCAAGCCGCTGGGATGCGTTTAAAGAGGACATCTTGTTTTAAAGAGTATCTAGCATTGGATTCGTTGACAAATGAAGGAAGCAGATTACTTTCTTAGGGTGCAAAAAGAATTAGAGACAGATGAGAATGAGCTCTCAGAAGCTCTTGAAGCCGAGACTTCTGAGGTTAATTCAGAAGTTGAATCTGAACCCAGAAAAGAGAAAGCTGATTCTCTATTAGAAGCAAGGGCAAAGCGCCTCGAAGAGAAAGTTCTCGAGTACGAAGCTAAATTTGATGATGCACGATCTTATATTAAAAAAATGGAAGAAGAGGTCGCCCACATTCGCGCTCGCTCTGCTCGCGACCAACAAAAAGCGATTGATCAAAAAACATCTGACTTCTTTATGCAGATTATTCCCGTAGTGGATAATTTTGAGCTCAGCTTAAAGGCAGTCGAAAAAGAAACAGGCCCGTTAGTGGATGGGGTAAGAATGATCCATCGTCAGTTTCAAGAAGTGCTTAAAAAAGCAGGACTTGAAAAGGTTGAAACCAAGGGTATGGTTTTCGACCCTAATTTTCATGAAGCTCTCACCATGATGACAGTTCAAGATGAATCTCAGGACGGTCATATTATAGATGAAGTGAAGGCTGGTTATAAATTTAAGGATCAAGTCGTTCGACCTGCACAAGTCATTGTCGGAAGAAAATCCGATGACACCGCAAACGATTAAAAAGCATTACAAACTACTTTCTCATCTTCTGCGTAGTCTTGTGGCTGAGCGATTTAAGCGAATGGCCAAAGATGAAAGTCTTTTTAAATTTATCTCCTCTCGAATTGAACCCGCAGTTTTAGTTGATCATGAGCTTCAATCGGAAAAAGAAGCCTTAGATTTAGCAGAGATGAGTTTACTTGAGCTTGTTAGCGCCGAAAGACTTGAGGCAGAACTTTTTAAGTCGGCTTCGAAGCTCCAGGCTAATTTTCAAAAAGTTTTTGGCCCCGATGTGTCAAAGAGCTTTTCGTCTGAAGGCTTAATTGAAAAGCGAATGATTTGGCTCGGTAGTCGAGTTGGTTTTTATCGCAGTATGCTGAGTATATCGGATTCAGTTGATAGCCCACTTGAACTGGGTGCCAGAGCGTTTAGAAACCTTAAGCGCTTCAATGAAGCTTTAAGCCCCATTCTCCAATCTGATCGAGCACTTGCTGATGAAGTTGTTCAATCAACCAATTCTATGTTTCGATTCTTAATGAAGAAGCATTTTGACTACGAACTAGAAAATTTCGAAACGCTCTGGAACGAATTCAAAAAAGAGGCGTTTCGAAAAATTCCAGAGCTTACTGAGTAAAGTTCTTAAAAATTTAGCCGCCCTTAATTACGAAACTATAGAGCTTTTTCGGTACAAAGATTTCCTTAACAATTTCGCCCTTTAAATAGCCTTCAACTTTTGGATTTGAAATTGCGAGAGCTCGCACAGCTTCTTTTGTGGCATCGGGCGCAGCGAGAACTGTGCCTCTAAGCTTTCCATTAACTTGAATGGCAAACTCAATCTCGCTGGCAGTTAAGTACTGAGGATCAGCTTTAGGCCAGGCTTCTAAAATGATTGAATTCTTATGGCCAAAAACTTCCCAAATTTCTTCAGAAATATGGGGGGCAAGGGGGGATAAGAGCTTAACAAATGTCTCGGCCATCTCTTTTGGAATGTCGGCCAGCTCAAGCATTGCATTATGACAAATCATTAGCTGCGAAATTGCTGTATTCATTTGCAGACCTTCAAAATCCGTAGTCAGTTTTTGAATGGTCTGATGCAAAATTCTTTTTTCAGCATCATTCATTACTCGATCAGAAATTTTGCTTTCATGAACAAAACTTCTCCAGATGCGATTTAAAAATCTATAGACTCCATCGATATTGGCCGTCGACCAGGGTTTTACCTTTTCAAGCGGACCCATAAACATTTCGTAGAGACGAAATGCATCTGACCCATATTGCTCAATAACATCATCAGGGTTGACAACATTGCCCCGAGATTTACTCATCTTCTCGCCGTCTTCACCCAAAATAAGTCCAGGATTCACCAATCGTTTGAATGGCTCTTTCGTGCTTACGTATCCTAAATCGTATAAAACTTTGTGCCAAAACCGAGCGTAGAGTAGATGAAGAACTGCATGCTCAACACCGCCCACATAGAGATCAACCGGCATAAAATACTTTTCAACGTCTTTGCCCCAAGCCTCTTTTGAATTTTTAGGATCGAGGTATCTTAAATAGTACCAGCAAGAACCTGCCCACTGAGGCATGGTATTAGTTTCTCGTTTTGCTTTTTTGCCAGTTTTGGAATCAACGATATTCACCCAACTTTCAATTGTCGAAAGCGGACTTTCTCCGGTTCCACTCGGCTCATATTTTTCGACATCGGGAAGTAAAACAGGGAGTTCATCTTCATCTAAGACTCGGTAGGTTCCGTCTTCATAGTGAAGAATTGGAAATGGCTCGCCCCAATACCTCTGACGGCTAAAAATCCAATCTCGTAATCGATAAGTAACTGTGGCCTCGCCTGCTCCAATTTTTTGAAGCTCGGCACAGATTTTCTTTTTAGCTTCGGCATTCATTAAGCCGTTGATAAAATCTGAGTTAATATGCTTTGCATCGCCAGTGAACGGGAGCTCTTCAGCTTCAAGAACGGGAATAATCGGAAGATTAAATTTTTTTGCAAATTCATAATCGCGTACATCATGAGCGGGTACTGACATCAGTGCACCAGTTCCGTAATGACCCAAAACAAAATCAGCAATCCAAATCGGCATTTCTTTTTTAGAGAAAGGATGAACGGCATAGCTTCCTAAAAATACACCCGTTTTTTCTTTTGAAAGCTCAGTTCGATCTAAATCTGATTTTGATGCTGCGAATTTTTTATAGTCTTCGACTGCTTTTTTCTGCGCACTTGTTGTCAGTTTATCAACAAGTGGGTGCTCAGGAGCCAAGACTACAAATGTGCTGCCAAATAAAGTATCGGGACGAGTAGTGAAGACTTTAATTTTTTCAGAATCGGAGCTTTTAACATTAAATTCGATGAAGGCACCTTCAGATCGTCCGATCCAATTGCGCTGCATCTCTTTAATATTTTCAGGCCATTCAAGTTCATCGAGATCTTCAATCAATCGATCGGCATATGCAGTGATCTTAAGCATCCACTGCCTCATCGATCGACGTTCGACAGGATGTCCACCGATTTCAGATTTTCCGTCGACGACTTCTTCGTTTGCTAATACGGCCTTAAGCGCAGGACACCAATTGACAGGAGTCATCGCTTCATAAGCGAGGCCTTTTTTATGAAGCTGAACAAAAATCCACTGAGTCCATCGATAGTAATTTGGATCAGTGGTGTCGACTTCTCGATCCCAATCATAGGCAAAACCGAGTCGCTTAAGTTGGCGCCTAAACGTCGCTATATTCTTTTCGGTGGTAATTCGAGGGTGTGTTCCTGTTTTAATGGCGTAGTTTTCGGCCGGCAAACCGAAAGCATCAAAACCCATGGGGTGAAGAACATTAAATCCACACATGGTTTTAAATCGCGAGACGATATCGGTGGCGGTATAACCTTCAGGGTGCCCTACGTGAAGACCAGAGCCCGAGGGGTAAGGGAACATATCTAAGACATAAAATTTTGGTTTCTTTGACTTTGGATCAAATTCAGTTCGAAAGCTTTTGTTCTTCTCCCAATACGCTTGCCACTTAGGCTCAATGCTCGCTGGATTATAATGCATAGACTTATTTATAGGAGGCTGAGCTCTGGAGGTCTAGAATTTAAGGGGATTAAAAGAGTTTTGAGATAATCTAAAAGACTGGGTATTTTGAGAGTTATGACAATTTTTGAAAAAATTGTACGGGGTGAAATCCCTTGTTACAAAGTATGGGAAGATAAAGAGAATTTAGCATTTTTGGATATCAGGCCAGTTGCGCCTGGGCATACCCTTGTAATTCCAAAGATGGCTGCTGACCCGATTTTTTCTCTCGATGAGAAGGCCTATCTTAGTTTATTTTCTGCAGCAAAAAGAGTGGCGGCTCTTCTTAAAGAAAATATCTTGTGCGAGAGAGTTTGTCTTTCAGTTGTTGGTTTTGAAGTTCCCCACGCTCATATTCACCTGATTCCCTGCCGATCGATCGATGATTTTCCTTGGCCTGGTGGTCGAGAGGCTTCATCTGAGGAGCTTAAAAGTGTTCTCGAGCGGATTAAGGGCGCATGAAAGCATTAATCATCATTCAGGCTCGAATGACTTCGACACGGTTGCCGGGTAAAATTCTTAAATCCATTCTTGGCAAACCGATGCTTGAGTTTGAAATCGAGCGATTACGTAGAATGAAGTCGAAGCTGCCCATTATGATTGCCACGACAAGACTTGCCGATGATGATCCGACAGTTGTCTTGGCTCAGAGGTTAGGCCTGTCTTTTTATCGTGGAAGTGAGAGCGATGTGTTATCTCGCTATTACGAAGCGGCAAAGTCTGCTCAAGTGGACGCAATTGTTCGCGTGACAGCGGATTGCCCGCTTATTGATCCCGAAGTTGTAGAAGAAATTTATAGTTTCTTTGCCGCAACTCGCGCTGACTATGCATCGAATACAATTAATCGAACTTATCCTCGAGGTTTAGACGCCGAGGTCTTCACTTTCAAAGCATTGGAAGAAGCTTACAAAGAAGCGACGACCTCTTACGATCGTGAACACGTCACTCCGTTTATTCGCAATAAACCTACTCGATACAAAGTGCAGAGCTTAAGCCTTGTGTCAGAAGACTTTGCGAAACATCGCTGGACGGTCGATACTGAAGAGGACTTTGAGCTTATTCGTCGTATTTTTGAAGACTTATACCCGCGTCAACCTGAGTTTTCGTGGAGAGATGTTCTTGCCCTTTTGGAGCATCACCCCGAATGGATAAAACTCAATGCCCATATCGAGCAAAAAGCGTAGCAGCATTTTAATTTGGCGCCTGGCAACAAGTGGAATTTTTTAGAGAAAATAGAAGTGAACAAGTATGTCATCAAAGCCAAAATTTAAATTACGTTCCATTCAAAAGTCTGATTCCAATTTTATTTTAGAGTGGAGAAATTCTGAGCGCATTCGAAGTTTTTCTTATAACGATCAAATTATTGAAGTCAAAGAGCATCGCAAATGGTTTGAATCGGTTAAAAATTCAAAATATCGAAAAGTTTTAATTTTTGAAGCTGATGACGAGCCGCTAGGTTTAGTTCAATTTTTTGATATTGATTTACCGAATCGCCGTTGCAAATGGGGATTTTATTTGGGCTCCGATAATTTGCCGAAAGGCACTGGATCTGAAATGGGTAAGCTTGCGCTTGCCTATGCGTTCGATCATCTCGGAGTCGAGCGTATCGACGGCGAAGCGATTTCGCATAATCAGGGGAGTATTAAGTTTCACCAAAAAATGGGATTTGCTCAGGAAGGCATTATCGAAAAGCAAATTTATCGAGATGAGAGATGGCTCGATATCATTTTGTTTTCAATTACCCGAAAGCAATGGGAGGCTCGCGTATGAGTGAAATAAAAATGGGCTCAAGAATGCTTGGCCCAAAGCATAAGCCATTTATTGTGGCTGAGATGTCGGGCAATCATAATCAATCTCTCGATCGTGCCTTTGAGCTTGTTGATGCCGCCGCAAAGGCAGGTGCCCATGCTCTTAAAATTCAAACCTATACTGCTGATACAATGACCTTGAATCTAAGCGAAAAAGAATTTTCAATTAATGATTCAAAGAGTCTTTGGAATAAAAGATCGCTCTACGATCTCTACAACGAAGCTCATACACCTTGGGAATGGCACAAGCCAATTTTTAGTCGCTGCAAGGAATTAGGAATGGTTGGCTTTAGTACCCCCTTCGATGCGACAGCTGTTGATTTTTTAGAAACACTTGATGTTCCTTTTTACAAAATTGCTTCGTTTGAAGTGACAGATATTCCACTCATTGAAAAAGTCGCTCGCACAAAAAAGCCTATGATTATTTCAACCGGAATGGCGACAATTTCTGAACTTGAAGATGCCGTTCGGGCTGCTCGAAATGCGGGTTGCAAAGATCTTATTCTACTTAAATGCACGAGTACGTACCCTGCCAGCCCTGAGAACACAAATATCAGCACAATTCCTCATATGAAGGAACTTTTTCAGTGCCAGGTCGGGCTTTCAGATCATACGATGGGTGTGGGGGTTTCAGTGGCAAGTGTGGCATTGGGAGCAGTGCTAATTGAAAAGCATTTCACTTTAAGCCGTTCGGATGGAGGAGTGGATTCAGCATTTTCTCTTGAACCTGATGAGCTTAGATCTCTCGTCGTTGAAACTGAGAGAGCCTGGCAGTCGATGGGTCGCGTTCATTATGGTCCAACTAAAAAAGAAAAAGCTTCGCTTCAGTTTCGAAGATCACTTTATATCGTTAAGGATGTAAAAGCAGGAGAAGTTTTAACAGAACAAAACTTACGAGCGATTCGCCCAGGTTTGGGATTACCTCCTAAGCATTACGATGATGTTTTAGGAAAAAAAACAAATTGTGATCTAAAAAAGGGAACACCCTTAAGCTGGGATTTTTTGGTTTAGCGGAGGAGAATCAGATTATGGCCATTAAACTTTGCAGTCGTTGTGTGATGCCAGATTCAAAACCTGATTTGAGATTTGATGATGAGGGCGTCTGTAGCGCATGTCGTGCATTTGAGAATCGTAAGGTGGTTGATTGGGAAGATCGCAAAAAGCAGCTCTTTCAAATTGTTGATCGTTATCGATCAAAAGACGGATCAAACTGGGACTGTATTGTTCCGGTAAGCGGCGGAAAAGACTCGACCTACCAGGTTGTAAAAATGCTTCAGCTTGGAATGAGACCTCTCTGTGTGTCAGCCGCAACTTGTGCGATGTCTGAAGTGGGGAGAAGAAATCTCGATAATATTCGAAAGCTGGGTGTCGATCTTCTTGAGTTTGGACCTAATGGACCTGTTCGTTCAAAAATTAATCGCATTGCTCTTCAGCAGGTTGGCGATATTTCATGGCCTGAGCATGTCACCATTTTCACAATTCCTGTTCGAGTAGCTGTGAATTACAAAATTCCGCTTATTGTTTGGGGAGAAAATTCTCAGCATGAATATGGTGGGCCTGCTGTTGCTCAAGAGAAAAATTATTTAGATCGAAGATGGCTTGAAGAATTTGGCGGACTATTGGGCTTGCGAGTGACTGATTTAATCGGACTTGAAGGCTTAGAGAAGAGAGATTTGATTCCATATATTTACCCATCGGATGCCGAAATTCGAGCTGTTGGAGTGACTGGGCTTTTCTTGGGCTATTTTATTCCTTGGGATGGCTTTACCAATGCGATGATCGCTCAAAATCATGGGTTTGAAGCATGGCCAAGGCCAGTTGAAGGTGCTGCGCTTGATTATGAAAATCTTGATAATCTTTATCACGGTATTCATGATTATTTTAAATTTCTTAAGTTTGGTTTTGCTCGTGCCACTGATCACGTTTGTATGCAGATTAGGCGGGGGCGCCTTAGCCGAGAAGACGCTCTTGAAATCGTACGCATGAGAGATGGCAAATTTCCTTGGAGCTATCTTGATATTCCACTCAAAGATATTTTGGCGCGCATCGACATGAGCGTTGAAGAGTTCGCTCGCATTTGCGATCGATTTACAAATAAGAAAATATTTCACTGTGACTCTAAAGGGAACTTAATTCGAGATAAGAATGCCAATCTAACTCGTTTAGATTTTGCTCTTGAGGATGCTCGTGCGACTCAAAAAGTAAGAGAAATTCTTAAATCCGATGAGATGATTCCTGAGCCAACGAATTTACCTTCATGAGTGTGGGCATTATTGATTACGGAATGTGCAATTTAGGTTCGGTCCGTCGAGCTTTTGAAGAATGTGGCGCTGATGTTGCCGTGATCGATAATTCTAAACATCTCTCTCAAGTGGATCAGATTGTTCTGCCAGGAGTGGGAGCTTTCTCAAAAGGAATGAAAAACCTTCATCAGGGAGGATGGGTTGACGCTCTTGCTATTGAAGTAAAAGAAAAAAAGAAGCCTTTGCTTGGAATCTGTCTAGGGATGCAGTTGCTTTCTGATTTTGGAATCGAAGGTGGCGAAACCAAGGGGCTAGGGTTCATTTCTGGAAGCGTAAAAAAGCTTGAGGCTGAGTCGGCCTCGTTTCGAATTCCACATGTCGGATGGAATGAAATCCATTTTTCAAATAAGCACCCAATGCTTGCTCGAATTGAAGATGGAACTGATTTCTATTTCGTACATTCTTTTTATTTTTCGGTGAAAGATGTGCTTGATGAGGTGGCTCAGACTTCGTATGGAATGAATTTTACGTCTATCGTGGCTCATGAAAATGTTTGGGGTGTTCAATTTCATCCTGAGAAAAGTCAGAAACCAGGTTTTCAGTTGATTAAGAATTTTTTGGCAGAGAAATAATGTTAAAAGTAAGAGTTATACCTACTTTGCTTTGGAAAGATGTTGGTCTCGTTAAAGGCGAGGGCTTCGATAGCTGGCGAAGAGTGGGCTCGGTTCTTCCGGCAATCAAAGTTTACAATACGAGAGAAGTTGACGAGCTTATTCTGCTTGATATCACCGCAACTCAATCAAAGAGAGAGCCGGACTACCAAGAGATCGAATCACTCGTATCGGAATGTTTTGTTCCCCTGACATTTGGGGGGGGCATTCGATCGATAGATATAATTCGAAATGTTTTAAAAACCGGAGCTGATAAGGTCGCTCTTAATTCTTGTTTGTTTGAGAATCCTCATTTGATTTCAGAGGCAGCTGATCGGTTTGGTTCTCAATGTATCGTTGCCAGTCTCGATGTTAAATCTTCAGGAGATCAGAAATGGGAGTGTTTTAGTCATTGTGGAACTCAAAAGACTGGAAAAGACCCGATCTTATTTGCTGAAGAGCTTGAAAAGCTAGGGGCTGGTGAGATTCTGATTACATCAATTGAGCGGGACGGAACAATGAAGGGGTACGATCTAGATCTGATTTCTGAAATATCTAAGAGAGTAAAGATTCCAGTCATTGCTTCAGGCGGTGCAGGGACTTACGAGGATTTATTTTTAGGAATTCAGGCGGGAGCCACCGCTGTCGCGGCGGCGGCAATTTTTCATTTTACAGAGCAGACTCCGATTGAGGCGAAAAAAATCCTGAAAGAGAAGGGCATTGCAGTGCGGGACAGCCAGAAGAAAATTTCTCTCTTAAAATAGTCAGCTTCTCTTTGGTGTCTTCGCCATAGTTCAAAATTTCAAAAGGTTCATCGGCGTAAAGGGTTTTCACCAAATCAGGAATATTTTTCGAAGCTATAGCTTGTTCAGTAGATCGTTTTGAAAATGGATTCTTCCCGAAATTTCCAAAAAAGAAAAGTCCACCTTCAAAATTTTCTGAAGGTCCTGCAAGCGAAAGGGTTGCATTAATCGAGCCATTCTTTTCTCTAAATTTCTGAGTTCCGAAAAATCCTTTGGGTAAGTCTTTAAAATCTCCACCAATAAAAGCCCCACCTGCAATAAGTTCGGGAGTTTTTTGATAGAGAAGTGATCCAGAAAGTGCCGATCCAGTTTGATTCCACTCTAAAATCCTTTTTGTTTTAACTGAGCCAGGGAGTTTTTTCTTGTTTGGAAGAATAACAATTTCTTTTGAAGGCCAGTTTTTCTCAAGTATTGATGGATCTGCGTTTAAAAGCGCTCCGAGTTCGTTTGCTTTAGTTTCTTCGTTCCATTTAACGGCGACAACACCGAGTTGCTCGAATCTAAAGCGTTGATTATATTTAAAGGCGTACTGGGGTTTTATTTTGTAAGTGATTTGAACCTGCTGTTTTGCAAATGAAACATTAAAGCTAAGATCATTGACGACATAAAAATCAGAGCCGCAGCCGCTGAAAATTAAAAGACCGATAATGGTAAATCCTAGTTGCTTAAGTTTTGTCATTAAAAACCCCTC
>CAZRLF010000021.1:0-41791 GCA_964601045.1 uncultured Bacteriovoracaceae bacterium
GCTCTGAAAACCGTCCTCACTTTATTGTGCTTGAGTATTTTGCTGGCAAAAAAGGAGAAGAGCCGGTTTGTCTCGTCGGAAAAGGTGTAACATTTGATTCAGGCGGACTCTCTCTCAAACCCCCTCAAAGCATGGAAACAATGAAATATGATATGGCAGGATCTGCTACTGTCTTGGGAGCTTTTAAAATTGTAACCGATCTAAAGCTCAAGGTAAATTTGGTTTGCCTTGTGCCTACTGTAGAAAATATGCCCTCAGGTTCGGCTATTCGACCAGGCGATGTATTAACAATGGCGAGTGGAAAAACCGTCGAAGTTTTAAATACTGATGCTGAAGGCCGTCTTATCTTGGCTGATGCTCTTTATTTTGGCTCAACCAAGTACAGCCCTAGAGCAATGATTAATGTAGCCACTCTTACCGGAGCCTGTGCAATGGCTGTGGGCGAAGCTGCAATTGGACTCTTTGGAAATCAAAAGAAACTCGCTGCCGCTCTTCAAAAGGCTTCTGATGTCGTGCAAGAGAATTTATTTCCTCTTCCTGATTACGAATATTTTTATGCTCCTCTTTTAAAGAGCGATATTGCTGATATGAAAAACATTGGCGGAAGAGAAGCGGGGGCTTCAACCGCAGGTATGTTTCTTAAAAACTTTGTCGGCAATACTCCTTGGGCCCATTTCGATATCGCTGGTTGCGGCTGGTACGACTCTCCCCGTGATTTTATTGGATCTCGTGGAGCCTCGGGCGTTGGAATTCGCACCTTAGCTGAGTTTGTCGAAAACTTTTCGAATCATAAATTTAACTGAATTTAGTTTAATTTTTTGAAAGCAGAATCATATCAACTAAAGTCCATTCCCAAAGAATCTTTGATCAAAGATTATACGGACTTTTGCTGGCAGACTCTGGAGTCATTTTTTGGAAAGACAAAGGGCAAAATTCCTCCAGTTTATTTTTTCTTAGCGCCGTGGTCGAAAGGCTCCCTTAAAAACCGCCGCATTGATGAAATAGAACTCGTTCACAATCAGCAATTATTTGGGGAGGGCATTACGCTATTTGATCCTCCGGCGGCTTGGATTTCTGAAGTCTCTCAACTTCCCGAAGAAGTGGCCCACCTTTTTGCTATAGCCTCAAAAAAGAAAGAATTTAAAAGACAAAAGACGGGTTCAGTTGCGCTCACGCTTGAAGAACAATTTGATTTTCTTACACTGCATGAAGCTTTTGGCCAATTTGCCTCGTGTTTAGTTGCGGGCGGCTGGCATAAAAACTCTGGTTTTAAACTTAAAAAGAAACAGACAAAACTATCGATCGAGAATTTATGGGAGCGTTCACATCAAAAGGGTTATGCTCTTGGAATTCAGTTAGTTGAACTTTACTATCTGGGCCAAGTGTCTCAGAAGCAAATTGTGCGCTGGTTTAAAATGGATTGGGAAAAGGCTCCCAGAAAAGCCATCAAAAATCTTACAGCCCTCGTCTGTGCCCAATCTCATTAAGTTTTTGGCGCTGATCTTTTAAATCTTTACGCTCCAAAAGCAAGCGGTCATAAACCTGCAAAAACTTCTTCCAGAAGTCGGTAAGTCGTGGGTCTTTATCAATCCGAATGAGAGTTTCAAGTGTCAGTTCAAAAACCAAGCCTGGCTCTAAAACTTCATGAGTCTCCCAAAGAGCTCCTGACAAAATAAGCGAATCATCGTGAGGCGATTCGCCTTTAAAATCTTGCGGAAGTTTTTTCTGATTCTTTAAGTCTCTCTCACATCTTGCATTGGAATGTTCTTTTACATCATAAGGTGCAAAGCAAGGATCGTTAAAAACCTGCGCAGCGACAAAATCAGAAATGGCTTCGTGAATCACTTCGCTTTCATACCCATAAAGACCAGGATTCAAATCATCTGTAAGTGCGTGCGCCCACTCGTGAACGACAATAAAACCATCAAGACCGTCGAGATAATTTCCCGCTCCATAATAGACGCCTCGTGATCTCGCATCGTAAGAAGAACGATCAGAACGACTCGCCCAAGATTTGAGAGTAAGCCCTCTTATTGAAGGCTCAAGCGAATGATATTTAAGCTCTTCATAAGCCGTCCAAATAAATCCAAGCACTGAGGTTTGAACAGCCGCTTCGCTTTGAGTTTGATGATTATAATTCCAAATACAGGGAATGGTTTCTCCGTCACATGAAACCCACGACTGATCGTCTCGTCCTTTGACTCGGTAGCGCTTGGTTTCAGTCAGAGGTAAATCATCCTTACAATTTAAATTTGAAATCAAAAGGCTTGTCTGCTCCGAAATGGGCGTTGGAAAATAAATATGAGCAATTGCATCGCAGAATTTCTGTGCTGGTTGAGAAGAGTTATGAAACACTCTTCGTGAATAACCCGCGATTGTCGTCTCGCCAAAACTTTCAGAATAAATAGCATCATGGGTTGCAGAATAAGCTTTGCGATAAATTTTTTCGTCAGAACTAAAAAGTCTAATGGGCAGACCTTCTAGAACTTCTTTAGAACCATCAGCACGAGTAAGATTTACTTCGAAAATTCTTGAGTCTTTTGCATCAAAGCGTCTTTCGATAAGGCCTGATTTTGAGTGGAGAGATGATTCAACAGAAGTCTGCGTCAAAGCAGTAATTGCCCATAGGTAAAACAATTGAACCATCTTAAGAGCCCAACTCTAATTGAGCAGATTTAACACCTATTTGCCAAGCTACGACCAAACGCAGCTTAATAATCTTGCAAGGGAGCACAGGTTGTTGGCGCCAAGGTTGTGCCAGAAGGGAAACAAGCGCTTAGCGATTGGCCAATACTGTAATAATGGTCATCAAAATTACTGTCTGCTGCAGCTGTTTCATAGTCAGCCCAGTCAAAATAATCGTCTAACCACTTTTCACCAAAAGGAGACGATTCAGTAACTGGAGAATCACCAGGACTTCCAACATTCGGATCTCCCGAAGCTGCAAGCGCAATTTGACCTGTAGTATTCCATTTTCGAATTAAAACATCGATTCGAGCAATAACTTCATCATTATTATCTAGACATTCAAATCTTAAATATGGATTACCCGCGAAACCTGAGATCTGCCGAGTTGGGGCAGGAGTATTGCTTCCATGGTCGGCTGTTCTAAAGTAGTTGGCAAAGTAAACCATCTCCCCACGATTAAATGCAGTGAGTTTACTTTTAATTGTATATTCTTCTCCGAATCCTTGCCCTATGACTTCAGTTACAACTCGCGCAGGAAAGCCATCCTCAGTGAGCGCAAGGCCGTCATCTAAACCAGGACCTTTAAAGCAGTTGATATACTCGCCGCCCCACTCAACTTCATCTTTAAACTCATATGCGCCGGTGAACCCGACAGTATTATCGACATAAGGCGTATATTTGCCTTTACAGCAATTCTTACCCTTAAAACTCTCATGACGTTTTGTATAATCCCACGGACAAATAATATCCCCTTCGGTTTCGATATTGAGTCCAGCGTAAGTCACGCCTTGAGAGTTATCGTCTGGGTCAGCTCCCGCGTAAAAAAATCGCACGTTCTGAACTTCATCGGAATCATCTGATTTTTGGTATTTTACATAAACAGGCGCAAAATCAACTTTTGCATTCGCGTAGTAATAGCGCTCTTTACCTAGATAAGAACACATATCTCCGGGCAACATTACGTTTACAGTTGCCCCGTGAGTCCAAATATCAAGCTCATCAACATCATAAATACATTGAATCCATGCAGAGGTTCCGTTTTCGATGGTACAAGGCTGAGCCCATTCTGAAGACGAAACAATTCCGTCACGATTGGCATCATTACTCCACACCACGGTGTACTCACTGTTCTCATCGAACGAAACTTCAAAATCTTCAACAACGATATCTTGTCCGGTTGTTCCGTTATCAATAGTATTGCCGACGGTATTTCCACTTGTTCCGTCATCGTCACCTGTCGTATTTGTTGCTACTGCTTCATCATCAATCGCGCAGGACGAAAAAATAAAACTTCCCGCCAGAACAACTACCGTTAATGAGAATAAAAGCGATAAAGATAAATCAGCATATTTACGGACTTTTTGAGACATAACTCCCCCCTTAATCAGAATAATCTCAATACTAATCAAAATTATCCCTCAGAGTATTATCTCAATATTATCCGTACCTTTCGCGCGGGGCTTAGCGGCAACAAGAAGAATTGAATGGGCCCTTCAGCTCTAAAGTGACAAGTTTCTCAAAGATGTATAAGCAGAATTGAATTTGCCCTGAATATGAAGGTTACCAACGCTTTATTATTGTTTGTATTTTTTACCGCTGCTGTAGTGCATCTTCTTTCTGCGGCAGAGATTCGCCCCTATCAAAGACTACCTCTTTTTGCGCAACGCGACTTTCTTGAATATTATCGACGAAGTTTTATCTTAGGCGAACGAACTGAGAAGCTGAGCTTTGGTGCAGCTCTGCAACAACACGAAAATCTTCAAAAACTCTTAGATTTTGAATCTTTAGATTCAGATGACAGATCCACCTCAAAACTTGCCTCAGAAAAACTAAAAAAACGACTTCTTGAACAAAGCCTTTATCTCGACCAATCACTTGTGGACTGGTCTTATGATTTTAGAAATCAATTTTCTTCAAAAGCTGAAAAAATTTCTTCGACGTATGAACGACTCATCGAAAATCTACCCTCTCAAATTAAAGACTCCAAAAATGACGAAAAAATATATAACTCGATTCTAGAGCGCCTCAGTATTGATATAGAACTTAAGCTTCTTGATTTGAGATTTCCTCTTTTTCTGAAATATTCTCCTGCCCAGGGCTTAAGAGGAAACATTTTAGATCAATTCTTAAAATCCTATCCGGAAACTTTTTTAAAGAATATTCCAGAAAAAATACTGATTAAAATTCGGCGAGGTGAAGCTTTAGAATTCGATGAATTTATAATTTACCTTGAAAAGTCATCAAGTGCTCACGATCCGAAATCTCAAATTTTACTTTTTTCGAGGTATCTAGCACTTGGAAGCCTTTCTTTCGATCTCATCGCAGATCTCCCCAAAAAATCAGAATTCTTAAATCGCTTTGAGACAGCCGTCGACATCTGCTTAAAAATTGCTAAAGAAAAAGGCATTTCTTTCTCACCTGAAGATTTGAATTTTACATCTGCTCTTAAAGAAACAGCTTATCTTACTTATATTGCAAGCCAATCAACACCTTGGCGACCCGACTGGGACAAATCTTGGCTCAGCACCCGAAATTTTGAGGCCCCTATTGCGGGATTAAAATGGGCATTTCTTAAATATCAGAATGAACTCAATCAGCCTGACCTCGATTTTTCAAAACTTCCATTTTCTAAATCAGTCGAAAACGCCCAATTGGCAATCGATGAGTGGGTAAGAAAAAACATTCCAGAGCAAAACCTCGAGTATCATACCGCTCGAATTCAACTCAGTGATGGAAGCTTTAGAAACCTCGGTCGAAAGAAATTCGCCTATTATCGACTGAATGATGAACTACGAAATCTTTTTCTTGCCCGAAACCTCCCCGATCTAAGCCTTAGGGAGGCTCAAGCTCTGGTTGAGCTTAAATTTTTTGAACTCTCTGAAGAAGAAAGACTTAATACTCTTCAGAAGATTTATCCTGACGTCCAATTACTTTTTTCATATTTTCAAAAACTAGCGGTATTAGATTTAAATAACCCTGATAGTCTTGAGCTTTTTCAACTCGATTTAATAGAAACATACTTTAACCTGCGGTCCTGGAATAATGTAGCAAAACTCATTAAAAATCCTAAGCCTCAAAAAATACTTTATAATAAAGAGATTGTTTCAGATTTATCGAATGAAAAATCTCAACTTGAATATTCAATCGCACATAGTCCTCGTGAAGATAGCCTCTATCCAGATTCACTCATCAATTGGCTCAGTATTAATTTATTTTCGTCAGAAGAATTTTGGAGCGAAGAGCTTAAAAGATTTTCAAGTGAATGGAGACGACGAAGCGACGAGAAAAAATTACGGACTAAAATTATAGAACTCGAAAATAAATATAAATTAGCTCCAACCAAAGAGGAAAAAAGTATTGCCGCCACAGAAATAGAAGAGGCCCTTAAACAGAATTCCGCTATTTTTGACCTAGAGCGAACCGAACCCTCTTCACCATCGGTTTTTATGGCAAATTTTTTATCGGGCATGACGCCACAAAACTTACGCGAAGCTCAAGAAATCGGTGTAAACCTGGGTATTGGGGCAATATTTTATGTGGTCGGTCGTTTCGTTGGCGCAAAATGGCTTAGTATTTTTATACTTTCTGATACGGGTTTAAGACTGATTAGCGCAGAAATACTTTCTCCACAGAAAGCTAATCTTTTAGGTGTCGATTTAAGTAAAGGCATTTCTACACCATTAGGAAAATGGACAGCAGAATTTCTATTTCATTTGGCCAAAACTGCTGAAACGGCGCTTACAGCTGATAGAGGATTCAACAAGCTAAATTCCATACGAGATTTAGGCGCTATATCTCGAGATATTGCCTCGGCTAGCATTGGAGCTGGAATTTCACATTTAAGTTTAGATCTCTCTCGGCTCTCGCGAATGCGAACTATTCACACTTATCAAATTCAAATTGAGAAGTATCAAACTAAAATAGCCGAACTGCGATCAGAAATTTTAAAATTAGATTCTGAACTTAACTTATTGTTGAGGCAGAAAAGTCTTTTAGAGAAGACATTTGAGCCCACGTCAAAAGAGCTTCGCAAGATCGAAAGCGATATTCTTAAAACTCAACTCGGTATTGCGCAGATAGAAAATGGTCTACTGGCTCAGTTTCAATCAAAGCTCGAGTTCACGCTAAAAAGATTTGCGATCGAAACAATTCGTTTAGGATCTGGAATTCTCATGCCACGAAAATCTAAGCTCGCTGAACGAGTGAATCCAAAACAATATTTTGGAATTTCAACCTATGAACAAATGATTAAAAGCTTAGAGTCAAAGATTAGAGCAGAAGAAATTAACGGCTTCGTTACAGAATCAAGTTCACTTCTGCCTGCCCCCTGGAAACGAGTTATTTTAAAACGCTCGCTGTCAAAGTTTTTAAAATCTCAAAACGAAATTGCCACGCATCTTGTAGAATCAACAAATCACTTAGATGCTGCAATTCATGCCAGTAGAGAGAAGAAAATAAATTATTTTGAAAGCAGTCTTGAGTCTCTCCAGAAAGCTTATGAAGCCATGACCAAACACAGTCGAAATACTGAAGGCGTTGAATATCTCACCAGTGGAAGCATCAAAGATTTTACTCAACTGGCCGAATATTCAAAGCCCACGGCCACACTCTCTCGCATTCAGACTTGGGCACTTTCGATTGAAGAGAAAAAATTAATCTTAAATGCATTTATCAGAAGAAAATCTCTTCTCGATGTGGAAAAATACCCTTGGGAGTATACTGGTGACATCCATACGTTAAGATTTTTTTCTGAAAATTATATTAACTTAGAAATGCAGCTTAAGGCTCTCAACCATACCTATGCTCAAATCGAAGCTGAAATCATCCGTACGGGCATAAATTTAAGTCCGACAATGAGAAATTTATTTGAATCTATTGCAAAGATATCATCTCAAACTGAATCTGCCCTTTTGCAGCTTAGACCCATTCTTGATAAATTTTTAAAGTAAAGCAGCTCCCGTATTCTGCGACATTCGAGACAGAAAAAGACTTGTATTACTTGGCAGCCGACTTGCCTGAAGAGTTTTTAAAAGCGCTCTTTCGTGATCAATTAAATCAAACCGCGGCAGACTTAAACCAACTCGATCCACTCTTAAAGGCTGAATCGTTTTTTCAATCCAATCAGCGATCTCATTCCACCGCTGAATTCCACCTGATTCGGATGGATAGACAACATCTTCAAAAAGAATTCCGCCACCAACTAAAACAAGGCGGTCGAATTTAAATTTACCGTAGGTAGGCATTAAACATTTTTCGCCGAGCTTGCCCGAGAAGCGCCCCTGAACAATGAGCTCCGTAATTAATCCGTAAAGTCTCCAGTCCAACCAAGAATTAGCCGCTTTAAGTGGCCTTTCATCTTCACCAACAATGGCAATGATTAAATCGCCTTCAAATGAATCTAAATCTTGAGGAATCTGTTTAAAAACGAACATTCAAAACATCTTAAGATAATCATTCAATCGTTCCAATAGTAATTTGAGAATTTTGGAATTTGTATTGCGCCTAGAGATTAAATGAAGGAGGTTTTGGCTTATGCAGGAATTTAACGAACTTCTCGCGATTATGCATAAGCTGCGCCAAGAATGCCCATGGGATAAAGAGCAAGATCTATTGAGTCTCCGCAAATATTTGCTTGAAGAAGCATATGAATGCGCAACCGCCATGGATGAGGTTGCTTCAGTGGGAGTCGGCCCACTGATTGAAGAGCTTGGAGATGTCCTTTTACAGATTGTTTTTCAGGCTGAGCTCATTTCTGAGATGACAGGATCCGATGCTGTTCGAAAGGTAATTGCCGGCCTGAATGAAAAGTTGATTCGTCGTCATCCCCATGTGTTCGGAGATGCCGAGGCCGATTCTACATCTGCGGTATTAAAGCGGTGGGATGAAATCAAGATGGCTGAGAAATCTAAGACTCCCTCTGCTAGTTTAATTGATGGGATAGCAAAATCACTCACAGGACTTCAGCGAGCTCAAAAGTTTGGCGATCGATCTAAAAAGATTAAATTTGACTGGAGCCAACCTGAAGAAGTTTGGGCTCAGTTTGAATCTGAAGTGAAAGAACTAAGAGAAGCCAAAACTTCTGCAGAAATAGAACATGAAGTAGGCGATTTATTTTTTTGCCTGGTTCAATATGCTCGACATCGAGGTGTTGACAGTGAACTCGCACTTCACAAAGCGAATCAGAGATTTGAATCTCGATTTAAAAAAATGGAAGAAATCGCAAAGCGTGAAAAAAAAGAATTTGAAAGCTATTCATTAACCGAAAAAGAAGAGCTATGGCTCAAAGCAAAAGAAGAACTGAAGAATTAAGCCTTATTAAGCTATGGCTTGATAGCATTCTTCATTCGTATAACCGAACAGATTACGTATCCTCCGATCCGATCGAAATCGTTCACAGCTATCAAAGCAAAGAAGATCAAGAAATAGTCGCACTTATCACTGCGCTTTTTTCGTTCGGCAATATTACATCAATTAAACCCACGGTACGAAAACTCCTCGAACCTCTCTCATCCTCGCCTCGCCGCAATCTCGAAAAATTTTCGCTTAAAGATATTCAAGAAATCTATGCCAAATCATATTACCGTTTTTATAGTTCAAAAGATATTCAAGCTCTGTTCGCCGCAATCTCCTCTCTGCTCAAAGAAAACGAATCAATCGAATCTATTTTCTCAAAGAATCCTGATCAAAAAATTGCTGAGGCTGAGATAAGCCTTCAGAAAATTCTTCATTTTAGAAATATTCTAAGAAAAGAAATTTCTCGCTTAGGATTTCGGTTTAGTCGCGGACTAGGTTTTATGTTTGCCGACCCCTATGCCGGTACAGCAAAGCGTTGGCATATGTTTTTGCGCTGGATGATTCGAAAGGACCAAGTCGATTTAGGAATTTGGAATTCGATTTCACCCGCTCACTTGATTGTTCCGCTTGATACTCACGTGTTTCAAATTGCCAGTTGTCTTAAATTTACAAATCGCAAATCTCCTTCGTGCAAAACAGCTCTTGAAGTCACGCAAGCCCTCAAAATTTTTGATTCTACCGACCCCCTTAAATACGATTTTGCGCTCTGTCGCATTGGAGTTTTAAGACAAAAAAATGAGGTTATTCGCCTCATACGAAGTAATAAAATTGAAGAGCTTATGCACAGGCCGGCTGCCGCACCTCTCAAAAAGGGGGCTTAGATCATAGCTTACTGAAACTACTAGCAATTTTGGTTGAGAGCGCGATTTGCCGCTCTGCGTTAAAATAACAAGGTATGAACATTCTAAGCGCTATTTATGCAGGCCAAACTGGCTTTTTGAAAGTTACTGAATCTATCGCCAAACGGGCGAATAGAATCGCTCAGTCATCATTCACGCCTTCTGAAGAAGGGGCGGCGGGGGCTGGCGATGCTCAAGTTGCAGAAGATATTGTAGGAATGCAGCTCGATAAGACTTTAGCTAAAGCCAATGCTTCCACAATTAAAGTGGCCGACAGTCTTATGAGTGAGTTTGTTAAGGACACCCTAAAAAAATAGCCAAGAACCCCCTTTAACTCGAATTAAATAACCCCTTTAAATTTATCCATTTCAGCTGTATGACCTTGGCCTAAGATGGCCTCCAAGATAAAGATTTGCCTTACTGGCGGACCTTGCGCAGGAAAGACCACGGTTGTTGATATTGTTCGACGTGAATTCTCTCAGACAGCCGTTACGATTCCCGAAGCTGCATCGATCTTATACGGAGGTGGATTTCCCCGTTTTCAGAGCGCCGAAGGTATCAAAAGCGCTCAGCGCGCCATTTACTATACTCAAGTTGAAATGGAGAAAATCTTTGAGCTCATGACTGGCCCTCAAGTTTTATTCTGCGATCGCGGAACTCTTGATCATCCTGCCTATTGGCCACTAGGAGATTCAGAGTGCTTTTTTAAATCAGTTAATTCGAGCATTGAAAATGAAGTAAATCGCTATCATTTAGTCATCCATCTACAATCAGCCAAAGCTGAGCACGGCTATCAAAACCTGAATGCCGTTCGAAAAGAATCTCCAGACGAGGCGCTTTTAGTCGACCAGAGAATTCTTGAGAGTTGGAAGCCCCATCCGCAGAGAGTGATTATTCCTTCAACACTTACTTTTCAGAATAAGATTGATACGGTCTTCCAAGAGATAGAAGCTTTTCTTAAAGGAAGACAGTATGAAAGCATTTTCAGAAGCCGAAATTCAAAAAGAACTAAAATCCGTTCCGTCATGGACAATCAAGAACGACAAATTATTTCGGGAATATAAGTTTAAAGATTTTAAAGAAGCTTTTGCTTTTATGACCAAGCTTGCCGATTTTGCTGAGAAGCAAAATCACCATCCTGAATGGTTTAACGTCTATAATCGAGTTGAAATTTCAATGACCACCCATGATGCTAAAGGAATTACAGCGAAAGATTTTCGATTTGCTCAAGAGGCGAATCGATTATTTAAAGAACAGTAACGAAATCTTTGATTTCTTCGGATCCTACCCAGAGTGAAATAATCTCATCAACATCGCGCGCAAGAATTTCATAAGTGAGAGAAACATAGGTTCCGTTTTTACTGGTATTCTGAGTCTTTTTATTAAGGCGAGGAAAAGTTTTTTCAAACTCTTTTAGACTGTCGGTAAAATCATTGCCGTTTTTTCCGATAATTTTGTGCTCATAAAGCACGGGCCATATCTCGACGGATTCCGTGAGACTGCGACGCAGCTTCTCGTAACGAAGGTGTCGAACCCTCGGCGAATTAGGAACCATGTCTTCATTATACACTGAATCCATGGAGCTTTCTTTAGCGCTGATTATAAGGCATTTCCAGGGCTAAAATCTCAATATTTAAGCCCAATAGCGGGTGTATCACTCAGCTTGGCAGCACCTCTAAACGCCTGTATTTGTTGGATTCCTATGAAGAGCTTTAGAAAGGAACTTGTCTTTAATATTTCAAAACGACTCGCATTTATCAATATTACACCGCAAGTACGCGAGGCGATCGAAGAAAGTGGAGTTAAAGAAGGTCTTTGTCTCGTCAACTCGATGCATATTAGTTCATCAGTTTTTATTAATGATGACGAACCTGGCCTTCATCACGATTTTGAGAAGTGGCTTGAAAAATATATTCCGCACGCGCCTATAGATCAATATCGGCATAATGATACCGGAGAAGACAATGCCGACGCGCATATTAAGCGCCAAGTCTTTGGCCGAGAAACAGTTGTTGCAATTACAGAAGGAGAACTTGATCTTGGTCCGTGGGAGCAAATTTTTTACGGAGAGTTCGACGGAAAAAGGCGCAAACGAGTTCTGGTTAAAATCATAGGCGAGTAAATGAAATTACTGAGAGATAACGAAATTCACCTCTGGATTTGGCAGACATCTGACAATCTACAAGGCATTCCCCATAATCTTTCGCCTGCAGAAGTAAACCGTGCCAATGAAATTCAGTATCTCTCTGCCAAAAATAGGTTTTTAAAATCTCGGTATTTTTTAAGAAAAATATTAAGTCATTATTTAGGAACTCCCTCTCAATCTCTGGATTTTGTTTATTCTGAACGAGGTAAACCCCGCTTGGAATTTCCTGATTCAAGTTTAGAATTTAATCTTTCGCACTCAGGAGATTGGATGGCACTTGCGATAGCTCTCACTCCCCTTGGTCTTGATATTGAAGAGCTAAAAGATCGAGCGAACCTTCTCGATCTTGCAGAAAAATATTTTTCGCCCAAAAATCGAGATACCCTCAAGGCTTTAACAGGACAAGAACAACTTAAGTATTTTCTTAAAAATTGGACCTTTTCAGAAGCCTATCTCAAAGCTCAGGCACAATCTGCATTTCACCTTAAAGATGCGCAAAATACTCTTTCGGATATTACTTTATCTGAAACTGAGCTTTTAGCAAAAAACTGGTGGGTTCATAGCCTTAACTTAAGTCCACGGTTATTAAGCGCAGTTTGCACTAAAATATCTCGACCTCGATTCCAAAATTTTCTGTTTTCCGCCGATGATTTGGAGCTTTAGAAGATTAATCCTTAAAAATTGTGAGGAGGGGAATATCTCCAAAATGATCTCGAGCCTTAAGAGCTACCAACTCCATTAACGCTGCGACGCCAACTACCTGTGCACCGAGGCGCCGGCAAAGTTTAGCAGCACAGAGTGCCGTTCCACCTGTCGCAATCACATCATCAATAACGAGCACTCGATCTTTTGAACTTAAAGCGTCGGTATGAATTTCAAGTTCGTCGGTTCCATACTCAAGATTATAAGTTTCGCGAATTGTTTTCGAAGGAAGCTTTCCTCTTTTTCTGACCAATACCAGCCCAAGTTTTAACTTTTGAGCGAGAGCTGATCCCAAAATAAATCCTCGGGATTCAATCGCAACAACCTTATCAATATTGAGGCCCTGAATGCATTCGCAAAAAAGTTCAGTGGTAATTTGAAATCCCGTCGGATCTGCCAGCAATGGGGTGATATCTTTAAATTGAATTCCAGGTTTAGGAAAATCCGGAATCGTTCTCAGATAAGACTTCATCTGTGTCAATCGCTGTTCATTCATGATGAAGCTTTCTCGATAAAAAGAGTTTGTGTGGGGTAAGCGAAATCTATTTTCTTCTCTTCAAAGATGCGCACAAGCTCGAGATTGAGACTGTTTTCAACATTCACGTATTCAGCATAGTCACCTGATTGCATCCAATACACAATTTCAAATGTCAGTGCCGAGTCTCCAAAACCTTTAAAATGGGCTCTCTCAAATCGAGCCTTCGGAAGTGATTCGACAACTCCCTTAATCATCTCGGGAATCTGCTTAAGTTTCTCAACAGGAGTTTGATAGGTCACACTTATAGTAAAAGCAACCCGCCGTTCTTGCATTCGTTGATAATTTTGGATTCTACTACTGAGCAGATCATTATTTGAAATAATCAGTTGCTCTCCAGTAAGGCTTTTAAGACGAGTCGTCTTTAACCCAATCTTCTCAACAACTCCTCTTTGCTCGCCAACAGCAATTGCATCCCCCAAAACAAATGGCTTATCAAAAACAATAGAAAGCGATGCGAAGAGATCTCCTAAAATATTCTGAGCTGCAAGAGCGACTGCAATACCTCCGACCCCCAAGCTTGCTATCAAAGCAGTGACGTTGAACCCCAGATTATCAAGAATCAGAAGTCCGATGAGAGAATAAAAAGCAATCTGAGCAATAAATCTTAGTGCAGCTCCGGTTGTTCTCACCGAAGGGTCTTCAATACTTTTACCGGCACGTTTAGCAAGTAAGCGGGTGACAAAAAAATCGATTGTATCTCGGCCCCACAAAGCTGCTTGAAGCAAAACAGAGACAATAAAAAGAGAGTGAATGGCATTTTGAAGCTTCTGACTTAGATCCAAATAAAGCGCAGCAATTGTTAAAGCTAAGACGATTATAAAAAAACTTTTTGTTCCATCAAGAAGACCGACAAAAAAGTCATCGACATCTGTCTCGGTTTTTTGAGTCCAAACTTTAATTCTTGAGACAGCGACACTCTTAAGAATTGAAAATCCAACCCAAGCGATAAAGAAAACGCCTAGGCTTACAAGCCACTTTAAAAGTGCATTTCCATAAAACTGTTCATGAAGAAGTTCCATAGTGAGAATATAGAGAATAACAAGCCCGCTGGTCTACTAGCACCCACTCCAAAAAAGAGAGCGCGAGGCCGACTCGTAAACTCCAAGCTGAGAACGCCTGCGGTCAATCTCAGTTCGTTCAAGATCAACGATTAAAAGGGCATCCCCTTGTTCAGGAGCTTCTGCCAAAAGCCTCCCCCAAGGGTCGTAAACAAGAGAGTGCCCATAACAAGAAAGCTTTTGACCCTGATCACTCTCGTGCTCTCCCCATTGGCCTGGAGCAATAACATACGCCAAATTTTCGATAGCTCTTGCCCTCAGCAAAGTATGCCAATGAACTTTACCGGTTTCGCGCGTAAAAGCTGAAGGAACCACAAAAACGTTCGCTCCATGATCCATGGCTAACTTTCGATAAAGCTCCGGAAACCTCAGATCATAACAAATCGAGAGCCCAAAACAAAAATCTCCCCATGCCACCGATTGGATACTCTCACCTCGCGTGATGAATTTCTCCTCGTCATAACTTGCCACTTCGCCCTGAAAACAAAACAAATGCAATTTGCGATACGAAATAATTTTTCGATCAGGCCCTACCCACCAATGCGCATTATACGGCCTAGAACTTTCGGAACTCTGCTCTAGAATTGACCCAAAACTAATCGATATGTGGGTATTTTGGATGAGTTCTGCGAGGGCTTTTGAAAAAGAAGTCACTTCAGATAAATGACTGCCCTCACGATTTAAAACAATTGCCTCATCTCGCTTTAACCGCGGGCCTCGATAAAAAACGTTTTCCGGAAAGCAAATGAGAGAGCAGCGAGCTTCTTCGGCTTCTCGAATCGAACTCGCTACAAAAAGCAAACTGGCCCAGGGGTCTGGGCCAGAACACATTTGCGAAACAGCAATTTTCACAAAAATTTATTTTTTACTACTGCAGCTACATTTTTTGCAGCCGCTGCCTTTGCTTTTGCAATCTTTGCAATCACAGGCTTTATCCGATTTCATTTTGCAAGATTCACACTGGCATTTGCCTTTTGAAGCACATGGACTACTGCAATCGTCACATTTTTGCGACTCAATCACACCACAGGCAATTCTTTTTCCGGAATTTCCTGAAGGTTGTGATTTAAGGTCGTCCTCCCCGGCATGAACAATAAGAGAACGGCCAACGACTGAGCCTTCGCTATTTGCTTTAAGGTTAATACCTTTTACATAAATATTGACGTCAGCTTTTCCGTCTTTATCAGCTTGAATATTTCCTAAATCACCAGCATGAGAATCCTTTGATCCAGGAGCTCCATGCGCTTGACCAGCATGTGCAAAATGATCGCCTGCTGAAGATGCGTCTTTGGCTTTACAATCTCCTTTTTCATGAACGTGAATTGCATGCTTTGCATTCGGCTTAAGTCCTGAAATAGAACCCTGAACAATCAACCCTCCATAATGATCTTCGAGATAAAGCGTTCCAGAGGCTTTAGAGCCTGATTTTGCCTCTAATTTCGCAACGCCTTGATTAACCCCTTTACGTCCGTGCTTCATCGAACAGGCTTGAAGTCCGAACATAATTGTTCCTAGTGCCACCGCAGTGATAATTTTTCTCATATCTTAAAGGCTAACTAAGCCCTTAAAACCGTCAAGAGATTAAAAAAAAGGGCGTCAGATCTATCTGACGCCCCATGAAAAGTCTTTCTTTACCTAAGATTATTCTTCTTCGTAACCAGCTTTAACTTCGGTCCATACACGATCCCAACCGGCGAGATCATCTCCAAGATCTTCAAGCATTTCGCATTTGGCGAGTTGCTTCTCGTCAGGAAACAAACTTCGGTTGTTTTTAAGCTCAGCGGGCAGAAGAGCAAGAGAATCCTTATTTGAAGGAGCGGAGAATAGGGTCTTTGATCGTTCTGCACCTACTTTGGCATCGATTAAGTAGTTAATCAGCATATGAGCTGCTTCGATATTCTTAGCCCCTTTTGGAATGACCAAATTATCAATCCAAACAGTGCAACCTTCTTCAGGAATAACATACTGAACGGCACCCTTCGTTTTTTCAGAAGCCATTAGAGCGTCGACCGAATAGGCCTGAGCAGCTGCCATTTCTCCATTCACCAGACCCGCTAAGGTTTCAGAAGTAAAACCTTTAAGACGTTTTTTAGCATCTAAAAGAACTTTTTTACCTTTTTCGAGGTCTGCATTGGCCTTGGTATTGAGGCTTAAGGCCTGCATCTTCAATGCAGCTCCAAGAGTCTCACGAACATCATCAAGAAGAGTAAACTTACCGGTGAGCTCTTTATTTGCGAGAAGATCCTTCCAGCCCTTTAAGGGAGTTTTCACCATCTTTTGGTTATACGCAATACCAGTGGTTCCCCAGCTAAAAGGAACGGAAACTTTGTTTTCAGTGTCATAATACTTTTTAAGAACTTTAGGATCGAGGCTTTTGAAATTGGTGATTTTGCTGAGGTCAATCGGCTCAAGAAGACTTAGGCTAGCCATTGCAGCTACCATATAGTCGGAGGGAACGGCGACGTCATAGCCTTCTGCGCCAGCCTGTAATTTGGCGAGAAGCTCTTCGTTCGATGAGTAGTTTGATACAGACACTTTAATGCCAGTATCAGCTTCGAACTTAGCCAAGATCTCGGGACTCACGAAATTCGTCCAAATAGCCAAATTAACGGTCTTTGCTGTAGCAGCACTACCGGTAGATGAAGTTGTTGTCGTTGAAGGTTTGCAACCTATGCCTAGGAGACTTACTGAAGCGATCAAAAAGATTAAGTTTTTCATAGAGCTTTGATTACAATTCCTTTTCGCCGCAGTCAAAAATAAATCATCGGCAATTCAAATTAAAACCTCGTTTTGAGACGAAAAAAATCTTCTTTGAACTAAAAATTTATTTTCATGACTGTTATTTCTGTTAAGGTCTTGCGCGATGTTAAAGCTGTCGGGGGTCACCAAAAAGTTTGGAAATTTTGAAGCTGTTAAGGGCGTTGATCTCCTCATAAATGATGGGGAATTCTTCTCAATCCTCGGTCCTAGTGGTTGCGGAAAGACAACATTACTCAGACTTTTGGGTGGTTTTGAAAGTCCGACTTCAGGCGAGATTCATTTAAATGCTCATCGCATCGATCCCCTGCCTCCTCATCAGCGCCAATTCAATACTGTTTTTCAAAGATATGCACTTTTTCCTCATCTCAGCGTCGAGCGCAATGTTGCTTTCGGTCTCGAAATGAAAAAGACTCCTGCCGATGAAGCGAAAGTTCGCGTCTGTGAAGCACTTGATCTCGTGCAGATGAATGAATTTTCTAATCGCTCGGTAACGACTCTCTCGGGTGGTCAACAACAACGCGTGGCGCTTGCACGAGCCTTAGTCAATCGACCTAAAATTTTGCTGCTCGATGAGCCTCTCTCTGCCTTGGATCTCAAGCTCAGACAACAAATGAAAGTTGAACTTCTGACCCTTCAGCGAAAACTTAAACAAACATTTATTTTTGTAACCCATGATCAAGAAGAAGCTCTTACCATGTCTCACCGAGTGGCTGTCATGAATGGTGGACGAATTGAGCAAATCGGAACTCCGCAAGAAATCTACGAGTATCCCAAGACATTATTTGTCGCCAAATTTATCGGCTCAATGAATTCAATTGAAAGCGAAGTTAAATCACTCACGAGCGATACCATTCATATTTCAGGACCTGGCAGAAAATCTTTGGCCATTCGTGCATCCCGCGAAGGGCTTCGACCTCTTCCTCTTGTTGAAGTTGGCACCAAAGTTCAAATGATGATTCGCCCTGAGAAGCTCAAAGTTCTCAAATCTCAACCATCGCCTGAGCAAAATTATATGGAAGGTACGCTCAAAGAATCTCTGTATCACGGGCCCGAAACTCAGTTTCTCATTGAACCGAAAGATAAACTCGGATCTCTTCCGATGATTCATGTCATTCAAGTGAATTCGGCTCATTCGGCTCGAAAACTCTTTAACCATGGAGATCGCGTTTTTGTTTCATGGTCACCCGAAGATTGTATCTTGATGGGCGCTGAAGGATCACTTCCCCTACCTGAGCCCGTGACAAACCCAGTTGATACGCAAATTCCTCTTTTTGCCATGGATGCTTCGGCGCAAGCCTCATGAAAAATCCACAGCTTGATAAGAATAAGAATGCTCTGTTTGCCCTTCCAACCCTTGGATGGATGCTTTGGTTTCTACTTATTCCGCTAATCATAGTAGGCGTTTATAGTTTTTTAACAAAAGGTACTTACGGCGGCATTCAAATCAAACCGACGTTTCACAATTATTCACGCGCCTTTGATTGGCTATATTTTGGAATTTTTTACGAAAGCGTAAAACTTGCGGTGCTGACGGCGTTTTCGTGTCTACTCATTGGCTATCCGATGGCCTATACACTGGCACGCACATCGCAGAAGCTTAGACCCTTTCTTCTCACCCTTTTAATTGTTCCATTTTGGACAAATTTTGTGGTGAGAACTTACGCACTCAAAGTCATGTTTGCAGATCAAGGTCCGATTAATTCATTAGGAATTGCTTTGGGTCTTATCACTACACCAATTACCCTCTCAAATTCTTATACAATGGTTTGGCTAGGAATGGTGACAAATTATCTGCCTTATATGGTTCTTCCTCTTTACGTCTCACTAGAGAAATTTGATTTTTCTCTTTTAGAAGCAGGCCGAGACTTAGGAGCTTCAGGTTGGAATAATTTTTGGCGCATTTTGATTCCGCTCACTCAACCCGGAATTGTTACCGGAACTATTTTAGTTTTCACTCCAGCATTAGGAGAGTTTTTGATTCCTGATTTGCTCGGTGGTGCCCGAACAATGCTGATGGGAAATCTCGTTACAGAGCAATTTCTGAAAATGCGTGATTGGCCATTTGGGTCAGCGCTTTCTTGCATTCTTATGGGAATTGTTCTTGTAAGCCTTGTGATTATTATTCGTCTCTGGATGAAAGAAGAAGCTCAAGCCAAAGAAGCAAAAAATGATGGCTTACAACAGGAGGCGGCATAATGAGTGCTCGCCCCGGAGAGACAAAGTTTTTTGTCAAAGCGATTACAGCCGCTACATTTCTTCTTCTTTACATCCCACTCGTTTGTCTCGTTGCTTATTCATTTATTGCAACCGATCCGGTTACGGGAGAATCCCGATTTACTTTGCAATGGTTTAGCGAAGCATTATCGGATGAAAGCCTTAAATCTGGATTGTGGGTAAGTCTTTGGGTTGGTCTTTGGACGACAGTAGGATCAACAATTCTGGGAACTACCGCCGCCATTGCTCTCGAGAGAGCTCAATTTAAAGGAAAAAAAATCTTTGATGCCCTCACTCTCGTACCTCTAATAGTGCCCGAGATCGTTTTGGGTCTTTCGCTTTTAATCTGGTTTGTTTTCTTGGGACTCACATTGGGCTCACTCTCCATCATCTTGGCGCACATCACTTTTAGTTTTTCGTACGTGATTATTACAGTGCGCACTCGCCTTAAAGGATTTGACCGCTCCCTCGAAGAAGCCGCTCGGGACTTAGGCGCGAATGCTTGGAAAACTTTTTGGAGAATTACGCTCCCCCTTATATGGCCTGGGGTTTTATCGGGCGCAGTCATGGCATTTACTCTGAGCTTTGATGATTTCTTAATTACCTTTTTTACTTCAGGCGTCGGAAACGACACCCTGCCCATTAAGCTTTATTCCATGATTAAATTTGGTATCAGTCCAAAAGTGAACGCACTTTCAACACTCATTCTCGTTGCGACGATTTTTCTGGTCATCTTTATCTTTAATCCCAAACGTAAGCGTAGCGCTCACCTTCACGGATAACTAACAACTTTCTCCATACAAACAAAGAGCTTTGCCATCATTGCGAATTACATCGTCGCTAGCCGCAGAGTGAAAAACTTTTTGAGTTCCAAAAGATTCTGAATTCTTGGCTTGAGGACGCTCAAATTTAAATTTGTCAAAAACAGGACGAGGTGGAATTTTGCTAGCCCCATCTTTCTCAATTTTAATATCGTAGTGCAACGAAGGCGAATCAGTTTGCCGGCCTAGAGTGCCATCCTTGTTCTTTTTGATATAAAAGAAGGCTTGGGAAGATTCTTTTTCACCTATAGCGATGGGCAAATTTTCAGGGACTTTTGTTTTATGGGCTTGCCAATTTTTAATCGCCCCAGCTGAAACAGGAAGTTCATATTCTTTAGGCTTAAATTCAGTATCAGGAGTAGAAAATACGACAACTAAAATAGCATAGCCATCTTCTGGCGTTTTATCTTTAGCTTCGATCTTAACTAGCTTATCGAGCTCATCATTAACCAGTTTTGCACTCAGTCTCATTTGCTTTTCATTCGCTTTATATTTTTGACTGGCTCCCGTATCAAGCTCAGCAATGCGATTTTGCTGCAAATACTTGCTGACGTATTTATTATTGGCTCGATCTTCGGCTGAAGCAAAATACCTAATTGCAAATCTCAAATTAAATTCTGGCTTTCCCCAAAGTGTATCGTCAGCCCCAGAGCTGAGTTCGTTCACATTTATTAAAATTGCATCTGAATCAGATATTCCACTTGTATATCGTTGAGGTGCTAAAGCGGTAACAGCTTGAGTAACGCCTGAAATACGATTTACTTTATTCGTATTTACAGCTGAAGGCAAAACCGTCGGTGATTTAAGATTATTCGCATTAACTGAAGAGTTCGACTTTACCACACTTGTCTTCAAAGTAATTGAGGCTTGAGTGCCTTTATTCGTGCCACTCTGCAAATCTGTATTGCTCCATGTTTTTTCAGATCGAGTGATGAGAATAGGTTTATAGTTTTTATCAGCAACAACTCGTTTCATTGCCCTTGAAGACATGTCTGTGGCGGGAAGAATCAAATCTCTTTCGATGATTTTCTGATTCTTAACCGATCCCCCTCCTTGCGTATGTCTTAATGTTAGACGCAAAATTCGAGCTTCACTATCAGAGCCCCTATACCCATTGATCTCACCAATTTTGGCGAGCGCTTCATTAATATCTTTGCCCGAAATGAAAACCTCTCGATCAGCAGAAGAAAGCTTTGAAAAGTCATATTTGGTGCCCGATGTGACATCGGGCAAATCAATTGTTTTTAATTTACCCGCAGCTTTATAAGCCTCAACGTACGGTGCATTAATTTGCTCAATTCTATCTAGCTGAAGCCCCGTTGCGAATGCACTTCTCAAAACTGAAATATCGAGTTTAAATGCAGCGTCTTTTCCGAAAAGGCCTTCGCAAGTTCCGGCACCCAATTCACATAAATTAATTTTAAGAGCCTCATCATTTGCCAAACCGCTTAATGTCTTTTCGGCTTTCGTATCAGCGGCTCGAGTTTTCTGCCGCTTCCAGTATTCACTCATGGGTGCTTGAGCAAAAAGAGAATTAAAACTCAATAAACCTAAACTAAAAATAATTTGCTTCTTCATCGATTCTCCTTATTGAGTGACATCGCGCTCAACAGTTTGAGTTACAGAAATTTTTGCAATATAACCGTCAGCAAACTTAAGAGTAAAATTAAAGGTATAATCTCCGGCTTTAAGTTCTGGAACAGTAATGCCTAGCTGATAGAAAAGCTCGGGATTAGCTCGAACTGCAGATTCATTTAACTTATCAGCGAATATATTCTTCAGCCCAGCGACTGCATTTTCGGTATCGGACGACACTACCCCGCTCGAAAGGCTTTGATTATTTAAAATTGAGACTGTTCCAGCCTCTGAAGTCATCGTTGCAGCAGAAACATCGGTTATATGACTATTTAAACCTTGCGACGAAACTAAAATTACGTACGAGTATTGAAGACTTCTTAAGTCATAATCGAATTTAGACAATAAATGAGATCGAAGACTGCTTTCTCGTTGCGACTGAATTGCAGCGATATCGACTGCTGGCCTAGGTTGGCTCTCTTCTTTTTTGTCGCCCCCGCATCCAGCGAGTAAGAAAACATTAAGAGCAAAAAATCCATTTTGGACGAATAAACTGAGTTTCTTTTTATGAACCGACATCTAAATTCTCCCTTCAAACCTTTTGGGATTGCCCCAAAAGCCATGCGAATAGTTCCCCTAAGGATTTGATTAAAGCAATTTCTATGCCAATCGATTGAATAAACGGGGGCCTGAAATTCTTAAGAAATTTGAGTTTTAGAAAGAGGGTCTCACTCTCAGATGCTGGCACTGATGTCCCAAAAACAAAGGGAGCATTCAGCTCCCTTTGAAAAATAATTTTTCTCTCCTACTTAAATTTTTGCAGGTCGAAACTTAATGCCACAACCCATTGAAGCGGTTTTAGGGTTAGAAATTTTCTTTCCCTCTAATAGTTCATTCAAAGCGGTCTTCAAAAAGGGCTTAGCGAGGTCTGCATTTCGAGAATTACTGTCGATTGAACCTTGGTAAACTAAAACGTCTTTATCATTAAATAGGTAAAACTCAGGAGTTTTGGTGGCTCCAAAAGCCTTGGCAACCTGTGAGGTTTCATCAACCACATACGGATACTTAAGCTTATCTTTAGCGACTTTCTTCATTCCTTCCATATCATCCTCAGGAGAAGCTGCTGGATCATTTGCATTAACGGCGATCACACCTATACCTTTAGCAGAATATTCATTTCCGATTGCTACGGTGCGGTCGAACCAGGCCTTAACATAAGGACAATGATTACAAGTAAACACGACAAGAGTTCCCTTTTTACCTTTTACATCCTGAATCGACAGCTCTTTTCCGTCGACGCCTTTCATTTTTATACTCGAAGCCGAGGGAATTTTCTCATTAATCTCAAGCCCATAAAGATAAGTGGTGCTCACCATCATCATGATGCTTAAAAAAATATTTTTCATTTTATTTTCTCCTTATTTCTCAGTTCAGATATGAAGTTGCTCAACTCATCAAATGAGGTTGGTCCATCTATTCTTTTGACCTGCTTACCCGTCCTATCATAGATGAACGTGGTAGGCAGTGCGCCCGACCATTTTGGATCAATTACCTTAATAAAGGAATCATCTTCTCCATTCTTTATGTAGGTTAAGAAATCAACGGCCTGTGAGTTCAAAAAGCTTTTTGCTTCGGCGATATCTTCATTAAAATCTACACTTACAAATTCAAATGCAATCCCCTTATTTGCCCAGTCTTTTTTAAACCGAATGAGTTCCGGAAATTCCTCACGGCATGGCTGGCACCAACTCGCCCAATAGTTAACTAGAGTGAATTCTTGGCCTGATTTTTTTACAAGATTAAGAATCTCTTCGGCGATAAGAGGTTTAATCTCAATATTGATCTGAGAACTTGAGTCGGCTTGAGATTTAACTGTGGGTTTACAGGCCTGAACCTGCGCCAACATAGCTAGACTAAAGACGCTCACCAAAAATCTATACTTATTCTTCATGGTCAGTGATTGACAGGCTAGCACTGACCTTACAGACTAGTAAATACATCGACATGATCATTGGAGTTCCCAGAGAAGTTAAAAACGGCGAAACACGGATTGCAGCTACGCCCGAAAGTATAAAAAAATTTATTAAAAAAGGCGTTTCCGTAAGAATTGAACGTGGAGCGGGTACAAAAGCTGGTTTCAGCGATAAAGATTTTAAAGATGCTGGCGCTGAAGTGGTTGAGAGCAGAGGCGGAGTTTTTTCGACTGATATCGTTTTAAAGATTCATAAACCTACGACCGAAGAAATTTCTCTACTTAAAAAAGACTCGCTTTTGGTCGCTCAGATCGAACCTTATTCTACTGACGATACTATTCAAAAACTGGCTCAATCAGGAATTAATTGTTTAGGCATGGAACTTGTTCCACGAACATCTCGAGCTCAATCGATGGATGTACTCTCCTCTCAAGCTAATATTGCCGGCTATCGAGCTGTTATCGAAGCCGTATCCCATTACGGAAGATTTTGTGGAATGATGATGACATCGGCCGGAATGGCTAAGCCCGCGAAAGTAATTGTTATAGGTGCGGGTGTTGCCGGTCTTCAAGCTATTGCCACTGCAAAGCGCCTTGGGGCTCAAGTCGAAGCCTTCGATGTAAGAAAAGAAGTGAAAGAGCAAATTCTTTCACTTGGTGCAAAATTTATCGAGATCGATCTTGGCGAAGAGGGTTCTGGTCAGGGCGGCTATGCCAAAGAACTTTCAGAAGAAGCTAAGCAAAGACAAATTGTGGCTCTCAGCGACAAAATTAAAAAGGCTGATATCGTTGTTTCAACAGCTAATATTCCCGGACGAAAAGCTCCTCTACTTATTACCGAAGAAGCTGTTGCAGGAATGCGAACCGGCTCTGTGGTTATTGATATGGCCGCTGCCAATGGCGGTAATTGCGCCCTTTCTCAAGCCGATGTAGTCGTCAACAAATATGGCGTCTCTATTGTGGGCACAACTAATTACCCGGCGATGATGCCCACCGACTCTTCGAATTTCTTTGGAAACAATCTCTACAATATTCTTTGCCTCATGTTGCAAAGTAAGGACGGAAAAACAGAACTTACCTATCCTCTTGATGACGATATCGTTGCTGCTTCTCTCGTCACTTATAAAGGTGAAGTTCGATGGAGCAAAAAATCATGAGTGAAACAATGGTCGGTCTCTATGTTTTTATTCTGTCTTGTTTTGTTGGTTACCATGTCATCTGGGGAGTGACCCCCGCACTTCATACACCTTTGATGGCGGTGACAAATGCGATTAGCGCTATTGTTGTCGTTGGAGCCATTTTTGTTGCAGGAGCAGGAAGTAATTCAGTTGGACTAGTCGAAATTATCGGATTCTTTGCTGTACTACTTGCGGCTATTAATATTTTCGGCGGTTTTGTAGTGACGAATCGCATGCTTGCAATGTTTAAGAAAAAGAAAAGCTAGAGGCTGTTCATGAACGCAGATTTCTTTGCCCTCATTTATTTAGTCGCAACGATCTTATTTATTTTTGGATTAAAAGGATTAAGTTCTCCGCGAACAGCTCTCCAAGGAAATTGGGCAGCAATGATCGGAATGGCCATTGCCACGATCGCAACCTTCTTTCATCCGGACGTTAAGTCTTATTCTTGGATTATCTATGGCCTGGTTGGTGGTGCAGCCATTGGTATTTTAACAGCCATGAAAATTCAAATGACTGCTATGCCTCAGCTTGTTGCAGCTCTTCACAGCTTTGTTGGCCTTTCAGCAACTCTTGTTGCGATCGGCACTTACTTCACGCATCAAGCCCATGGAGAGTTAAATTCAGTTCTTTGTGTTGAATTAGGTTTAGGTGCAGCGATTGGCGCCATTACTTTTACAGGGTCAGTGATTGCTTTCGGAAAACTTCAGGAATTGCTTCCAAGTAATCCCCTTGTATTTAAGGGACAACATATTTTGAATGCGCTCTTAGGAATAAGCGTCATCGCTCTTAGTGTTCAGTTCGTCATGACGGGCGAATTTTTGCCGCTTTTAATTCTAACATGTCTATCCCTCGTACTCGGATTCCTCTTAGTTCTTCCAATTGGAGGAGCTGATATGCCCGTGATTGTCTCGATGCTCAATTCTTATTCAGGATGGGCAGCTTCTGCGACTGGTTTTACTCTTCACAATAATTTACTCATTGCGACCGGAGCTCTTGCAGGAAGCAGTGGCGCAATTCTCTCCTATATTATGTGTAAGGCAATGAACCGCTCCTTCTTTAGTGTTATATTGGGCGGCTTCGGCGGAGACACAACAGCAGCTTCAAGCTCTTCGACAAAAGGAAAGAACGTTAAATCCGCTGCCGCAGAAGATGTGGCCTTTGTTTTAGAGAACGCAAGCAAAGTCATTATTATTCCTGGATACGGAATGGCCGTTGCTCAAGCCCAGCACGCCGTGAAAGAACTCTACCAAATTTTAGCTCAAAAAGGCGTCGAAGTTAAATTCGCCATTCACCCAGTTGCAGGCCGTATGCCTGGACATATGAATGTTTTACTCGCCGAATCTGAAATTCCCTATGATGTTGTTTTTGAAATGGATGAAATCAACGGTGAATTTTCAACGACAGATGCCGCCTTAGTCATTGGTGCAAATGATGTTGTTAACCCAGCCGCAAAAAGTGATAAATCAAGCCCACTCTACGGCATGCCCATTCTCGATGTTTTTAAATCTCGTCAAATCTTTGTAAGCAAAAGATCGATGAAAGCTGGTTATGCCGGTGTAGATAACGAACTTTTCTACTACGACAATTGCTCTCTAGTTTTTGGAGATGCAAAGGCAACGATCGAAGCAATCTGTCATGCTATTTCTGGTAGTGGACACTAATCTATCTTATCGTAATTTTTTTGAAGACCGTATTCCAGTATTTGTACTGACAAGATCTGCAGCCTTCTGCGTAATTCTTCCGAAGCGCACAGTTAAGCAAAAAGAAGTAATAAGAAGACCAACAAGTAACCCTGCCCATACCCCCACAGGTCCTAAGCCTCGATTGAAGGCCAGATGGTAAAGTAAAGGCAGAGAAATAACCCAGTAAGCGAAAAATGCGATCACAGTAGGAACAGTCACATCATGCATTCCTCGTAATGCGCCAATGGCCACACCTTGTATTCCATCAAAAATCTGAAAGAGTGCTCCTACAATTAAAATTCTTCCAGCAATCGAAGCTACTTCATGGTCGTCGACATACAATCCTGGAATCCAATCGTAAGTTCCTAAAATTACCAAGGCGAAAATAGTCATGATCGCGGCACTCAAGGTGATTCCACTAAAACCTACTCGCCTTGCAGCAACAAAATCTTCTCGACCTACTGAATGCCCAACTCGAATACTCACTGCGAAAGAGAGACCTAAAATCACCATAAAAGTAATTGAAACTATATTAATTGCGATTTGATGAGCTGCTAAAGCTTCAGTACTAATCCACCCCATGACTATGGCTGCCGCAGCGAACGCGCCAACTTCAAAAAGAGTTTGAAGAGCGCTCGGAAAGCCTAATGAAAACATGGTACGCAAATGTCTTTTACTGAGTGTTAAAAACCAATTGAGGGGTAAGTGGTCAGCACAAAAAGTAGCTCTCAAAATAATGATTGAAAGAACAAGCATCATAAAGAAGCGCACAACAAATGTAGACCACGCCGCTCCGACTAATCCCAATGCTGGAAATCCCCCATGTCCCCAGATCCAAAAATAATTGAGGAGAGCATTGAGACAGACCGCCACTAACATAACGATCATCGGCAACATGGGACGATGAAGCCCTTCAAGAAACTGCCTCATCGCATGTGAAAGCAATGCGGGAATAATCGACCAGCCCATTACGATCAAATAAGGCCGAGCTGCATTCACAATTTCTTGCGGTTGTCCAAACCATTGAAGATTAAGCGAAAGGAACTGAATAATAAGTGCCAATCCTAACCCAAAAACAAAAGCCTGAATCACTCCATGTCTTAATATCTCTCCGGCCTCTCGATATCGTCTCGCTCCGTCTGCTTTTGCGACAAGTGGTGATACACACGAGGTTAGACCAAATCCAAACACTAAAAAGAGCGAAAAGACATTGGTCGCAAACGCCGAAGCTCCTAGCTCAACAACTCCTAAACGCGCGATCATTAATGTATCGATAACCCCAAGAAGAAGCTGCCCAACCTGACTAGTGATAATTGGAACTGCAAGATCGAGTGTTTGACGGGTTTCACGCCAAAAGCTCTTAAAATTTGACTTCGTCATGCAAAGTGAACCCGTGGTTGCCGTTTCGACAAAAGTCTCATTAAGATCAATTATGCCTGAATTCATTGAGAAAGCGTTGAATCAAATTAATACGAAATCTTCTACTTGGGTTGGCCTGCGAGAAGTTCGCGAAAAGACCACAGTGCGTTATATAAGAGATCAAAAGCCTCAGAGCAATGACTCAAGCGAATCTCATGGATTAATGATCGAAGTTCTTCATAGGGGTCAATTCGCCTATGCTGCAACAAGTCAATTAACTTTAAAAGCTGTTCAAGAAGCATACGAAAAGGCAAAACTCTTAGCCGAGCAAGCTGCACAGCATAAAATTTTTTCTTTCTCAGCCAACCAAAGACCCCCTGTCCAGGTTAAATATAATTCTCCGGTTCTTAAAAATCTCTCGCTGATGTCAGCTTCGGACATCAACGAACTTCTCATTAAAATTTCTCAAACGCTCAAGATCTCAGACAAAATCATTCGAACCTCTGCTGCTTTTGTAACAACCGAGACTGAAACTCATTTTGTAAGTTCAAATGGATCCAATGCTCATCAACAGTTTACTTTTGTTGCAACAGATTTTGGTGCTACTGCTCAAGATGGTCCTATAGTGCAAAAAAGAACCGACAACGGCTTTAGAGCAAGATGCTATCAAGGAGGACTTGAATACCTGGTAACAGATGACCTTTGGCAAAGAGTTGATCAAATCGCTCAACAAGCTCTCGAACTCTTATCAGCCGAACAATGCCCTACCGAAACCTGTGATCTTATTCTAATGCCCGATCAAATGATGCTGCAGATTCATGAAAGCGTGGGCCATCCTCTTGAGCTCGATCGCATTTTAGGAGACGAACGTAATTATGCAGGCTGGTCCTTCGTCAAACTCGAAGATTTTGGAAAACTTCAATATGGATCAAAACTCATGAATATTACTTTTGATCCGAGCAGACAAAGTCAGTTCGCAAGTTACGCCTGCGACGATATCGGCAATAAAGCTGAGAAAAAATTCCTGATTAAGGATGGTTTACTTTTATTGGGCTTAGGGAGTCTTGAAAGTCAGGCACGAACTCAAATGGAGGGGGTGGCGAATCAACGTGCTTCGCTTTGGAATCGAGCTCCAATTGATCGGATGGCCAACCTTAATCTTGAACCGGGCACAGCTTCGCTATCAGAAATGATTTCTTCGGTTAAGCGTGGCGTTTTAATGGAATCTAATCGCTCTTGGTCGATTGATGATTTTAGAAATAAGTTTCAGTTTGGCTGTGAGTATGCAAAATTAATTGAGAACGGAAAACTTACAAAGACCTTGAGAAATCCAAATTACCGAGGAGTTTCGGTTCCATTTTGGAAGAGTCTAAAAACATTAGGCAACACCTCAACCCTACGAGCCTATGGAACTCCGTACTGCGGAAAAGGTGAACCGAACCAAGCGATTCGAGTGGGCCATGCATCTCCGGCTTGTTTATTTGAAAATATCGAAGTCTTCGGTGGAGACGGACAATGAGAACAGTAAGATTTTTAGAACCCGATTATTTTTTTGAATTAAGAGACGCCTGCTTTAAACATTTACGAAAAGACGATCATCTTTTTTTAACCCTTAGCGGGGAGCTCAGCACTTTTATTCGACTCAACAATGCAAAGATCAGACAAGCTGGTGAGGTCGAGCAAGCATATATCGGACTTAATTTGGTCACAAAAGAAGGTTCGGGAGCATTAAAAAAAGCCACTCGTTCCTGCTCATTATCTGGAGAAAAGCAGATAGATATTTCGCGCTTAAATTTTTTAATTAACGAGCTGCAAACTGAAGTTGTCAATCTACCTGTTGATCCGTTTGCTGTACTTCCGCAAACAGGAAAATCGAGTCAAACTGAAAAAAGAGGCCACCTCCTGCCTGAGAGCGACGTCATTAGCTCTCTCCTTAAAGTTCCGGCTGCACTCGACCTCACTGGCCTTTATACTTCGGGTTTGAGTATTCAGGCGATGGCTAATTCCGCAGGTCTCTCGCATTGGTTTTCAACCGAATCATTCGCATTTGACTACTCCCTCTTTACGGCCAAACAAAAAGCAGTAAAGGGTCTTCTTGGCGGAACTGAGTGGAATCAAAACCGCTACGAGAAAAAATTAAAAGAAGATGCTGCAAAACTTTCTCTCCTTGAAAGACCATCTAAAAAGCTATGCCCTGGAGAATATAGAGCCTATCTCGCTCCGCATGCTCTGAATGATTTTGTAGGAATGTTTAGTTGGGGCGCCGTTAGTGAGGCTTCAATTCAACAAGGCGATAGTCCACTACGAAAGTTGAGAGCCGGGGAGCAAAAGCTTTCTCCACTTTTTAGTCTAAGTGAAGACTTTAGTGGGGGTGAAGTTCCTCGGTTTAATGAAGAAGGACTTCTCGCTCCCGAAAAAATTGAAATTATTTCTGAGGGATTACTTAAACAAAGCCTTGTCAGTAGCAGGTCTGCGCTCGAATACAAACTCGAGGCAAATGGAGCAACTCTTTCAGAAGGACTCCGATCATTTGCTGTTAATGCGGGAAGTTTAGAAGAAGACAAAGTGCTGCAAACCTTAAACGAAGGGCTCTATCTTTCTAATCTTCACTATCTTAACTGGAGCGATCAGCCTGAGGGACGTATCACCGGTATGACCCGATATGCTTGTTTTTGGGTTAAGGATGGGCAGCTTCAAGAGCCGATTGAAAACTTAAGATTTGATGATTCTATCTTTAGGGTCTTAGGTTCAGAACTTCAGGCGCTTACAAGACAGCGAGAGATTTTTCCTGATGTAAGCACCTATGATATGAGAAGCTTAGGTCATGCAAAACTTCCAGGAGCAATTATTTCAAAAATGAAATTCACACTTTAACAAATAATTCAATGCGAACGGGCATAAAACTGAGCAAAGGGCAGTGGTCAATGATTTTTGCGACCATCTTGTTTTCTTTTATGAATGTTTTAGTTAAGCATCTCGATCGCATTCCAGCTGTTGAAATTATTTTTTTTAGAGCTTTGGTTGGCCTGCTTTTTTCTGGATTACTTCTCTATCGATTTAAAATTTCTCCTCGCGGCAAAAACCTTACTATGCTTTTAATGCGAGGATTTTTTGGCACAGTAGCATTACTAATGTTTTTTTATTCTCTTAAACACATGCCACTTGCTAGTGCCGTCACAATTCAATATCTCTCCCCTCTTTTTGCCATTTTTATTTCATCATTTATTTTGAAAGAAAAATCTGACAATCAAGTGTGGGTCTTTACTGCTCTCGCTTTTATAGGAGCTGCACTCATTAAAGGATTTGACCCTCGCGTTAGTCTTTTTGATCTTACAATTTCGGTCAGCTCGGCAGTTTTTTCTGCGCTCGCTTATAATTTAGTCAGAAAATTAAAAGACAATGACTCTCCTCTTGTTGTTATCTTTTATTTTCCGCTTGTTACCCTCTTTATCGTGGCCAGTCCCACAGCTCAAGTTTGGGTACTTCCCGTAGACTATGAGTGGGTCTATCTTCTAGCTATAGGACTGCTCGTACAAGGAGCACAATATTTCCTCACCGTATCTTTGCAACTCGAACGAGCGAGTCGGGTAACTCCACTGACTTATCTTGGCACTCCCCTCGCTCTCAGCTATGGACTTTTCTTTTTTGGCGAAACCTTAGGTTTGTTATCGTTGGCAGGAGTCGTGCTCGTCTTAATAGGCGCAATCAGAGCTTCTTTGGCCAAAGAAGATCAATAAGATTTATCTCTTAAAGATTTGTAACCCGATAACAAGAGCCGCGAGAGCCACGAAAACAGAAACCTCAATAAAATCGATAGCTCGATTCAATTTTGACGCTTGATCCGTCAATCGCAATTTTAGAAATCCGATCGCAATGAGAATATAAAAAATCCAACTGACAGTAATAAAAATAGAAATAAGAGACTCGAAGCTTCCGAGATAGATAAAAAATCCGGCAATAAAGGCTTGGGTTAAAATAGCCCGGTTGGGAGAAGTATATTGAGGATGAAGCTTATAAAAAAATGAGGGCATCCATCCCTCCCCAGCCATTTGGTGAGTAACTCTGGGCCCAATCATAACTGCAGGTAATGTTGACATAGTGACAGCGACAATCATCAAAGCGCCGGTGACTATACTTCCAAACTCAGGAAAAGCTAAATTCGAAAGGGCGATCGCTGTACTTGGAGCTTCTACGAGTGCGCTCCATGATAGATAGTGAGACGAGAGATAAATCAAAAGCGAATAGACTAAGAAGACAATTCCGCAACCCGCGAGGATATACAATCTTAACTTTTGGCGACTCTCTCTGACCTCGTGAGCAACAAATGAAAGAGAATTAAACCCTTCAAACGTCCACAAAATACCTACGATAGCTGTCGCCATCGAAAGCAAACTGCCGTCAGGCCTGGCATTGCTTGAAAAATTTTCAATTTGAGGAACGGTCCAGATTAAAACTACAAAGAGCGAAAAAATTAATAAAATCTGTAAAGCAACAACAACTCTCTCTAGGCCACCTGCAACTCGAATCCCAAGGCAATTGATCAAACTCATCGCAAAACAAAAACCAAGCGCTATAATTTTAATAGAAGACAGTGAAATATCCGGAATAAAAACACGCAATTGTTCACCAAAAAAGCTGGAATAACTGGCGATCATAGAGGGAGAAATGACCAAAAAGCTTATCCATCCGTATATAAGTGCGATTGAAACCCCCAAAGACTTTTCGAGATAAACATACTGCCCGCCTTCAAACGGAAATTTTTGTCCAAGCCGACCGTAAATATCTCCGCCGATCAAACAAAGTAGCCCTCCTAAGATCCAAAGGCCGCTCATTATCCAAAAGTCAGTCGTAAACTTGGCCACCATCGAAGGAGTGACGAATATCCCCGTGCCAACGATACTACCGACAACGAGGGCTATCGCAGAACTTGCTCCAATTTTATTAATACGTTCAGTCAAAAATTTTTCCGGGATTCATAATAGATTCTGGATCAAAAATATTTTTGATCTTTTTCATAATAGAAATTTCATTTTCTGTACGACTAAAACTCAAAAACGGCTTTTTGATTAAACCAATTCCATGCTCAGCGCTTACACTGCCACCAAATTTCTTAAGAACAGGAAACAAGCTCATGCTGATCTCTTTGGTTTTGGTTTTAAAAATACTTATTTCAAGAGAATCAGGCTTAAGGACATTAATATGAAGGTTGCCATCCCCAATGTGTCCAAACCACACAATCTCAAATTCCGGAAATTTCTCAGTAAAAACTTGGTCTACGGCTTCAACAAATTCAGGAATTTTAGAAATCGCAACTGAAATATCATTTTTATAGGGAGTATGCTTGGCCAAACTCTCCGAAATATTTTCTCGATATCTCCAAAAGTTTTCGGCTTGTTGATCGTTCTGACTTACAACTCCATCTTTGACCCAACCTTTTTGAACGCATTCATCAAAGACAGAGAGGACTTGGTCCTGAATTGCATCACTTGTATTCTCAAATTCTAACAAAATATATAAAGGATGAGGCTCTTGAAAAGGCGCCGCCAAATCTTGAACTCTTAAGACATGTTTTAAAGCTTTATCGGTAAAAAACTCAAAAGCACTCAAATCGACGATAGCTCTAAAAGCCATTAGAATATCAAGCGCACGTCTCAGATCGTCACACGCCAAAAGAATAACACTTAAATTTTTTAGTTTATTGGTAAATTCAAGTTCGGCCTCAGTAATAAAGCCAAGCGTGCCTTCTGCTGCAATGAATAAGTGTTTTAAATCGTAGCCGCAATTATCCTTGATCAGACCCAAGTGGAGATCAAGAACTTCACCAGTGCCGGTCACAACTTTAAGCCGTCTTACCCAATCGCGAATATGTCCAAAACGAATGACTTTCGTTCCACCTGCATTGGTTGAGATATTTCCGCCGATTTGGCTCGAGCCTCTGGCTGCTAAATCGAGAGGAAGAAAATATCCCTTTTTTGAAATCTCCTCTTGAAGAACTTCGGTGACAACTCCAGCCTGACAATGAACAGTGCGATCAATTTCGCTGATGGAAAAAATTCTATTCATTCTCTCCATCGAGACAACCAACTCACCGCTATGCGCGACGGCACCGGCACTCAGCCCCGTGCGTCCACCCGAGGGAACGAGTGCTATTTTATTTTGCTTAGCCCAAAGAACTATTTCTTGAACGTCTTCGGTCGACTCCGGAAAGACCACACCCAAAGCTCTAGGCTCATGCACCCTCGTCCAATCTCGGGCGTATTTCAAAATCTCACTCTCATCGGTATGAACTTGTGATTCTCTAAGAATTTTTTTTAAACTTGCGATCATATTCTTCTAATAAAGTATTCGAGTTCGAATGCTCGCTGGCAATGCCATCACGCGATCTTTGACTTGATCCGAAACCTTTTTATCTAAATCAACGATAAGATACCCCACCTGAGAATCCGTTGCTAAATACTGCGCTTCAATATTAGCGCCAAGATCAGAAATAATTCCGTTAATATCTTTAAGAACGCCTGGAACATTCCGATGCACATTTAATATACGATGCGTTTCTCGTTGCACTGGCAAATCAACCTGTGGAAAATTCACTGAACCCGTTGAACTTCCATTATTAATAAACCGAATAAGAGTCGTCGCCACTTCAACACCTATATTTTGCTGAGCTTCTTCAGTACTTCCTCCGATATGAGGAGTAAGCACAACATTGGGCAAGCCTTGGAGTGCGGTTTTAAAATCTTTAATATTTGACTCCGGCTCTTCAGGAAACACATCGACGGCAGCGCCGCCAATCCGTCCCGACTCGATAGCATTTTTTAATGCTTTAAGATCGACCACTCGACCTCGGCTAGCATTTAAAAGGCAGGCTCCCTTTTTAAAAGCTTTAAACTCTTCAGCACCAATCATCTCTCGCGTCTGCGCCGTATCAGGTACATGAAGAGTGACAAAATCAGAAGATTCTAAGACTTCTTCTAAGCGTGAGGCTTGACGACTATTTCCCAAAGGAAGTTTTGTAACGATATCGTAATAGATCACGCGCATCCCAAAACTTTCGGCAAGTACACTTACTTGAGAGCCAATATGGCCGTATCCGATAATGCCTAGAGTTTTTCCTCTGACTTCCCGACAAGCGACAGCCGATTTTTCCCAATGACCAATATGCATTTCGCGATTGCGATCTCCTAATCTTCTGGCCAAAACGACAATCTCGGCCAAAATCATTTCAGCCACACTTCGCGTATTGCTAAAAGGAGCATTAAAGACGCTCACACCTTTAAGTCTAGCAGCCTCAAGATCAACTTGATCTGTTCCAATACAAAAGCATCCAACGCTCATTAATTTTTTCGATTCCTTAAAAACGTTCGCGGATATTTTAGTTTTGGAGCGAATACCCAAAACATGAACATCTCGTGCTAAGTCCAATAATTCTTTCTCGGTAAGCGCGGACTTCGAAGTTTCAATCTGAAATCCTTCGTTCTTAAGAATCTCGATCGCTGCGCTATGTATATTCTCAGCTAAAAAAATCTTAATTCGAGATTTGGGGTAAGAATGATCCTTCATAAATGCATCTTTGGTCAAAGAAGCTGAGGCCGCAAGGAGAAATAGTGGCTGGATAACCCAATTTTTGCTAAATCCTGACCGATGACATCGGTTACCGAACTCCAAAACCGAATTTTGGAATTAGAATCAGCTATTCGAAAGCATAGAGAGCAAACTGGTCATAATATGTGCTGGGAAAACGACGAAGAACTTTGGTCTACTCTCGGCGATTCGATCAAAATCGATCATACGCCCCCGCCATGGGAGGAATTCATGCATCGCTGTGCAGCCTACCGAGCTTCTAAGGACAAAAAGTAAATTGCTGTTAGCATTTAGCGCGCTTTAAGCACGGCTTCGAGTGCACCTTTATCATACTGAGGCACCGCAAATGGAGGTGCTAACGGATAAAGCAGCTGAACCCACTTTTTACTATTATTGGGATAGACGAGTTCAACCAAAGGCTTTCCGCCATTAATCCAGGCCTGCACAACTAAATCACTATAAAGAACAGCACCCAGAGCTAAACGATCGACAATCATTTGCCTAAAAGCTTTCTGAACCGCAGGAAAATTCGGAGATCGCCTTTGAGCTTCAAAAGCCTGTTCTTTTTTGTCCTTTCTGGTCGTTTCCATAGGAAGAATAGTTCCGACTTTAACGACCGAAACCGTGCGATCAATTTCAGCCAACTTTGTTTTAAGCAAATTTGAATTAGCGGCCAACTTGAGCATTCCGTAGGCGACTACTGCGGTATTAATTCCAGCAAAATTAGTGGGCCATCCAACTTCTGCTTTTTGAACCTTTTGAAATTCAAGATCTTTTGCGCGCTCAAAAACTTCTTCTTCTAAACCTTCGAGTGACTCAACAAGGTCAGTTTCAAAATATGAATGAATTCCTCCCTGCCCTGTCGCCCACCCATCGTAATCAGCAGTGGCATGATATGGCTGAGTCATATCACCAACAAAATGCCCCATAATACCAAGCATAGCTACGGCTGCACTTAAATCACTAAATCGATTCCGTTTTCGATCGCAAACAAAGTAAGGATCCGTTAAATCGTTGATTGTAAAAAAGTCAGCTTCAGGAAACTCTCTCAGAGAGCTTTTCATTTTATACTTTAAATCGGCTGTTTGCCAAAGTTTGCCACCAAAACATTTAAAAGCCCGAATGGCCATTAAATAAAGTTCATCCGTTCTCCATGGCGCACTCCCTGCCTTAAAAATATTAAACGGCTTACCTGTGAGAAGAGAATTTTTGCCATTAAATTTTAAAAGTAATTGTTCGTATAAGGTTGGCAGTCTTCGGATCTCATCTTGGATCGTTCCCATTTTTGGTTTTAGTCCCACAAAATGTTCAGGATTAAAAAAATGAGTAGGACCATTAAGCTCTTCAACAATATAAGGAAGATTTTCAGCTCTCCAATAATTATCGGGAATATTGCAGGCATGCCCCAGAGCAAGTTTGTATCGACCCATTAATTTAGAAAGAGATTTTTCGACGCCAATGGATTTCTCATATTTTTGTTCAATAAGTTTTCCACCGGTATGACAAATAATGTGGTGTCCCTTCTCACCCCAAGCCCAAAGATTTGAAAAAATAAGAAGACACAACGTAAAAGCCAAAGAAATTCGAAAACTCATTTTAGTATTTAAGCTGATTTGAAGATATCAAAGCAACAGAGACTTAAATTAAACCTTACTTTGAAAGCATCTCGATGAATTTTTCGAGTAAAGGCAAATCAAGTTCTTCTCTCTGAGTTTCGATCATATACTTAAGAGCCTCAAAAGGACTCCGTCCTCTTGCCCAAGGTCGATCACTTACCAAAGAGTGAAATACATCTGCAATCGTGACGATTCGAGAGAATGAATGCGGGCCTTTTATTCCCCGAGGATAGCCCTTTCCATTCGTTCGCTCGTGATGTTCTAAAACAATTTGGCGCGTTACAAGAGGAACAGCTTGCCGATGATCTAAAACTTTTTCTCCAAGCTCGGGATGAGTGCGCATCAGTCTCCACTCAGGATCTGTGAGCGGACCTGCTTTATTAACAATATCTTTGGGCAGTTTGCTTTTTCCAATATCGTGCAAAAGTGCACCCATTCCAATCGACAACATCACATGTGGATCAACAAAACCTGCTCGCTTAGCAAGAGCTACGGCATAAGCTGAAACGTGAAGGCCATGGGCATGCTCAGCGAAGCTATTGGCAGAAAGTCTAATTAATTCGGGAACACTTCCCTTATCGTTCAAAAACTTAATACAATTTTTTGTATAATCTGCAGCGCTTGAAATAAGTTCGCTTGATTCGGGAGTCGAATAAATAGATGTTAAAATTGGCTCAGCCGTTTGAGCAAGCATTCCTGCTTTTTGTTTAAGTGAAACATCTCTTCTTTCTAAGAACTTTGTGAGTTTATCTTGAAGATAATCATTATGTTCTTTGTGCGATTTGAACTTAACGAAGAGCGTGTCAATGTGTGAGCTTTCGACTTTCTGATCATCGTTTACTGACCAAGCCGTCTTGGCCTGTTTAAAAAGTAAGTATTGGCCTTGATAATAGAAATATAAATCAGCATCGGTTAACTCATTCACCCGAAACAAAGAAACGGGAACTTTGTAATACTCGATGGGAGGAGCTTTTGGTTCCTCAAAAACAGGTATATTGGCCATTACCTAAAGAATATCATGGCTTTAAAATGCTCAGGCCTTTTAACTGATGCCAAAATACTTTTTTTTAAGGCCTTAAAATAATGAGTTAAATCATAGGTTTTGATTGTTTGCGAAGCATAACGCGCTGTAGCAAAAGATTTGAGGGGGCATAATGCAAGACAAATAAGAATTTTTCGACAAACTTTACCGACGGGGCGAAACTTCTCTTTGAACTTCTTTTACGGGAGGTTCACCGACAATTATTTTAATACTTAAAGCTTCAGAACCCCGACTAACTTTTAGTGTAATCGTACTACCCGGTCGGCTGGTTGCAATTTTATTTCTAAAGTGTCCGCCACTTCCTAGGCGATCACCGTTAAATTCTGTGACAAGATCTCCTCGCTTAAGGCCTGCCTCGTCAGCTGGACTTCCATTAGCGATATCGCTGATAAGAGCTCCTTGATTTACGCGAAGATTTAAACTCCTTACTAGATCATCGTTCAAATCTTGAACACTTACTCCAATCCAACCTCGAGCTACTTTTCCGGTTTTAACTAGTGAATCCATTACACCCATAGCCATATTGACGGGCACTGCGAAACCAATACCTTGGTTTCCCCCACTTTGAGATGCAATCGCCGTATTAATTCCGACAAGTTCTCCTTTTAGATTCACCAATGCTCCACCGGAATTTCCCGGATTAATCGCAGCATCAGTCTGAATAAAATCTTCGTATTCTGCTAAACCAACATTCGCTCGTCCAACAGCGCTAACAATTCCCTGGGTGACCGTATGGGCTAAACCTTTTGACATCGGACTTCCAACCGCCAAAACAATTTCTCCCACTCTCAGTTTGTCACTGTCTCCGGCTTCGATTGATATTAAATTTTCAGTCTCTACTTTAAGAACAGCAATATCAGTCTTTGGATCTCTTCCCACGACTTTGGCACTTAAAGTTCGATTATCGAGGGTCCCGATTAAAATAGTATCTGCATCGGCCACCACATGATTATTAGTCAGAATAATTCCTTCCTTATTAATGATCACGCCAGACCCTAAACCCGAGGCCTTAAATTTTCTCTCTTGCGGCCGACCCATAAAATCTCCAAACAAATCGTCAAACGGCCCTCCAAAAAAAGGAAATGGAGAAATTCGCTGAGTATAAATTTTTTCGGTTGAAACGGTAACAATTGCAGGCTTCGCACTTTCAGCAACAGAGATAAGAGCCTGACTTAAATCTTCAATCACTTTAACTTCAGCAGGCGAAGGAGGTTCTGTTTTTATCGAAGAATTAATTTCAACGGGCGCAGATACAGGCGGTCTTTGTTTTAAATAGATAAATCCTGAAAAGCTCAGAGATAAAATTGAAATTAGAAGAGAAAAGTAAGCAACGAGGCGCGAATTCATACCATCATTTTCTCGACAAGATGGGCCATACAGTCAAGTGGTTGAGTCCTCAAGCTGCAGAGAACCCTCTCCTCGCACTTAAAATTCAATTGTGTTTTTAAGCACTTAGGTTGGCACCTTTGCAAAATTCATGATGCAACGAATAATGGTACATAGGGGGACGTCCTACTTATGCAACTCTTTAGACAACTTATAGCTGGGATTTTTACTTTTTGCGCAATCGCTCCACTCGCATTAATTGCAAAAGAAAGAGCAACGACGTCTGACGAAAAAGTTGTCGCCACTATTGAAGACTGGAAGAAAGCCCATAAAATCGATCAGGGTATTGTACTTAATATAGACGCGAGTTTAAAGCTGATGCTTCACGCCGATCAATTCATCGAGCACCCCGAAGTTGATCAAGATTTAAAAGGACGTATTGAAAAAGTTCGTGACGAAGCGTTTGCTCGTATCGACAAATACGAAGAAAAAGCTGTTCCTTATTTGTTGCTTGAATACGCAAGAGGATGGAAGAGCCTAGATGAAAGCAAAAAAAATTCGAAAGATAAGAAAGACGATAACTTTGAATGGAAATTTAGAATGAAGGCAGCAGAAGATGCTCTTTCAAGAATCGGTCTTAAAGGAATCGCTGCCCTCACAGAATTTCACTCAATTGCCACTAAGAATAAAGCCTCTGCTCTTGCAGCAAAATCGAAAGATCTTATTACAAAAATCGCAAAGCAAGGTGATCTGGCTGTTGAGCAAGCCAAAGTACAAATGGAGTTAAATCGCAGTAACAGAGATGAGGCCGATCGTTCGCGAAACAACACAGCTGAAGTTCCTTTACCGTTGCCTGAAACAGCAATTCCCCAACAAGATTCGTTTCCTCAACAAAATCAGTTGAAACCAATTGAAGGCACTCAAGGCATGCCTCAGCAAAGAACTCTAAGCATGCCTGGCGCTCAAAACTAGCTACTTAGGCTGCAAAGTTTTAACGATCGTTAAGCTATTTTTAAGAGCTTTTTGAATTGAGAGAGGGCTTGCATCTGATGCAAAATGCACCACTCTCATATCGTTGCTAAGCTTTCGTCGAAATGGCATAAGAGTGCCCCCATTCGATGAAAGCATGGCCGGCAGTGAGACAACTGGAATATCTACGCCTTGCTCTTCAGGCTGAACCGAAAGATTTCGTATAATCTGAGGGCGGCGAGAAGCCATATCGATGACTCTAGGCTGTCCAACTGCGAGTTGCTGAGAAATTGTTTTATCACGAGATTTAATTACTGAACTCTCAAAGTCATTCAGCAAACTAGAAACCCCTATTTTGATGCTGGGGGAATATTCTCTATCGTAACGAACCGAAATTTTCATCTCTTCGACAGCATCGGCTCGGGCCACTAAATCTAAAACAACTTGAGCAGGGCCGATATTTTGCTTATTAGAAATTCTAAACCAGTATGATTTTCCTCCGTTCGACATAAAGGTCCACGGAGAACCCATCGTTTTCTCAGCTTGTTGAAGGGCTTTCCAATTTCGCATTAAAATTGGAGATTTTTCAAAAATTTTAATAAGGCTTTCTCCCCAAAACTGCGCCAAGTTCTGCTGCGATTTTGAAGCTTCAACTAAAGTAGATTCTAAAAAACTTCTTAATTGACCTGAAGCTGCCGACTTTATCGCAGCCTCAATTGATTCTTGATTATCAACCTCTGTAAGAGATCTAATAAATTTTTTAGAGCTCTCACCAAACTGCATCTTTAAAACGACGTCCCCGATTTGCTCGCGACATAAAGATTGATCTTGCGATGCGAAGATACTATTCGTCACAAGCAGACTAAACAAAAGAATTGAAGCCGTTCGCCGAAGTTTCATCGTTTTCACACCTTTCAAGAAAATTAAGATCCTTGCGCTCCTCGCAAGATCTCCTCTTTTTAATGCATAATTCATGCCAAAAAGTCGCGCTCAAAATCCCAATAATTCGCTGAGGTTATAAAGAGACCGGCCGCAAAAGATAGGAATATTTTGAGATATCGAAGTCGCAGTCCCTTGACTCTAAGAGCTACTTGAGGGTCCTCACCGGGCGAAACCCAAGAAAGTCGCCGCGATAACCAGGAAGAACGAGGTTGCGAAAAGCCGACCGCGCACTCTGAGCAACGGAGTCCCAAGAACCGCCCCGTATCACACGGAAAGAGCCAGTATCACCCATAACAGGATCTACACCACCAGGAAGAGTCTTTTGATATCCGTCTTCCATCCATCTCCAAATCAGTCCGTGCATATCGTACTGACCCCAAGGATTTGGGCGCTTCTCAATCACTTGATGACTCTTGCTTCCAGAAT
>CAZRLF010000022.1:0-41447 GCA_964601045.1 uncultured Bacteriovoracaceae bacterium
CCCGCGACCTACTGATTACAAATCAGTTGCTCTACCAGCTGAGCTACGCCAGCAATTTCAAAAAAACTTCGTAAGATAAAGTCAAAATTACAATCCCAGTTAACTGGTAGAGTTTGCTCTCTATCTTAATACTCGCCTCTCGGCTCACCTGCTGAGCTACGCCAGCAATTTCAAAAACACTATTTTGGTTCGTTCAAACCAAGCCAGCAAACTACTTCTTTCGGGAGGAGGCTAGCAAAAACTCAATTTTGATTGAACTGCTCAGTACGTGAATTTAAGATTTGGCCGTCCTGTATATCCAGCTCATGGCAATCCCCGCTGCCTGGGAGACATTCAAAGACTCAACCCCGGGGTCCATTGGAATTCGAATGCGAAAATCGAGCTGATCTTTTACAGATTTAGCCATTCCTGAACCCTCTGCCCCTAAAACTAAAGCTAACGGGCGCCTGGGATTCCACTCATAAAGGGAAAGAGCATTAGATGAGGCCTCAAGCCCAACGACTTCGTACTCAGCCTGTCTTAAATTAACCAAAAATGGAGTCAGATTCGAAACCTTAAGAAACTTCATCCTAAAACCAAGCCCGGCCGAAATCTTTAATCCTACGGCATTCATTTCGACTGAACGTCGGTTCTCATGAACAATCAAATCAACACCCATAGCTGCAGCTACTCGGGTGATGTTTCCTAAGTTTTGAATATCTTCGAGATGGTTACAGAGAAGTATAAACGGTGATCCACCTTTAGAATCCCTTGGCGACCAATCCTTTATATAGAAAGAATGTGAAGCCTTAAAGACAATCCCCTGATGGTTTTGAGTTTGAATCTCACGGGGAATTCCTTGTTTTATACGAGCACCCTTCGGAAGTCGCTCTTCAAGCCATTTACGACCAGCCTCATTCGCATAGCAGATCTCCTGCATCTCGATCTTCGCCTTCAATGCTTCTTCGAACGAATTTCGACCATAAAAAGTCTGAACTAGATTATGCTTTGATTCATTTTGCAAACGACAGACTCCCAATCTTTTGAATCAGTAATTGCTCTTCCTACAACTGCAAGACTTGCTCCATTCTGAAGAGTAGCTTTTAAAGTCTGAGTTCTCTTTTGATCTTGAACAGCACCGGCATCAAATCGAACTCCTGGAGTTACAAGAAACGAATTGGCGTGTCTTAATCTTAGACTTTGCACCTCAAGTGGAGAGCAAACTAAACCCCGCACTCCAGATTTTATCGCTAGATCTCCAAGCGCTACTACTTGCTCATCGAGAGATCGAGAAACTCCAATATCTTTTAAATCGCTTTGATCAAAACTTGTAAGGACGGTGACAGCGATTACAGATTGTTTTGCTTTTTGCTCTGAAGCCGCAACTTCAAGCATCGCTTTTCCGCCACAAGCATGCACCGTTAGTAAATCGACGCCCCATGAAAAAGACTGGCGAACAGCTTTTTGAACAGTATGGGGAATATCATGAAACTTCAGATCTAAAAAAATTTTAAACCCAGCTTTCTGAACATCTTCAATCACTTTGGGGCCACGCTCCGTAAAAAGAATGCTCCCGACTTTGAAGCCCCACACCATTGCCTTTAGGCGGGAGAGCCAAATTTTTGACTCCTTCCAGGGCTGATCAAGGGCAATAACCACAGGAAGTGATTTAGTTCTTGGGCCAGCGCGTTTCATGGAATCGAGTGTTACAATATCAGCGTGAACGTGTCTCTGAAAAAAGAGGTCAGCGAGGGGCTGCCTTTTCTTTCTAAAACGCCTCGAAGAGTGGATCTTCTGACCTCAGAAGTTGTCCATGAGGACTCAACTCGCCAAACATTTGATTTTGAACAATGGCCGATAGCGCTTTTTCTCAAAGGTTTGGGGGCACTTTCTATCGATTTTACAGGTCAAGATCCTAAACTTCAGAGCAGCTGGGTTCAAAGAATTGCGAAATATCAGCAGACGTATTTGCATGACCCCGAAAACTTTAGAACTGAAGAATGCAATTGGGATCTAGAAGAAGAGGCTGTTTCGATTAGAGTTAGTTGGCCGCCTAAATCCTCAAAGCGCGAGGCGCTTAAAATAACGCCTATAACAACCCCTCCGCTTGAAGCTCCTCTGGGAGTCGATGAGTACTCGGTCCTTAAGTTTAGAGAAGAGATAACCAAGCAATCCGCAAAAGACGTGATCCTTCGAATTCAATCGATTCTTAATGAATACGATAAAGAATCCCTCCATAAAGATCCGCAAATTTTAGGAGCCTTAATCTCGGATATCATCTCGATTGCCCTAGAAAATCGTTTACTTGAGAAGGCAGTCGAAATTTCTGAAACGCATTTTAAATCTTTAGAATTTTCTTGGTCAGATGATGAGCGCGTAATCCGAAGCTTCGCCGCATATGATCCAAAAGCCTCTGAGCTTAACTTGTGGTCGAGAATATTTGCATCATGCCCATTAATTCGAGTGCTGCGACTTCTTGATATTTATTTAACCTCCGCCGCCGGACCTCAAATGGTTAAACTCCTCAGCCTTAGGGCACAAAATGAATCGGATGAACTTATTGATATCTGCTTTAAAGAAAAAGGCACGCTGCTTAAATCACTTCACCAATGGCTTGCTCCTCACTGGCGACCAAAACATTTCGATAAAATCTGGCATCAAGTGAATAAACATTTTGAAGAAGAAGATTTTTTGCAGGTTTGGATTCCAGCACTTCTTAGAAGTTCGACTTCACGAGCGTTTGCCGCACTTACAAAATTCTTTGAAAAGCCTGCTTTTTTTAAGAGGAAAAAACCCTATGGAACAATTCAAAAAGCAATTTTAGAAGCAATATCTGAGAACCCAACTTCTGATGCCATAGTGTTTGTAAAAGAAATAAGACCGCGTCTTCATGGAAAACTCGAGTATCAAGCCGACAAAATTTTAAGTCTGAGAAAGTCGTCGAGGTAATCATGAAAGCGAGATTGATCAGAGAAATCTCAGATATTTTTATTTGCGACTTCAATCGATTTGATGCGGAGCTTCACATTCTTGAGAAAATAAAAACTCACGATGAGTATACTTATCTTCACTCGCTAAACGTCGCTCGCCTTTCAGTCGGACTTGGCAAACGTTTAGCATTTGATGATGAGCAGATTACCGACCTTGGCTGGGCAGCACTTCTTCATGATATTGGAAAGCTTCATGTTCCAATTGATGTTCTCAACAAAGCAAAAAAATTAACTCAAGAAGAGAGAACAGTAATGCAATCTCATCCCGTCGAATCACTTACCGAAATTGCTCGGAGTACCCCCACAACGGTTGATAGATTGCGCCGCCTTGCCGCTGCTTTTGAACATCATCAACGATATGACCTGCAGGGTTATCCTGTCGTCATTAATAAATTATCTTTGCACCCCTTTAGTCGAATTGTGTCTATTGCCGATACTTTCGATGCGATGACAACCGATCGTATTTATCAAAGACGAGTTTTGCCAGATGTCGCTCTTAAATTATTAGCTCAAGGATTCGGGACGGTTTTTGATCCTGTTGTTCTTCAGGCGTTTATTACAAGTATGGGAGCTTTTCCAGTTGGAAGCGTCGTTACTCTTTCTGATAATCGAATTGGAGTTGTCTGCCATTATTCGTCTGAAAGTTTGATGGATAGACCCTGGATTTACCTCATCACAGATGAAACCACAAAATTATTAGATTTAATGTCGCCAGAACATAAAGATATTAGAATTCTGCGTTCTGAGTTTCCAGAAGATCATAATATTACTGTTTCTGCCGTTCTCGAAGAAGCTCGAAAAGAAAGGGCTTCTCGATGAAAACAAAATGCACTCAATGCGGAAAAATCTTTAGCGTTCCTGACGGGCAGGTTAACCGAGCCATTAAGTGCGCTTGTAAAAATATTTTTGTCGCAAAAGCTTTTGATGATGGAAAAAAATCTGAAGTTAAAGAAGATGTTGAAGTTTTCAAAGAAGAAGGGGTTACCTCTAAAAATATAGATTCAGTAGAGCAAGATGTGAATGATCCAAACTTAGATCATTACGTCTCTTTCTTAAGACAATCAAAGCCTCAAATGAAGGTCTCAGAAAGTTCCGAATTTGTAGAACTAACTCCGATAAAATCTAATCCGATCGAAGAAATTGAAGTTTCTCAGCCGTCAATTTCTCGAGGTAAGGAAACTTTGGCTGAACCTGCTGACGCGGGGGACGCCGAACTCGAAGAGACAGTAACCTCTCGACTTAACCACAACCAAAAATCTCAGCCGAGTACTCAAGCCGCGCCGCAATCTCCATCAAAATCACGACTATCGGCAGGCAAAGAAACTATTAAAATTAAGTATCCAGTACCTCGCCCACCCATCATGCATGATCCTCGAAAAATCTATGCACTTGCCGGAGCGGGTGTTGTAGCGATTATTCTTCTTGTTTTTGCTATCAGCTCCAAACCAAGTGAACAGATTGTCGAACAAAATGACCCTTATTTGCAGCAACTGCTTACAAAAAAATCATCAAATGCAGTTCAATCCGCAAATACCTCCCCCAAAGTTCAACCTGCTCCTTCACTTAAACTGCCTGAGCCTCGCAAAATGGCCGAAACAAAAGCTGAACTAGATCAGAAGCCAGCCGTTAAAAGCCCAGTCATTCTTGATAACCTGCTGGAGGCAACGTTCGAAGGAAATTTTGAAAATGTCATTCGCATAGCTAGTACGTCTAAAAATTTAGACGACGAAGAAAAGGCTGTGTTTCTCGAAGCTTTATTTGCTCGTGCTGGAGCACAAATCAATCGACATGCAGATCTCATGGATCAACTTCATAAATATCGAAGCGAATATCCTGACTCCTCAGCTCTTATGCGAGCGAAAGCAGTAGGTATTCTTAAAAATCCGAGTGAAAATAAAAATTTAAATCAAGCATTAGAAATTCTTCGCAGCTTAAGTCTCACTCGATCAAGAGATCCCCTCGTCTTTACTTATCTAGGATTTGTTTTTCAAGAACTAGACAGACTCGATCTAGCTCATCAAGCTTGGGATCAAGCCCTTACTATTCAGAGAGATTTTGTATGGCTTCTTCAGGTACGAGACCATTTTTATCGTGACGAAGAAAAATTTGATCGCGCGATGAAGATGGCGACAGCTCTTAACAAAATTCCAGGACATGAAGCTGATGGTCTTAAGCGTCAGGCAGAAATTGCTTATCTTATGAAAGACATTCCCAGCGCAGTTGCTTTCTATCAAAAAGCTCAGAGACATGAAGATAGTGCCGAGCTTCGATTAGCAGCAGGACGGATTCAAATGGAATCAAATTCCGCTGCAGCTATTCGAGAGTTTGAAATTGCACTTCAGAGAAAACCAAGTCCGCTTCAAAAGCGCGATATTCTTATCGAACTTGGTCGCACTCATTGTCATAAAAAAAATTACGAAGCGGCTTCAGCAGCATTCAAGAGAGCTTTTTCTGAAGATCCGAATTCGATTCTGATTGCAATTGAGAAATCGAATTGTGATCTAGAAGCAGGTCGCTATAATTCGGCGGCTGCCACTCTTGAGAAGGCTCTGAAACTAAACCCTAATAACGCACAACTTTGGTACAACTATGGGTTTGCTCTATACAGACAAGACAAACAACGCCCCTCTCTCGCCGCTCTTAAGCGATCTTTGGAACTCAGAGACTCAGACCAAAGCCATGTTATGTTAGCTCAAGTTTTCATCGGAATGAAGAAGAAGCAAGAAGCTGGTCAGCATCTCAAGAAAGCTCTTCAGTTAAATCCAAAAAATAAGACCGCTAAACAAATGCTTCGAACTCTAAATTGAATTTGTTTGCTTACTTCGATAAGTCCTTTAAGGGTTCTGCCAGAATCATTAAATGCGTAAGATCTATGCAAAAAGTTTCATAGCCCCAAAATCGTCACTCTTAAAATCCAGTCTTTTCAAGCAGGTACGCCGCGGCATGGCTGGCATCAAGTTTGCAATAGTTGTGAGTGGCTCGAGGAGAAATCTACGAGCCATACCCCTAACTCTTATTACTCCCTAGGTGCCGTTGTGAGTTTCTCCCTTAACTCACAGCGGCCTTTTTTTTGCGTCAAAACCTCCTATAGCGCGTCATTTGTGAGTTTTGGAGATCAGCTTTACAATTAAGAAGAGGCCTTCATTCGAAGGAATCGGAATTTGGAGACAATCTTGGCAGGTGCAAAAAACGAAGAATTGCGGTCGGGTTCAAACTGTATCTTAAAATCGCTGATCTTAATTTTGATCATTGTTTCGCCAGTCACATTTGCTAATGATGGCGAAGCAACGAGAGCAGCTGGTTATTACCATTTTATGGTTGGAGTTCTCTCAAGCCTCGATAACGATGCAAGAGGCGCTCTTGAGAACTACCAGATTGCCTCTCAAGTTGATCCACAAAATTCATTTCTTACGCTTCGACAGGTCGAAGAACTCCTTAATTTATCACAAACTTCTGAAGCAAAAAAACTTCTGGAACAGGTCAAAAACAAAGAGACAAAAAATCCTGAGTATCATGTATTAGCGGCAAGAGTAGCAGCTCAAGCTCAAGATTTAACTTCGGCTGTTAAATCTTTAGAGACCGCGGGTAATCTCTACCAAGATTACGACAACCAACTCAAAGCTCGAGAAATGTTACTGACAAAAGTTGCTATGCTCGCTGACAATCGCGATTACGCAAATGCCGTTCAATCGCTGGAGAAATACTTAAAGTCAGAGCCAGATGATGAAATCAGTCACTATTTTTTAGGTAAAATCCATACCATCTTTCAAAATCGGACGTTGGCAAAAAAGGCATATCAAAAATCACTCGAGTTAAGACCTGGTTTTCTAGCGGCTGCTAAAGCTTTAGGCCTTCAACTCGAGCTTGAAGGAAAAATCGAAGATGCAGTGATTGTTTACAATAGGGCACTTCGAAGTAATGCGACAGACGAAGAACTACTACAGAAGCTCATCAATCTCTCGCTTATTAATGATAACTACGAAGAAGCTCTTCAGTATCTAAGACAATATTTACTTCTGCGACCAGATGATCTGCAAAATCAGATGCGCGCGGGCCTCATTCACTTTCGACTTAAACAGTACGACAGCGCTAAAGAAATTTTTCTGCAGGTGCTCTCTCAAGAGGGCACAGATAAAGATCGCATTTTATTTTATCTGGGAAGTTTATTTCAAGAAACCGAAGACACCCCAAACTCATTTAAATATTTCGGACAGCTGTCTTCAAGTTCAGAGTACTTTGTAGAATCTCGTCTTCAAATGATTCAAACACAGGTCTATAAATTGAATAATTTTGAAGAAGCAGTTCAAACCGCTCAGACTGCAATCAAACAAAGACCTGAGAGTGCAGAACTGGTGATGGCACTTGCCGGCCTTTATGAATTTGAAAAGAAATATTCCGAAGCCGTAGCGCTTCTAGAAAAAGAAATGTCTCGCTTTGAAGATAACGAGAAGATGGCTTTTCTGCTCGGCAGCTTACTTGATAAGCAAGGTGACTTTGAAGGCTCAATCAAAGTCATGAGAAAAATTATTTCGAACAATATGAATAATGCCCATGCTCTTAATCATATTGGTTACGCTTATGCTGAAAGAGGAATTAACCTCGATGAAGCCGAGAGTTTACTTAAACGAGCTATCCAAATCGCGCCCGAAAATGGCTTTATTGCGGATTCACTCGGATGGACCTATTTTAGAATGGGCAAATACAAACAAGCTTTAGACTTTCTTTCAAGGGCCAATAAGCTGAGCCCCAATCAACCTGTTATTTTAGAGCATCTGGCCGATACCCATCAGAAGATGGGATCGAAGAAACAGGCACTCGAAGTTTACAAAAAGATACTGAGTATGCGAGCGTCATCAGCTGAAGATGCAAAACAAAAAGAAGTTCAAGACTCCGAAACTCAAGGCGTTCAGGCAAGAGTTAAAGAAAAAGTGGCACTCTTGGGTTCAAACCAACCCAACTAAGTTCGCGTCAGGCTTTGCTATCGCTTTTTTTTTCTCGGCATGCGTTTCGTTTCACAAACAGAACTTACGACTCGTTCCTCCAAATAATGGCCGCCATAGCGCCAGCAAAATGCTTTGCGCCGCTAAGGGCAAACTAGTCGCAAGAGAGGGTCAAGAAACTTCACGAGCAGATTTTCGACTTCAGTTTGAATTAAATGAAGAAAAATCTCGCCTTAACTTTTGGCTTTTAGATCTATTTCACCAGCCCAGAGTTCATTTCGAAATCACTCCTCAGACGTCAAGATTTACGAACGAATCGGGGACTCATTCACTTAACGAACTTCCCCTTTTTAAAAAATGGTATCGCAAGAATTGGTGGTCTGATCTCGCCTTTCAGTTTGGGTTACTCACAAGCAATCGATCAGGGCAGATCTATGAAAACACTAATTCTCAACTGGTCGCTCTCATTGAAGGAACAAGAGAGATTCGGTGTAGCTATTTAAGTCTTAGTTCGAAATTCCCCAACTCATGCAAAATCATAGATAAAGATCTAGATTTAAAACTGGATTTCGCTTTCTCAGACTGTAAATCACCATTATGATGCACCTATGGCCCAGAAATTGCGCCTGGGAGAGTTACTCATTCAGGCAGGAAAGATTGACGAAAAGCAACTAGCTGCGGCCTTGGGTCATCAAAAAAGATGGGGTAAAAAGATTGGCGAATGTTGTATTTATCTGAATTTTATTACTGAAAATGAACTCGCCGTTTTTTTAGCAAAAGCTCTTAAAGTTCCCCATCTTGATTTAGGAAGAATTGATCCCGCTTCAATTACTCGATCTATTCTTGAATATATTCCTCTTGCCGTTGCGCGAAAGGAAAGATTGGTTCCCGTAGCAGTACGTGAAGTACGACTTAAAAGAAGACTGGTCATTGCGACCTCGGATCCCACGAACTACAAAATTTTAGATGAACTTCAGTTTAAAATAGGACTTCCAGTTTTAACAATGGTTTCACCCGATAGCGATATTGAGTGGTTTATCCGCCGCTTTTATATGGGTGATTCAGATGCTCTGGCCAGAAACTATGTCAGTTCTGTTCAACAAAAAAATAAAGATATGTCTGGTGAATTTATTCTCGATAATCTTTCATCAATTTTTACGGATGCAGATTTTACTAAGGCCAATACCGCTCCTGGAATACCTCTTGATAAAGACAAGAAAAAGACATGAGTTTATTAAAAGTTGAAAATTTAGTTGTAAGTTTTTCGACCGCCCGTGGAGTATTGCGTGCCGTAGATGGCATTTCATTCGATCTTGAGCCTGGCAAAACTTTAGGCCTTGTGGGAGAAAGCGGATGCGGAAAAACTGTAACTGCTTTGTCTATCATTCGTCTAATTCAAGAGCCCCCTGGCAAGATCGAATCGGGGCGAATTCTTTTTGAGGGAAAAAACCTAGCTGAGTTTTCGCATTCACGAATGAGAGAAATTCGCGGCGCTCAGATCTCAATGATATTTCAGGAACCCATGACGTCTCTCAACCCTGTTTTCACAGTCGGAGATCAAATTGCTGAAGCTATAATTTTACACGAAAGAACTTCAAAAAAAGATGCACTGAAGAAAGCTCTTGAGATGATGGAGTTGGTTGGAATTCCTGATGTTGAAGAACGGGCAGGCTATTATCCTCACCAAATGTCTGGAGGTCTAAGGCAGAGAATTATGATCGCCATAGCTTTAGCTTGCCGACCAAAACTCCTCATTGCAGATGAACCTACGACTGCGCTCGATGTGACCATCCAAGCACAGATTTTGGCGCTGATTAAAAATCTTCAGAACAAATTTGGTATGTCGATGATTATCATCACACACGACTTTGGCGTAATTGCAGAAACCGCCGATGAAGTTGCTGTAATGTATGCAGGAAAAATTATTGAACGAGCTAAAACGAGCGAAATTTTTGACAAACCAGCTCATCCTTATACAGTCGGCCTGCAAAAATCGATCCCAGGTCTGGTTAAACCAAATGAAAATTTATATACCATCCCAGGAATTGTTCCTGATTTGCGATCGCTTCCTCCGGGCTGTCGGTTTTCTGATCGCTGCGACTCGCGGCAAGAGAAGTGCACGCAACAGGAACCCGAACTTTTTTCGATGGGATCAGACCACCTCGCCGCCTGTTATTTTCCAAAGAAGGTGAGCACAAAATGACAGAGCTTCTCAAAGTAAATGAACTATCAGTTGAGTATCCAATTTTTGGCGGCCTTCTGGGTGGAAAAACCGGAGCGGTTAGAGCAGTCAACAATGTCAGCTTTGAGATTCAGCAAGGTGAGACGCTTGGTTTGGTTGGAGAAAGTGGTTGCGGAAAATCCACTCTCGGCAAAGCTCTTATTCGTCTTATCGAACCAACGCGTGGCTCTATTTTTTTTAAAGGAACAGATATCACTCAGATCTCTAGGCCGTCGTTTCGAAGCTTTCGAAAAAATATACAAATGATTTTTCAAGATCCTTTCTCATCTCTTAATCCTCGAATGAGGGTGGGAGATATTTTAAGCGAACCACTTAAGATTCATAATATTTGCCCCGCTAGTGAACGACGAGAGAAAGTTCTGTCTCTTCTTTCGACCGTGGGTCTAAGAGCTGAATCCTACGATAAATTTCCTCACGAATTTTCGGGTGGTCAAAGACAGAGAATTGGAATTGCTAGAGCACTTGCTGTTGAACCTGAGTTCATCGTTGCAGACGAACCTGTTTCGGCATTGGATGTTTCTATTCAGGCGCAAATTTTAAATTTACTCAAAAAACTACAACAAGATTATAAACTCACTTATCTTTTTATTTCTCACGATCTCAATGTTATTCGCTATCTCTGCGATAGAATCGTCGTCATGTATCTTGGCAAGATCATGGAAGTTCTCACTCGCGAACAAATTTTAGATCCAAACTTTAGAAAGCATCCCTACACAGAGGCATTGATTGCAGCTGCTCCCAAGAAACATCCGGGCTTAGTTCGTGATCGACCCCATCTTAAAGGTGATATTCCTTCGCCCGCAAGACCTCCTGCGGGGTGTGTTTTTCATACACGATGCTTGGAGGCAGTCGAAGAATGTTGTACTCAAGCGCCCAAATTAGTCGCAAATATCGATGAGACTCATCTTGTTGCTTGCCTCAAAAGATGAGTCAGGTAACAAATCTTTTTGGAGACGACAAAACTGATGAAAAAAGAGGTCATGTTAACCGGAATCAGAGCGAGTGGACTTCCCCACTTAGGTAATTACTTAGGCGCTATCCGCCAAGCTGTTAAGGGCCAAGATAATTATGACTCTTATTTTTTTGTCGCCGATCTACACGGACTCACGACAACACCTCCTGGTGAAGAACTAAGGCAAATGGTTCGGCAAGTCGCCGCTGCCTGGCTTGCATTTGGTCTTGATCCCGCAAAAACTGTTTTTTGGAAGCAATCAGACGTTCCCGAAGTTCTAGAACTCGCCCATATTCTTACCTGTTTAACCTCGATGGGCCTTCTTGAGCGGGCCCACAGTTACAAAGATGCCATTGCTAAGGATAAGATTGTTAAGGCAGGAATCTTTACGTACCCCGTTTTAATGGCTGCCGATATATTACTTTATGAGTCTGACTTAGTTCCTGTCGGTAAAGACCAAGCTCAGCATCTCGAAATGACGCGAGATATCGCGACATTTTTTAATGAAACATACAAACCTCTTTTTAAACTTCCAAAGGCATTAATTCTTGAAGATGTCGCAGTGATTCCTGGAACCGATGGACGCAAGATGTCAAAAAGTTATGGCAATGGTCTTGATATTCTTGCAGATGAAGCCACTCTCAAAAAGCAGGTTATGGCAATTAAAACTGACTCTAAAGGGCTCAATGATCCTAAAGTAGCCGAGGAATGTATTGTTTATCAGATCTTTCGTTTAATTGCCGAGCCAGCCCAATCTATAGAGCTTAAGCAAAAACTTGAGAAAGGTGGATTCGGCTATGGGGATGCAAAAAAACTTTTGCTTTCTCTACTTCTCGATACTTTTGCTGCGGCGCGAAGCGAATTTAAGAAGCTTATTTCAAATTCTGGCGATATCGATAGCATTCTTAAGTCTGGTGCTCCAAAAGCGAGAGAAAAGGCAATAAAAGTTATAAAACCAGTTCGAGAGATCGTGGGCCTCTAATATAATAGATGGAATGACCTCATCTGCTTTTAGACTCTATTCATTATTATTTTCACTTTCTGGAATTCTGATTTTTGCAAGTTGCGCTTCTAAAGAGACCGAAGCCCCCAGTACAAATCTTGCTGCAAATCGACAAATGGGATTGGGATTAAAATCTCTAAAGCTTAACGGCGCCAATGTTGCGGCCGATTACTATAATTATATTTCTCAACTCAGCCTTAAAGCTGTGTCCGAAACCTACGGAGCAAAAGTAATTCAGATTCCTTTAGTTGAAGGACCGATCGAGACCATCGATAATTTATATCAGATCGGAAAAAGTGAAATTGACGATTTCTTTGTCCTTGAAGGCAATATCACGGGTGGCTTTGATACTGTTGGTACAACAACGGCTCCCGAAGGCACAGTTGTCGAGGATGCTCTGGATTTGTCGGTTACAGTTTATAATGGCTCCAACTTAAAACCCGTAGCCGTCTTTCGAATGAAAGTTCCTACAAAGCCGCGCGATGTTTTTGAGTCGACCTTTCAAGAGATTTTTAAAAAGACAGCGCTCAAATCTCTGGCAAATCCAAACATATACCCAAAATCTGATCCGCAATATTTTGCAAATCTGGTTTATGTATTCAGCGAACAGCAAGAAAAAGAGCAAACTGAAACTCTCACGTGTGAAAATGCTCCTCAAAAACTGAAATACTATCTCTGGTCCAAACAACTCTACGACATTGTTGTTGCTAGAGGTGTTGATCGCGTCGTTGGTACGCAAGGTGAGGCTCACCAAATGACAACTCGCCAAACTGATTCTGCAGCAAAGGCAAAAGTCTTAGATGATTGCAGTGCTGATGCCGGACGAGCCTTTGAAGTGCAGTTTGATTTTGGTTCGATAAATCCTGACAATCACGTTTTTATTCGCAAAGCTTATGAAGAAGTTGGCTTTGAACCCTTACTCAAACAATACACGTCGAAGCCCGTAAAGTTTAGATTTCAAGTTCAAGATAACAAACTCTCGCTATTTCTCGAGATAAGATTTGATCGACTGAGATATCGAGCATGGACAGCTAACCGCATTCCCGGTCGAGCGAAGAACTTTCAAATTCTTTCGCTCGATCCATACTACGCACTAATGCAAAAAATGGTTGTCTTTAGAGGAGCTCTTCCAGCTAATACGGCTCCTTCGCTCCGAGGAATTTTTGAAAATATGAAAATGAATTTAACCTTAAAAACTTTAATTAACGGGGAAGTCAGTTTTTCAGTTGATGGTACTCACCGAAAAGATCAACAAAGCATGAGCATGGCTTATCCGAATTCGGTTTATATTTCGCAACCGGGTCTCGATAATCGTTTGATCACAAATAAAGATCCTCAAATTTTTCAAGAAAAGGGTTGGATTGCGTTGGGAAACTGCAAAACAATCGAAGGAGCAAAGACAGAAGATGGCTTGCTCTACGATTTTTTTGGCTTTCCTTGCCAGTAATCAAAAACGTCTTTTTTACGAGGGGAAATCATGAACGTTCAACAGGCTGAGGCTCGCTTTCAACTTACTTTGCTTAAATATCCAAACAATGATGCTATTACTTCAGCTACCTCTCTTATCTATGAAACTACTGATAAAAATTTGGTGGCCTCACTTTCATCTCTTCCTTACGTTGTTGGCCGAAGCTTTTCAAAGGAAGAATCTCAGAGGCTACATTCCGAACTAAAGCGTTTAAATATTTATCATCGTTTTAAATCAGATATTCCTGGCACTGAACTTAGCCATGAGGAGCCAAACACTTCTACTGATACAAAAGACGGGCTTCCTCAAATAACTCCGAGTAAGAAAATCGGAGGTCAGATTATCGAATTTCCACACCCCCAAGCTCCTCAACATAGATTCGAATGGAGAATCTGGATTGCTATCGCTTTAATGGCCATAGCTGCAATTACCACTGTGATGATCAGCCTTCAAAACCCCCAACCTAAGTCAGAAACTGCGGTTGCTGGACAAATGGGATTCGATGCCAAGGTCACCCAGATATCGAAAAAGGTGGAGCTTAGACCTTCGCAAGAATTGACTTGGAAGCCAGCTCAAAAAGGAGATCTTTTGCATCACGATGACTCCATAAAAACTTTTAACGAAGCCTTTGCATCAATATGGTATCAAAGCGGAACAAGTGTGCAAGTGCGCCCCAATACCCTTATCGTGATCGGCAAAAGCCCCGTCGCAAATTCAGAGACCATTAATCTCGAAGACGGAGCCATTCACGCACATATTAAAAAGCTTGATCAAAACATCTCTATTCAAACTGCTGCAGGCGTTATTGAAATAAAAGGCAAAGACAGCACTAATGGAAACGAAGCTCGCATTGAAACGTCCTCATCAAATAATGAACTCAAGGTTAGCGTTATATCTGGAAGTGCCACATTAACTTCAACAAATAAGAATATTCCACCTGTTGCCATCGAAAGCCTAGAGCAGGTTACTGCGTCGCCTACTGAAATATCGAAACCAACCGTTTTTAAACCAGAAATTAAACTGCGATTACCTTTAGATAATGAAACCATTCAAGTGAACCCATCAAAAAATTCCCCCGTAAGATTTATGTGGGACAGCCTGGGCGAAGAAGGTTCTTATAAGATTACAATCTCTTCTCGTCCCGATCTTTCAGATCCTTTGATTCAAGAGAGAACAAGAGGCTCAGATATTGAATTCAACTATCTTGATATTGGAGATCTTTACTGGAGAATCACATCAGAGATAGACGGCATTCACTTTGAAAGCCCCATTTGGCGTATTCATGTTCAAAAGTCTAACGAGTAAAATTTTTTGTAGCTTTGCTATTCTCATTCTTGTTGAAGTGGGAATTGTCGCATATTTTTCTGCGTCGGTCTTAATTCGGGAATCCGAAGTCCATGTATTTGATGCTCTTTCTCAGCGATCTCGAATTAAAGCACTCGAAGTTGAAATTTTAATTCAACAAAATCCGAGTTATATAAAAGAAGAGCTTTACAAGCAGTATCAGATGATTGCAGCAGCCCCCACTCTCTCGATTGCTTTTCAAACTCCATTTGCAATCGAAGAGATAAAATCAATTCTGCCTGCAGCTGGATCAGTTGTAACTCCCTGCAAATCACTCGATCACAAATTATATCTTTGTGCAGCCACGCAACTGCCTACTCTAAACGCCTGGATATTTGACTGGACACCTCAAACCACTCTCATTTCTGTTTTTAAGCGATTGGTTTCTGAACTACTGCTACTGGCAGCTGTGAGCTCGATCGTCGCACTTATTTTTGCATTCTTTATTGCAAGGCTCCTTACTCAACCACTCAAAAAGTTTGCAAACGCTTCATATCAAGTTTCTCGTGGAGAATTTGATGACGTCAACTTGCCTATATTTCGTTCAGACGAAGTTGGAGATCTAGCTAAATCTTTTTCGTCTATGGCTCACGAACTTAAAATGCGAGAGCAGAATCTCAAGCTTTCGACTCTTAAAGTCGCCCATTCAGAGAGACTGGCTTCAATTGGAGTTCTTGGCGCCAGCATTGCTCATGAACTTAAAAACCCCCTAACGGCCATCTCAGGTTATTCAAAAATTTTAAATCAAAAAGTCCACGAGGAAGAACTGAAAGAAGCTGCTGATATCATTCAAAAGGAAACTCAAAGATGCCAAGATATTCTCCAGCAGATACTAAGATTCACACGTAATGATCCGCTTGAAAAAAGGCCTTATGCTTTAAAAGAAGTTCTTCAAAGCGTCTTTCTCCTTCTGAAAGCTGAAGCGAGGCAAAAGCAGGTCACTCTTAAACTTGAAAAATTAAACGATGAACTCGTGATGGGTAGTGCACAGCAGATTCAGCAAGTCTTTTTAAATCTTCTTATGAACGCTATTCAGGCATCAAAAAGCGGTGGAGAAGTGATTGTTCGAATGCGTCAGGAAGCTAGCCAAATTTTGGTTGAAATTGAAGATCACGGAGCCGGAATACCCAAGGCAGTTCAATCAAAAATATTTGATCCGTTTTTTACAACTAAGACATCTGGAGAGGGTACGGGACTTGGCCTCTCTGTCTCACGAGATATAGTTGTATCGCAAAATGGAGTGCTTTCTTTTGAATCTGAGGAAGGTAAAGGAACGACCTTTCGAGTGCAGTTTCCTCTAGCTTGACCATACCTATTCAGCCCTGAGACTATCGGAGAGCCATGAAGGTTCTTATTATTGATGATGAAGTTAGTCTGCTTAAACTCCTTAAATTGAGTCTTCCCTCACCACAGTTTAATGTTTCTACCGCCGAAACCGGTACAAAAGGCCTTGAAGTTTTTCGCACGGATATTTTTGATGCAGTTCTTTGTGACATCGGCCTTCCTGATCAAGATGGACTTAAGGTTTTAGAGCAACTCAAACAAATTCACAGCGAAACTCCCGTGATTATGATCACAGCTCATGGCTCCATTCAGTCAGCACTTCAAGCCATGAAGATAGGTGCTTACGACTATATTCAGAAACCATTTGAACCCGAAGAAATTATTTTAACGATTGAAAGAGCTGTTAAAGAAAATAAATTACATCAGGATTACTCGCGCCTTAAAAGAGAAGTTGCGACTCAATATGATTTTTCAAATATTGTAGGAAATTCTGCTGCACTTAGAGCGGTGTTTGAAAGAATAAAAAAAGCCGCCGACACCAAAAGTACAATTCTTATCCTTGGCGAGTCAGGAACCGGAAAAGAACTTCTAGCGAAGGCTGTTCATTATAATTCTTCTCGAAAGAACGAGGCATTTGTTGTCGTAGACTGTGGCGCTATTCCCAATCATCTTTTAGAGAGTGAACTTTTTGGACACTTAAAAGGTGCTTTTACTGGGGCCGATCGAGCAAAAAAAGGACTTTGTGAAGAAGCCGATAAGGGAACTCTATTTCTCGATGAGATTGGTGAGATGCCTTTAGAACTTCAAGCAAAACTTCTGCGGCTCATCCAGGAAGGCAGCATTCGTCGAGTTGGAGATACCAAACAGACCTCTGTCGATATCCGAATTATCGCAGCAACCAATCGAGATTTAGAAAAAGAGGTTGCTGAAGGTCGATTCAGACAAGATTTATTTTACAGACTCAATGTTGTGCCTCTTAAATCTCCAAGCCTTAAAGAACGCAAAGAGGATATTCCACTACTCGCCCATTTTTTTCTGAAGCGTTACGCTAAAGAATATAAACGAGATATTCACACAATTGATCCACAAGTGATGTCCAAACTAAGCTCCTTTGATTGGCCCGGAAACGTTCGCCAGCTTCAAAACTTAATTGAACAAATGGTCGTTATGACTGAAGGCAACTCACTGGTGCTTGAAGTACTTCCTGCCCCCCTACATTCTGTGCCTCTCGATCAACCGCCAACTTTAGCTGCTAACGAATGGGATTTAAAACAGGCACTTGCAAAGGTTCAGGCTTATACCGAAGAATGTCTTATTCGAAAGGCTCTTAATTTTACTAAAAACAATAAAACTCGTTCGGCTGAAATGCTTGGTATCAGCCGAAGAGCTTTAATTTACAAAGCGCAGGAATATAAAATCGCTGATGTAGGCGCAGAAGCTGAGGAGCAAGAGAACGATGATCGTCCTTGATGGAAAAAAAACTTCTGAAAAGAGACTTGGTCTTTTAAAGCAGAAAGTCGCAGAAATTATGAAGCAGAAAAAATCTGTTCCTGGTCTCGCCGTCATTCGAGTGGGAGATGACCCCGCTTCTAAAATTTATGTCTCCAAGAAAGTAAAAACTTGCCGAGAGATTGGGTTTCATTCTCTTGAAATTCTTTGTGAGGCTACGATTTCAGAAACAGATCTCATCGAAAAAATTCAATCACTTAATAAAGATGCTAGCGTCCATGGAATTCTTCTTCAACTCCCACTTCCTAAGCATTTGTCGGAATCAAAGCTTCTTAAAACGATTGATCCTTCAAAAGATGTGGACGGGTTTCATCCTTTAAACCGAGGAAGATTTATGGCTGGAGAGAGTGCCTTTATTCCTTGTACGCCACTTGGGGTCATGCACCTACTTTCAGAATACAAAATCGACTGTACCGGAAAATTTGCCGTAGTTATTGGAAGGAGTCTTATCGTGGGTCGGCCCATGAGTTTACTTCTTGATCAAGCTGGAGCAACAGTCGCGGTGGCTCACTCAAAAACAAAAAATCTTGAAGAGCTTTTACAGATGGCTGATATTGTAGTTGCAGCCATCGGTAAACCGCACTTTTTAAAAAATCAGAAGCTTAAAGAAAATGCGGTTGTGATTGATGTCGGCATTAATCGTTTAGAGTCCGGAAAAATCGTTGGCGATGTAGATTTTGAATCCTATAAAGATCGAGTCTATGCCATGACTCCTGTTCCGGGTGGTGTTGGGCCTATGACGATTTATACTTTGCTTGAAAATACTTTACGATCTTTCGATCAATCGCAGGCAGAAGCAGCTTATTAATACTTTTGATATCTGCCCAAATATAGCCGCGCGCTTTATCGTCTCGTTTTGAAACATAGACCTCAAAATCTCTCGTCGTTACTGCATAACGAGACTTGAATAAAAAGCCCTTCTTCAACCGGCGATTCACCGTCACAAAAGGAAGTCTACAAAAATCAGGATACTTAGGATCAGCCCCCTTTTTTAGAAAGGCAATTTTTTTACCTTTTTGAAGAATGTAAATTTCTTCAAAGTGCTTCGTTCTTTTCTCTGTTTTTGCCTTACGAGGAAGCTGATCTTGAACTCCCGTTTTGAGAGCCACACAATTTTTAGAAACGGGGCACTCACCGCACCGAGGATTTTTGGGAGTACAAATTAAAGCGCCCAGCTCCATCATTCCTTCGGCAAACTCTCTTCGGACCAAAGGATCTTCAGGAACATGCCGCTCGGCTATTTGCCATAAAGATTTTAGGATCTGTCTGGTATCAACAGGATCCTCAATTCCAAAATAACGCGAGTAGACACGAATTAAGTTTCCGTCGAGAGCGGCGGCCGCTTTTCGAAACGCTATCGAGAGAATAGCTCCTGATGAATACATTCCGATGCCAGGAACCCTCATTAATTCATCTCGAGAATCGGGCAACCTTCCTTCGCATTCACTTACGACAAACTGAGCACCCTTATGAAGATTTTTTGCGCGCCGATAATACCCCAGACCCTCCCAAAATTTAAGAACCTCTTCTTCACGCGCCGATGCCAAAGTTCGAACATCAGGAAATCGCTTTAGAAATCTTTCAAAATAAGGAATGACTGTGGCAACAGTCGTCTGCTGAAGCATGACTTCCGATATCCAGATTTTATAGGGATCAGAAGTTCTTCTCCAGGGCAGATCTCGAGCGTTCTTTAAAAACCACTCCACAATTTTTTGGCTAAAGTCTTTCACGACTCAAATCAAAACGCGTTCAAGCCAGTGATTTTTTCACCAATAATAAGTTTGTGAATATCAAACGTACCTTCATAAGTATTTACACTCTCAAGATTGCACGCATGTCTCATACATTGATATTCATCACTCACTCCATTGGCCCCTAAAATATCTCGAGCAACCCGAGCCACTTCAAGAGCGAGATTGACGTTATTCATTTTGCCCATCGAGATATGATGAGGTTTAATTTTGTTGGCTTCTTTGAGTTGGCCTAATCGATATGCAAGTAATTGCCCCTTAGTAATTTCGGTGAGCATCCATACAAGTTTTGATTGAACTAATTGCTTCTGAGCAATTGGCGATCCAAACATCACTCGCTCTTTGGCATAATTTAGAGCTTCATGGTAACAAGCCATTGCCGCACCAAGAGCTCCCCAAGCAATTCCATATCGAGCGGAACTTAAACACATGAGTGGTGATTTTAATCCCTTGGCGTGAGGAAGTTGATGATCGACAGGAATTTCGCAGTTATCCAGAATGAATTCGCCAGTCACTGAACATCGCAGTGAGAGTTTATTGGTAATTTCTCGAGCAATATAACCAGGAGCATCTTTCGGAACAATGAATCCATGGATATCTCCATCGTATTTTGCCCAAACAATAGAAATATCTGCAATTCCCGCGTTGGTGATCCATCGTTTTGTTCCATTTAAAATAAATTTGCTTCCCTTTTTAACAGCATTTGTAAGCATGCCTCCCGGATCACTTCCAAAATCAGGCTCAGTAAGACCAAAACATCCAATAACTTCACCCTTGGCCATTCGAGGCAAATATTTCTGCTTTTGCTCTTCGGATCCAAAAGTGTGAATGGGGTACATACAAAGAGAGGTCTGAACTGATGCGAAAGAACGAAGACCACTATCTCCCCGTTCAAGCTCCATCATGATAAGTCCATATTCCTTAGGGCTTAAACCAGCACATCCATAGCCCTCGAGATTACAGCCCAAAATTCCCATCTCAGCGATTTGAGGAACCAAATCAAACGGAAAGCTTCCCGCAGAATAATGCCGCGCAACCACGGGCATAAATTTGTGGGTAACAAAACTCCTGACCGACTCCTGAATTTGTCGCTCTTGGTCTGTTAAAAGTTCGTCGAGTCCGAGAAAATCTACACCGAGATATGGTTGCATAGAATCTATTCCTTTTTATCGTCGTCAGGGATTTCAGTAATTCTTACTTTTTCAACCGCCCCATCTTTTACCGAAAGAACTGAAAAGACATAATTCTTCCAAATAATCACTGTTTTTGCAGTGAGATGTTGATGACTTGCATAGTGCATCAAAAAGCCATTTACAGTTGTATAGGCCTCAGTCGGCTCGATTTCGATACCGAATTTTGATTTAAGATCTAGAAGTGATTCTGCTCCTTCGATCTCGATTCCTGCTGAATAGAGATCAACTACAGGCTTCGACGCTTGCTCATCATGTTCATCTTCTATTTCACCAAAGACCTGTTCAAGAATATCTTCAAGAGTGACTAAACCAACAACATTGCCCCATTCATCCTTTACAATGGCGAGGTGAATGCGATTCGACTTCATCTCATTAAGCACTCGTGAAATCATAGAGTGTTCGGAAACATAAAAAGCTCTTCTTAACATTGTTCGAAGAGAGAAGTGAGTTGTGTTGGCAGAGGTTTCAACCCCAATTCCGTAACTCCTTAAAATCGCAAATAAATCTCTGGCATGAAAAAACCCAACAATTCGATCGAGGCTTTGATTGTAAACCGGATAACGCGAATGATTTTCGACTCGAACTATATCTAAGACATCCATGAGCTTAGCATCGACAGATATGGCCGAAATTTTTTCACGAGGAATCATAATGTCTTTCACTCGACGTTTAGAGAATTGAAAGATGGATGAAAGAATTTTGGATTTATCGTTCTCGATCGTGCCTTGCCGACCGGCAATCGAAACCATATATTCGATATCCGCGTGCGTTACGAGACGCCTGTCTCTCAAAGTAATACCCAAAACGCGCATCACCACCGAAACCATTCCAATAAAAAAATAAGTGATTGGATATAAGATCCAATCAATCACGATCAAAATACGACATGCAACAGGAGCAATCGCATGGGGGTGGGCACGGGCCACCGTCTTAGGAGCAATTTCTGAAACAAACAAAAGAACAGCGGTTGAAGCGAGTGTAACAACCGTAATTGAGTATTCAGGAAAAACACTTTCTGACCACTGAGTTGCAAAGGATGCGGCAAAGGTATTGGCTGCGGTGTTTCCCACCAAAATAGTGGTAAGGATCCGATTCGACTGCTGCGCCCACCTTCTCATCGAGGATTTAAAGAAACCACCTTCGCTTGCAAGTTTTTCAGCTTCAATGGGGGTGATAGAGGTAAGAGCCGTTTCAGAGATCGAAAAAAACATGCTCATAAAAAAACAAGCGACCACTACCGGCAGGTAATAAAGTTCCATTTCCATATTTATAACCAAAACAAAGTATCTGTTCACGATAGGCGGGGTCAAATACCCCTTGAAACCAATACACTTTTGCTTCACTCTAACGCGTGGGCAGTTTTTGGATAAAATCAAGCATATCGACATCTAACCAAAAGGTCTGCCAATGAACCTCCTTCGGCTTAAAGACCTCAGTTACGCCGTCTTTGACTTTGAAACGACCGGACTCTATCCTGAGCAAGGCGACGAAATCATAGAAATGGGTGCTGTTTTAGTCGACCAAATGCAAGTTTCTGAATCTTCTTTTCACAGTATGATTAATCCTCGAAAACCCATTCCGGCGGTCTCCACGTCTATTACTGGCATTAAGGACGAAGACGTCAAAGATGCTCCTTTCATCGACAGTATGCTCCCCAAATTACTTCAGTTCATGGGAACTCGTATATGGGTGGCGCAAAATGCGCGTTTTGACCTTGGTTTTATCGTTCAAAAATTAAAACAACTCAATTTGCCCATGAAGCAATCCGTTATTGTGGATACGATGGGGCTATCAAAAATTCTTTTTCCATATGAGACTTCTCATAGCTTAGATAAAATCATGGCTCGCTTAGGTATTGCAAAGTCTGGAGATCGTCACAGGTCGATCGACGACTCTAAATACACCGCCTTAGCCTTAATCGAAATGATCAAGATGCTTGAGAAGCAAGAAATTGTAAGCCTGCCTCAAATTGAATCGGCGTTTATTAAAATTGATAGTTTATTCAAAGCCGAGAAGCCGAAAACCAAAAGTTTATTTGGTTAAGTCTGATCCCAAAATACGTCTGAAACTCCAGCGCGATGATTCGATACTCGAGCCATTATAAAGAGAAGATCTGATAGACGATTAAGATAAATGACGACCTCTGAATTTATTTTTTCTTTTTCACCTAGTTCAACAACTTCGCGCTCCGCCCGACGGCAAATTGTTCGGGCGATGTGAAGTCGCGCCGCTAGTTCACATCCCCCCGCCAAAATAAATCGAGTGAGTGGGCTCAACTCCTTTTCAAAATGATCCATCAGTTTTTCTAACCGCTGGGCTCTGCCCGTATCAATCCGAAGAATTTTAACCTTTGCACCGATAGGAGTTGCAAGATCCGCGCCTACGGTATGAAGATCGTGCTGAATTTTAACGAGATCTTTTTCAAGCTCTTTATCTTTGCAAACAACCAAGCACGATCCGATATGTGAATTGAGTTCATCTACTGTTCCATAAGCTTCAACATAGAGAGAAGACTTCGATACTCGTGCACCCGAAAAAAGTCCGGTGGTCCCATCATCCCCTGTCTTTGTATAAATTTTCATAAATTCTTTCCCTGCTTAACGACCCAAGGAGTGAACGAAAGTCCTATAAGAACTTTCAAAAATGCGTGCACTCCCAATTTTTTAACTGTGCCGCGATCAATCTTAATTTTCTGACTCCATTCGCGAGCATTCTTTAATTTATTGATAGTTTTTACACCAATCAAAAGCGGCATGACTGATGACCATCTCAGACGCACCGACTCCACCTTAAGAGCGTCGCAAAAGTTTGCACCTCTCAAAAGTAAATCTTCAGTTTCAGCACAATAGATCCTGACAAACTCATTCCATTTCGGAGCAAGCCAAGGTCTTTGGTCTGATAATTCAAACTGATCTAAAATAGTTTTTGGAAGATAGACTCTTCCTCTCTCCCAGTCCTCTCTAACGTCTCTCAGTATATTGATGCGTTGAAGACCCCGCCCGTAAGCCACGGCAAGAATCTCCAAGGTCTGAGGCAACTCAAACATCTGCACCCAATATCGTCCTACACATCCGGCAATCATAAAACAATACCAGTCGAATGTGTGAAGATCTTTAACTCCACAAACCGGCTCACCATTCGAAGAAGCTTTTTCGTAAAATGTTTTAAGATCCCACTTCATTCCCTGAATTAATACCGAGAGCAGCTCTTGGGAGAACTCTTGATGCTTAGGCGGCAGACTTGTGAAAAACGCCAGAATTTCTTGCGCATTTGCAACCAATTGAGCCTCTTTTTCAGGGAGCTTTCCGAGAGAAGCCGTCGTTTTATAGAGTGTGGGAACTTTCTTAAGAATGGCATTTTCCCAAAGCTCAAGATGAGCTAAACGTTCGGCTAATGTCCACGAGCCCGAATCCGTTATTGAGTCAGCAAGACGAGCTAGAAGATAAGTGCAGGCCACAGAATCTCTCTGCTCCTTTGGCAGAAAAATCAGACTCAATGCAAAAGATCGCGAAACCGACTCCACCAATTTTAAACGACTCTTTTGATCCATTTGATCTCAACTTTAATCCCGAAACCTACGCCCAGGGAAAGAGTCATTTTCAAATTACGTTCATCTTTATTTGGTCTCAGCTCAGAAGACAGGCCATGAATGATTTTTATGCCTTCTGTAGACTGGCAGACGATATTTCAGATTGTGAAGGTCTTTCGAATTCGCGAAGGTTTATTCTTATTCAGAAAATTGAAACTTGGGTGAAATCTGATCAAATGATCGGCCACCTCTATTGGGATCGCTTTAAGAATGCCTGCAGACTTTTTTCAATTTCAAATGAAGCTCTTATCGGCATTTTAAACGGCGTTAAATCCGATATCGGCAAAAGCGAAATTAGAATTAAAACTTGGGCTGAGCTCGATGAATATTGCTACCTTGTTGCCTGCTGCGTGGGTGAGGTGGTCTTAAGTATTTTAGGTGCCAATGGTCCACGGGCAAAAGACTATGCTTATCATCTCGGGCGATGCGTTCAATATCTAAATATCATGCGTGATATCGAAGAAGATCTCGCACTTGGTCGTATCTATGTTCCTGAAGAGTTTTTAAAAGCAAAAAGCGTGTCTTTGCTTTCTCTCGATATAAGAAGTGAACTTTACAGACGAGCTCTTCAATTTCGAAATAACGCACGTCCCTATTCTCTAAAATGTTTGCCTGCAGAATTAATGGTCGGTGTTTATATCGAAGGCGCTACCAAATATTGGAGATTTGGAAATATTCGAAAACTCACTTCATCTGAAAAAATTTGGGCAGTCATTCAATCAGGGTGGAATTCTATAAGTGCCATTACCATAAATCCTTGGTTGAAATTTTTTCGATTCAAAAGATTTTATTTCTAAATAATTTGAGACTTGCGAATCAAGAATTTCAATTATAGTTCCATTCAAAAACTCATCCACATCTACTACATCTGAAGATTCAATATATTTTGAACTATCGATCAACTTTATGAGAGTATGTACAGACGACGACTCCAAAATCTCACTTTTTCCAATCTCATTTATTTCATTTCTAGCAGAATAAATTTCATTAAATTTCTGTTTTACAGTGGTTCTAATTTTTTTTGTTATATTGGCGGCTTGCTCTTCAGAAAGATTCTCTTCCGTGACTAATTTATTCACCATCTGCTGAAAACTGCGCGAAGATCTATCTGAATCTTCCTCTACGATCACCTCTCCTTGAGAATCAATCGCAGGAGCTACATTAAGGTCCACTTCATACGCAGTAGTCGCCAAATGAATATCAAAAATCGAGCCATCCAGTTTTTTAAATATTGCTTTGTTTTTAAGATGGTCAATTCTGACGAGCTGTATTCCCAAATTATTTTTCTCACCAGGTTTTAAATTTATAGTGACCGGCTGTATAGATTGATTGGGCAGAGAAGGAGATATTCTGATTATAACTCTATCTAAATTTAGCCCCTTGGCTACACCTTGAAGATGAATATTGTATTTTGCCGCGACTCTATTTTTTTCAATTGCCGCATCAACAATCGCTTGTTGATCTTTAAACTTATTTAAAATCTTATCCATCGGTGCACAGAGGGGTGCAATTTGTTGAGCGATAAAAACAAGATGGGCAAAGCCAAGCAGCATTCGAACCTAAACGATGCAAATACTATGCCCTATTTAAACGAGATATGAGACCTTTAAACGGCCAATCTACGCAAAGACTTCATAGGTTTGGCCAAATCACTTTAGCTTTTTAAGGGTTTCTAAGACCCCCTCTCCATCCAATTTATAGTGCCTAAGAACATCTTCTGGAGAACCTGATTCACCAAAGCCTTCAACGCCTATGCGATAAAGTTTTGCAGTGAGCCCTTTTGTCGCGAGCACTTCAGCAACGGCTGAACCTAGACCACCTATCGTATAGTGATCTTCAGCGGTCACAACCCACGTATGATTTTCTGCGAGCTCTTGAATGAGAGCTTCATCGATGGGCTTAAGACTTGATGCATTCACTACCGTCCAAAGACTTCCGGCTTTTTGATTTGCTTCAACAGCAGCTCCGACTAATCCGCCCGTTGCAATAACCGCAATATCCCTGCCCTTTGAAAGCATAGACCATTTGCCAGGTTTAAATTCGATAGGAGAATCAAAAACATTGGGAACCTTCTGACGAGTTAGTCGAATATAACAAGCGCCGTGATTTTTTGCAGCATAGCGAACAACCGCTCTCGTCTCTTGATCATCAGCCGGCTGATAAATTTCAAATTCCGGAAGAGATCGTAAAAGTGCAATGTCTTCTAGACCCATTTGTGAATGTCCATCTTCACCGATTGCAACACCCGCATGAGTTCCGATGAGTTTTACGTTCGCTCGATTATAAGAAACCGACATTCTGATTTGATCGTATCGACCAGTCAAAAAACATCCGAAACTACATGCGAATGCAGTTTTTCCTGAAAGCGCAAGGCCAGCGGCTGTACCAATCATATTGGCCTCGGCAATTCCCATTTCGAAAAATCTTTCGGGGAATTTTTTTGCAAACGCATTACTCTTTGTCGATTTACTTAAGTCAGCATCGAGAACAACGATCTCTGTATGCTGTGAACCTAAAGCTGCAACTTCTTCACCAAAACTATCTCGAGTGGCTTTCATACTTCGATCTCCTTAATAGCCTTTGCAAGCTGCTCATCGTTAGGGGCAGTACCATGCCAATCGATTGCGTGTTCCATAAAACTTACGCCCTTACCTTTAATGGTATGTGCAATAATCATCGTGGGCTTACCAGCAGCCTTACTGGGAAGAATCCTTTTAAGTTGCTCGCGATCATGCCCATCAACTTCAAGCACATTCCATCCAAAGGCTTTCCATTTATCAGCAAGCGGCTCAAGCGGCATGACTTCATCACATCGCCCATCGATTTGTGCGCGATTGTAATCAGTGATGACTGTAAAGTTATCGAGTTTGAATTTAGCAGCACTCATCGCGGCTTCCCAAATTTGTCCTTCTTGAGTTTCACCGTCGCCAATAAGACAAAAGACTCTAAAATCTTTCTTATCAATCTTTGCCGAAAGAGCCATTCCCTGAGCAATCGAAAGACCTTGTCCTAAAGAACCAGTCGCCGCTTCGGTTGCAAAGATTCGAACGCGATCGGGGTGACCCTGCAGAGGAGATCCCAATTGCCTTAAACTCATCAACCACTCTTGAGGAAAAAATCCACACTCCGCTAAGACCGCGTAGAGCGAAGGCACACCATGCCCCTTTGAGAGAACAAATCGATCGCGATCTTCCCAATCAGGTTTTTGCGGATCAAATTTTAGAATATCCGCAAAAAGTGTCATGATGATTTCAAGACAAGAGAAACTTCCCCCCGGATGTCCGCTTTTTCCGGCGTGAATCATCTTAAGAATAGTGGTTCTTAATCTTCTTGATGTGGCATCGTCGTTAATTAGTTTTGACTCTGTTGCTTTGACGGCAGATTGAGTTTTCATCTCTGATTATGATAATTAACCGATATGGGTAAAATTTATAATCTCTTTTCTGAGACTCAAGCACCTCCTGCCACTCATTCTGTGGAAACAGCCTCTAAGCTTTTACCCTTAGTCGTAAAATATACGAAAGAAGCCATAGATAAGACCGATAAATTAGCTTTAGCCCTTGAGAAGACCCCCCAAGAGTCGAGCGAGTTTAAAGAAATTTGCCATGACTATGATGTCACGGTTGAACTCTGGGCTCAAAGAATTCACAGATTGGGGGCGGTGGCAAAGGGCCTCTGGCTTGTCGATTTTGATACCGGCAAGGGATATCTCTGCTGGGCCTATCCAGAGAAAGCTATTGAGTATTTTCACGATTATGATTCGGGCTATAAAAACCGAGTAAAAATCGATACTAAGCTGCCCAAATAAGCCCCGAAATATCTAAAAGCAGAAACTTTGCAATTAAAAGCAACCGGGCTATACCCGAGCCAGAAATCTCAAGCCGCCTATGGAGCGTACTACCCAATGCGACAAGTCTCTTCCTTTCTTTATTTAACCGGATTTTTACTTTTGAAATTGCCGTCATCTCTTTGGGCTGTAAGTGGAGTTCCATACGAAGTCGAAATTCATCACAGACTCAAAATTCATTCATGCATTCAGAATCTAAGGCGAATCAGTACCACTAATCCTCATCATATCGTTTTCTCAGATACTGGCGGGAGAGTAGATTTTACTGGAGGGATATCGGTAGGTAGTTTTTCTCCTGAAAACAAAGCCCCCCTTCACCTTGCTGACTTCAGAAACCTTATAAATCAGGAAATTACCGAAACACTTCAAACTAAATTTTCCACAAATACTCCCGATTCCGAAAATTCATTCACTCTTTCACTGAGCAAAGCTTCGAGCTCAGGAAAAATTTTGATGCTTATTAGTCAAAAAAGTAATTTTCATATCCCCTCTGCAGTTGTCGCTCCGTATGATCTCGATCTTTTGAGCTATTTATTGCCCGACGCTGAAAAGCTAGAAATAAATCTTTTTGGAGAAGTCACCTTTATTTCAGGAACTTGGGAAGACTTTATTAAGGGAAGTCAGGTGAGATTGATTCTTTCAAAAACTTTGCAGGATGATTGGGAAGAAGCACTTTTAGGCCTCGTGAATAAAAACTATAAAGCACCTCCTCTTAGTATTCCGCAGTCTTACACCAATGAGAAATCGATTCAAATGAGCACCACTTCTTCACTTATTGAATTAAGTGGCACAAATGAACATTTAGTCATGACTGGAGCTCCAAAATCATACGAAGCTATTTTTACAATTCATGGAATAACAAAACGTGCTAGCGACTGAGTGCAGCCATGCTTAAAAAAGGCGTATTTTTTTTAATTTTCAGTTTAATTTCGGCTTCTTCTTTTGGCGCCTCTTGGTTCGAACTCAAAGAGGCTATCATTGCCCGCAAAGAAAGAGTTGCTGTCTTTAATGAGATTCAAAGACTGGCTGATGAAAATCATCTAAGAGTCTTTCTCTTTGGCGGCTCAGCCGCCAGTTTTGCTTACTATGTAAATACTGATTTAAAAAGAGAGGCGGGGGATGCCGAAATTTTAAATTCCCGATTTCAGTATTATTGGGATCAAATTTATCGAACGAGTCAGGACCTAGATCTCGCCATCCAAAGAAAAGACGGAATTGAAACCGAAGGGGATATTAAAAACTTTTTGAATTTAGTTCAGCAAAAGTTTCAGAATCTAAGAATTGATGTGCTCGGCATCAACACCACTTCGAATATCGAGAATAAATTTCGTCCGTCAATTCTTGGGGCTGAAAGCGAATTTCTCAAACAAAATACGGATTCGGTATCGACTGGCCTTATCGAACTCACCCATGAAAATCTGATTCAAGACCTGAGGCTGTCGGAGGATGGCGCGCCTCTTTTTCTTAAAGATTTATCTGAGGGAAGACTTCAGTTTTTTCGCTCGCCTCTTCACAAAGAGTCAAAACGCTATTTAGCAGAAATGAACCCTGAAATTCTCTCGGTAATAAGATTTCTTACCAACCTTTTGAGATATGATTTAGAACCTGATGTCAGTTTTGAGAAAGAAGTTCGGCAAATATTAAAAGACAGTCCCGAGTATTTGAACCAAAAGTATGTTCTTAATTGGATTGGACGTAATGCTCCTAAAATATTCTCTCAAGCCGCGAACCTTGAGCGGGCATATAATTTAGTAAGTCATTATCACGTAGGTGCTTATCTTCAGAAAATTTCTGAGGGTTACAAATTGAACACTGTTCTTTGGTGGTTAAAAAGAAAGCCCCTTCCTTCCGGAAGAACTTTAAAACCACTTCTCTTGAATGCGAGCGTTAGAGATAAAGAAAAAAAAGCGAAAGAACTTGGTCTAGACATCGTAACTCACGAGACCACTTCTTTTACATCATATGAACAAATAGTGAGCAGTCCGCGTGGAATTCCAAATTTTTTACTTTCTGACCCCGTTAATGGAAAAGCAGCTTTTGGACAGGCTGTTTATATGACGCCTGGCCATTATGGCAGGAGTCGAGATGATAAAGGCCTCATTCAGATTCGCATGAAAATTTCTCCCGATGCCGTGGCGGGACAGGATTTTAATATTGTAGAACGTGCCGGTGAAAAAATGATTCTTGTTTATAATCGAGATATTTTGAGGCTGATTGATAGAGATTTAGATACTCATCTCACTTCTATCTTTAATTTGGTTGTGCAATCACTTTCAAATATTAAAAATAAATTCGATATTCATCTAATTGCCGAGCGCCTCAAGAATAAAAAATTTACTCGTGAAGAAAAAGACCAGCTTATTAAACTCGTTGAAGAAAGAATTTATTTAGGAGATATTGCTTCGCCCCTTCTCTTTTCGACTTATTTTGAGGACGCAGAAATACAAGCTCTCGGTCTAAAAATTGTGGAAGCACTTGAATCAAAAAATATAAAATTCTCTGGAGGAGCCCTCTTCAATAGACCTTGGGCAGAAATTTTATATGTCTATGACCAGTTAATACATATCTCCGCATTCTTTACGGCTATTGGCTTAATGATTGCACTTCCAAGATATTTGCTGCCAGAAGAAAAGCTAGATCTTAGTCCGATGGTAAGTGCTATAATGATGGTGTTTTTCTTTAGCGGTGGTTCAAAAAAAATAGGTAGTTTTTTATTAAAAATGAGAAACTCTTTTTATCTTAGATTTCAGGACAAAATCGATTTTCCCCATTCAAAAGCCAATCTAAAAGCACGCTCGCTTATTCCGTTTTCTCGATCTAATAATCCGAAACATCGCATCGAAAGCAAAAATATGATTAACGAGATTTATCGGTATAAAATAGTTTTACTCTTAAAAGTGGAGCGCCTTTCAAGTTACAGGCCCGATATGGAACTACCGCCTAGTTATAATCTTCATACCCATCGATGGGACGTGAACAGTATAAGTGCCGACAACTCTTGGCCCAATATGAGTGGATGCGAAAGGGCTCTGTCGAAATTGAAGAAGATTAAAATTTAGCAGTCGCTCTTCAGAAGTTTTCGCTGCAGACTTATTCGGATTTCGATTTTCGGAATCTCAAACCTTTGGACCATGCGTCGACCAAAATACCAATTCGCTCGCCACAAATTTAGTAAACGGAACAATATTCGATTGAGTCGACGCTGTTTCTAACGCTTTCATATACGAATCCCGCTCCGAAGTTCTAATCACGGTCCAATGATATCCACCTGAAATAAGCATGAGATTCATAATTAATCGGCCGATCCGACCATTACCGTCCATATACGGATGAATATAAACAAAAATGAAATGCCCCAAGATTACTCTTACAGACGGCTCGCTTTCATCTTTCAACAGATGAAAAAATTTTTCCATCGTATCGACAACTGCCGACGATGGTGGAGGAACGTGACGAGATTGCGAAATGTAAACCTGAGAATCGCGATACCCCGCAAGCTCTGTCGAACGGATAAGTCCCGCTTGTGCGAGTGGCGCAAATAATTCACGGTACCAATTCTGCAAATTTTGTTGAAGAACGCTTGCAGCATTTTCACCTTTTAAAACGTGAAGAACACTATCAAGCACTTGTCGAAAACATTGACTGTATCCCTTTGCAGCTAAAGCATCTCTTTGCTTTTCATCATCTGCATTTCGTTTTGGATCCCACTGACCCGTTTCGATTTTTTGAATGAGATTTTCAGTGACTTGATATCCTTCGATAGAAAGAGAATGATAAGCATCTTGTTTATATAATTCTTTAATTACTTTGACGACAGCATTTGGTTTCTCTCGTGAAAGTCCTGGAGCTTTTGGAAAATTTTCTATCACATCAGAACGCATCCGTTCCCACAACGCCTGGATTCTTCCAGCATATGGAGATCGCACTTTCCATCGTGATCCCAAAAGAATTGGTTTTGTTTCAAAAGGATTGGTCGGCGAAACGGCCAATCCTGCTGCTGCCATATCATTAACAATCTGCTGACTTTTTTCTTTTTCTCCTAATGCCTCGAATGCGCCTGCAAGCCGATTTCCAGAAGCTGGCGCTCTTAATGCGATGAGTGCTCTTGAGAGATCAGAAATTGAAGGAAGCGATTTCAGATTAATTTCAATATTGAGTTGCTCATTTTGAAAATAGGTCGGAGCAACTCGAACAAGCGCAATGGGTAGCGGCATAAGATTAAGTCCATTCAACTTATAAACCTGGGGTGGAAAACTTGCCTCATCTTGATAAACTAATAGAGACGTCTGATAAGGAAGATCGACCCGTTGATTGGAAGCTTTTTTTGTAATCACCGTGATCTGAGATAAGATTGTTCTCTCGCCGGATAAAAGAGTTAACGAAGATTCTGCTGAAAGGCAGTAACCATCCTCACCAAATCGATCGCTAAGATAAAATGCTAAAAAATACCAAAATCCGCCAAACCAAGCCGTGCTACTACCAGCCGCACCCGGTGAAGTAAGCAAATACCAACCTTTTATTACCTCCAGAAGACAATCTGACCTTTGTAAACGTTCCCGATGAGATCGATCTAAATCAGCCGACCGCAACACTCCGTTGCGAGCGGAAGCCTTAGCGTGATTAAGTGATTCCGCGAGGAGTTGGTGTTCAGCTGGTATTTTTGCTTCGGTCGACATTTTGCCTCTATTCTAGAAGTTCATGTTAATATATTCTAGAATTTCGTGCAATTGCACTCTAGAAGTTCGTGCTAAGTCACGAAACGTCTAAACCCTATTTATTAGGAAATAATCGATTATAACGCACTGCGTTATAAGAATATCAATAGTTTAGGGAAATCTCTATTCTAGAAGTTCAAGTAATATTCCCACTAGAACTTCTTGTTTGAAGAATTTATAAAAAATCTTTGAGGTTCACTTTAAGGGCTTCTGCAACTCTAAAGAGAGTATGAAGATTAGGGCTATGACGACTGCTTCCTGCCGAAACGGAAAATATTTGACGATTAAATTGAGACAAGGAATTTCATTACGAACAAAAAGATGATCTCGAATGGAAATCACTTCTTTGTCCTTTATAAAATCACGCAGTACATCATCATCGAATCCGCCATCACAATCTGTAGAAAAATTCGCGGCCTGAGAGATTCGAACTCCCGACCCTCTGGTTCGAAGCCAGATGCTCTATCCAGCTGAGCTAAGGCCGCATAGCCTTTGAACTAACCCTGATGCATCAAAAAGATCAACGTCCCGATGCTTCCAAATGATTGATTAGCGAGCAAGTCCGTGGGCTGTGTTCTCCCTCAAACAATTGCCACTGATTTCAACGAAATAAGCAAACTCCTCAAGTTCCTTTAACTTTCTTGAATTGAGGTAACTCATTCCGCTTCGAATACCGCCGGCAAATTCATTTACTATTTCGCGAACCGGGCCTTTACAAGGAACAAAAGTACTCTCACCTTCGGGAGCCATTCCTTCAGGAAGCTGCCCGCCTCTCCAGTTTTCTTGAGCGGTTCTTGAAGCCATTCCTCGATAAACCTTTTTTCCGTTTACTAACTCGCCAGGAGTTTCAAGCGCTCCTGAAAGAACAAAACCAAGCATACAACTTGAAGCCCCCGCGGCGAGTGCTTTCATTGCATCGCCTGAGGTTCTAATTCCACCATCGGCAATGATAGGAACGCCCTCTCGCCTTCCAATTTCGGCACAAGCAGCTATGGCTGAAAGTTGAGGCATTCCGCAGCCGGTAATAATTCGCGTCGTACACATACTGCCAGGGCCAATACCTACTTTAACTGCATCAGCTCCGGCGCGAATGAGATCTTCAGCACCTTTAGCAGTCGCGATATTTCCGCCGATTATATCAACCGAAGGAAAACTCTTCTTAAGTGATTTTACCATTTCAATCATCGACTCACTATGGCCGTGCGCAATATCAACCGTAAGAACCTCAGCACCCGTCTCGACAAGTGCACGAGCACGATCTTTCGAATCAGCATTAACACCGACCGAAGCAGCCACTACACCTTCTGATTTTTGTTTAATCTCTTTCACTTGCTGAACTTGATTCTCAATACTCATAAAGCGATGCAAAATTGCTCCAGCACCTATTTCATTCATCGCAATGCACAGTGCTGCTTCTGAAATTGTATCCATATTGGCAGCAACAAACGGTAAAGTCAGACGAACTCGGCGAGTTAAAAATGTTTCGATGTTTACATCAAACCGACTTTGAATAGACGATCGACAAGGAACCAAAAGTACATCGTCAAAAGTATAGGCACGATTTCTCTTCGCTAAATCACCAGCTTTAAAAATGAACGAATTATGATCTGACATATCAACCTTTGATTAAAAGAGTTGGGACTTTTGGGCCACCAAAAAAACTTTTTCACCCCATTTTGCGGGGTCTAATTCCGAATAACTTAAAATCTTAAAACTCGGCTGACCTGGTACAAACTGCTTTAAAAGTTCGTTTGGAGTATAACATTCAAAAGCCTCTACATTCGGATAAGCCTTACAGCCTTCCATCAAAAAAGCTTCAATGACGAGGTATCCTTTTTGCGTAAGGCCCCTTGAAACATTACTTAAAAATGTTTTAGCAGGTTTAAAATCGACACAGATAATAGCATCGTAAGCCATCAGCTCCGGAAGAAACAGATCGAGATCGATATTTTTAAATACCACTTCAACATTCGATGCCTTTGCAAGAGCGGCAGCTCTTTCTAAAGCGACGGCAGAAAAATCAATGGCAGTCACTTTAAACCCTGCCGCAGCGAGTGCCACGGCATTTCGCCCCTCCCCACACCCGACATCTAAAACGCGAGCTCCTTTTGAGAAAAGCGCTGACATCTGAGTTACAAATGACGAGGGAATTTTTCCGCACAAAAGGTCTCCGCCCGAAGCAGTGTATTTTTCATCCCACCATGGCTTTGAATTTTCTTTATGAACAGATTTCATTTGAGGGCTCTTTTAATTTTGGCTCGAATTTTTTTTAGAGGACTTTTTGTCTTTTGAGTTTTTGCAGCAGTAAAACAGGTCAAAATAAAACTTAATCTCTCAAAATCCCTTTGATCTTCAGAAGCAACCGAATACTTTTCGTAAAGCTCAAAAAGTCTTCGCCCGAGAGTAGTATAGAGATGCGAATCAATAACTGGAACTTCAACAGAATCTAAATCATAATGTTTTTTTTCAAGGCCCAGCGCAGCCATAAGATCATCGGGCCTCATTGCGATTTAGCTCCACATCCCCCTTTGCCACAACCACAAGTTTTCTCCTTAGTCATAATGCGAGGATCAATATCAACCTCGACTGTCTGGAGTAAATTTTCTGCAGGGCTATTTTTTAATTCATAGAGTTTAGTAAAAGGCACGATACTGCGATGTCCGTCCGCCCAAAAAATTTCTAGAGCATAATTGCCGACGACTTTTATATTCTGAAGAGAAATAGCGCGTTGAAAGTAAGGTTGAGACGAAGAGAGCGGCGTCTTCATATCTTTACAGACTGCACAAGCACAATTCGATCGCACGGCAGATGATGGAATTTCAGTTTGCTCTCCGTTCGTCCAATCAATCGCGAGAACTCCTGCCAGACGTTTAATTTCTTTAGGTCGAATATCCATAACTTTAATGCTCTATCACAAACAACAGAAACTCCGGAACCTTGCCGCGTTTTTGTTCAATATCGAGCATGATTTGATCATCGGGCACGCCTTTTCCAGTCAGATAAGCCTTGAGTGAATCAAATCGAGCCTGCGTAAGTGATTTAGGCTCTTGAGCCGAAAGTTGGCTCTGCAGAACAAGAGTAAGACTAGGATTCTCTAATAAATATTTCGAAGTCTGATTTAACCCCGCCATCGCCTCGTTTACTAAAGTGGGATCATTTTCGATAAATGAGACATTGCCAGGAATTCTTCGACGAGCTCCCTTCTTGGAACCATCTTCTTTCGCAGCTCTTGCAGCGCCACTTCCGGCGATAACAGCCTCTGCTTGCTTTAAAATATCTTCATCCACAGCAGCCTTAGGGACAGGCTTAATTGTTGGAGCAGCAGGCGCAACAACGATAGCATTTGGAGAAATGGGCTTTTCATCGACAAGTTGAGAATGAACTTCTGTTTGTTCAGCAGCTGCAGCTCTTTCAGGTTCAGGTGATTTTTGAGGTTCTTCTGTGGGCATGACCTCTTTTGGCGGCACAGGAACGGCAGCGACGGCAGGTGGCGGCGCCGGAGGCGCTTTTTTTCCGGCCAGATACTTTGCTAATGCTTCTTTAGGCAGAGATTTTTTGCCGTCTCCAGCTTCTAGCAAGCCAGCCGAAGAAGCTGAGGGTTTCGAGGGAACAACGGGCTGAATATTTGCCTTTGAAATTTCTTCAATAATTTGAGGCTCAGCTCCCTCCGGAACATTCGTAGCTGCGCTTGAATTCGGTTGAACCTGAGCCGCCAAAACTCCTCTGCTCAGCCTCATAGCCTCTCTAAAATCGCGTATTGCGGCATCATAATTGGCGTCGACCATCTGCATTTTGCCATGTCCTAAGACATCGAAGGCCTGAGAGGCCAATGGATCATTGGGGCCAGCCTTCTTCATGGCCTCTTTAACTAACTGCTCGGCATCCTGGTAAACGGAATGAGCATTTTGTGCTGCGCATCCAGCCAACAACCCACAAAGGGCCAATTTAATTGTGATATTTCGCATCAGCACTTTTACCCCCTAAATCCTCGAAATTTCTTCTAATTAGGATATAAGCATCCCCGTGAACGTGAGGCAAGAATGGACGCAAAAGAACTGGACCTCCCCCTCAGGCTCGGAGAGTTTTTAAAAGTAATACGATGACAACACGTAAACCCATTAAAATTCTTCTTGTGAACGATGAGGCCCATCCTCATCCGGGCCTTAAAGAACACCTTGAAGGTTTGGGCTATCAAGTCGTCGAAGGAAAAAATGCAGAGCAAATTGCTGAACTGACAAAACAGCATCAGCCTGCCGCAATTATATCTGACCTTATCCACCCAGAAATGGTTCAACTTCGAGATAAAGTTAGAAAACTGGGAACATTCGGAAGCCTCAATGGTTCCACTCCCAAAATGAAAGCCGTCTTTAAGCAAGTTCAGGTTATCGCCCCCACGAATGCATCGGTCTTAATCACTGGCGAAAGCGGAACAGGTAAGCAACTGGTTGCTAAAGCAATTCACCAAAATTCAAAGAGAGCCAGCGAACCTTATATATCTATCAATTGTGCGACCGTAACGGAGCCTCTTCTTGAAGGAGAACTCTTTGGAAAGGAACATACGGACTCTCACGGTAAAACCATTTCTGAACCCGGTGCATTTGAATTGGCTCACAAGGGAACTTTATTTTTAGATGAAGTCGAAGCGATCTCGCCCGATCTGCAGCATAAAATTCTGCGCACCCTTGAAGCCGGTGTAATGCGTCGAGTGGGAGGAAAAACTGAGGTTGCTGTTGATCTTCGAGTCATTGGCGCTACAAATAAAGACCTCGAAGAATCTGTTGAAGAAGGATTATTTAGGGAAGATTTGTTTTATAGATTGAATGTTTTTTCAATTAAAATTCCGGCACTCCGCGATCGTGCAGAAGATATTCCTCTTCTTGCATATAATTTTATCGAAGAATTTAATTTAAAAAATGATCGCCATGTAAAGGGCATTACAAATGATGCCATGAGTTTACTTAAAAAATATTCGTGGACCGGAAACGTGCGCGAATTAAAAAATGTCATCGAACGTGCTGTCATTCAGTGCAAAGGCGAACATCTAGATGTGGGAGACCTGCCTGAAACTCTGACACATAAAGCTCACAAAGCTCCGACACTTTCATTTAGACTTGGGCAAACTATGGAAGATGTTGAAAAAGAATTTCTGTTTCACACTCTCAGCTATGTCGATGGAAACAAAACGAAGGCTGCTAAGATGCTCGATATCAGCCTCAAAACTTTGCACAATAAACTCAGCAAATATAAATCAAGCGTCTAGCTCGATGGCGCAAATGTGTAATTTTTACACGCACCCAAAACTCCATTTTGGTACCCCCAATAAACCCCAGAGTTTATTCAAAAAAACCCCATTTTCGCGGTGCGTCTAAGGCTTTAGAACTATGTAAAATTTACTCGAAAAAATTAAAAAATTTCAGGGGTTTAGGTCTTGATTTTAAAATTAGGAGGATTATTTATATCTCAAGTTTAGAAAGTTTTTTGAGCGGCAACCCTTAAAAACCCTTTATCCCCTCCCAAAAACCAGCCGCTCAGAAAAGATACAGGAGCCCTTGGAGAAATCCAGGGGCTCTTTTTTTTTGAGCAAAACAGCTTACTGTGGTTCTGGAAAATTTTCTTCAGGATTTGAAACAACAGGGATTTCACTTCCCACAGGTAAAATTTGGACGACAGGGAGTTCCTCTTCTTCAGGTTCATCAGGAAACAATAAATCTAAGTGTTTCGCCCACGCCGAAGTCTTTGCCCATTTAAGCTCAAGATAATCTTCTTTGCGTTGAGAAGTAGATCGTCCATTGCACTTCGCCCAAGCACTGCAACCATAGTAAGAATATGGTAAGAAAATAGAAATTCCAGTCGCATCATCAAATCTGCTTGAGTTGTACATTGCAACAACAGCGGACTGAATTGATTTAAGTAGAATCAAACTGGCACCAACAAGACCAAAGGGTTCGAATTTTGATGTCGATTTAGTTGCAGTTTGATCTGCCTTATTACTCTCTACACTTTCATTGAGAATATTTTTTACATACGAACCAAGATCGCGGTAATCATTTTCGTCGAACGAAACCGAACGTGACGCAGCTCGCTTCATCTCGACCATTTGAAGTCCTTTTTGCGATTGCATTATATCAACCCAAACATTCAGTCGCTTTTTAACTAATTCTATTTGAGATAAATCGATGGCCGAAAGGGTGACCTGCGCCGGCTGCTGCGAATAACCTCCGTCATAAAAATCTCCATACTCTCCGCCATAACCGCCGCTATTACCTGAGGCTTGAGAACCACCTACTGCATAGCTTTCGCCATAGGCTTTAACAAGATGTCGCGCCAGTTGAAGCGCCGTAACTGGTCTATCTTGGTTAAAAACTTTAAGAAAGTCGCCGTATGGATACCCTTTGCCAGGAATTGTTTCTTCAGACGAAACTAAATAATTCGCAATACCTGAGAGTGAGTCTGCCACTTCAAACATCGCCATAAGACAGGCATCAAAAGCCATGATATCAAGTCTATTGCCTGACTCAAACACTGCTCGATCAAGCGCATCTGAAAGTTCATTGCTTCGGATGTGGCTTCCCGATGTATCATCGTACGAAATACTTTTATTGATAGTCGCAATGTCAGATTTTTTGCTCCATCCCGATCCATGATTCCACATGATAAGCATATAGTGCTCTGCTGGATAATGGCGCATTCCCCAAGTCACAAAATCAATCAGGGTTTGGGTATTCCCCATATCTTGCTCAGGCATTTCTTCAATAATCGGAGATTTGATTGCTGTTGCCGATTCGGGCTGATCCAAATTTCTTTCGATATAGAGTCTTTGAGTCCCAAGTTTTGTGAGCCCATCAAATTGCACGACAACATTAAGATGGGAGTTAGATCCAACTTGCTCCATTTCTTGCACATCTTCAAAACCAAATTCTTCTAAATTATTGTCAGCATTGAGATAGACTAGAATTGTCCAGTCCTTTTTATTTGAATCTTGCTGAGCAAAGATTTCACCCGAAAGTAGAAAAGCCAAAAGAAATATAACCCCTATTCTCATGAAGCCCCCTTCAGTCATTGTCCGACGCATTTAGAATCGTGTCTTGATACCAGCGTGTCATCGCGCCTAGACGTAAACTTCAGATACGGAGCCGAATTGATTAGGATCGAAACTATTGACCTTGGGGATTTGGTGGACCTGAGCGGGATCGAAACTATTGACCTTGGGGATTTGGTGGACCTGAGCGGGATCGAACCGCTGACCTCGTCATTGCGAACGACGCGCTCTCCCAACTGAGCTACAGGCCCATCACTCTTCTCATTTGTTTAGCTCAGGTTGTTGGCAACTTGCATCCATTTTCTGCTCTCATAGCGTTACAACAAGGCACCAAAGAAGTATCGATAGGCGGCTGCCTTATATTAGATGATCTCGCTTAATTTTTATGATTTAGTTTGCCCATGCAAGCTCTGAAGCACGCCACTCAAGCTGAATGCAAAAAGTTTCCCGATAATCTCCCTATAGGTTGGAAAGAAAAATTATCATCAGAAGCAAATGAAGATTATTTTAAGAATCTTTGTCTTTTTTTAAAGATCGAAAAATCACAAAAGAAAAAAATATTTCCTCAAAGCGACAAAATCTTAAGAGCTCTTCAGTTGGTTGATTACAATAATGTTAAGGTCGTTATTCTTGGACAAGATCCCTATCATGGACCCGATCAGGCAGTAGGACTAAGCTTTGCAGTTCCTAACGAACTAACCCCTAAACCCCCAAGCCTTCTGAATATTTTTAAAGAAATTGAGTCTGATATTGGAACTTCTTGGAATCGAAAAGATTCTGAACTTACGGGCTGGGCAGATCAGGGCGTATTACTTTTGAATACCGTCCTTACAGTCGTCTCCGGACAGCCTCTTTCTCATCGCAATAAAGGCTGGGAAGTTTTTACAGATAAAATTATTAATATTCTTAATGAGCGCGAAAAGCCTATGGTTTTTATTCTCTGGGGCTCATCAGCTCAGGCCAAACAAAGTCTCATTGATACAAAAAAGCATTTTGTTTTGAAATCAGCGCATCCCTCACCTCTTTCTGCTCACCGCGGATTTTTCGGATCCAAACCATTTTCAAAAGCGAATAAAGTATTAGCAGATAGCCTTCACGAAACCCCCATTGACTGGGCGAAAATTAATTAACCTTTTTATGCCTCAAGCTCAGAAATATGCAGTTTACTTTGAGGCTGCACTTAAAGAAGCGGAGAAAGCTGCTAGAAAAAATGAAGTCCCAATTGGAGTTGTTCTTGTCAAAGACGGGGTCATCATTGCCAGAGCCCACAATCTTACCGAAAAAAAAGGCCATTTCTTTGCTCATGCTGAACTTCTCTGCCTTCAAAAAGCTTCGAAGAAATTAAAGTCAAAATATTTATTGGGGTGTGATCTCTATATCACACTTGAGCCTTGCCGAATGTGCTGGACAGCCGCTCAACTGGCTCGAATAGAGAGAATTCATTATTTAGCAAGATCTCCGCAGTTCGGTCGTAAGGGTAAGGCCTACAAACAAACCAAGGTTGCAAAAATTAAATCAAATCTGACACAAAATGCCGTCACTCTGCTTCAAGAGTTTTTTGAGAAGAAAAGATAGTATATAAGAATGGAGTGTTGAGGAGGG
>CAZRLF010000023.1:0-40314 GCA_964601045.1 uncultured Bacteriovoracaceae bacterium
AACCCGTGACCTACGCATTACGAATGCGTTGCTCTACCAGCTGAGCTACTTCAGCATGATACGAAGTGTAGCGACTTCGTTATGATAATCCGTAACTCACAAAAGCTCCTCTTCGTCGCTTTCGTGTACCAGCTGAGCTACTTCAGCGTCTCTTACTTCTACGAACTATAGACGGGTTTTATTCGATATGACAATTTGAGATGTCGGTGGTTTGAGGTTTGCCCAACGGACTTCCTCGAAAACCCCTTATTAAGGTCTTGAAAAGCAAAAGCTTCAACACACAAATAACGCAACGCCCATTCAATTGAGGGGTAGTTTAAGTCCATCAAAGATCAAGATTAGTTTAGAAAATTCATTACATATTTCCCTCTAATCAAATGCATAAGTGCGCTTACGCTATCGACTAAAAGGTCATTCCTATAGCCAAACCAAAATCGAGCTCGCCTTTCTCACTCCAAAGCACAGGCTGAATACTCCAGTTGTTTGAGTTCTCCGTGGTAAGATGGCGTTTAGCTTCATTTCGATCTCTCTTATACGTCTCCCAAAAGTCCTCTGCCTTCGTAAAAAATAAAAATCGAAAAATACCATAGGTAAGGGCAGTGCCACCCAAAATCGCCGAACTTACTTTTGCAGAGGCAGATGCGTCCGTAAAAAACGGTGAAATACCCGAAGCAAGTCCCAAACCTATTGCCCCTGTGGCTTTAATGTATCTCCTCATTCTCTCTTGATTTGCCGTGCTCTCAAGCAAAAGCTCCGCACCCTTTTGCTTTCTCAAATCATTACCTCGAGTAATCGAATCAAGCGCATCAAGTTCATTGGTAATTGTTTCGTTTGATAAAAGAAGATACGTGCCCCAAAGTCCAAGCCCCGCTCCCAAACTCTCAATCACCACTCCACCTATATGCATTCCCTTTCGAGCGTCGCGATCGTCTTTTGACGAAGCAAAACTATGCAATGTTATTCCACTGGCAATCGACAAAACACCAAATCCAGCGAAAACCCATCCTTCTAAATCCCGAGTGTTTTCTGAATATTCTGAAAGCCATTTTGCACGGGTATAAGGATCTAGAGTGTAAGCAGGAGGGCTAATATCTTTCTGAAATTGATCACTAGATTGCGGTTGCTGATTATTCTCTTCAGCAAAAACTGGAACACCGTATCCACTGAGGACAAACATAAATATTTGCAAAAGCAATTTAAGATTATTTTTCACTATCACTTCGTCTTCCTATTTTCTTAAAGTTCTCATTACAACCCGACTTTTGCATTCGTTCTAAAACCAAGTCTAAATTCCCTAACTATCATTTCAGTCTCTTGATCGACACCAAGAGGATTTGAAAATGGCATTAAAAAAAATAATTAAGAGGCTTTTTTGTGATCACAAGAAATTGCTCGCACCGAAGTTCCCAAAAGATCGTAGTCACCTAAAATCTTATTTACCTCAACAGAATAGATTTCACCTATTTCAAGAGGAGCCTCAGCCAACACATAAGTCATTCCATCAATCTCAGGAGCTTGTCCTGAATGCCGGCCACGATAAACTATTCCTGCTTTGGTCTTCTCAGCAAAGCCATCGATCATCACTTCTAAAGTTTCCCCGAATCGTGCCTTAAGCAGTGCCTTTTGAATCTTTTTTTGAGACTTCATCAGCCGATCATAGCGCTTAGCTTTAACGGCATCGGACACTTGATTAGGCAAATCATGAGAAGGCGTGCCTTGCTCTCTCCAGTAAGTGAAAGCCCCTAAATGTTCAAACTTAGCCATTTCTATAAAGCTCATCATTTGTTCAAAATCGTCATCCGTCTCACCCGGAAATCCCACCATCAGCGTCGTGCGAAGAGAAAGGCCCTCTATTTCAGCACGTAAATCATGAATCAAATTTTTAATTTCATCCGAACTCTCCGGGCGCTTCATCGACTTCAAAATCGAATCACTAATGTGCTGAAAAGGGATATCCAAATAGCGGGCAAACTTTTTTGATCGAGCCAAAAACGAAATCAAGTCTTTGGTAAAAAATCTTGGATAGTTATACATTAGCCGAAACCATTTTAAATCGGCGATTTCTTCGACCTGTTCAAGCAGCTTTAAAAGATTTGTTCCGTCAGAGCGATCGCGCCCGTAACTCGTCAAATCTTGCGCGATAAAAATAATTTCTTTTGTTCCATGGGCAACAAGTTGCTTAACTTCGTCTACAACTCCATCAATAGTCCTGGAGTGCAGTTTGCCTCTTAGTTTTGGAATAATACAAAAACTGCATACACGATTACATCCTTCGGCGATTTTGACATAAGCATAGGATCTTTTACCTGGTGCTCTCGTAACATAATCTTCAAGTTCACTGTGTCCCGATAACTGCTCGGTTTCACCTTGAAGCAAGAGGCGTGAATTGAGCATCTCTTGATCGCCATTCGAAATCGCATTTACAACTTCAGTAATACGAGAAAATTCTTTAGTCTGAAGAAAACAATCGACATCTGGATACGCATCTTTCATCAAACCTAGATAACGCTCAGTCATGCATCCAGTAACGACGACACCTTTAAGCTTTTTCTTTTTCTTAAGAGCGACGAATTCTCCAATGGTGCCCATCGACTCCTGTTTGGCAGGTTCTAAAAATCCACAGGTGTTGATTACAACGATATCAGCTTGCTTTTGATCGCCGGTTATCGAGGCGCCCTCTTTGGCGAGCAAATCAATCATACGCTCGGTATCAACTAGATTTTTAGGACATCCGAGGCTTACAAATCCGACTTTAAGTCTCATACAGGCACGCCTCTTAGCACTCTTTTGCGAGCGGCTTCCAGTTGTTTTTCTTTATACTGATCATGGCTTGCTGCGCCCTCCTGAGATGCAAAATATGAAGTCTCATCAAGCACTTGCACCTCTAGGGGAAAGAAAAACGATATCTCCGCCCGAAGACCGCCCTTTTTTAGCACAGGAATTCGTATCAGGGGTCGACTTGTAAATTGAAGCGAACGATATTTATTCGATGAAAATGGATTATCAGCGCCTTTGGGTCCATCTGGAAAATTCATCTTCTTTTCAATTGTTTGAATCATCTCCTCAGTCAGTGGAGTTGATCCGAGCTTCTCAAATTCACGTTTAAAATCCGCGAGGGAAACTAGATTATTGCGACAGCGCGCTGTCATCACGTTCGCAACTGAAATCAAATGGTGATCAAGCAAATATTTAACTACGAGTAATGCTTCTACCTTTGTCTTGGTAACAAAACGAACTCCAACATGATCGTAGATTTCTTGAGCAACACTTTCTGCTCTTTGTAAAAGTTTTAGAATTACGCTCTCACGATTTTTACCGGTCTTTGTTTCAAACTTAAGCAAACGAATCTTATCGCGCTCAAAGCCTAAGAAAATTTCTTCTTTTCCATTTTCACTAGTTTTTTGAACATGGGCCTCAAGTCGACCAATTGTTTGCTTTCGAATTTTAACAATATATTTCAGCCTTAGATCATTTCGAAGATGAGCAACAGCATGCATCACTCGAAGTAAGGCACAAATATGCCCCTTAGCTTTTGCATCTTCCAAGCGAGCTACGCCGGAAGCAATCAGCAATACTTCTTTAAAGTCTTTAAAACTCTCTCTTTTATTCAGATGATCTGGAAGCTTATGACGAAGCGAATCTTCTAGAAAAACTTTAGCCTCTTCAAATATTTTCCAGACTTGTTCTGTATGGGTGGGCTCATGTAGATCATAACCATAGGTAAGTGCAAACTGATGCGCTTCAGCTTCGCTTTTTAATTCTAGTTTTGGTGTATCGATAATAGATTGACCATCACAGATGACGGCCAGAGCTTGCCAAGGCAAATTCTCACTCATAGTCCGACCGCACGACGAAGCTTTTGAATTTCTCCTGTCGAGAGAATTCTAAAACCTGCTTTAGGAATTCCTTTGATTCCAATAGGTCCAATGGCAACGCGCTTTAATCGAATCACACGACATTTTACAGCATCAAACATTTTTCGCACGTGACGATTTTTTCCCTCAAATACTTTGAGAGTCACTTGAAACTTTTTCACACCTTCTTGCGTAACATCACGCATACTTAAAATCTCTGCGCCTTTAAATTTTCCTTCTGCGGTATTTACGCCAGCCTTTAAGTGATCGAGTTTTTTCTGATCGAGATTTCCTCGAATTTTTACTTCATAAACTTTTGGAATTTCGTATCGAGGATGCATGATTCGATTGGCTAGCTCGCCATCATTGGTGAGCAGAACTAAACCTTCCGATTGCAAATCTAAACGACCAACCGGAAAAAGCCGATGTTCAGAAGGAATTAGATCCATGATTGTAGGCCGTCCCTCAGGATCCTTAACAGTGGTTACAAAGCCACGAGGCTTATTGAGAACAAGAGCTCGCTTTTTGGTATCTGGATTTGAGCTGAAAACTTTTTTTCCATTTACGGCTATTTCATCAGAGCCTGGATTAATTTTCTGACCGAGCTTTGCAATCTTGCCGTTTACTCGAACACGTCCTTCTTTGATCCAAACTTCTATAGAACGTCTTGAAGCAAGGCCTAGCTTAGCTAAATAAGAATGGACGCGAACGCCCTCTGATTCCGGTGTCATAACGCACCTATCAGTAGCAGATTCAGTAAAAAACTAAAGAAAACGCTTAAAAGCCGTACTTAGCTTAGAAATCTTCGACTTTAAGGCCGTGGATGATAGTTTCGATATCCTCATCATCCTCCATTTGGTCGAAGCCTCCGCCTGAACGATCCATGCTGTCATCCGCTTCACCGAGGGCTTCCTTCTCTGCCATTTCTTCGATTTCAACTCGAAGTTTTTGAAGGAACTCCTCAGGGAATCGTTTGCCCAGCTCCTCAAGATAAGCGGCTAATTCGATGCCTTTTTTCTTCGCTTCTTTTGTTTTTAATTTCTTCCAGCTCGCCAAAAAATGTAATCTACAAAACCCTTGGGTTGTAGAAATATCATGGCAGCCAGTCTGCTTACAGATGACTATCTGATTCGGCCGGTTTTCTGCGACAGCCGACTTCATAGATGTATTCAATTGTCCCCCTCCTGGCGGGGCGGGCGGATGTTTCTTTGAACTTCCTTTTCCCATCTTCCCAAATACTCAAAAACCGTTACTCAGATGAATTATCATCTTACTGCTTATTTGACGAGAGAAATCGCTGATTTTACTGGGTTTTTTTGAAAAAACTATTCCAATTGCGCAAAATTTTAGGATCAATCCACTCAAACCCACCTATAAACTTCTTTAAAAAATCGCCGTTCGTAGAAATAGCATAGGTTTCAGGAAACTTTTCCGTTCCATACTCAAGTGGCATAGTCTGATTATTATCGAGAAGAACAAGAAAACTAGGTTTTAAGCCGGTTTTTGCAAAAAACTCATCAATTTCTCTCCAGGATTTATCAACACTAATCGCGATCATCGAGAAATTTTTGGCCTTCATCCTTTGATTCATCTCCTCCATTGCAGGCAGTTCTCGAACACAGGGAGGACACCAGGTCGCCCAAAAATTAAGAAAAACAACATTTCCTTTAAAGTCCGAAAGTGACCAGATCTTTCCGCTTCGATCAGAGAGTTTAAAGTTAGGGGCAGGACCTTCTATATCTTTTCTTTGCCCAGCGTGAAGAGATTGAAGCCCAACAAAAAAATAGGCCGCGAAAATCACGCGGCCTATCTTAACTAAAAAATGACTCATCAAACTCTATTCTGAGCTCGACTGAGCAAAGTATCAACCAGCAGCAGCTTTTTTCTCTGCCTTAGCCTTGGCTTTTTTAGGAGCTGGCTTTTTTTCAGCAGCTGGAGCGGCTTCAGAAGCTTCAGTGGTTTCACCTTTCTTGGGCTTAACCAATTTAGGCGCAGCTCCGACCAATTCAAGAATGGCCATTGGAGCGGCGTCACCAGGACGTCGGCCTAATCGGATAATTCGAGTATAACCGCCTTGCGATTTGAACTTCTTAGAAGCGTCTTGAAAAACTTTGCCGATAAGATCGAATGTCTCACCTTGCGCAGTTCCAACTTTATTACCCATCAAAGCAAAAGCCTGTCTGCGAGCATGCAAACCACCCGCTTTTGCCAAAGTGATAATTTTATCAACAAAAGGTCGAACTTCTTTAGCTTTAGCTAAAGTCGTATTGATTCGTTCATGTTGAAGCAAAGAAAACGTCATATTTCGCATTAAAGCTCGGTAGTGGCTTCGTTGACGACTTAGTTTTCGATAAGGTTTTTGATGACGCATAAAACACCGTCTCTTTCTTAAGCGCCTTCAGGCTCATCAGTTCCAGTATCAAAATCACTGGCAGAAGTTTGGAAATCTTTATGTTCTTCTTCTTCTTTAGGCTGAGCTAGCGCAGCGATTTGATCGGGGTGTACCCAACCATCGAGTTTCATACCTAAAGAAAGTCCCATTTCAGCCAAGATTTCTTTAATTTCATTTAAAGACTTACGACCAAAGTTTTTGGTTCTGAGAATTTCAGCTTCTGTTTTTTGTACAAGCTCGCCGATATAACGAATATTTGCATTCGCTAAGCAGTTTGCACTTCTAACGCTGAGTTCAAGTTCATCAACACGTCGGTTGAGGTTCTCATTGAACCGAGGTGAACCTTCATTTCGTTCTTCAACGACTTCAGGCTCATCAGCTTCATTAAAGTTAATGAAGATAGAAATTTGATCTTTAAGAATTTTTGCTGAATAAGCCAAAGCATCTTGAGGACGACAGCTTCCATCAGTCACAACCTCAAGAGTAAGTCTATCGTAGTCAGTTCTTTGACCAACCCGTGCATTGGTTACAAAATAAGTAACTCGCTTAACGGGAGAGAAAAAAGCATCAACTGGAATAAATCCAACTTCTTTTCCTGCCTGATCATAAGTTTCCGCAGAAACATATCCACGGCCTAATTGAACACGAATTTGCATATCAATTTCAGCACGATCACCAAGAGTACAAATTTTGTGATCAGGATTCAAAATTTGAACAGATCCACCAGTATCAATTTGTGAAGCTAAAACAGGGCCAGCTCCACTGGCTTTCAAACGAAGTATCTTTGTTTCGGCAGTATCCATTTTTAATCGAAGACCTTTGAGATTAAGAGCAATGTCTCCAACATCTTCAATTGCTCCTCGAACAGGAGAGAACTCATGAAGAATGCCTTCAATTTTTAAACCGGTAACAGCTGCACCTTGAATAGAAGAAAGTAAAATTCTTCTCAGAGCATTTCCGATGGTGATACCAAAACCACGCTCAAGAGGTTTCGCGACAAATTTTCCATATGTCTCAGCTAGAGTCGTTGGATCAATATCAACTCGTTTTGGTTTAATGAGATCTCGCCAGTTTCGATAAACAACTTCCGTTAAGGGCATATTCCTATTCTCCTCAGACTATTCTTTGAACGTTTCTTTAAACTCTTCGCTTTTTAGTAGGTCGGCAACCATTGTGAGGAATGGGAGTAATATCTTTAATTGATGTTACTCGAATTCCGGCTTGAGCAATTGCTCTAACAGCGGATTCTCTTCCTGTGCCAGGACCTCTTACAATGATGTTCACGGTTTTCATTCCGCTATCCATTGCTTTGCGTGCAGCACCTTCAGCAGCAACTTGAGCTGCAAAAGGAGTGCTCTTTCTTGAACCTTTAAAACCTGAAGCACCAGCTGATCCCCATGACACTGCATTACCCGCAGGATCAGTGAAAGTGATGATGGTGTTATTGAAGCTCGCTTCAACATGCGCAACACCAACGGGAACGCTCTTCTTATCTTTTCGTTTTTTAACTTTAGGCGTTTCTGGTTTTGCTTCTTCTGTTGCAGTTTTTTCTGCCATGAGATGCTCTCTTTCTTTCAAATCAAAAATTAAACAACTTTCTTAATCAACGCGACAGCTGAACGACGAGGACCCTTTCGAGTTCGAGCGTTCGTATGAGTTCTCTGACCACGAACTGGTAAACCTTTTCGATGACGAAGACCACGATAAGTTCCGAGGTCCATAAGACGTTTGATATTGAGGCTGACTTGTCTTCGCAAGTCTCCTTCTACCTTTAAATCTCTTTCAATGGTTTCACGAATTCGATTTACATCTGCATCGAGCAAATCTTTTGCTTTTGTCGCAGGATCAATTTTTAATTCCGCGAGAATTTTTCGTGAAGTCTTCAGGCCAATGCCGAAGATATAAGTGAGAGCATATTCAATTCTTTTATTATTAGGTAAATCTACACCTGAAATACGTGCCATAAAGTCTCAACAACTCCTGTTACTTTTGTCTCTGCTTATGCCGTTTAGTTTCACAGATAATTCTGAGAACTCCGTGGCGCTTAACAATTTTGCATTTTTCACAACGTTTTTTTACTGAACACAAGACCTTCATAAATGAACTCCGCCATTTGCCCCAAAAAGAGGAATGTATGGTTAAACAATTACTTGACAGAATTAGGAGGCGAATCACGTCTTGTCAAACGTGAATCATGTACTTTTCTTGACCCCTACTTCAGGCAGTCAAAATCCTGCTGCCGTCGGTGGTAACTGCCAATGTATGCTCAAAATGAGCCGATAAAGCCCCGTCCGAAGTAGCCACGGTCCACTCGTCATCTTTGAGATAAACTTCGTGGGTTCCCATATTGATCATTGGCTCAATACAAATGACCATTCCGGCTCTTAAGCGGGCGCCTCTATCCTTTGTTAAATAATGAGGAATTGGGGGATCTTCGTGAGGCTTGGTGCCAATTCCATGCCCTACGTAATCTTGAACAATTCCAAAACCTTTAGGATTAATAACCCCTTCGATCGCACGGCCAATATCCTGAACAAAAACGCCATCTTTAACTACACTGATGGCGGCCTTTAGAGATTGCTCAGTAGCCGATATCAAATCAGCTAACTTACCTGTTGGAGCAAAGCCTACCGGTACAGTTCTTGCGCTATCGGCGAAGTATCCCTGCCAGCTTGCTCCGTAATCAATACCGATAATATCGCCTTCTTTTAAAACTCGATCTTTTCGTGGAATTCCATGAACCACTTCGTCATTTACCGATGTACATAAACAAGCCGGAAATCCTCGATATCCCTTGAAAGCAGGTTTTCCACCTAACTTTAAAGTTGCTTTCTCGGCAATTTCGTTAAGCTGCCAGGTGGTTACGCCTGGCTTAATAGCTTCCTGAACCGCATCAAGACTGAGTTTCACAATCTTGCCCGCTTCGGCAAGCTTGTGAATTTCATCCTCGTTGCGGATAATAATCATCCGATTAAACCTCGAGCGCTTTACGGATATCGGCTGTAATCTTCTCGACCTTTTGATTGCCGTTTATTTCTATAAGCTGCCCTCGTTTTTTATAAAAATCTAAGAGCACAGAGGTTTCTTTTTCAAAGACCTCAATACGTTTTAATACAGTCTCTTTCGTATCGTCTTTTCGCTGAACAAGAGCTGTTCCGCAAACGTCACAGATTCCATCTTTCTTTGGAGGGTTTAGTTCCCGATGGAACGTCGTCCCGCATTTTGAACACGAAAGTCTTCCAAGAAGCCTTCGTGTCAGTTCTGAATTATCTAGGTGAATATAAACAGAGGTCGTTGACTCCAAACCTGACTCTTTAAGAATTTTTTCAAGTGCAACCGCTTGATTTTCAGTTCGAGGATATCCATCGAGCATAAAACCATCTTTGACGTCGTCTCGTGAAAATCTATTCTTGATGACTTCAATCATCAAAGCATCGTCTACTAGTTTTCCAGCCGAAAGAATTTCTTTTACGCGATTGCCCAGCTCTGATTTTGCGTCGATTTCCTGTCTCAACATATCTCCTGTAGAGATATGTGGAATCTTAAGATCTTGTTGCAACTTTTTGGCTTGTGTTCCTTTGCCGGAACCAGGAGCACCCAAAAAGATACAACGAATACTCATCTCAGTTTCCAACCCGGTTCTTAAATCTTCGAGCTCTTGCATCGGCTCCTCCCAGAAATCCCTGATATTGTTGAGCCATTAAATATGATTGAACTTGCTCGATAAAATTAAGTGCGACTCCAACAACGATTAATAGTGATGTACCACCTAGAAAAACATTATAACTTTTCAGTAGGAAAAGCGGTGCTACACACACAATTGAAATATAAACCGCTCCAGCAGTTGTTAAACGAGTAAGAACGCGATCGATATATTCCGCCGTAGTCTTACCAGGTCTAATTCCGGGGACGAATCCGCCCGATTTTTTAACATTCTCCGCTACATCATCAGGATTAAATTGAATAGCGGTATAAAAATAACAGAAGAAAACAATCCCGATTACGAACAAGGTTTCGTATGACCAGGTTCCGGGCGTAAACCAAACTGCGAAGTCAGCGATTTGAGGAAATCGAGACTTTGCAAATTGAGCAATTGTTCCGGGGAACAGTAAAATTGAAGATGCAAAAATAGGCGGAATAACTCCCGCCATATTAATTTTGAGCGGAAGAAACTGCATCGAAGCACCATACATTTTTCTACCCACAACTCTTTTTGCATGATGGATAGGAATGCGTCTTTGAGCTCTTTCAAAAAATATAATGAAACCGATTGCAAGAACTGCAAGGCAAATAAGAAAGAAGGCCGATCCTCCAGTCATTTCGCCGGTTTGAATTTTTTCGTAGGTCGTACCAACGAAGTGGGGAAAACGAGAGACGATACTTGAGAAGATAATAAGAGAACTTCCGTTACCGATTCCTCTTTGAGAGATCTGTTCACCCAACCACATGATAAAGCAGGTTCCTGCAGTAAGAGTGAAAACGGTTAAAATCTTAAAACTCCATCCCGGATTTTCTACAATTTGAACCCCTCCAGGATTACTTTGAAGCCATGAAGCAATTCCATATCCTTGGATAATAGAAAGAACAATCGTTCCATATCGTGTATATTGATTGATCTTCTTTCGACCTAGCTCCCCTTCTTTTTGAAGAGCCGAGAGACGCTCGCTAACAACAGTCAGCAAGCTAAAAATGATAGAGCTGCTGATATAAGGCATGATCCCCAAAGCAAAAACCGAGAAGTTTTCTAAAGCTCCTCCCGAAAATGCGTTAAATAAACCAAAAATATTTGCGCCTTCGCTCAAAAAATCCGAGAGTGCTTTTGCATTTACTCCAGGAGTTGGAACAAAAACACCCATTCGATAGACCGCTACTAACCCTAAAGTAATCCAAAGCTTTCGAATGAGCTCTGGAGCCTTCGCTGAACTAACTAAGTTACCTTGCAAGAGGACCCCCTCGGGGCAAAATGCCCCCTAAAATTATTACGAAGCTTTCTTGATAAGCTTGAGACTGCCTTTTGCAGCTTCGATTGCTTTTTTTGCAGTTTCGGAGGCTGAGTGAGCAGAAATTTTCAAACTTTTTGTAAGCTTTCCTCTGCCCAAAATTTTTAGAGGGCTATTTGAAAGCTTCGCGATTCCTTTTTGAGAACAAGTTTCTGGAGTGACTTCTTCACCATCAGAAAATTTCTCAGAAAGAGTATCAAGATTAATCACATTAAAAATAACTTTATTACGGCTGGTAAAACCCCACTTTGGAGATCGACGATGAATAGGCATCTGACCGCCTTCAAATCCTCGGCTCACATCAGGAGAGGTTCTTGCGAGTTGTCCCTTGTGACCTCTGGTTGAAGTACCTCCGTGTCCCGAAGCATCTCCACGTCCAAGTCGTTTCATTTTTTTCTTGGATCCAGCTTGTGGTTTTAATTTTGCCAAAATCGACATAACGAATCTCCTAGTTAAGCTTAAAACCCTTTAAAGTATTTGTCTTGGATTTAGGGCGTGATTGAGGCGCGCGATCTACTTGTTCGACATTAATCAAATGTTGAACTTGATTGCACATTCCTCGTAAAGCTCGCGTATCCGAACGATAAATTGCCGAACCGATCCCTCTTAACCCCATAGCTTTTAAAGTAAGCTTGTGAGATTGCGGAACTTGCGCAGTACTTTTTGTTTGTTTGATTAAGAGTGATTTTGCCATACCTAATTACCTTTCGGTTAAGCTCCCTGAAGAATTAACTTACGTTGTTCAGGATTTCTTAAAAGAGTTAACGCATTCAAAGTCGCTCTTGAAAGATTGTGAGGATTTGTTGTTCCTACACTCTTTGATAGAACGTCCTTTACTCCCGCCAATTCCAAAACAACTCGTGCAGCACCACCAGCGATAACGCCTGTTCCAGCACTTGCAGTTCTTAAAATAACTTTGGCTGATCCGTATTTTCCAAAAACTTCATGAGGAATTGTTGCTTGTTGCAACGGAACTTGAATTAAATTTTTCTTAGCTTGCTCAGTCGCTTTTGCAATGGCCTCAGGAACTTCGTTAGCCTTACCTAAACCAATTCCTACAAAACCATTTTCATCACCCACTGCCACCAGTGCACTAAAACTAAATCTTCGCCCTCCTCGGACTACTTTAGCCACACGAGCTACGTTGATAATTCTCTCTTTAAGATCCAATGTTGCGACTATATCTCTTGAAACGCCCATCTATCACTTCTTTCTTAAAATTTAAGTCCAGCTTCGCGTGCACTGTCCGCTAAGGCTTTAACTCGACCGTGGTATACAAAACCATTCCGATCAAAGATCACTTGGGAAATCTTATTTTGCTTTGCACGACTAGCAATTTGCTTACCAACTTCTTGAGCGGCAGCAATATTAGATGTGCTCTTAAGCTTACCTTTAATTTCTTTTTCAGATGAAGATGCTGAAACAAGCGTCTTGCTTGTTACGTCATCAATAATCTGAGCATAAATATAAGACGACGATCTAAAAATCGATAAACGAGGTCGATCACCCATTCCGAAAACTTTCTTTCGAATGCGACTCTTTCGTCCAACGCGTCCTTTTTCTTTTTTGCTAAGTGCCATATATTATTTTCCTTAAAATTATGCCTTTGCTCCAGCTCCGGATTTACCTTCTTTAAGCTGAATCACTTCGCCGTCATATCTCAACCCTTTACCTTTGTAAGGCTCGGGAGGCTTAATAGAACGAATTCTATCTGAAGTAAGACCAAGAAGTTCTTTATCAACCCCGGTTAAGTGAAGCTTTGTTTGTTCTTCGACCTTACCCGTCACTCCTTGAGGCAATTCAAAAACAACAGGATGAGAAAAGCCGGCAGAAATATTTACCTTGTTACCAGCAACAGACATTCTGTACCCCACCCCAACCGCTACGAGAGTTCTGGTGAAACCTTCAGCAACACCTTTGATCATCGCTGCAAGAACAGATCGTGCTAAGCCATGATAAGCTTTGGTTTGCTTGGTATCATTTGCGCGATTTACTTTAAGTTTATCGCCTTCAACGACAACCGTAATTCCCTCAGGCAGAGGACGGGTGATTTTGCCCTTTGGCCCTTCAGCCAACAGCATACCGTTGCTCACTGAGAACTTAACGTTCTTCGGAAGATTAATTGGAATTTTTCCTAATTTAGACATGGATCAAATCCTTCTACTTTACCAATTACCAAACTTCGCCGATCACTTCGCCACCCACTTTAGCTTCGATGGCTTGTCGATCTGTCATCAGCCCCTTAGGAGTTGATAAAATTTGGAATCCCAAACCTTGTCGAACGCCTTTTCCATTAGGAACCTTTGAATAAATTCTTTGACCGGGCTTACTTCGTCGAACGATGTGCTCAAGGACGGCTGTGTTTCCGCTATGAAACTTTAAGTGAGCAACAAGATATTTTCTTTTGCTCTTACCCACATCTTCAGTTCCGATTTCTGTAATAAAACCTTCTTGCTTAAGAAGAGCTAAAATACGCTCATTCAATTTAGAGAAGGGTATATTTACTGTTTCTCGGCGAGCTTTTGCTCCATTTCGAAGTCGAGAAAAACAATCTCCAATACTATCTGTAATCATAAATCACCTTTTTCTTACCAACTTGCCTTTGAGACTCCAGGAAGGAATCCTTTGTGAGCAAGTTCTCTAAACTTGTGCCGCACCAAATTAAACTTCTTGTAAACTCCTCTGGTTCTTCCGGTGAGTTCACATCGTCGATGTAACCGGACAGGCAACGCAGTCTTTGGAATCCTCGCTAGCTTTCTTCGTGCAGCTTCTTTTTCTTCGTAAGAAGCAGTTGTGCTCTGAAGAATTTCTTTAATTTTTGCATATCGCTCTTTGTATTGAGCGATCATTTTCAAATTTCGTTTGTATTTATTTACTGAGCTAAGCTTAGCCATAAATTATGCCGCTGCTTTCTGACCAGGTTGAGGTCGCTTTCTAAACGGAAATCCAAAGTGAGCAAGTAGTGCTCTGCCTTCTTTTTCGTTTTTAGCTGTCGATACAAAAGTAATATTCATCCCGAATGTTGATTCGGCATTATCGTAACTTACCTCAGGAAATACCAATTGGTCCTTAAGACCCAAGGTGTAGTTACCGGCGCTATCGAATCCCTTATCAGAAATTCCACGGAAGTCCTTGATACGAGGAAGTGCGAGACTCAACAAACGATCTAAGAATTCGTACATGCGTCGTCCACGAAGAGTAACCATAACTCCGATAGGTAGACCGGCTCTTAATTTAAAGTTTGAAATCGCTTTCTTTGATTTGCACTGAACGGGTTTCTGACCAGTAAGAGCCGTGATGTCTTTGGTCGCTTGCTCAATAATTTTGATATTCTGAGTCGCTTTACCCAAACCAGCGTTCACAACAATTTTCTGAAGTCGTGGAACCTGCATCGCATTCTTGAACTTAAACTCCGACTGAAGCTTTCCAACAACTTCCGCTTTATAAAGTGTAGCAAGACGAGGTGGGACAGCATCAACGGGACCTTGATCACCCTCTTTAGCTTTGCCTGTACTTTTCTTTTTTGCTTTTTCTTCTGCCATAAAAATATCCTTATGCACTCGCGGCATCGAGCAACTCGCCCGATTTTACGTACGCACGAACTTTCTTATCACCCTTAACAATCATTTTTATTCGACTCGGTTTTTTGGTCTTAGAATCTAAAGGCATTACCTTCGACCAATTCAACTTTGAAGGCTTTTCAACAATACCTGCAGGTGCACCACTTTGCTTTGCTTTTTGGTGCCTTTTAACCAAGCCAATTTTTTCAACAATCACAGACTGTTCAGCAGGAAAGACCTTCAAAACTTTTCCGGTCTTGCCTTTGTCTTTTCCGGAAATCACTTGAACGAAATCACCTGATTTAATTCGTGCCATATCAAAGTACCTCGGGAGCTAATGAAATAATCTTGATAAACTTTTTTCCTCGTAATTCCCTGGCTACTGGTCCAAAGATACGAGTTCCGATTGGTTCAAGATCGTTACCAATCAACACAGCGGCGTTATCATCAAATCGAATACAGGTTCCGTCGTTTCGGCTGTATTCTTTAACGACTCTCACCACTACAGCTTTCTTCACTTCACCTTTTTTAACTTTTCCAAGAGGAATAGCATCTTTAACGGCAACAACAATGACATCACCCACACTTGCAGATCGTCGCTTGCTTCCGCCAAGAACACGGATGCACTCCACAAGTTTGGCTCCAGTATTGTCAGCTACAGATAATTTTGTTTGTTCTCGAATCATAAAATAAAACCTTCTCTTTTAAACTTGATCCTCGATGGTCTCAACACCCGCCGTTTTTGCACGCTCAATAATTTTTTGAACCCTAAAACGCTTCTCTTTAGATATAGGCGAGGACTCAATAATTTCGATTACGTCGCCAACTTTGCACTCATTTTTTTCATCATGCGCTTTAAGTTTTGCGTACTTTTTATAGTACTTCCCATATTTGGGATGTTTGATCATCGATGTAATTTCAACCACAATGGTCTTTTGCATCTTATTAGATATGACCTTGCCTTGAACTATACGTCTTGAGGATTTTGTTTTGGTTGCAGCAACAGCACTCATTATGCCGATTTCCTTTCAGTCAATTTTGCAAGCTCTCTCGCGCGCAAAATGGTCTTAATACGAGCGATTTCCTTTCTCAATCGAGGAAAGTCTGATGTTTTTTTGAACTGACCTACACGAAGTTTTTGCTTCGCCGAAAAAAGCTCATCAGCAACCGCAACTAAACGGCTGTTTAAATCGGACTCACTCATATCTAAATATTTAACTTCATCTTTCATATCGCACCTTTATTAAGCCATCTTCCGGCTTACAAAACGGCATGGAAGTGGCAATTTTGAGCACGCTAATAAGAGTGCTTCTTTCGCAATTGATTCTTGAATGCCTTCAATTTCGTAAACAATTCTACCGGGTTTAATAACCGCTACCCAAAGCTCCGGAGATCCTTTTCCACTCCCCATACGAACTTCAAGGGGCTTTTTCGTAACGGGCTTATCAGGAAATACTCTGATCCACAACTTTCCGCCTCGCTTCATATGTCGGCTTATAGCGATACGTCCAGCTTCAATTTGTCGGGCTGTAAGTCGTCCTCTATCAGTCGCCTGAAGGCCAAAATCTCCGAAAGAAAGAAACTGTCCTCGAGTTGCCTTACCTCGATTCTTTCCTTTCGACTGTTTTCTCCACTTCTGTCTTGCCGGCTGTAACATATCTTAAAATCTCCAAATCAGTGAGCTTACGAAGCTACTGCTACTGCCTCTTCTTGAGGTCTGTTCTTTTCTAAAATCTCGCCTTTAAAAATCCAAACTTTCACTCCGATACAACCATAGGTTGTGTTCGCAGTAGCCGTTCCATAATCAATATCGGCTCTTAAAGTATGAAGAGGTACGCGGCCCTCTCGATATTTCTCAACACGGGCCATTTCAGCTCCGGCCAAGCGACCGCCCAATTGAATCTTACAACCTTCAGCACCGAACTTCATTACGGACTGAATGGCTTTCTTCATGGCTCGTCTAAAAGCAACTCGGCGTTCCAATTGACTTGCAATATTCTCAGCAACCAATTTTGAATCCAATTCAGCTTTTCGAACTTCTTTAATGTTCAAAAGCAATTCAGTGGTGGTCAATTTTTGAAGTTGTCCCTTCAAAATATCGATACCAGCACCTTTTTTGCCAATGATCACACCAGGTCGTGATGTATGAATGCTTACTCGACATTTTGACGAAGAACGCTCAATCACAACTCGCGCGATTCCAGCGTGTGATAATTTGTCATCAATGAATTTTCTGATTGTCAGATCTTCTTTTAAAAGAGCTCCGTACTTCTTGTCAGAATACCAAACTGAATCCCAACCTCGGATGACCTTAATTCTCAATCCACCTGGATGAATTTTCTGTCCCATTAACTACTCCTAATCTTCCAAAACCACTGAAATATGGACCATTCGCTTTTTAATTCTGTGCGCCATACCTCTTTGTCGGGTCATAATTCGATAGAACATTGGACCTTTATCGATCTGAATCGATTTTACTTTTAAAGTATCGACGTCAATTTGCTTCTCGTGAGCATTGGCACGAGCTGATTCCAAAGTTTTTCGAATAAAAATCGCACCCTTTTTAGGCATAAATTGCAGAGTTGCAATTGCTTGTTGCAATGGCAGTCCTCGAATTACACGAGCGATAGGTTGCATCTTTTTTGAAGATATACGCGCATATCTAAGTTTAGCTTTAGCTTGCATCCATCAACTCCTTACGCCCCAGGCGCAGTCTTAAGACCTTTTCTGTCACCAGAGTGCATCTTAAAGGTTCTTGTGGGCGAAAATTCTCCCAATTTATGACCAACCATGTTTTCAGTTACGAAAACTGGAATAAATGTTTTTCCATTGTGAACAGCGATCGTAAAACCAACCATCTCAGGAATTACAGTTGATCTTCGCGACCAAGTTTTAATCATTTTTTTATTTGAAGATTCTTTTTGTGCCATCACCTTATCAAGAAGATGAAAATCAATAAAAGGACCTTTCTTCAGAGAACGAGCCATACTATCCACCTACCTTAGAATTGCGACGTTGAATTCTCATGCCATCTGTTCGCTTATTATTTCGAGTTCGATAGCCTTTTGTCGGTTTGCCCCAAGGAGTAACAGGATGCCGTCCACCCTTTGTCTTACCTTGACCACCACCATGAGGATGGTCGATGGGGTTCATCGAAGTACCTCGGTTATGAGGCATTCTGCCCATCCAACGAATTCGGCCGGCTTTACCCCAGCTGATATTCATATGTTCAGCATTTCCGAGCTGACCAATAGTCGCATAGTTTTCGAGTCGAACTTTTCGAAGCTCTCCAGAGGGCAATCTTAAGATCGCATACTCACCGTCAGTACCGACAAGTTGAGCAAAAGTTCCAGCAGCTCTTGCGAGCGCTCCACCTTTTCCACGTTTGAGTTCAATATTGTGAATGAAACTACCAACAGGAATTGCAACTAAAGGAAGCGCACAACCAGGAATAATTTCAGCTTCAGGTCCAGAAGAAATCTTCTGACCAACTTTAAGATTTTGCGGAGCAAGAATATATCTCTTTTCGCCATCTCTGTAGTGAATGAGCGCAATATTCACAGTTCGATTTGGATCGTATTCGATCGTCGCGACTGTTCCAATGATGCCCACTTTATCTCTCTTGAAATCGATAATGCGATAATGCTTCTTATGTCCACCGCCTCTAAATCGAGAGGTAATATGTCCGTGAGCATTTCGTCCGCCAGTGCTTGATTTTGATTCAAGCAAAGGTTTGTGAGGTTCAACCTTCGACAAGTTTGAAAAATCCCGACGAGTATAAAATCTTCTTGCCGGTGTAATTGGTTTATAAAATCCCATTGCCATAAATCACCTTTTAAACAGCTGCCTCAAACAATTCCAAAGTTTGGCCAGCTTTTAATCGAACAATTGCCTTCTTCCAGTTCGGTCTTTTTCCAGTAGATCGACCAAGCTTTTTAACTTTTCCTCTAAAAACACAGGTGCGAACGCTGACAACTTCAATTCCAGCTTTCAAAGCTTCTACTTCTTTTTTGATTTGAAGTTTGTTCGAAGAGCATTCAACAGCGAAACAATATTGGTTTACAGTTGACTGAAGAGCAGAACTTTTTTCTGTTAACAAAGGATGTCTAATTACCTTTCTCATGCTGCACTCCTCTTCTTAAATTTTTGAGTAAGATCAGCGAGAGCACCCTTAGTGATCACAACTTGATCATGATTAAGAACATCAAAAACATTCAGCCCTTTTGGTGAAAGCGCTTTAATGGTTGGGATATTTCGAACACTTCGAGAAGTCTTTTCAGAAACATCGCCGATAATTAAAACTGATTTCGCTTTTAATCCTGAAACAGTCTTCGCTGCATCTTTGCTTTTGCCAGAAGGAATATCAAAGTTCTCAACGAGAGCGAGTTTACCTTCATAGTTCTTCTGAGAAAGAGCTACCCGAACAGCCTCGAGTTTCGTCTTTTTATTAAGAACAGTTGTGTAATCTCGAGGCTTAGGACCAAACGCAATACCTCCACCAGGTTGATGGGGTCCAATAAGTGTACCTTGTCGAGCTTGGCCGGTTCCCTTCTGACGAAAAGGCTTCTTACCTGTTCCCGAAACCTCAGCGCGAGTCATAGTTGAATGCGTACCAGCTCTTAAAGCTCGTCTTTGCATCACTACATAATCATGAAGAAGGTAGGGTTTAAATTTTGCTGAGAAAATTGATTCGTCAGCTTTCTCTTTTCCAACCACTTCGTTTTTAAAATTTATAATTTTGAGTTCTGACATAATTTACTCTCGCTTATGCAGCAGCCTTAGCCTTGGCAGCGCTCAACTTTTGAATTTTCAAGAGGCCACGTCGACCCCCAGGCAAAGGTCCCTTTACTAAAAGAAGATTGTCTTCTGGAATTGATTGAACGACTTCAACTGAACGAATTGTCACTCTCTCAGATCCCCACCGACCGGACATCTTTTTTCCTTTGATAACGTGAGCAGGCCAAGTGTGCATACCTGAGGAACCCATCTTTCTTTGACAGTTTCCACCATGCGACTCACGACCTGTTCCGAAATTCCATTTCTTGATAACGCTGGTCCAACCGTGACCTTTTGAAATTCCTTCGATCTTCAAAATATCGCCTGGTTGAAATTGGTCCACTTTGAGTTCGGCGCCAACTTCAGGTTTGAAATCTCTGAATTCGCGAACGACCTGATAGCAAGAAGTTCCGAGTTTCTTGAAAAAACCAAGGAGTGATTTCTTTTTAAGCTTCACACCTTCGATCTCCTCAAATCCAACAACAGCGGCTTCATAACCTTCTTTGTCTTTTGTTCTTACACTCAAGACTTTACAAGGCCCTGCCTGAATAACTGTTACAGGGATTTCTCCACCGTTTGCATCGTATCCAGATGTGATTCCGACTTTTCTTCCTAAAATGGCTGCCATGATACTACCTACTCAATTTCCACATGCACACCCGCTGACAAATCGAGCTTCATCAAAGCATCGATCGTTTGTTGGGTGGGACTTAAAATATCCAAAAGTCTTTTGTGTGTCCGAATCTCAAAATGCTCACGAGATTTTTTATCTGTGTGAGGAGAACGAAGCACGCAAAAGCGAGACTTTCGTGTGGGTAATGGAACGGGACCAGCGATATTCGCACCCGTTCGTTTTGCCGTGGCCACAATCTCCTGGATAGCACTATCCAAGAGATTGGACTCATAAGCCTTTAATTTAATTCTGATCTTCTCGCCTTGCACGACATCAACCTACTATTCGTTAATTTCAGTGACGACGCCGGCGCCGACAGTTCTACCACCTTCTCGAATAGCGAAGCGAAGTTGCTTTTCCATAGCGATAGGAGTGATGAGTTCAATATCAACAGTGATATTGTCACCAGGCATAACCATCTCGACGTTTTGAGGAAGTTGTACGACTCCCGTCACATCTGTTGTTCTAAAATAAAATTGTGGGCGATATCCCTTGAAGAATGGAGTGTGTCGTCCGCCTTCTTCCTTGGTCAAAACATATACTTCAGCCTTGAACTTGGTGTGGGGCTTAATGCTGCCTTTTTGGCAGATAACCTGACCGCGTTCAACTTCTTCTCTCTTAGTACCTCGGAGAAGAAGACCGACGTTGTCACCAGCGAAACCTTCATCAAGAAGTTTTCTAAACATTTCGACACCGGTGATAACAGTGGTTGAAGTAGGTCTGATACCGACGATTTCAACTTCGTCTCCAACTTTAACCTTTCCTCTTTCGATACGACCAGTAACCACAGTTCCCCGGCCAGAGATTGAAAACACATCTTCAATAGGCATGAGCAAAGTTTTATCAATCGCCCGAACTGGATCGGGAATATATGAATCCAAAGTTGCGAGAAGCTTTTGAATCGCAGGAGCTCCAAGATCACTCTTATCGCCTTCGAGTGCTTTTAATGCAGAACCTCGAACGATAGGAATTTCGTCTCCAGGAAATTTATAGAGCTTCAAAAGATCGCGAAGTTCAACTTCGACGAGTTCAAGAAGTTCAGGATCATCAACCATATCGCATTTGTTCAAGAAAACGACGATATAGGGAACGCCTACTTGTCGAGCCAAAAGAATATGCTCGCGAGTTTGAGGCATCGGTCCGTCAGCAGCGGAACAAACCAAAATTGCTCCATCCATCTGAGCAGCACCAGTGATCATGTTTTTTACATAGTCAGCGTGGCCCGGACAATCGACGTGTGCGTAGTGTCGTTTGTCAGTTTCATATTCCACGTGAGTGGTTGAAATCGTAATACCCCGAGCTTTTTCTTCGGGTGTCTTATCGATTTGGTCATAGGCTCTGAATTCTGCCTTACCAGCTTCTGCACTTACCTTAGTGATCGCTGCAGTAAGCGTTGTCTTGCCATGGTCAACGTGACCGATGGTTCCGACATTCACATGGGTTTTCTTACGTTCGAACTTTGCCTTTGCCATAATGCCTCCTAAAGCAAATTAAGTTAGATAAAATTAACTTTTCCTACAATTCCTTCTGCCAAACTCGTTGGAACTACATCATATCGAAGTGGTTCTAACGAATACGTTGCTCGCCCTTGCGAGAGAGAGCGCAGGTCCGTAGCATAACCAAACACAGCAGCTAACGGAACTTCTCCCTTAATAACCTTATTTCCTGCCAGTTCGTCTAGGCCTAATATGCGCCCTCTTCGACCATTGAGATCTCCAATGATCGGACTGGTATATTCTTCAGGAACAACAATCTCAACCGACATCACCGGCTCCATCAAAACTGGCATCGCCTTCTTAAGCGCTTCCTTAATACCAATAGACGCGGCTACCTTAAAGGCCATTTCTGTTGAATCTTCTTGGCTGTATGAACCGCCCACAATCTGTACTTCGATATCAGTCACAGGGTTACTTGCAATCACGCCATTTTGAAGAGATTCACGCACACCCTCTTCGATAGCCTTATGAAATTGCGTAGGAATCTGCTCAATCCTAGAGAGATTCTTGTATGCGATTCCGGAACCTCGCTCAGCAGGAATCAACTTAAGCGATACCTGAGCAAACTGATTCTTGCCGCCAATTTGACGACTGAACTTAGATTCATAGTTCGCTTCAGAGCTAATACCCTCTTTGTAAGACACCTGGGGTCGGCCAATATTCGCATCCACCTTGAACTCTCGTGTAAGACGTTCAGTAATAATCTCAAGATGAAGTTCTCCCATTCCAGCAATCAAAAGTTGACCAGTTTCTTCATTGGTCAAAACTCTAAAACTGGGATCTTCGAGAGAAAGTCTTCGAAGAACCTCAGAGAGTTTTTCAGCATCAGCTTTCGTCTTTGGCTCAATTGCTACTGAAATAACAGGATCAGGAAACTGAATCGATTCGAGCAAAATTGGATGATCAAAATCCGCAAGTGTATCTCCAGTCTGCGTAAACTTAAGGCCTACTAAACCGGCAATTTCGCCAGCACCAATTTTTTCAGCGTCTTTTGTTTCATTCGCATGCACGCGAAGCAGACGCAAAATCTTCTCTTTGCGAGCTTTACCTACATTTGAAATAGCTTCACCCTTCTGAAGCACTCCCGAATAAACACGAACATAAGTAAGCGGGCCGACAAAAGGATCTGACATAATCTTGAATGCAAGAGCAGCAAGAGGTTCTTTTTCAGATGCCTTTCGTTCTAAAACTTTAGAATGATCTTTAGGATCAACACCCTTCACACTAGGAACATCAAGAGGTGAGGGAAGATAACGAACGACTCCATCAAGTAGAGGTTGAACGCCTTTATTTTTAAATGAAGCCCCACAGAATACTGGGGTACCTTTTTTAGAGAGACATATCTTGCGTAGAGCACCGATCAAAGAGTCGCGATCAATTTTCTCGCCTGATAAATAAAGATGAGCGATTTCATCATCAAGATCTGCAATGGCTTCGAGCATTTTTTCTCGAGCAGCACTTGCAGCAGAGATCATATCAGTAGGGATTTCTGAAGTTTCAAATTGAGCTCCGTTTTCATCGCTCTTCCATTTGAGAGCTTTCATATCAATCAGGTCAATGAGACCTACAAATGAGTCTTCAGCTCCAATTGGCATTTGTACAGCAATGGGCTTCGCACGAAGTTTTGTCTTCATTGAAGCAAGCACACGATCAAAATCAGCGCCCACTCGATCCATTTTATTTACAAATGCAATGCGAGGAACGCCGTATTTGTCAGCTTGTCGCCAAACAGTTTCAGATTGAGGCTCAACTCCGGAGACAGCACAAAATACGCCGATAGCCCCGTCAAGAACTCGAAGACATCTCTCAACTTCAACAGTAAAATCTACATGGCCAGGGGTATCGATAATATTAAATTGAAAGCCCTCCCAGAAACAGGTGGTTGAGGCAGAAGTAATGGTAATACCACGCTCCTGCTCTTGAACCATCCAATCCATCTGGGTATTGCCTTCGTCGACATTCCCGATTTTATGAGTAACGCCAGTGTAATAGAGGATTCGCTCAGTAGTCGTGGTCTTACCAGCATCGATATGCGCGATGATTCCGAAATTTCTAGTTTTTTCTAGATTCGCTGCCATATGAGACCATTCGTTAACTGCTAAGTTCCTCACAAAAAATTACGCCTTATTTACCACCTGAAATGTGCGAAAGCTCTATTAGCCTCTGCCATCTTATGAACATCTTCTCGCTTCTTCATGGCTCCGCCACGACCTTGTGCGGCTTCATAAAGTTCAGCAGATAATTTTTCTTCCATTGATCGACCAGCTCTGGAACGAGCGGCACCAATAAGCCATCTGCAGCTCAGGGTAACTTTTCGCTCAGGACGAACATCCATAGGAACTTGGTAGTTTGCACCACCCACCCGTCGTGATCTTACTTCGATTTCAGGTTTAACATTATCGATGGCTTTCTTGAAAACTTTGTAACCATCTTCGCCTTTTGATTTGAGATCGTCTAAGGCTCCATAGAAAATATTGGTGGCAGTAGTTTTTTTACCACTCCACATCATCATATTGATAAATTTTGAAACGGCTAAATCATTATATTTTGGATCTGCGTCTAATTCAGGTCTTACAAGAACTCTTTTTCTTCGTGGCATTCTAAAATCTCCTTCAATTCAACTTATATGTAGTTGGTTGGATTAAGCCTTTGGCTTCTTCGCTCCATATTTGGATCGGCTTCTCTTACGATTCGCTACTCCTGTAGCATCAAGCGATCCTCGAACAACGTGATAACGAACCCCGGGAAGATCCTTGACCCGGCCGCCACGAATAAGAACAACACTATGTTCTTGAAGGTTGTGTCCAACGCCACCAATGTAAGCAGTTACTTCGTGCTTATTCGTCAAACGCACCCGGCAAACTTTTCGCAAAGCCGAGTTAGGTTTTTTAGGTGTCATTGTGAATACCCGAGTACAAACTCCACGCTTTTGTGGTGCACCTTTTAAAGCTGGTGACTTTGATTTATAGGTAGGTTTTTGGCGCCCCTTACGGATGAGCTGGTTAATTGTCGGCATTTAAAAAATCTCCTGGCCTTAAACAAGTTAAAGTTAAGATTCAAAATCAAACTGTAATAAAAATTGGAGCACAATCAGGCACTCTCAAATTTGGAGCGCAACCTCTGAACTGTACTCAGTTTCTCTCTCGCATCGTTGGGCGATACACAGAGAAACTATTTATGTGGTCGACAACCATCTAAAGGACCCAACGCAAGAAGGCCAATAGAACAACCGCTCCCTTTATCATTCAAGGGCCATGGGAGTGTCAACAAGCAGAGAGGTGAATTTAAGAGCTATTTCAATAGAACAAAAACGCGACTGGAGATGGCATTTAGAATCTCGTTACGTCGGTCTTTAAAATGATTGAGATTAGCTATCGCTTATTACGCCCAAAGCCCTAACTTCTGCAAAAATACCTCATAAATCACCGTTCCTACCATTTTAGGCTCATTTTTCCAGCTTAAAACCGCTTTGGCGGCCTTTGAAAGCAACGAAGGTCGCGTTCAAGGAAAGGGGAGAAAATAGCAATGCACAGGTTAATTAGGCCAAAAGTCTTCTTTTGCTCCCGCCTTTAATTAGATGTAATTTCTGCAGCGTCATCAGCTGGGAGAACTGAATTATGAAATATGGGGTTTTGGGTTTTAGCTTAGTCTTTTTTTTAAATTCGAAAATCTTTGGATTCGAGATTCTTAATCAAAAAGTGGAGGTTTTTGAGAACAACGAAAAAGCCTGTAAAAAGAGGCAGTCGTGTAATTTGAAACGTGCTCGAATGATTAATTACGACTACAAGGTCACGCTTAAAGAGGAACCAGACCCCTCTTACAATACCAAAGCTATTTTCGAGTACGAAACAAAAGACCTCCCCTCACTTGAAGAATTTGTTTTTGTGCAATTTATCCGCGGCTGTTTCTTTGAATCACGAGTTGAAGATAACAGAGTGAAAAAAAATAATTTTTGGGGAAAGAAAGAATCATTTGCAAGCACAAGAGAATTTAGGTTCCCAAAATGGAGCATTGATTCGGTTGATGAGGATCCGACATTTAATAGTCCCGGATTGAGCGCAAGTGAGATCGCAAAGGGTCTGACAAAGCCAAGTGATAATCGACATTACCTTTATCAATGGAGCACTCAGCCTGATTCGTACGAAAGAGAAACGCGTAAATATTACGGGATAGAAATTCCGATTGAACCAAAACTTTATGTGAGAGATAACTTGGGCTCTTCTTACTATATTCGCTCAGGAGCATTTGCGGGTACAGCCTACAACCGGACCCTCGAATTCAAAATGTGCATCTTTAAGGCAAACGATGTTCCTGTTTCAACTTATGCAGAAAACATCAGTTTTGCTAAACCGCTTCACTGTTTTGAGAGGAAAAGTTCTTTTGTTTTCGATCACGAAAATATGAAATTTATTCAACCTAAGAGAATTGATTCTTTTTGTCGCAACTAACCGTGAGAGGCCATCGCTAGAATTCTAGGCATAGTGTGAAGTAGTAAATAATCATTAATTGTTTCAATGAGATAGAGCACCGGCATATGTCTTGCACAGAGTTAGTAAAGAATGGGCTGGCCGCGAAAACTACATTTTAGTCTCGTCTTCGTTTCTCAATTCTTTATTTGCTCTTTTGCTTTTTCAGAGTCTCAAAACCACACGCTTACATTTTGCAAGAAAATGATTTTAGGGATTTCATCAAAATCAACGAACTTAGATCAATTAGAACCCTCAACATTTAAAACTGAATACCCCAATTTGCATCGAAAGTTTCAGAAACTAATATCGGACAGTCGGCTTGACCCTATATTAAAAATATTCTCTTAATGGGACTCCAAAAAAAAGAACTCACTTTTTACATAAATCCAAAATTCATTAAGGACGATATCCTTGGTGGTTATCATCAGCCAAAAAAAGACGCTGTTCTTACTTTTAAAGATTCACGATACAAACTCAAAAAGAGTCCTTCATCAAATTTTTTAACCCCGACTATTTCAATCACTACAAATCCAGATTACGAAGCTTACGAATTAGCCATATTAGTTCATGAACTCGCTCACTCGGCATTTGAATCATTTCTTAAGAGGTTTAGCCCTCGATTTGCTCAGATATTCCCTAAAGATATTCTGAGGACAACGAAAAGGGGTATAGCCATAGAAACACAAATCGAAGATTACTTACACGAAAGATTCGCATGGGAATTCGAGTTCGTCTTTTCAAAAATATTTCCTGAATCTATTGAAAGAATCGATCACAGGTTTTCAGTCATTAAGCGTGGAGAAAGAGGCTACTATCAGACTCATTTCACTCTGTATAATTATCTAAAATTAATCGGCCAAAGAGTGGCAGAAGTTCATGAATATACACATCCTTTTATTGAAAAGCTCTACAGTCGCTCGCTTATGGAGATTTTTTATCCGGAGAATTAAATTTTAACTTACCGGTCCGGAGAGCAGAAGCGAATCCTGTTCTTAAACTGCGCAAAAAAATAGGAGATTTTTTCAAATCTCCTATTTTGAAAAATTTAAGTGTCCGCCTATTTCATAACAGGCGGACACAAAATCAAATACAATTACGAAACGGCTTTCTGCCCTTCAGCAGCACCAGCAGTTGTATCGACATCAACATCCTTAAGGAATTCATCATCACCACCTTCAACCACCATTTGGATGGCTTGGTATTCGGCTAATCCGGTACCGGCGGGAAGAAGTCGTCCCATAATGATATTTTCTTTGAGACCAAAGAGATGGTCGACCTTGCTTGAAACAGCAGCTTCAGTGAAAACCTTTGTAGTTTCTTGGAAGCTCGCTGCGGAAAGCATACTATCGGTATTCAATGCAGCCTTGGTAATACCAAGAAGCATTGGTTCAGCCGTCGCAGGACGTTTACCTTCAGCCATGAGTTTCTCATTAGTTTCTTCAAATACCCAACGGCTTACAGGTTCGCCTTCTAAGAACATTGACTCACCAGCATCAACGATTCGAACTTTTCGAAGCATTTGTCTTACAATCGCTTCGATATGTTTATCGTTAATCTTAACGCCTTGAAGTCGGTAAACTTCTTGAATTTCATCGACGAGATATTTGGCCAAAGCCTTAACGCCGAGAACTCTCAAGATATCGTGGGGATTAACAGCACCGTCGACCAGAGCCTCACCAGCACGAACTAAATCGCCTTCGCGAATAATAATGTGTCTGGTTTTAGGAATAAGATACTCGATCGGATCACCCTTCTCAGGTGTAACGATAACTTTTCTCTTACCCTTGGTGTCTTTTCCAAACGCGACATATCCATCAACATCCGAAATGATAGCAACTTGCTCACGTGGAGCTCGCGCTTCAAATAATTCGGCAACACGAGGAAGACCCCCGGTGATATCTTTGGACTTGGTCGTTTCTTTTGCAATCTTTGCCAAGCTATCTCCGGACTCAACTTCCTGACCATTGGTTGCAGAAATTGTTGAGTTAAGAGGAAGCCAGTAACGAACTTCAGTTCCGGTCTTAGGATTAATAAGAGCCGCGCCAGTTTGAGGATCAACGATTACAAGTCTTGGACGTAAATCACCCGAAGCTTTGTTTTCGATAACAACTTTTCTCGAAAGACCAGTTGCTGCATCTCGTTGCTCTTTAAATGTCACACCTTCAGTAAGATCTTCATATTTAACCTTACCTTTAAATTCGGTGAGAATAGGTGTTGCGTAAGGATCCCAATCAGCAACTGCCTGTCCTACTTTAACTTTTCCACCTTCAGCAATTTTAAGACGTGCACCAGAAACAAGTTTATGTCTTTCAAGTTCACGATCGTTTGCATCAAGAATAACGACTTCTGCGTTTCGGTTGAGCACAACAGTTTCAGAGTTCCGGTTAGTAATCATCTGAGCGTTGATATACTTCACGCGTCCTTCGTTTCGAGATTCAACCGAGCTTTGTTCTGCCATCGCGCTTGCAGTTCCCCCGATGTGGAACGTTCGCATGGTAAGCTGAGTTCCAGGTTCACCGATGGATTGAGCGGCAATGATACCAACGGACTCGCCGATATTCACAATGCTTCCTCGAGCTAAATCTCGTCCGTAGCAGTAAATACAAACGCCTCTTTGGCTCTTGCATGTAAGCGGGCTTCTGATCGCAACCTTGCTGATTTGAAGTGCTTCTACCTGCGAAATAACTTCTTCGGTAAATTCACCATTTGCCTTAACGATCACCTTCTTTGAGACGGGATCCTTAATATCATAGAGCGACATTCTACCAAGGAGTCTTTCGCCGAGTGGCTCAATCACTTCTCCACCTTCGATAAGCGCTTCCATTTCGATACCCTCAAGAGTACCGCAATCGACTTCTCGAATAACGCTATCTTGAGCAACGTCGACAAGACGTCTGGTCAAATAACCTGCGTTTGCAGTTTTAAGAGCGGTATCCGCCAAACCTTTACGCGCACCGTGAGTTGAAATGAAGTATTCCAAAACGGTCAAACCTTCACGGAAGTTTGAGATAATAGGTGTTTCAATAATTTCTCCGGACGGCTTCGCCATAAGACCCCGCATACCTGCGAGCTGTCTGATCTGAGCGTTACTACCCCGAGCTCCAGAATCCGCCATCATGAAAATCGGATTAAACGATTTGCCTTTGAAAGGATCACCCTTTCGATCAGCAAACGCATTGGTCTTGGTATCTGGCTTCGCGAGGAACTCTTGAACTCCAAGATTATTCATCATGTCCTTGGCAATTCTTTCAGCAACACCTGTCCAAATATCGATGACCTTATTGTATCGCTCACCATCTGTGATGATACCTTCAGAATATTGATTTTCGATTTCGCGAACTTCGTTCTTTGCACCAGTTAAGAGATTCCCCTTAGTGGACGGAATCACCATATCTTTCATGGCGATTGACATTCCCACCTTAGTTGCAAATTCAAAACCTAAATTCTTAAGTCTATCTGACATAAGAACGGTTTTCTTTTGTCCAGCCCTCTTAAAGCTGGTTTCAACTAATTTCGCTAAAGTTTTCTTATCGAGTTCTTGGTTTACATACGAGAATGGAACTTCATCTGGAACATTCGCTCTAACTAAAACTCGACCCACGGTAGTGGCCACTTTTTTGTCATCAATACGGCAATAAATTTTAGCATTCAAACCGACAAGTCCGTGCTCATAAGCAAGTCGAACTTCGTCAGCGCTCAAGAAAATCTTTCCTTCGCCTTTTGCATACGGCTCTTCGCGAGTTAAGCAATAAAGACCCAGTACGATATCTTGTGTCGGAGAAACAATCGGCTTTCCGTTTGCAGGAGAGAGAAGATTGTTTGTTGACATCATCAAGACGCGAGCTTCCATTTGAGCTTCAACTGAAAGAGGAACGTGAACAGCCATTTGATCCCCGTCGAAATCCGCGTTAAACGCTGTACAAACGAGTGGGTGAAGCTGAATAGCTTTTCCTTCAATAAGCACTGGCTCAAACGCTTGAATACCAAGTCTGTGAAGAGTGGGAGCTCGGTTCAAGAGAACTGGATGCTCTTTAATAACTTCTTCAAGTACATCGTAAACTTCAGGAACTTCAAGTTCGACCATTCGCTTCGCAGCTTTAATCGTGCTGACATATCCACGCTCTTCGAGCTTATTGAAGATAAACGGTTTGAAAAGCTCGAGAGCCATCTTCTTAGGAAGACCGCATTGCTGAAGTCTTAGGTTTGGACCGACAACGATAACCGAACGTCCTGAGTAATCGACCCGCTTTCCGAGAAGATTTTGACGGAATCGTCCTTGCTTACCTTTGATCATATCAGAGAGAGATTTAAGAGGTCGCTTATTGGTTCCGGTCACAACTTTTCCACGTCGGCCGTTATCAAAAAGACTGTCGACAGATTCTTGAAGCATTCGCTTTTCGTTTCGAAGAATGATTTCGGGAGCATCAAGCTCAATCAATCTCTTCAAACGATTGTTTCTGTTGATAACCCGTCGATAAAGATCGTTCAAATCACTGGTTGCAAATCGTCCACCATCAAGAGGAACGAGAGGACGTAAATCAGGTGGAAGAACAGGAACAACATCCATGACCATCCACTCACATTTATTTTCTGAATTACAGAAAGACTCAACAACGCGAAGTCTCTTAACGAGTTTCTTTCGCTTGGCTTCAGAAGTAACTCCTTCAAGTGCAGAACGAAGTTCAACACGAAGTTTGTTAAGATCAATCTTAACGAGAAGTTCTTTAACAGCTTCAGCACCCATTCCGGCAGTAAACTCTGCTCCAAATTGATCTTGAGCTCTTCGAAATTCGGACTCGCTCAAAATTTGACCAACTTTAAATGGAGTCTCTCCAGCATCAATTACGACATATGATTCATAATAGATGACTCGCTCAAGCTCTCTCAAAGTTAAATCGAGAAGAGATCCGATACGAGAAGGTAGGCTCTTTAAAAACCAAATGTGTGCAACAGGCGTAGCCAATTTGATATGGCCCATGCGCTCGCGACGAACTTTGCTTTCAATAACCTCTGTACCGCACTTCTCGCAAACAACACCGCGATGTTTCATTCGCTTGTATTTGCCGCAGATACATTCGTAGTCTTTTATAGGACCAAAAATAGCTCCGCAAAAAAGTCCGCCTCTTTCAGGTTTGAAAGTTCGGTAATTAATGGTTTCTGGTTTTTTTACTTCGCCATAAGACCACTCGAGCACTTGTTCAGGAGAAGCAATGCTTACCTTAAACGCTTTGATCGTTTGTGGATTCTTTGGCTTTTGAAATAAATTGAAAAAATTCTCCACTGTGTATTCCTCCGGCTAAATTACGAAGATTGTCCGCTTGCTTCGTCTTGAACCAACTGAACATTAAGACCGAGAGCTCTAAGCTCTTTTGTCAAAACGTTGAATGATTCCGGTAATCCTGGTTCAAGTGCGCAGTCACCCTTCACGATCGACTCATACATTCTTGTTCGACCGATGATGTCATCTGACTTCACCGTGAGGAACTCTTGCAATGAGTAGGCCGCTCCGTAGGCTTCCATCGCCCAAACTTCCATTTCTCCCAATCGCTGACCACCGAACTGAGCCTTTCCGCCCAACGGTTGCTGAGTAACAATCGAGTAAGGGCCAATGCTTCTGGCATGGATCTTATCTTCAGCAATATGGTGAAGTTTAAGCATATAAATGGTTCCGACAGTGACACGTCTTTCGAATGGCTCTCCCGTTCGACCGTCGAAAAGATAAACCTGACCATCTGGTGGTAAGCCCGCGAGCTCCAACATCTTGCCAATTTCACTTTCATCGAGGCCGTCGAATACAGGAACTCCAACGGTCACACCGCCCTTAAGTTTTTTAGCGAACTCAATGAGATCTTCTCTCTTCGCATCTTTAAGGAATTTTTGAACGCTCTCAGACGAATAGACCTTTTGCAGATAAGTTCTGAGTCTTTCAACTTCAATATTTCGCTCGAGCATTTCATTAATTACTCGACCAATACCTGACATCGCTCCACCCAAATGGGTTTCAAGCATTTGTCCTACGTTCATACGAGAAGGTACGCCGAGGGGATTCAAAATGATATCCACAGGAGTTCCGTCCTCGAGATAAGGCAAATCTTCAACAGGCAGTACTCGAGATACAACCCCCTTGTTACCGTGACGCCCGGCCATCTTATCGCCTACTTCGATTTTTCGCTTAATGGCGATATAGACTTTGACCATCTTGATCACGCCCGGAGGAAGTTCATCACCTCTATTGAGCTTATCAATCTTGGTTTGAGCAACGAGCTTGATCGCTTCGATCTGATTGCTCATCGATTCAAATACTTGTCGAATTTCGTTTTCTTTCGCTTCGCTTGAAAGAGGAATACGAGCCCAATCACCTTCAGAAACATTATTTAATATTTCGTCAGTGATCTTATCACCCTTCTTAAGAAGAGCCGATCCGTCTCGACCATTCACAGGACCGTTTACAGCTTGTCCGACAAGAATTTTACGCAAGGTCTTAAGACCAGATTCACGAATAATTCTAGCTTCGTCTTCTTGGTCTTGAAGAATTCTGCGAGCTTCAACGTCTTGAATAAGTTTCGCACGTGAATCTTTTTCGATTCCTTCTCTTTGGAAGACACGAGTATTGATAACTGTTCCGACTACGCCCGGAGGAACTCGAAGCGACGTATCTTTAACATCGCTCGCTTTTTCACCAAATATAGCTCGAAGAAGTTTTTCTTCAGGAGAAAGTTGAGTTTCACCTTTAGGTGTAACTTTTCCAACTAAGATATCGCCTGGTTTTACTTTGGCTCCAATTCTTACGATACCGGAATCATCCAAATCGGCGAGAGCTTCATCCCCAACGTTCGGAATATCTCGAGTAATTTCTTCCATTCCAAGTTTGGTATCTCTGGCGAGGCATTCAAACTCTTCTATATGAATAGAAGTGAACACATCATCACAGACGGTTTTTTCGGAGATCAAAATTGAATCTTCGAAGTTATACCCACCCCATGACATGAACGCTACGGTCACGTTTTGGCCGAGAGCTAATTCTCCGAGTTCGGTTGAAGGACCATCAGCCAAAATTTCGCCTTTATTTACGTACTGACCTTTTTGAATAATCGGCCGTTGATTCAAGCAAGTATTTTGGTTCGATCGAGTATATTTAAGAAGACTGTAGATCTCAACACCAGTTCCGGTTTCGGTCTTGGTGTAATCAGGTGAATTTGTATCACCTCTAAGAACGATACGTGATGAATCTACAGATTCAATCCAACCAGGATTCTTCGCTACAACTGTAACTCCTGAATCTCTAGCGACGACTTTTTCCATTCCCGTTCCAACAAGTGGCGCCTTAGAAATTACGAGAGGCACTGCTTGTCGTTGCATATTCGAACCCATTAGAGCTCGGTTTGCATCATCATGTTCCAAGAACGGAACAAGTGCCGCGGCAACCGAAACCAATTGGTTCGGAGAAACGTCGATAAGATTAACCTCTGTTGGAGGAGTCAAAACGAACTCACCTGATCGGCGCGCCGTAATGAGCTCTTCAATCATTCTTCCTTTTTCATCAAGCTTTACGTTTGCTTGAGCGATAACTTTGTCTTGTTCTTCTAGAGCCGAACAATAAATGACTTCATCCGTCACTCGTCCTTCAGAAACTCTTCTGTACGGAGTTTCTAAGAATCCAAACTCATTGATGCGAGCATAGGTTGAAAGCGATGCAATCAAACCGATATTCGGACCTTCAGGAGTTTCAATGGGACAGATACGTCCGTAGTGAGTGGGGTGAACGTCGCGAACTTCAAAGCCTGCTCGATCACGGGTAAGACCTCCTGGGCCAAGTGCCGAGAGACGTCGCTTGTGAGTGATCTCAGAAAGTGGATTCGTTTGATCCATGAACTGAGAAAGCTGCGATCCACCAAAAAACTCTTTGACGACAGCTGAAACAGGTTTTGCATTGATCAATTCGTGAGGCATCAAAGTTTCAAGTTCTTGTAAACTAAGCCGCTCTTTAATGGCTCGCTCCATGCGAACGAGACCAACTCGATATTGATTTTCAAGAAGTTCACTAACGCTTCGAACACGACGATTTCCGAGATGATCAATATCATCCACTTCGCCCTTACCGACCTTAAGGCCGACCAGGTACTTCATCGTTCCAAGGATATCGTCTTTGGTAAGAACTCTCTCATCGAGAGGAGTCTTAAGCTTAAACTTATGGTTCATCTTCAAACGACCGACTTGAGCGAGGTCATATTTTTCGGCGTCGAAGAAAAGAGATTTAAAGAAATAGCGAGCTGATTCGAGAGTCGGAGGATCTCCAGGTCGGAGACGTTTGTAGATCTCCATCATGGCCTCTTCAGGACTATCGATCTTATCGCTCAATAAAGTATCACGAATTGAACTCGGAACCGTTTGGTTGTTGATATAAATCAACTTGAGAGTATCGATTCCTGCCTCTTGGATTTTCTTGAAGGACTCTTCGGTAATCTCCTGATTTACTTGAACCAAGATTTCACCAGTTGAAGGATCTACGATATTGGTTGCAGCGATACGTCCGTAAAGTTCTTCTTGATTAACATGGATGGTATCAATGCCATTTCTTTCAATATTGCGAATCGCAAATTTCGTGAAGCGTCGTTCAGCCTTGATAATAACATTGCCGCTTTTATCTTTGATATCAGCACATGCCATTTGGCCCAAAAGAACATCCGGAACAACGTTCTTTGTAATTTTCTTGGCAGCAATTTTATAATCTTCGTGTTGATAGAAATAGCTGATAATTTGTTCTTCAGAAAGACCAAGAGCTCTCAACAATACCGTAGCTGGGAATTTTCGTCGTCGATCGATTCGAACGTAGAGCAAATCTTTGCTATCAAATTCAAAATCAAGCCATGAACCACGGTAAGGAATAACACGAGCTGTAAAGCTGGCTCTTGAACCAGCGGCAGTCTTTGTACGATCACGATCAAAGAAAACACCGGGCGATCTGTGTAACTGGCTAACTACAACTCTTTCGGTTCCGTTAATGACGAATGTGCCGTTTGCAGTCATCAAAGGGATTTCGCCAAAGTAGACTTCTTGCTCTTTGACATCACGAATATTGAGAGGGCGCCCCTCCTCGTCGAGCTCCCAAAGAACAAGACGAACCGTCACTTTAAGAGGAGCAGCAAAAGTCATGCCCCGAGCCCGGCATTCATTTACATCATATTTTGGCTCTTCAAGAACATACTGAACAAATTCAAGTGACGCTGTTTCATTGAAATCGCGGATTGGAAAAACGCTTTTGAAAACTCCCTGAAGACCGACTTCTTGTCGCTTGTCTGCAGCAACTTCTGCCTGCAGAAATCTTCCATAACTTTCCTTCTGCATTTCAATCAGATTAGGAATATCGATAATTTTTGGGATTCTACCGTAAGCTTTTCTGAATCGAAAATTGGGAGAGGATAGGGTCGTGAGATCAATTTGGTTGAGGTCTTTTTTTGCCATACTTCTTTGGTCCCCAGATCAGTCATTTAAGCGAAACGCCCAAATGAGTTTTGTTTAAAAACAAGGCAAGTCCGATCGTAAAAAAGATCGGACTTGCAAATATTTATTTAAAGGACGTTCAGAGAAGCTATGAAGAACAGATCACAGCGGGCCGCTAAGAACGCGAAAATAAAAACGGAACGAAACTTAAGTCAATTTGACTTTAGCGCCGACAGCTTCGAGTTCTTTCTTGAACTTTTCGGCATCTTCTTTGCTCAACCCGTCTTTGACAGGTTTTGGAGCACCTTCTACGAGGTCTTTGGCTTCTTTCAAACCAAGGCCAGTAATCACGCGAACGATCTTAATGACATCGATTTTCTTATCGCCAGCAGCTTCGAGATTAAGACCGAATGAGGTCTTCTCTTCTGCAGGAGCTCCACCGGCAGCACCAGCAACAGCGCCAGCAACTGCAACGGGGGCAGCAGCTGAAACACCAAACTTGGTTTCAAACTCTTTAACGAGTTCTGCGAGCTCCAAAACGCTCATATTTGAAATAAAATTAACAACATCTTCTTTTGTAATAGCCATGACTTGCTCTCCAGACTTTCTAAATAATTAACTATTCTCTATTTGGATTTCTAAAACGTTTAGTCAAATGTTTTATATGGAATTCTAATTCCGTAGTGAGGGCTTCCCCTCACATCTGACTAGGCACCTTTTTCCTTTTTATCCTTCATTGCTTGCAACAGATAAACCCACTTGGAAGGAACTCCGTTCAGGACTCTTACAAATCCCGTAGGAACAGCCACGAGGGTGCCCAGAAGCTTCGCCAATAGCTCCGGTTTAGAAGGCATATTAGCGAGGGCTTTGACTTGCTCGATCGAGATAACTTTACCCTCTACTAAGGCACCTCGAATCTTCAGCTTGTCGTTGTCTTTTGCAAATTTTGTAATGGCCTTGGCAGCCTGAGCCACATCACCGTAACTAAGGGCAACTGCAGTGGTGTGATCAAAATGGGCTTTGAATCCATCAAGATCGGGCTTATCAAGCGCTCTTAAAGCCAGTCGGTTCTTTACAACTTTATAGTCGGTTTTAGCTTTTTTAAGCTCAAACCGTAAAGCTGTCATATCTGCTACAGGAAGACCGCGATAATCGGTTACAAAAACTCCTGCTGCCTTCGTAAAGGCATCTTTTAACTCTGTTATTGATTCTTGTTTCTGAGCTTTATTCACAAAGTGCTCCTCATCCTACCTTATTGAAGAAATTCCAAAGGATCGATTCTCAAACTTGGACCCATGGTTGTTGAAACATAAAGGGACTGAATATATTGCCCCTTTGCTGTCTGCGGTTTGGCTTTCATTATGCTCTCGATTAACGAAGCAAAGTTTTCAGCCAATTTTTGATCGCCAAAACTTACTTTTCCAATTGGGCAATGAACGATACCAGCTTTATCAACTCGGAACTCAACACGACCTTTTTTAAGCTCTTGGACTGTTTTTGTAAGATCAAATGTGACGGTTCCAACTTTGGGATTAGGCATAAGACCTCTAGGCCCAAGAACACGCCCCAACTTGCTTACGACGCCCATCATATCGGGGGTTGCTACAACAGAAGAAAACTCCTGCCAGCCACCGAGAATTTTTTGAACAAGATCATCGCCGCCAACAAAATCAGCTCCAGCTTTTTCAGCTTCAGCAAGTTTTTCGCCTTTTGCAAAAACAACCACGACAGCCTTTTTTCCTAAGCCATTAGGAAGTGTAACCGCTCCTCTAACCATTTGATCAGCTTGCTTGGGATCAACGCCCAATCGGATAGCAACATCAACTGTTTCGTCGAACTTTGCTTTAGGTCCATCGACAACCGCCTTGATGGCTTCGCCATACTTTAAAGCGGTTTCAATTTTGGGTGCAACTTTTCGAAGCTTAGTGAAAGCCTCGGTATATCGCTTACCGTGTTTTATTTTGATTTCTTTCAAATCTAATGCTGCGTGGGCCATACAACTATCCTACAATTTCAATGCCCATATTTCGGGCGGTTCCGGCGACGATTTTTTCTGCTGTGGGGAGATCATAGCAGTTAAGATCCGGAAGTTTGGTTTTTGCAATCTCGCTCAACTGAGCTTTGGTTACCTTGCCAACTTTTACTCTGTTGGGGGTTGGTGAACCTGATTCAACTTTAGCGGCCTGCTTAAGAAGAACAGAGGCAGGAGGGCTCTTCATAATGAACGTAAAGGTACGATCATTATAGATGGAGATAATAACCGGGATAATGGTATCTCCAATTTTTTGAGTCTTGGCATTGAATTGCTTACAAAACTCCATAATGTTTACACCATGCTGACCAAGCGCAGGTCCTACAGGAGGAGCTGGATTCGCTTTGCCGGCTGGGATTTGCAGTTTAACTTTTGCTGTTACTTCTTTAGCCATAAATTAACCTCGTTACTTCAAACTTTTTCAACCTGCCCAAATTCAAGATCAATCGGAGTAGATCGTCCGAAGATACTAACCAAAACCTTAAGACGCCCTTTGTCCGCATTCACTTCATCAACAACTCCGTTGAAGTTAGCAAAGGGACCCTCTTTAACTCGAACGCTTTCGCCCTTATCAAACTCAATCATAAGTTTGGGCTTAAGTTTTCCTTCTTTGATTTGTTCCGTAATTCTTAAAACTTCATCTTCAGAAACCGTCGGGGGATTAATTGAATTTCCAACAAATCCTGTTACGCGCGGAGTACCCTTCACCAAATGCCAAGACTCATTATCGAGTTCCATTTTGACGAAAATATACCCGGGGAAGAATTTTTTTGAGCGAGATTTCTTCTCACCCTTCTTAACTTCAACAACGGTTTCAGAGGGAATTAAAATATCGTCAAACTTGCCATTCATTTTGGCTTGGTTGATGCGGTCCCAAAGCTGATCTTTTGCTTTGGCTTCAAACCCTGAGTAAACATGAACAATATACCAATTCTTCGCCATACATTACGCCTTATAAGATCGCCTTAAAGAAAACGCCCCAGATATAATCAATACAAAATAAAACAAGAGCCGCGAGACCCACCATGACCGATACAACAACGGTAGAAATCGAATTTTCTTTCATATTGGGCCAAGTAGTTTTTTGAAGTTCACTAAAAACTTCGTCTATGAATGTAGTTGATGTCGTATTTGTTGAAAGAACAATGAGAAGGATGACACCGATAAGACCACAGACGACTCCGCCGACTACTGGCCATGAATAACCAAAAAGGACGTTGCTTCCACCCCATTTAAGCCAATCAACAATCTGGGTAGAAAAAAGATATAAGATATAGGCCGTTAAGGCTGAAACCAGAAAAAATGAAAGAAGAGTGTATTTTCTATTGTCGGAATCCACTACTTATCGCCTCCTTCTAAACGAAGTATTTAACGGCTCATGGCAGGGAACCTCCCTGCCGAATATGAACGTTAGACTGAAATATCAGCAGAAGATCAACGGGAAAACTAGAGAAAATGGGGTAAGTTTGGGGCATTCGTGATCAGCGAATGGGAAAACGCTCAAAGGAGTAAGTAATATCCCCGGTATTTATATAGCGATCTAGGTCTTGAGAGGTGAAAACGAATTCAGAAACTCGTAAAGCTCCGGCAGATAATTGCGAAAAATCGTCAATCTCAGCCGCCCATAAGCTTTGTCTCTTAGCGAGTAGTAATAGAAGGGTTTTGGATGCTTTTATTTTTACTTGAGCAGATTTTATAGCTGCTGAGGTAAATGAGCCACTCGTCGAAAAATGCACGACTTTGGGTGATTTTCCGTCAGCCGTTCGAGCAAATCCCCATTCAGAACCCGCTTTGTTGAACGATTGCTTTTGCCAGAGATCAAATTCATCTGAGCTCATATCTCTAAAGAGTTCTATCGATTCATTAAGCGATGCTTGAAGCAAGCCAGGAGGGACTCGTCCAGCCAGAGGCTGGCAAAATGCCAGACACGACCCGAGGGTCGTGGGTTCGAGTCATTGACGTCACCGAAAAATCAGGTCAGGAGGGACTCGAACCCACGACCCTCGGTTTTGGAGACCGATGCTCTACCAGCTGAGCTACTGACCTATGATGCACTGGCGATAAACCTTCATCTGCTTCGTTGCCGTCGTCGCTGCGCTCCTCAAGGGGCATCATAACCCCACTCCGGTGCTCGTCTGGCAGAATGCCAGCCTTCAGCTAGACTCGGCGCCTCGCATCTGAATATTTCTCGTCAGTGCAAGGCGAGAAAAAATCAGGTTTTTGTTTCTTTATGATCAGTATGCTTGCGGCATGAGGCGCAATATTTTTTAAGCGTGATTTTTTCAGTAACCGTTTTGCGGTTTTTAGTGCTCGTATAGTTTTTGCGCTTACAGCCTGTACACTCAAATGCGATGATATCTCTCATATGTTTCTTCCTTACTAATTAACTGGAGCCCACGACCGGGATTGAACCGGTGACCTCATCCTTACCAAGGATGTGCTCTACCAACTGAGCTACATGGGCACACAACAATCAATCTATGTTCAAATCTGGAGAGGGATGGATTCGAACCATCGAAGGCTTGCGCCAACAGATTTACAGTCTGCCCCGTTTGGCCACTTCGGTACCTCTCCGAGCCTTCAAAAAAAATGGAGCGGGAGACGAGGATCGAACTCGCGAC
>CAZRLF010000024.1:0-37691 GCA_964601045.1 uncultured Bacteriovoracaceae bacterium
GGGCGGCGTGTTTCTTTCTAATCTCAACTCCCGTAATCACCTTAGCGGCAACCTCAGCAGGCTATGATCTCTGCGCGCTCTTATTTCTTTTTCTATCGATTTTTAGTCTCTACCTTTTTATGAAAGCTCCGAGCAAACATCGCCTTGCTCTGCTTTGGACAACTTCACTTTTTTTGGCCCACATACGTTATGAAGCCGTATTGTTTTTTCCACTTATCTTTGGAGGCTTACTTTTCTTCAAATATATCAAGTGGCGCGAAATGGAATTTTGGATTCCCCTTACGCTTGTTTCGGCTTTATTGGTCGGATGGCAACGCTATCTTATGCGTGATGCATTTGAAAATCCTCCCGAAGTTGCTGCGTTTGGGTTTTCTCATCTCGTAAAACATATTCCCATTTTTATCAAAACACAGTTCGATTTAAGATTCGATTTACCTTATCCCACTCTCCTTCATCTCATTGGTTGGTATTTAATTTTCTGGACGGGTATTTTCTTTTTTAGAAAAAAGCTAAATACGTTTCAGAGGTTTCAAAAACATTTTGTTCTTTTATCGGGAATACTTTTCGTCTCTCTGCTCGGCGTCTATTTGTCCCACCACCTCGGATTAGCAAATAGTCCCACTCAAACTCGTTTATTTTTAGGGACTGCATCTATTCTCAGCCTTGCCCCTCTTATCTTTAAAAAACTAATCCCTCAAAAAATTCCGTCGACTTGGATTTTAGGTTTAGCACTACTCTCATTTTTAATTTATCACCCAGTCAGCATTCAAAACCGCTTCATGAACTCACTCACCGGCAGCCAAGAAACCCAATATCTTCTTCGCTTTTTTGGAGATAAAACTCCCAAAGATTTCATTATTATTCACCAATCATCCCCGCAACTGATCGCCTTAGGATACGCTTCGATTCCGTTTGATCACGCTCGCAAAAACGAATCCCAACTTAAAAAATCATTGAAAGACCGCTTCTTAAACAAAATTTATGTCGTCCAACATATTGACTCCAACAGCCTAAACCCAGAGCCTGAAGAGGTCTTGGGAGTTAACTGGGATACACGTCCTATCGATGAATTTTGGCTCACCCCCGCTGTTTTACTGAGGATTTCAGAAGTTGTAGTGACGCGCACATAAGTCATTATAACTATTTAAAAAAGTATGATAGAGACCCGCACCATGATTGCCCAGAAATCCGACACCGGAAGACTCGATTTAGGCCCAGCGTTTATTTCGCAGCTTGACCAGGTAAACGCGATTAGACTTTTGACAGACTTAAAACCGTGTCTGTTTATTCGAGGTCTTCCTCTCATTGGCAAAACAAGTTTATTAAAGCAAATCCAATACTCTTTAGGAGACACGAAAGTTTGTTCGTTGGAATTTTCTGAATCCACCTCCTTTCGAACTGCAGTTTTTCAAATTTATAAATGCCTTGATCTACAACCCACAATAAAAAATACAGAATCGGAGATGAGTATTACCTCTGCTCTTCAGAAAATCTCCTCGCTACTTCAAAGTGACGCCTCTCTTAGTTTGCTTCTCGACAATATTGACTTCGTTGATGAAAGCGAGCGTCTAATTCAAATTTTATTAAAATACACTCAGAGAGCTCGAGTCATTATGACCGGTGTTTGTATACCCCCACTTGATGATGAATGGGTTTCATCGTTTCAGATTTTGAACTACCAAGGTCTTACTGAAGAACAAATGAAGGAACTTATTCAAAATTCCTGCGTTCAATTTAAATCGGATGAAAAAAATAAACTAGTAGCCGAACTCATTCAACAAGCCGCGGGAAGCCCCTTTGTCCTTAAGTCTCTTATGGCTCCTGCGATTTTGGCGGCTCGCGACTTCTCCTCTAGAGATTTAGATCCAGACCTATTTCGTGTGCATGAAATTCTATTGCGCAGACTTTGGGTCAGATTATCTTCAGAATCACGAGATATTGTTCTACAGGCCGCAGTTGTTCAGTATCAAAGAGCTCTCACAAAAAGACTTTTGCAGACCTTGCCCACGCATGCGCAAATTCTTTTAACGACGACAGGAATCATGAAAGACGATTTTGAGCTATCAAATCCAGCTCGAAATGTTCTGGCTAAAATATTCAAAGATGAAATTCTTGTCGCAAGAAAAAAAGTTATCGAGTTAGTCGAAAAAGAGCGCAATATTACAGATCTTAAAGAGGAACTATTTCAATGCATTTCTCTTCAAAATACAGAAAGAGCTCTAGGTTGTGTTTTCGAAACATGTCAGAAGCTTTTTGCCGCGGGTGAGCTTTCTGAAATCATTAGTTTGACTCATCCCATTCGAAGGCAAATGCCACCTCAAGCATTTGATTTCCGCCGCAGAGCCCTTCTCGACTCTGGTCAAAAGGCTACTGGAGTTGAAGAATGTCGAGATCAACTAACTCGCACAGATATTACCGAAAGAGAGCGAGTTCAATTCGAGTTTTGTTTGGCTCGATCTTTATTTTTTACCCGTGCCTATACCGAATCTTTAGTTTACTTCTCTCGAATTTTTGAAACTCTCGATGAAAACGACCCGATTCGAATCCACTCAATGCTTTTTACTTCATCAATAAAAACATCTTTAGGTTATTTAAATGAAGCGGCTTCTATTATTGAAGAAGCTAGAATTTCTTTAGAACGCGCAAAAATTCGAGACTTACTTATCTGGGGAGATTTTCATTATTATTCGATGGTTCTGGTAGGAACAAAAGGTGATTGGAAAGCAGCACTTTGTGAAGCCCTCAAGAGTCGTCAGTACTATCTTTCGGCAAAACATCCCCCTTCGGTAGCACGGGTAGATTACGCCATTGTTCTTATTAAGTTTGATCTCGGCGATATACCCGAAGTTCAACAAATGCTTCAAAAAATAGAGGATAGATCCGACTCTCTTTCTGAAAAAGGAACCCTCCACATTCTTAAGAATGTGCATTGTCAGATTTTACTTTTTTCAGGCCGTCTTAAGGACGCTCTGAATCTATGGAATCAATATTTTTTTCACACTTGGACAGATAGCGAATTCACTGTCGGAGAGATCAGATACTTAAAGGTAAGATTGCTTATATTGGCAGCACAACATGACTGCTACGAAATGCTTTCAGCAACCAAAACTGTTCTCACTCGTGAAACCATTTATCCATCAAATGAAAATTCTGAATGGCTTCATTATCTCCACAGTTTTTTAACAGAGCTTGCCGATGCGAACGAGCTTAAGGCTATTGATATTTATAATGGAATAAAATGGAGCAATTTGCTTTTAGAGAACCAATGCTTTCTTGCCTCTTTTATTCTTCATACGGTTTATTCTCCCTCTCACTTCTCTTTGCTTCTAAAATTATCTTCGACCTCAGAACAAGCCCTGCAAGAAGCCGCCGGCCCTTCTTCAGTTCAAACCCAACTCCTCTTTTTTAATGGTTTGATAAAACTTCTTGGGGGCTTTATGGCAACAGCCAAAATCGACCTCGAAAAAGCGTTGGCACGAGCACTCCAAGCTAAATATTCGGTTATAGAATTCCGCTGTCGTCTTTGGTTAGCCGTCCTCTCGTTGAGCCAAGACAATTTTGAACGTGCCCAAATGGAGTTAGACTTAGCAAAAGACATTATTGGAAAGTTTGATGCCGTATGGGATCAAGATTTACACCCACTCCTTGTTAAAATTACGATCGATCTTTCTAAAGAACAGGCAATGAAGGGCAATCAAAATGCCAAAACTGAAAAGATCAAACGCGTCTTCTGGGATGAGATAGAAAAGAAATCTCCTCACAAAAAATTCGATTTTGTTCTTAGAACTATTTTCTTTATTATTTCGAATACATCAAAGCGCTCTCAAGCGAGCATACAAATGCTAACTCATCAGGGCGATGTGACGGCATCCTCACCTCTCCTCATTCGATCGACTTACGATTTGGTAATAAACTCAGCTGACAATGAACTTTGGCTTGGAAAAAATTCTATTTCGCTTCGAGATAAACCCATTGCAGAGAAAATAATGAATATTCTGCTCAAACATCAGGGACAAAGCTTAAGCAAAGAAACCCTTACAGATCGTATCTGGAAAGAACCTTACGACCCTCGAATCCATGATCCAAGGATTTATACAAATATAAGCCGCCTCCGAACCCTCTTAAAGGAATACCTTGGTAAATCTGTTATCGAGAGTTCGGAGAACGGATATTACGTATCTCGAGATATCACATACGCGATTTTACCTACAGAAGCGCATAGCAATACTCTCTAGATATATAACGGCGTACCTATTTTCAGCTTAAAAGGCGGTACAAACAACTTGGCTAGAGCCGTAAGGACTGCAATTCACGCCGGTAGTGAATGTTTGATTATTGGTTGTCGTTCCGACGACTGTTCCTGAAAAATTACCTTGTCCAAATCCACTAGCAATAACTGCCCCACCAACTCCAAGAGCGAGTCCAGCCATGATTCCCAATATAAAGACAAAGTGATTCTTAATGATTCCCCTCATTCTATTTCCCTCCAATTTTTTTTATTGTTTCGAATTTAGATCCAGGTTTAAGTCTAAATTAAAACTGTTTATCTGTGGGGTAGTGACGAATTTTTGGCGGAGGGAATTTCGTTGCGCACTAGGACAAATTACAGAAATGTTGAAACTGGAGTCTTTATGAGATGTAAGGTTATGTAAGTTGAAAAAAGTTGGCATACCCTCGACCTTTGAGGAATGAGCCGAGATCGGTCTAAAAAGATCCACAATGTGGTTTCTCTATCCGCCTTTAAAAAAACCACTCTTGATACTAAAAACATTGAAGAATCGTTCTTACTCCCATTCTTTGAAACACTCTTTGAAATTACTGAAGCTCCGCCAAAAGCCCACACCTTCATTGACACTTTTCAGTTCGATTTTTCGATTGGACAAAAAAGATACACTTATGAGGTTCAGGCCACTAACTTTAGAATCTGGTCTGATCAAGTCCACGCTGATATAAGAATTACTGAAAAGTTAGGATCAAAATTTATTTTAGATTCGACAACTCACTGTCAGATTTTAATTCAGATATTTGAGCGTCTTACAAAATTTCTGATTCCTGCTTGTAATACTGCTAAGAGTCATTTTTCGGATTTAAAATTTTATCCGAAAAAACTACTTGTTCAGTCTCAACATTCTGAATGTTCTTCTGATTACTTCCCTTTAAAAATATGGGTGATTTCTGCAAATTCACTCAGCGAGCTGGAATGGGCCGGGCAAATCGATACTACATTTTTATACACCAAGGGAATTCTAGCCTCCCAGACTTTGGTTTAACAGAGTTGACGTTCTGCGCCCGCTTTGGCATCGTGGCAAGATGTTAAGCGCCAACTTAAGAAAGCAATTTGGAAAATACTTAAAAGATAAACGCATGGCCGCGGGCCTAAGTCAGGCAGATGTCACTAAAGAACTTAACTATACAAGTCCCCAGTTTCTTTCTAACTGCGAAAGAGGCGAAGCTCTTTTACCCCTCGCTAAACTCAGAATCTTAGCCTCTATTTATCAAATTCCAAAACAAGAGATGATTCGTGTGCTTATCGGAATGCAAGAAAAGCAAATTCGTGAAGAGTTTGGCATTGCTCAAGATACAAAAAGAATCGAGAGCTATAAACACCGTCGAGCTCGTAAATAAATTACCATTTTATTTAAAATTGAATTATCGGACTAGGGGAGCCAATCCAACTAACGACTTGAGGTCGTTATCTGTCAGCATAATTCCGGCTCCGGCAAAATAGTTTCTGTGGCCATTACGCTGCACAATATCATCCACACCACCCGTAAAATGAAAGATCTTAAATAAATGCAGGGCGGCATAAGCTCTCCAGTGTAAACGCTCATCGCGCGAGAAATCGAATAAATCAGTACCAATGCTAATACGATCTCGCCACAAATGATATTCCGCACCTACACCACCGGTGGAGCGAATAAGTCCTGCCTTAAGAGTAAAATCATAAAACCTTTGAGCAAAGAGAGCAGTAAACGAAAAGGTATTTTTTCTTCGCCCCTCTTTAACAACTGTTGTCGCCCCACCCGTTTCAGTTGTTGTAATTTCAACCTTCTCGTTCGCCAGCTCTATAGGTCCATCTGTAAATTCAAAAAGAAAGTACTTATCTCGATTGGGTTGAAGTCTAAATGAAGCAATCGACTGCATTTGCGCTGCAGAACTTAAATATTCACCCTTGAAACCAACCGCAATTTCAAGTCGCTTCATACGACCCACAAAATCATTTACGCCATCGAGAGTATCATTAATTTTATTGGCCGTCGTATCATCTGAAAGAAGCCGGCCCACGGTCCCTTCACCCTTTTCAACTTTGGCCACGATTCGATTAAGAGATGAAACTGTATCGTCAATCTTTGCCATCACCTTACCAAAATCTTTGACTACGTCTCGAAGCTGCGGATCAGCGTCTTTTACAAAAGACTTCAGGTTGTCGCTTGTCGATCTGAGATTAACGACGATCTGCTTTAAATCTCCATCATTCAACAATTTGGTAAACTCATGAACGTTCTTCACAATATCATTCATCTCTTTTTTGTTCGAACGCACCAGAGTACGCAGATCTTCCGATATATCGGTAACATTGCCGATCACATCCCTAAGAGAGGGTTTTCCATCTCCGCCTTGAATCAAATCTTTAATTGACGCTGCGATATCGTTGAAATTCTTGAAAGCTTCATCTAACCCCCCACTACCGCCTTGAGCTTCAATAATTCCACCGTCGGCTAGCTCAGGCTCTTTGCCGCCACCTGAGATGGTAATAATTTTTTCGCCCAAAATGCCGCGATTTGCGAGGCCCACATAAGAATCGTGATAGACGGGAACTCCGGGCTCAACTTTAATTGTCACTCGAGCTTTTCCTTCGGACAAAGAAACACCTTCGACGAAGCCCACCCGAATACCCGCATATTCAACGGGAGTTTGTTTGATCACGCCAGAGGCTGAACTAAACACAAGATGGTAGGTTTTTGTGCTCTTTAAAGAAAAACCATGGCGGTTAATGCGAACGCTTAAATAGATTAAGCCCAAAACGGTGATCAGGACAAAAAACCCAACTTTAACTTCAGCTGTAAATTTTCCGATCACTATCTATGAGTTTCCTTAGGCTTAAGCTTACCATGCATGATCAGTGCCGGATCAAGGAACGAACGCACAATTGGATCTGGATTATTTAAAAAGTCCTGTGGAGTTCCTTCAGCCACAATTCGGCCATCGTGAAGCATTGCGACTTTGTTGGCAATCCGAAGGGTCGCCCTAATATCGTGACTAATAATGATGGTAGTGCCTCCTAAAGCATTCTGTGTATCGACGATAAGGTCGTCAATAGACTCCGAAGACACCGGATCCAAGCCCGTCGTAGGTTCGTCATACATAATAATTTCGGGGTTCAGAACGATTGCCCGGGCTAGGCCCACCCGCTTTCTCATACCGCCTGAAAGCTCATTCGACATCTTCTTTTCAATTCCGGGCAATTTAACAAGCTGAAGTTTTTCTTTCACTAGACTAGAAATTTCGCTCTCCTTCATGCGGCGGTGCTCCCGAAGAGGAAACGCAATATTCTCATAAACATTCATCGAGTCAAAAAGTGCTCCATCTTGAAAGAGCATTCCGAACTTCATTCGAATATTCTTAAGAGAAACGGGATCAAGCTTTGTAATATCGTGACCATCAATAATGATCTGACCAAAGTCAGGCTGAAGTAACCCGATAAGATGTTTGAGCAGAACGGACTTTCCGCAGCCGCTGCCCCCAATAATAACTGTGATTTGCCCAGAAGGAATTTTTAAATTCACGCCTTTTAAAACAGCCTGAGGTCCAAAATTTCTTTTGAGGTTTTTAATTTCAATCATCTTAATTTTCTCAAAACATCAGCGCCGTCAAAAAATAATCTGCGACCAGAATTGTTACAGAAGAAACAACCACCGCTTGAGTAGTTGAAATTCCAACACCCTCAGCTCCACCATCAGTAAGCATTCCCTTTCGGCATCCCACTACCGAGATAATGATTCCAAACGCGGCTGCCTTGACGATTCCATTCCAAAGATCTTCAGTCTTAACGTAGGCATCAATGCGATCAAAAAATGTCGCCTCATTAATTTCTAGAAGCGCAACACCCACCAAATAAGATCCAAACATTCCTAAAAAGTTAAAAACGACTGAAAGCAATGGAACCATCACAAACGAAGCAACGATTCGAGGAGCCACAAGATAGCTATATGGATCCACCGCCATCACCTGAAGTGCATCTATTTGCTGAGTGACCTTCATCGTACCGATATGGGCAGCAATAGCTGACCCACAGCGAGCCGCAATCATAAGCCCCGTCATAACTGGACCCAACTCTCTTAAGAGGGAGAGCGCCACAACGGCACCAGTCACACCTTCCGCATTAAAGAGCCTAAAGGCTTTTCCACTCTGCAACGCCAAAACTGCTCCGGTAAACGTACCAGTCAACATAATAATCATTGTGGAATTTACTCCGATAAACTCCATCTCTTTAAAAATCAGATTAATTCGAAACGGTCGGGTAAAAAGTGCCTTCATCCCATCACAGAGAGTAACGATGAAGCCGCCCAACTCGGTCAGGACCTTTGAGCAAACACTTCCTATTGCGGCAAAAATAGCAGTCACGCTGTCCAGATCCGAGGAATTCTCTTCGATATGCGAAGATTAAGTTCGTATGGTTCGACTAACCCGGCTTCAAGAACTTGATTAGGAAATCGCCCCCAAAAAGCAACGCTATCTTGACGTTCAAGTTTGGCTTTTGAAGCGCGAACCATCACCATATCCATACAAATCGCACCACAAATGTCCAACCAAGCTTTGAATTGCCCGTTGCGGCTTCGTAATTGTGGCCTTAAGACGCCTGTATAGGCCTTTGAAAGGCCATCTGCATAACCAAGAGTTACTATTCCGTAGTCATGTTTATGATCAGCTTTATAGAGATGTCCGTAACTAATGCCTTCGCCGGCCTGAGTTTTCTTGACGAGTCCAACTTCAGAAACAAGTTCTAATACAGGTGTGAGCCCTAAGGAGCCTTTCACTTTACGAGGATAATATCCATATAGAGAAATTCCCGGTCGAATTAAATTGCCGACTTCGGAGAGAATTCCTCTTTTTATCGAATTTTTATTAAGAAGAGCGGCAGAGTTTTCGCTGTGAATATACTTCGGCCTAAAACCCTCCGCCCAAAACCATCGAACGGCTTCTTCAAAAACTCGCGCCTGAGAATGAAAAATCTCATCTCCCGAACTTGCATAGTGAGTAAAAAGACCTTCGAGTTTCCGGTCTGCTTTTCGAAGAAGATCGAGCGCCTCTCCCCATTCATTGGGCTTAAGCCCAAGACGATTCATTCCTGTATCGAGCTTAAGATGAATCGGAATATGATGAAGCCGCGAAAGAAACTTTAAAGATTTCAAATCATTAACAGCCACCGAAAATTTATTCTGTTTGAGAACTGCAACCTTATCGTCTGACCAAGTTAGTGTTCCACCGAGCACCACCAAATGAGCCGAAGCTGAAATAGATCGAGCGATCAGACCCTCTTCAACGGAAGCCACAGCAAAGTGCCTCACTCCCAATTTTCTAAGTTCAGGCATGATAAGCTTAAGATCGTGCCCATAGGCATCTGCCTTTACCATGGCCATAATCTCGGAATCTCGATTATGCAAAATCGCTCGGTCGCGAATACACTGATTTAATATTTGCACATTCGTTTTAAGAGCACGCCTTGAAAGCAATGCTGCCGCCGGGCGCAAAGGTAGCCGTAACATCTTTCAAAAACTAACTAATATTATTTGCTATGACGAGAATCGTTTTAAGGTTCACAGCCTGGACAGTATGGGGGCAGATGGGCGATGCTCAGAAAATGGCTGCTCAGAAACTTCAGGTGGGTTCGGATATTGTCTATCACTGCACTAAATGCGACTTAGACCTCGGACATACTATTGTCGCTATGGTAGGAGCAGAGCCTGTGCGAGTCAGATGCAATACCTGTAGAACCGAGCGAAATTATCGCGCTAAAAAAACGGTCGAAGCAATTTTAAGACCTTCGAGTGTTCGACCTAAAATTGTCCGCCCCGATTTATATCAGCAAAAGCTCCAAGATAATCTGATGAAAACACCCAAAAACTATAGAATCGACGCCACATTTGAGATGAACGATGTGGTGATACATTCAAAGTTTGGCAAGGGAGTAGTAATTCGTTTGCAACCGCCCGATCGGGTTGAAATTCTTTTTCAAGATGAATCTCGTGTACTTATGTGTAAGTTCTCTGAAGAAAAATCGAGCTAATCTCATTTAGCATTCTATCTCTGTGCCCCTGTCAATTCGACTTGCTCCCGCAATTTAAACTGATCTAGAACATAACATCCATTCTAAGTGGGTTTTTGAGGAGATAAATAATGATGAAACTTTGGCTTTCTCTTTTAACTGCAGGTCTATTTTTTACTTCGGTTTACGCGCACTCCGATGACCCGTATCTCTGGCTTGAGGAAGTCGAGTCCCCTCAATCAATGCATTTTGTTCGTCAATTTAATTCACATGTAAAACGCGAGTTAGCCTCAACAAAATTATTTAGAGAAATCTCAAACGAATTTATGGCAATTGCCAATGCCAAAGACAAACTGGTTTATCCCAGTCTGAAAGGTGAGTACGTTTACGATTATTTCACCGATGCCAAAAATCCCAGAGGTATCTGGCGTCGAATGACTCACAAAGAGTTCCAGAAAAAATCAAAGAAATGGGAAGTCCTTCTTGATATCGATCAACTCTCAAAAACTGAAAAAAAATCTTGGGTCTTTAAAGGTCCAATTCGTGGATTCGAAGAGGAGCGCGTCCTTATACAATTAAGTGAGGGCGGAACTGATGCCGCAGTTATTCGCGAATTTGATATGCCTTCTAAGACATTTGTGACAGATGGATTTTCTCTGCCTGCTTCTAAATCTCATGTGGCCTGGATTGATCGAGACACTTTGCTTCTCAGTTTGGCTTTTACCGAAGAACAAAAAACAAATTCTCAATACGCCATGCAAGTCGCCGTTCTTAAACGCGGCCAAGACCTTAAAGATGCGAAAATTGTTTATAGCGGCGCAAAAACAGATCTCTCTATTGATGTTGGTGCTTACGGTTGGAAGAAATCTAAAACTCATATGATTTATCGATATATTAATCGACATCATAGTGAGGTCTTTATTCTCGATACCGAAAAACTTTCTACATCTCGAGTTGAAAAACCTGAGGATGCTGATATCTGGCTTATCCTTGATAAAGAAATTTTTATTTTTATTAAAACTGACTCCGATCGATTTAAAGCTGGCAGCCTCGTCAGCCTCCCTCTAAGCGATCCTCAGTTTAAAAATGCCGAGCTTGTCTTTGCTGCTAACGACAGCGAAGTTCTAGAAGGCATCATTCCTACGAAGACAAAAATATATTTAAAAGTACTGAAGAATGTTCAGACAAATATTTTAGATCTCTATAAAGAAAACGCCGAATGGAAAACTCTGCCTAGTAAAATATTTCCGCAGACAGGTTCAACTTCAATTTTTGGAACTAGCGATGACTCTGATTTTCTTTATTTTTCAACTCAGGATTTTTTAGTTCCACCCTCAATTTATTCTTATGAACCAGGTAAAAAACCAAAGCTCGTCCAAAAACTCCCCTCTCGCTTTGATGAATCTAAGTTCGTCGCCACTCAAGAATGGGCGAGTTCGCGAGACGGCACAAAAGTTCCTTATTTTTTGATCACCCCTAAAGGGCTTGAAAATACTCAAGAGCGCCCGGTTCATATTTATGGCTACGGTGGATTCGAAAACTCTTTAACGCCCTATTACCTTTCAAGCTTAGGAAAAACCCTACTCTCACGCGGAATTTCTTATGCCTATACCAATATTCGAGGTGGATCTGAATTCGGACCGAAGTGGCATCAAGCTGCGTTAAAGCAAAATCGCCAGCGCTCGTACGACGACTTTATCGCCGTAGCTGAAGATCTGGTTAAAAAGAAAATCTCGGCCCCCAAAAAAATGACGGCCGAAGGTGCCAGCAATGGAGGACTTCTCACCGGTAATATGTTGGTTCAAAGGCCTGATTTATTTGCGGGGCTTATTATCGGAGTGCCTCTTCTTGATATGGAAAGATATCATCTCCTCTTAGTCGGAAGTAGCTGGGCCAGTGAATACGGCACAGTTGAAGAACCTGAAAATGCCCATTCTGTGCGCGCGATTAGTCCGTATCGTAATGTGACTCCCGGACAAGATTATCCCCTCGCTCTCATCACCAGCTCAACGAAGGATGATCGCGTGCACCCCGGACATGCGCGAAAAATGGCGATGAAGCTGTTTAGTATGGGCTATCCCGTTTATTTTTATGAAAGCACCGAAGGCGGGCATGCGGGTGGAGCTGATTTGAAGCAAAGAGTTTTTCTGGATGCGCTTGAGGTGAGCTTTGTCTGCAAAGTGCTTTTGGAGAAACTGGGAAGCCACGAAAAGTCTTAATAAGATGGTGGACGCTGTAGGGATCGAACCTACGACATTCGCCTTGTAAGGGCGACGCTCTACCAGCTGAGCTAAGCGTCCTCTTGAATCAATAAAGACTCTACTTCATACACTAAGTTTGCAAGCACTTGCATTGAAAATTCACAGCAAAAAGGCCAAGCTAAGGCCCATGACCTCGATTGATGAGAAGTTCCCAAAGCGTTATGAGCCGGCTGCGACCGAGAGTAAATGGCAAAAGTTCTGGTATGATTCAAATCTTTACGGTTTTGACCAAAAATCCAGCCGTAAAACCTTCTCTATCGATACCCCCCCTCCCACGGTTTCGGGGCGCCTTCATATTGGTCATGTTTTTAGTTATACCCATACCGAAATCATAAGCCGCTACCAAAGAATGCAGGGGTTTAATGTTTACTACCCCTTTGGCTACGATGATAACGGCCTACCCACTGAAATCCTTACCGAAAAAGAACATGGGGTTAAATCTTACCAGCTCGAGCGCCGTAAGTTTCGCGAGCTATGTCTTGAGACAGGCAAAAAGTACTCTGTTCAGTTTAGCCAGCTCTGGAAGCGACTTGGCTTTTCTTGTGATTTTGAATCGGCCTACTCGACCATCTCGCCCACAAGCCAGCGCATTTCTCAGTGGTCATTTGTCGACCTCTATCACAAAGGTTATCTCGAAAGACGCAAAGAGCCTGCGCTTTGGTGTACTCAATGTGTAACCTCATTTGCTCAAGCTGAAATTGAAGATGAGCGAATTGCGGGGGCCTATGTTCATATTCCATTTGTGGTTGAAGGAAAAGACCCTCTTATCGTCGCCACGACTCGGCCCGAATTACTTTCGGCCTGTGTGAGTGTCTTTGTGCACCCTGACGACGATCGATTTAAGTCTTATATCGGAAAAAAAGCGCGCGTTCCTTTTTATGATCATGAAGTGCCCATCATTGCTGACGATAAAGCTCAAATCGATAAAGGAACCGGCGTTGTCATGTGCTGTACGTTCGGAGATTCCACCGATATCTGGTGGTGGAGAAAACATCAGCTTCCGCTACGAGAGGCGATTTCTAAACTCGGAAAAATGAATGAGATTACTGGGCCCCTTCACAACCTCAAGTTAAATGAAGCCAAAAAGAAAATCGTCGAGCTTTTAAAAGAAAAGAATTTAGTTCTTAAAGTTGTGGATATTCCCGCCGCAGATCGAGTGGTCAATACCCACGAACGCTGTGGAACTCCGGTCGAATATCTTGTTCAGCCTCAGTGGTTTATTAAAGTCTGCGAACATAAACAAAAACTTATTGAATTCGGCCGAAAAATAAAATGGCATCCTGAATTTATGCGCGGACGCTACGAAAATTGGGTCGAAAACCTCTCTTGGGACTGGGCGATTTCGAGGCAACGAAGTTTTGGGGTGCCTATTCCAGCTTGGTATTCTGAAGACGGCAAAAAAGTTTTTGTACCAGAAGTAAAAGATTTGCCGATCGACCCGACAGAGACAAAGCCCTCTGCGCCTGGAGATTGGATCGCTGACTCCGATGTTCTCGACACTTGGGCAACCAGTTCTGCGACCCCTCTTATTAATGCCAGACTTACTCTGCCTGACGCACGGTCGGCAGACTTTCTTCCAATGTCAATGCGTCCGCAAGCTCACGATATCATTCGCACCTGGGCTTTTTATACCATCGCCAAATCCTGCTTTCATTTTAATCAAGTGCCCTGGAGAGAAATTGTCATCTCGGGTCACGTTAAAAAACCATCGGCTCCGGCAGCTCAAACAACTCAGATGGCGGGCCAAGAGTTTGCGAAGAAAACAAAAATATCAAAATCAAAAGATGGAGATACATTTGCTCCCGAAAAAATTATGGAGCGGCACTGCTCCGATGCTATTCGTCTTTGGTCGGCAGGAGCTTCGCTTGGTCTCGATGTCATGTTCGATGAAAATGGAATGGGTGATTCTGAGAAGTTTTTAAATAAGCTTTGGAATGCCTCTCGCTTCACCTTGATGCAGCTTGAAGGTTTCATACCTAATTCAAAAACTTCGATTATTAATTGCGAAGACCAATGGATTCGCGCTCGTCTTAAAGAAGTTCTTAAATACTATCATCAATCATTCTCAAATTTTGATACACATTTAGCAAAGGTAGAGCTCGATAAATTCTTTTGGATGAGCTTCTGCGACAATTATATTGAATTTGTTAAATGCAGAACTCAATCAGGCTCAGAAGCCGAAAAGAAAAGTGCCTTTCAAACAGTTTATGATGTGCTCTTAAGTTTGCTTAAACTCTATGCGCCTTATGCTCCTCATATTACCGAAGAGATCTATCAGATTTATTTTTCTCAATATGAAGGAGTAAAAAGTCTGCACTTAATGGAACAGCCTAAAGCTTCTGAACTAACAAAAGAAGATCAGGCTGCACTAGGGGATTCAGAATATTTACTCGCAGCCATAGCAGGAATTCGAACAGGAAAATCAAAGAATCAGATTGGATTTAAGGTGCCAGCAGAAAAATTGCAAATTGGATCTTCGACCGAAGGAGTTGTAGCCCTAAAGAAGTTCGAGCGTGTACTGCAAAACTTTAGCTCGTCTGCAACTATTGAAATTTTGAATTTATCGGAACTTAACTCTGAATCAGCCTGGGAAACTCCCCGGACGGACACAAAAGTTTATTTGATGATTGATCCGGCTAATTTAAAACCAAAATTAGAGAAAGCTTAAATTAGCTACTTAAGCTTTTTTCCCTCGGCCTCAACTGAATCCAAAATATAGTCGAGGGCAACTCTATAGGCTTCGGTGATATCAGTTCCAAGCTTCATTCCCAATGAGTTTTCATATTTAAAACAACCCACACTGGTCGCCGTCAAAGTTGTAGGATTTTTTGAAGCTCGACCGTAAAACGCCCAATTTCCCTTTAGATCGACGCATTCATCTCCAGAGAGCTCGCCCTCTCTTCGATCACCGATCATTAAAACAAATAAATTCTTACTCGATGGAATAATTTCAATATTTGATTTTCTTAAGATACGCTCCATCACCTCTTGCACGTGATCAACCAATTGAACGGAATGTTCTTTGGTCTCAGCCGACCTTAAATCTCTTACTTCAACTCGAGAATCTGCCCCGGCAACAAATCCAAAATCATAAGATCTAAATTTTTGCCCTCCAAGTTTAGGAACATCTCTAATGGTGGTCGCACAGCCGCCCAGAAACAAAACGATAGAACCAAATAAAATATTTTTCATAACTTCATCTCCACTTAAGTCTTTTATGGTCTCACTCAATTATTTGATCAATCTTCTAACTTAAGAAAGATCCGATCTGGTTAAAATAAGCTGAACCCCTAATTCTTTAAGATGAGTCAGAGCTTTTTCGCGACTGCCTTGAGGAAAATTAACGAAGCGCGTCAGGGCTTCGTCATAAATGACATCAAACCCAAGCTTCGCCGCATCTTGAGCTGACCAGTAGACACAGTAATCTCCCGCCAGTCCCACTAAAACGACTCGTTTGATCTTTCTTTCTTTCAAAAAGCCCGCAAGACCGGTTGAGCTTCCGTCGTTTTCAAAAAAAGCAGAATAGCTATCGCAATCAAGCCGCGTTCCTTTACGCAAAACTAAAAGAGCTCTTTCAATTCGAATTTTAGAATTAAGCAGCCAACCTTTTGATCCGATCACGCAATGATCGGGCCACAGCACCTGCATTTTTTCTGGAACAGTCGACAGATATTTTAAGAGTGTCTCTTTTGAAAACTTACTAACGATTTTATCCGCTTCAACCTCGGCCGCAGTTAAAACATCGAATGGTTTTTTAAGTTTGTATGAACTTGCAAACGAAATATGCCCCGATGGATGCGAATCCTGAGTGACGATCACGTTCTGAAACGAAAGCATAAGCTCAGCAATAGGTTCGGCAATTTCATCACCACCTGCCACGGCGAGCGCTCCGCCGGGCTCAAAATCCGCCTGCTGATCCACGACAATGAGTGCCGCATGAGGGTCTTTTGCGAGGTCTTTAAGATGCATAGAAAAACCCTAGCGAGAATTATATTTTTGCACCATGGTTTAGCCGATGAAGTCATCGGCTTTGTTTACAGATCTGTATCAATTGACCATGGCAGAAGCCTATTTATCGGCGAAAAAGGCTGATGCTCGAGCTGTCTTTGAGCTTTTTTTTCGAAAATGCCCTTTCAGTGGAGAATATGCAGTTGTCGCTGGATACGACCTCATTCGAGACATTGTCGAAAACTTTAAATTTACTGAACACGATATTGATTACTTAAAGACTCTGCCTTCGCTTAAGCACCTCGATCAGACTTTCTTTGGAACACTCTCAAACCTCGATCTCAGCGACATTGAAATTTGGGGAGTTAAAGAAGGCGAGATTGTGTTTCCTCGAATCCCTCTTTTACAAATTCGTGGCCCTGTTCTTAAGGCACAACTGCTTGAAAGTGCATTTTTAAATGCTGTCAACTTTGCGACTCTTGTAGCTACTTACGCACGAAGAATTCGAATGGTTGCGAGTCCTCAAAAGCAATTGGTTGAATTTGGCTTAAGAAGAGCTCAAGGCCCGAACGGCGCCATGACTGCAACTCGTGCCAGCTATATTGGTGGATTTGATTCAACTTCAAATGTATTAGCGGGGCATAATTTACAAATTCCCGTTGCAGGAACAATGGCACATTCGTTTATCCAAAGTTTTTGGGCGATTAACGATACAGACTTAGAGTGGAAGTCAGGTTCAATTAGAAATCTTATAAAAGAATTTGAAACCTCTGAGATCGTTAAACCGAATCAAGGTGAACTCGGGGCTTTCATTGCATATGCTAAGGCTTTTCCAGACAACTGTCTGCTTCTCGTCGATACCTACGATACTTTGCAGTCGGGAGTTCCAAATGCCATCCATATTTTTAAAATTTTAAGAAAACTTGGGCATACTCCCATTGGTATTCGACTTGATTCAGGAGATCTTGTTTACCTTTCAAAAGAAACTCGGCGGCTTCTCGATGCAGCCGGTTTTACCGATGTAAAAATATTTGCGAGTAATGAACTTGATGAGACCGTCATCGACAGTTTGCAAGATCAGGGCGCAGAAATTGATGCTTACGGAGTAGGGACTCGTCTTGTGACCGCGAGTAAAGATCCAGCTTTGGGTGGTGTTTATAAACTTGTCGAACTTGATGGTCAGCCACGTCTTAAAATTTCTCAGCAAACTGAAAAATTAATCGTCCCAGGCTGTAAGCAAGTGTATCGGCTCTGGGGTTCAGATGGAACTATGTTACTCGATCTTATCTGCCTAGAGAGCGAAGAAGCTCCTAAGGTCGGAACAGAAATTTCTGCACTCCACCCGTCTGACCCATTTAAAAAGGCTTTAGTTACTCCAACGCGAGTCGAAGCCCTTCTTAAGCCTTTATTTATGAATGGAAAGTGGCTTGAGAAAAATTCGTTAGCTGAAACGCGTATTCAAAGTTTAGATCGAATGAAGGCTCTGCGAAGTGATATCTCTAGAAGATCGAACCCCACTCCTCATAAAGTTTCGGTAAGTCAGAAACTAAAAACCCTGCTTGATGAACTCTACCTCAAAGAAAAACCACACCGAATTCTCAAATAAACTCAAAATTAATGTGATGCAGTAAATTTTGATACCAACATTAATGTCACCAAGACGAATGCCACTGACATCCAGCCTATGCTTCCAAGATTCTGAAGTTGACCTCGAGTATCTTGCGCAACAATAAAACTAGAGATCAGAGATGCACAACCTGATCCCATCTGTTGAACAGAAGAATTCACACTCATAAAACGTCCTCTAATTTTTGGAGGAACGACAGAGTTAATCAGAGCCAAAGCTGGAACCATTCGACCAGATGAAGAGATCATAAAAATTGAAACCGCTAAAATCGCAATTCCTAGGCCCCAATGCTGCAAATGCGTGACAAATAAAATGGGAATAATTGAAATAATGGCGAGCGAGATATAAATCTTCTGAGATCCATGCTTATCAACCAGACGACCAATGGCTTGCGCTGAAAAAAAGTTCACACTTCCCCCAACGAGGTAAACCCAGAATAAATCTTTTTCCTGCACACCCACATTTGAAACTAGTGAGGGACTAATGAACGGAATTATTGCAAAATTACTCATCATTAAAAAAAACATAAAAACAAACGCTCGCAGATGATTGGATAGACTCACCATCCTCCACCATTCGTGAAAACGAAAACCAATATCTTCTAGGTCCAGGTGTGCCTTCATAGAGGGCAGTTGCTTTGTAGCATAGACAAATGCACATCCCCCTACAGCTACAATAAAGAGAAAAGGAGAATGCCAATCAAACCTCTGAGCCAAAAAAAGCCCCAACGGAATTCCAACCACCGAAGCCACAGAAAAAGAGGACATAACAATACCGGTAGCCTGCCCTCTTAATTGCGGTCTTACAGCATCTCCGATTACCGAAAAAACCATAACCCCTGATAAACCACCAAAACCCCCAGCCATTGCTCTCGCCAAAAGCAAAGTTAAATAGCTGGTCGATAAGGCACACATCAATGTCGCCAATAAAAATCCTGCGTACAAAACAAGTAGAGCTTTTTTTCGGTCATATCGATCAATAAAAAATGAACTAATAAGAGCAGTAATACTCGCCGTCACCGTATAACTTGAAACCAGCAGTCCAAACTGGCCAGGACTAATCTGAAAAACCCTCATAAATTGGGGGCCCAGCGGCATCATAATCACAAAATCCAAAATATGAGTAAATTGAACACAGCTCAGAATAAAAACGATTTTTTTCTCGTCACGAAGAAGTTGATTCACAACTTTAAGGGTATCAATGCAAAATTATTTTTGAAAGAAATAGCCAGCAGCATTCACACCTTCACGTTTCGGATCGAAGGTTTTAACAATCTGAAGATCCTTTCTTTCACCGAGATCAATTTCCTCAAGAGATAACGCGAGATCCTCTTCAATCAACTTGACAACCGGAACTCCCTTTTCGACACCGAAGGGTCTAAAAATAATGGCTCGCTTCCCATCTGAAAGTTCGCAGTATGTTCCCACCGGTACAGAACCCAAAAATCTCACAAATAAATAGTAGAGAATCGGATCTAAATCGTTGCTACCTTTTGTCATGGCCTGCTTACCTAAGATTTGAAGAGCTTCAGACGGTGTATAAGCATCTCGAAACGGTCGATCACTAGTGAGAGCAACATAACGAGAAATAAGTTTGAGAATTCTTCCATCAATGGTGAGCCCAACAGCTCCTGCTTTTGGCGCATGAGCGTTTTCATAAACGGCCACTAATCGCTCCATTACTGGCCTGCTTAAACCTTGAGCCTGCAAAAGTTTGAGAACGCCTGCGGCCTGGGATTCAACCACCTTCTGATACTCCTCAGAAGTTAGTTTGTCGTTCTTAAGAATTTGTGCGGCACTTTCACCCACCAGCCCAATATTATAGAGAAGCCCGAGATGGGCGACATCGGCTTGATACTCTGGTTTAAGCCCCATCTCTCTTGAAAATACCAATGAGAGTAAAGATGTTCTTAATGCTTGAGTGAGGGCCAAAGAAAGACCAGTTGTATCTTTTCGATCTTCATGAACGAGAGTTAGTGCCACTACACAATAAGGCTCAACTCGAGCAATTTCACAAAGAGTGACAAGACTGCGGCGCAGTTTATACTGTGGAATAACTCGCTTCGAACTAATCGCCTTAAAGAATTCTTCGGCGGACTCTCTTAAGAGAAAATAGTTCTGCAAAATAAAATTTAAATTCTTAAGCTTTTGCTTCATTTGGTATCGATAATTAAGTCTTGCAGATTCAAGAAGATGCAGTTTTATCGATGGAACTTTTGTCTCGAGATATTTTGCGACTCGATAGTTTCGAACATGGTCGGCCCAGTTAGAAAAGAACTCAAGAACTTCGGTATCTAGCACATCCTTTGAAAAAACTATCGATTCAACCCCAGACTTTGACATCGCATCTTCAATTTCAGGTAGCGACTCCGTCAAACTAGTATGATGTAAAACTCGAACCCCTCGAACCGTTGTCACTTGATCAGAGTGTTTCATCTCAATATCGACAGGTACACCTTCAAATTGAGAAGCCGATCGCAACATCTCCATAAAAATAGACAGGGGCCGCTTAAGGGCATCATTATTTTGATAATGAATAAGGAGAGTTCGAAATAAAGCAAAACTGGCATTCACTAAATCTCTTGCCATCTTTTGATATTCTTCTCGAGATTTAAGAGATGAACTCATCCACGTTTTCCTTCTGTTTTTTGCTCAAGAATCGCGAACTCAAAAGCCTTTTTGACGTCAGGATGAAGTTCTTGATCGGGGACTTTACCTTGTAGTCTGAGAAGTAGCTGAGGAGCTGAGAGTTTTAGAACATTAATGATGGCCATCCGACGATTGATCTCACCACTCCTGTCGACCAAATTAGGAGGGATATTAATCCACAGAGCTTCAATCCATGAAAATGCCGCTTCTTTGGCGATCGCAAGAAGAGTTGAGCAAAGTGCTTGCTGTTCATCTTGCTCCATATCATTAATCTCAGGCGACTCAATTTTCTTTCTGAGTGCTTTCATTGTATGAGCATTGGGAAGCGCTGAAAGATACCCGAACATCTCGAGTCTAATTTTCTTCTCTTTTGACTGAAGACCGTCCGCAAAAATCGAGACCACGTCTTCTGAAACAACTTTTGATAACATCTTAAACAAACGCTGCTTGGAATTTTGGTCAGCCGACTCCAGAAACACGAGTGCAAATTTTCGTAAGAACGGACTTCGATGACGGCTCAGAACCTCAATGAAATAAACCCAGCAGATTTGATCAGGATGAGAGCGAATATTATCGAGAATCCACAGGACCTGAGATGACATATGTTGCAAAATAAATGCCTCAAGCGAAGCCTTAAGTTCTGGGAGTTCCGATAAGAGTAATAGACAGAGACGAAGAGCAGATGGAGGAGCCTTCATAAGATAAGGCAAAAGAACTGCTCTGCTTTCATCTCTTTTTAATAGACGAATGAAATTTCCAAGCTGATCGATATGAAAAAGAAGCTCCATTACATCGGCTTCTTCCTCAGCACCTTCGGCGGTTTCTGCCGGTTTTGAAATTCTTTCTAGTATTTGTTTAAAGAGATCGGATTGGGCTCCTTCTAATGCCATAAAGGCCGACTGAATCAAAAGCTTTCGTCCCATCTCTCTCTGTAGGCGATCAGTCTTTGACTCAATAAAGTGATTTCCCATTTCAATAAAGCGCTCAAGAATTTGGCGATCATCTAAGCGCTGTCCTAAAATGCCAGATGCCTCGACCACCTTTTGAATTTCTTCATCGGACTTCAAAAAGATCTTGGGATTAAGTTTAAATTCTTCGATTGTTTTAAGATCATCATCACGCAACTTGCGTGGCTTTGAAGTTGTCTTCTCAAGAGTTCTTGCTTTAGTGACTTTTAGAAACTCATCTAGTTTTTCTCGAGCTTTTCCGGGCTGGTATGCTTTTTGAATAATATCGTCACTTGTCACCTCGATATGAGGAAACCTCTTAATAAACATCAAACAGTACAAATCTTGATCAGCACTTTGAGGAGAATCAAAATTAGTCGCCATACATTCAAGCAAGGTCATAAGCTCTGGTCGGTTGATTCCAGCTTTGAAGGTAAGCATGCGAATGGCGCTTTCAAAAAAAGGACGACAAATAGATTTGTGTTTCTTATCCGAAGAATAAACTTGAACATCTCCTAGATGAATTTCTTGAGGTGCAACAATGAGCTCAAGTTCCTTAATCTGTTCCACGACAGGAACCAAATGAATTAAAAGACGATCAAGCGCAGCTTCGCAGTTTTTTAAATTACCTTCGCGATAAAGTGTAAATGCACTCTCAAGCTCATGAAGAGTATCTTTTACTTCTATAGAATATGTTTCGGCTTCCCCCCGCCTCATCCCATCTTAAGTTTAAGGGGCGGTGCTCAAATGGGGCTAGTGGTCAAGAGAGCGAATATCATTCTCAAGACTTTCGACGCTTCTTGTCTCCTCTCGAATAATGGCCATAGCGGCAGTTTTTTGAGCTGGGCTCATTTGTTCAAAGGGCAAACCATCTAGAACATGAGCATCTTGAATTTTATCTTCGAGATAACGCTTAAGCCTTCTTGATTTATCATTTATTTCTCGAATGCGATTGACTGCCTTTTCTTTAGAAAAATACCCTCGAATTTGGCTCGCCTGTCGCAAAAGAGCAATCTTTGTCATTACCTGAAAAATATCGAGTGATTCGGTTTCAAAAACAAAATATCGCACCAGTTTTAAAACCCTCTTACTTCGTTCAGAATTCTTTTTTGAATGAGCTGTTAACTTTAGAAGGTATTGAATCGACCGAACCCGATGGACCTCTGCCTCAACGACCGATTTAGAAAACACATAATAATTTTTGGCGGAATCTTCAGTAGGCTGCCCGTTGCTGACTAAAAACTTGCGAATTCGTTTGATAATTCTTCTATCTTGCCTCGGAAAACTCTCTAAAATTTTAATTATCTCGGTCAGTTCTTTCTCGGATTTTTCTGCTATAAGAGTCGATTCCTCCGTGGTTAGTAAATTTTGCAATTTAACCGAAAGCTTCTTTGAAGGCTCAATATAGGATTTGGTTAAGAAGTCGCGGTCGCTCTTAAATGAGTTCGCGGCATTAACGTTCTGAACGGTTATTAAAACCCCCCACCCCAATATTCTAAATGCAGATCTAAGCATCCTATAAAATTAGCGCTTTTAGTTTAAGGCTGCAATTGCTGAGGCAAACCTCCTTGACTAAGGACTCGTCAACAAAGGGCAGTTTAGCTATGAATTAAAGGATGGAAGAGTCGGTTCAACAGATCAGTTTTCCCCAAATTGAAGAACAAATTCTCAAGCGTTGGGAAAGTACGAAAATTTTTGAAAAATCCCTCGATTCGACCAAAAAAGCATTTAGCTTTTATGATGGTCCACCCTTTGCAACTGGGCTTCCGCACTACGGACACCTTTTAGCTAGCACCCTTAAAGACATTGTCCCGCGTTATTGGACAATGCGAGGTTTTCATGTCGAACGAAGATGGGGCTGGGATTGTCACGGACTTCCTATCGAACAAGAAATCGATAAGAAGCATCACTTTAAATCCACTGAAGAAATCGAAAAATTTGGAATCGGCAATTACAATAAAGAATGCCGTGAAATTGTTATGCGATTTGTCAGCGAGTGGCGCCGAGTCATCACTCGTCTCGGTCGCTGGGTAGATTTTGATAATGACTATAAAACCATGGATCTGAATTTCATGGAATCCGTCTGGTGGGTCATCAGTGAACTTTGGAAGAAAAAACTGATTTATCGCGGATACAAAGTCATGCCCTTTTCGACCGCACTTGGAACTCCTCTTTCAAATTTTGAGGCAGGCTCCAACTATATGGACGTTCAAGATCCCGCGATTACGATTATACTTCCTCTCAAAGACCGTCCCGACACTTCGCTTTTGGCATGGACGACAACTCCTTGGACACTGCCAAGTAACCTCGCTCTCGCGGTTGGTGAAGACATCGACTATATCGAGGTCAAAACCAAAGATTCAAAAACTTATATTTTAGCCGAAGCACTTGTCGAAAAATTTTTTAAAAAAGATGAAATCGGACTAGGTTCTGTAAAAAAAGGGAAAGATCTGGTTGGTCTTGGGTACGAGCCGCTCTTTGAATTTTTTGCCTCTAAACCCAAACCCCACTTTACAGTAATTGCAGCACCTCATGTCACAGTAGATTCAGGTACAGGCATTGTTCATATGGCCCCTGCTTTTGGAGATGAGGACTTCGTGGCCTGTAAACCCCTTAAAATCGAACCCATTTGTCCGGTTGATAATCACGGCCGCTTTACTGCCGAAGTTCCAACATATCAAGGTCAATACGTTAAAGATGCAGATAAAAAAATTATCGCGGATCTCAAACAAAAGGGTCGTCTCTTTAAACAAGATACTATTCAGCATGCTTACCCATTTTGTCCGCGTACAGATACTCCGCTCATTTATCGCACAGTGAGCTCTTGGTTTGTAAAAGTTGAAGAAATTAAAGACCGCCTGCAAGAGAACAACAAAAAATATACGCACTGGGTTCCCGAACATTTGCGCGACGGACGCTTTGGAAAATGGCTTGAGGGCGCCAGAGACTGGGTCATTTCAAGAAATCGATATTGGGGAAATCCCCTTCCCATTTGGGAATCTTTTGAAGATCCAGAGCAGACTCGCGAATACATGTGCATGGGCAGCCTCGAAGAACTTCAAAAAATTTCAGGCAAAGAATTCAACGATATTCATCGAGAATATCTTGACGATATTATTATCACTAAGAATGGAAAAAAATTCCGCCGAGTTCCCGAAGTTCTCGATTGCTGGTTTGAAAGTGGGGCTATGCCGTATGCTCAACAACATTATCCGTTTGAGAATAAAAAAGAATTTGAAGAAAGCTTTCCCGCTCAATTCATTGGTGAAGGTCTCGATCAAACACGCGGATGGTTTTATACTCTTTCAGTTTTAGGAACCATTTTATTTGATAAGCCCCCTTTTCAAAATGTAATCGTCAACGGACTCATACTTGCTGAAGATGGCAAAAAAATGAGCAAGCGGTTAAAAAATTACCCCGACCCCCAAGATGTAATGAATAAATATGGAGCCGATTCTCTGCGTCTTTATATGATCGACTCCCCCGTCATTCGAGGTGAAGAGCTTCGATTTAGTGAAGCGGGTGTTAAAGAAATTGTTCGAAAGGTTATTCTAAAATGGTGGAATGCCTATTCATTTTTTGAGTCCTACGCTCGCATCGATAAATACGACGGATCACAAAATCATAAAGCTCCCGATCCACAAAATATTTTAGATCGCTGGATTCTTTCAAGACTTCAGAGTTTGCTTTCAAATATCGAGAAAGAAATGGAAGCTTATCATCTCTATAATGTCGTGCCCGAGCTTCTTCTTTTTATCGAGGAACTTACGAATACTTACATCCGTCTGAATCGTTCTCGATTTTGGGAGGAGGGTTTTTCTCAGGATAAACGAGATGCCTTTGATACTCTTCACTACGTTTTGCTCTCGCTCAGCAAAATGATGGCTCCTTTTACGCCCTTTTTAGCCGATCATCTTTACGCGCTCCTTACAAATTCAAAAACAAAGGAGTCGGTTCATCTTGAAGAATACCCTCGCGCCATTGAAGAAAAAATTGATAGAGGACTAGAAAAGGGGGTCGTCATTCTTGAAGAAGTTCTCTTGCTCGGTCGAAATCTACGAGATCAGCACAAAATCAAAGTAAAAGTTCCCCTTAAAGAACTCGTCGTTGTACATCGTAAAAAGGAGTATCTCGACAATCTAAAACCTCTAGAAGGTTATATTAAAGGCGAACTCAATCTTAAAAAGATTACCTATCGAACTGATGAAGAAAATTTTGTCTCTCTAACTGCAAAACCCAATGGCGCAACCCTAGGTCCAAGGATTGGCCCTAAAATGGGCGCGGTTTCAAAAGCAATTGGCAGTCTGACCTCAGCCGATATTCAAAAAATCGATGCAGGAGAGAAAATAAGTCTCGCTGGCACAGAAGTTTCAAGTGACGATGTAAAGATTTTCAGAAACCCCGTAGCAGGCGATATGCCGGTCATAGCTTCGTCAAAAATCACTTTAGCTCTCGATATTAGAATCGATCGTGAGCAGGAGCTCGAAGGTTTAGCGAGAGAAGTTGTGAATCGAATTCAAAAATTGAGAAAAGATTCTAAGCTCCAGTTAGATAATCGCATTCAATTGCAAATTGCCACGAAGGGCCCACAACAAGCTGATCTTGCAGAAGCCGTTCATCGCTATTCAGATTATATTAAAGAGCAAACTCTAGCAGTTAACCTAGAGGTGACTGGTTTAATTAAGCTTCCTCACTCTCAGGCTTTTGATATGGACGGAAGTGGGATTGAAATCGGACTTGAGAAAGTTTAAAAAATTAATCCATATCAAAAATAACTTTTAGACGTGGTTTCCCGAACTTCAGAGACTCACAAAACTCTTTTTTCGAACAATAAACCTGCCCACCTGAAAAATAGGCAAAAATTGATCGTAAATCCGGGCGACCAGAGAGAGCTACTGCAATCTCATCTCCATCGCCCCCAAAATCTAACCCAGAAGCTGCTGCCACACTGACCGCAAGTTCGTTTACAGAACGACCAATCACTCCATCATTTTGAAAATCTCGAATCATAAAATAATTTCCAATACCGTGAACTCGAACTGCACTTAAATATGGCAATTTCAATTCATCCATGAATAAGCCAAGTCTCATTAATTTAGCGGCCTGCAAAATACTTGTTCTAGGAAGTAAAGATTCTCGCATTATCTTTGCCTGATAATAGGATTTTTCGTAATTCATTCGCGCTTCGTTCGAACTAAAAAAGCCAGGCTTATGAAGCCGAAGGGACCAATCGGGCGCCCTCATGTCAAAATTCCCAGGGAGGTCTCGCAGGAGTTGCTCTGATAATGGTGGATTGACTGCGGTATTCCAAACTTTAATTGCACGCCCGGGAAGACCGGGGTGAAGAAAAATTGTCCCCTGAATACCTGATTCTAAATAAAAAAGTTTTTCTTTTTCTAGATTGTGACGTTCTAAAAACTGAAAAAGGCCTTCATCGAGCCGAGTATCAAATTTTAAACGATTAGCTTGTTCATATCGTTCTATAACCTCTTTGGGTATGTGCAAATTCATCTCGTATTCTGAGGCTGGTCCATACACTTGTCGTTCAAAAAAATAATCTCTTACGGGAAGTTGATTGAGAGTATGAAGAAAATCGGTGCAGTATCTGGTTGCAGATTGAAGACTTTGGTCTAAAAAAAGACAGAAGAAGCCCAGTAATACCCTCGCTAAAAGTCGAGTCATATGCATCTTTGCTGCAAGAAATAAGCCAGAAAATCAAAGACAAAAAATGCAAAGGGCCGGAAGCCCCTCAACTTCCGGCCCCTTCAACTCATCCCCACGAGATCGATACATCCAGCGCCTTTAGACAATTAAATGGTAAGGGTTTGTGACTAAACGAGTCAATTAAATGCTTATATAACAGAAAAAATAAATGATTTTTATTATTTTATAGTAAAAATTTTCTAAGTCCCTCTAAATTCTAGGAAATACAGAAGGAGTTGAATTGGCAAAGACTCGGGGCAGAGAGCACTGCCCCATACGCCTTCTGACCCCCTCGGTGGTTTGCCCCCTGTTAAATAGACTTTTTGCAGCAATTCTGAGATCTAAGCCGTATGCATCAAGTTGAAAAAGCGCTGGAGACCAACTCCGTAAGAGCCACTGAATTTTCAATCAAGTCTTACCTCGAAAACCAAGCCGAGAGATTTGAAAACCATCTTAATTTCATGAATCCTCAGCTCCCTAAAGTTTTAAAGACTTTGGGCTTCGATAAAAAATATATCAAAGCGGAAGGTCAGTACCTTTGGGATCAAGAAGGCAATCGCTACCTCGACTTTCTCTCTGGTTACGGCGTTTTTAACTTCGGCCGCTACCATCCGGTAATCATGAAGGCCATGCAAGATATGCTTGAGTGGAAAGATGCAAATCTCGTTCAGTTTGATTGCCCGCATCTTCTTGGCGAATTAGCAAAAGCGCTTGTTGAGAGAGTTCCCCATCTTGAACGAGTTTATTTTTGCAGTACTGGCGCTGAAACTATCGAAACAGCCATTAAATTTGCTCGAGCTCACACCAAAAGAAATCGCTTTCTCTATTTAGATCACGCCTTTCACGGCCTTACCAATGGAGCCCTTTCGGTAAACGGAAATAATGAATTTCGTGAAGGATTTGGAAACCTTCTTGAGTCCACTAAAATTGAGTTCGACGATCTGGATTCACTTGAAAAAGAACTAAAGAAAAAAGATGTCGCAGCCTTTGTATTTGAACCCATTCAAGGAAAAGGCGTTTATATTCACAGCCCGGGTTATCTTAAGTCGGCTCAACAACTCTGTCGCAAATATGGAACTCTGATGATTGCAGATGAAGTGCAGTCGGGAATGGGAAGAACTGGAAAATTTCTAGCATCGGAACACGAAGATATCTCTCCAGATATTGTCTGCCTCTCAAAATCACTCAGCGGCGGAATTATCCCCACTGGGGCCGTACTCTCTACCACTGAAGTATTCAAGAGTGTGTTTTCGCGAATGGATCGATGCGTTGTGCACTCGTCTTCGTTTGGAAAAAATTCTTTCTCGGCAGCAATGGGACTAGCTTCACTGTGGATTATCGACAATGAAAATCTTTTAGAAAAAGCTCAAACGACTGGTCATAAAATCATTTCTCGGATCAATGCACTCAGACCTAAATATGAAATGCTCGGCGAAGCTCGCGGTCGTGGATGCATGATTGGTATTGAATTTAAATCTCCGAAATCAATGCAACTTAAAATGGGCTGGTCCCTTCTGCACACTTTAAGCAAAGATTTATTTCCACAACTTATTGTTATTCCGCTCATGCGCGATCATAGAATTCTTACTCAGACCTCAGGACATCACCAAGATATTGTAAAAATTCTGCCCCCACTTACGATCACAGATGAGGACATCAATTATTTTATCGACAGTTTTGAAGCTGTGATGAAAAGCGCCCATCAGTTTCCGGGGGCTATATGGGATTTAGGAAAATCTTTGGCTAAGGCTGCAGTGACGGATTCTAAAAAATAAATGAGTACTTTTGTCAAAACAGAAGTTCTAAGCCAATTAAGCGATCAGGGTTTTAGACTTACTCAAACCAGAAAAACCTTAATCGACCTTATACTCAAAAAAAAAGGACATTGGACTGTTCACGACCTCACACAAGAAGTTGAAAATAAAATTCCAGGCCTTGGAGTTGCTACCATCTATAGAACAGTCGCTCTTCTTCACAAGCTTAAGTATTTAAGTGAGACCCGCCTGGGAGGAGCATCGACAAGATATGAGGTTGCCTCGGCGGAGCATCATGATCACCTCACTTGTAAGACTTGTGGCGAAATCTTCGAATTCGAGAATGACAAGATTGAAGAGCTTCAGAACGAAATAGCCGAGAAATTAGGTTTTAAGCTAACAGACCACAGAATGGAGCTATTTGGGGATTGTGTTAGGACTCAATGTAAGTACAAATCTAAGCCGCTTTTCTCCAACTCTGTGCACAAAAAGTGACACCCCGCCAAAAGCCCGACGCTTATTCCGTAACCAAGCATTCACACCCCCCTTTTACAACCCTAATAATTTCAGCTACTTATGCTTTATCGCGGCGCTGGCATGGTTCGTGAAATAGTGCTGATATGTGAGCCGAATGAGGGCTCCAAGGGAGTGGTTGATATGAAAGCAGTAGAAATGAAAATGCCAGTGTTCGATCTTCAAACCCATCACGCGAAAGTACAAGTTCCTTCCGAATTTGATATCCGTGATCTGTCAAAGAAGTATTCGATTTTTCCTTTAAAGGTTGTTTCGACTCAAGGTCGTCGAAGATTGTTGTTAGCAATGAAGAATCCTTACGATCAAGTTGCTATCCGAGATGTTGAATTTAGGGCTGGCTTGGGCGTGATCGCCGTCCAAGCTGACGATAAAGATATTCAATGGTTAATTCAGACTCACTATTACGGAAGAAAACTAAGTCCTCTTCCTACTATTGAAGAATTTCCTGAATTTGTTGAAGATGTTTTTTCTCAGGTTAGCGTTGCAGCAGAAATTCAATCCAAACCTGAATGGGTAAGTGAAAACCTCACTCCCTTTGTTGTGGAAGAAAAAAACAAATAATTTTATGCCATCGGATCATGTGGTGCAGGGCCCGGGACGTTTGAATGTCGGATATCTAGGCCCTTCACGGTAAAGACAACTTGCTCAGCAACATTAGTCGCATGATCAGCAAGTCTTTCAAGATGTTTAGCTATAAAAAGAAGTTTCATCCCAGGCTCAAGAATTTTCGGATCTTTCTTCATCATTTCTAAAACTTCATCCCAAACATAGCGATAAAGTGCATCAACTTCGTCGTCACTCAACAGGACTTCATTGGCAAGCTCAGCCGAAAGGGAAACAAACGCATCGATCGCCTTTGAGATCATTTGTCCGGTAAGATTCATCATCTTCGGAAGATCCTGGTACGATTTAATTCGAGGGAGTGGAGCAAGCTCAACAATACGCTCGCTAATGTTCACAATAATATCGCCCATTCTCTCAAGGTCGGTACAAATTTTCATCGATGCAGTGACAAATCTCAGATCTTGAGCAGCTGGTTGGCGCAAAGCCAAAATTGAAATTGCTTGCTCATCAACCTTCTTTTCAAGCTGATCAAGCTCACCATCTTGTTTAATAATTTTTTCTGCACGATCAGCATCGTGTCTTTCGAGAGCTTCTGTCGCATCAACGAGCATTGATTCGATCATTCCAGCCATGAGAAGAAGACTTTCCTTTAATTTAGATAAATCTTCTTCAAACTGTTGAGACGTATGTTTCATAAAATTTGAGATTACTCTGAATTATTTCCTCTTACCACTCCAGAAAAGAATACTTAATCTTACTTTAACTTAGCCAAACTTACCGGTGAGATAATTTTCGGTTTCTGATTCTTGAGGTCTAGTAAATATTTGCTTTGTGTCTCCTGATTCCACCAAGCGCCCATTCAAGAAAAACGCGGTTATATCTGATACGCGCGCCGCTTGTTGCATATTGTGAGTCACAATAATGATAGTAAATCGAGACTTCAGCTCATGAATTAGCTCTTCAATACGACTGGTCGCGATGGGATCTAAAGCAGAACAAGGCTCATCCATTAAAAGCACATGAGGCTTCATGGCAATAGCACGTGCAATGCAAAGACGCTGTTGCTGCCCCCCCGAAAGGCCTAAAGCTGAAGAAGATAATCGATCTTTCACTTCATCCCACAAAGCAGATTGCCTCAACGACTCTTCGACTAAATCTGACAGCTGCGATTTAGGAAGCTTCGCTCTCAACGGCCCCCAGGCAATATTATCAAAAATAGATTTAGGGAAAGGATTTGGCTTTTGAAAAACCATTCCAATTTGTCTGCGAACTAAAGCAGCATCGACTCTGCGATCATAAATATCTTGGCCGTTGAATAAAACCTTGCCAGAAATATTGACCGTCGAAATATAATCATTCATTCGATTGAGTGTTCGTAAATAAGTAGATTTTCCGCAACCTGATGGGCCAATCAAGGCCGCAACTTTTCCCTCATAAAAATGAAGAGAGACATCTTGAACAGCAGTTTTCTCGCCATATCTCACTGTTAAACGATCAGTCAAAATTCTGGGCGTTGTCGTTATCATTAAGATCTCTTCCTTATAAATCTCGCTCTTAAATAAATTGCAATAGCATTCATTCCCAAAGTGAGGGCGAGTAATACTATAATTCCACTCGCGGCAATAGCGTGAAATTCTTCTTGAGGCCGGCCAGCCCAATTAAAAATTTGAATTGTAAGAACAGTAAAACTGTCCATGGGTCCTTCAGGGGTAAACGCGACAAACGAAAGAGCCCCGATCATAATCAAAGGCGCTGATTCACCAATAGCTCGCGAGAGTGCCAAAATAATTCCCGTTAAAATTCCGGGCATCGCCTGAGGCAGAACGTGAGACATAATGACTTGCCGTTGACTCGCACCCAAAGCAAATGCAGCTAAACGAATAGATAGCGGAACAGCGCGAATAGCTTCTGAAGTTGAAATAATAATAATTGGCAGAATCAGAAGACTCATCGTAAGAGCTCCAGCAAGAAGACTTCGATCAAGTGCAAGAAATCTGACAAAAACGGCAAGACCTAATATTCCGTACACCACCGAAGGAACTCCAGATAAATTAGCGATATTAATTTGGATAAGTTTCTTAAAAAAACCTTCTTTTGCATACTCTTCTAAGTAAACACCCGTAAAAATTCCCAATGGTACAGCAATCAAGGCTGTTAAAGACATAATCCAAATGGTTCCAATAAGTGCAGATTTGATTCCGGCCCTATCTGCAAAACGTGATGGAAAATTATTTAAGAAATCAAAACTCAGGCCACCAATGCCATGACTAAAAATATTGACAATCAAAATAGCAAGTGCCGCCAGACTTACCAGTACAGCAAGAACACCCCCATATTTAACCAACTTGCCTTTAAAATTCTGAATCGGATCAACTCGAGTAGGAAGCATTAGACATACCTCTCGTGAAATTTGTGGGCGATCCACTGAGCGACTAAATTAGACGCCAAGGTCATGATAAATAAAACCAAGCCCACCACAAAAATGGTCTGATATTCAATGGTCCCAGTTGGGGTATCACCTAAACTGACTTGAACAATATAAGACGTCATCGTTTGAATGCTCTCAAGTGGATTTAAGGTGAGTTTGGGTGTGGCACCTGCGGCCAAGGTCACTGCCATCGTTTCACCGATCGCACGAGAAAATCCTAAAATAATAGAAGCAATAAACCCCGAAAGCCCTGCAGGAAAAACCACAGTCGTTGCGACTTGATATTTTCTGGCTCCCAAACCATATGCTGCTTCTCTTAATTCTTTAGGTACACTTTCAAATGCATCTTGGCTGACTGAAGAAATAGTTGGGATAATCATAATTGCCACAACGAGAGCAGCACTCAGAGCGTTAAAAACTTCCGTCTCCGGAAAAATCAGCTGTATTTTTGGAGTAATAAAAGTGATCGCAAAAAATCCGTAAACAACAGTGGGTACTCCTGCCAAAACTTCGAGCAATGCTTTAATAAAAGTTTTGGCAGCACCTTTCACATATTCACTTAAATAAAGAGCGGCCATCGCGCCGATTGGCACAGCCACCAAGATGGCTCCGACACCTACTAGTAGAGTTCCACAAATGAGTGGCCAAATTCCAAAATGTCTTGGCTCGATCAGTGGCGACCACTCGAGACTTCCAAAAAATTCTTTAAGACTAATATGTTTAAAAAAACCCAAAGATTCTGAAATCAAGACAAAAATAATGGCAACCGTAGTAAGAAGAGAAACAACCGCTGTAAACTGAAGAACCCAGCGAAAAATCCTCTCCGACCAGGCTCCTGAGGGAGAGGACGAAGATTTAAATATATGAGAAGCCGAATACGAAGAAGCGGTCACGCTTGGAGTTTGCGCGGACCGCCCTCTTCGATCAAGCTTCATTTTGCGAAAGGCTCGAGTCGGCCTATCGACTGGATGCTTTGGGTTGGGTTTTATAAAGTAAATCTCCAATGGATTTTTTCGAATCACTCTCTTGTTGATACATAGTGCCTACGACTCGAGTGTTTAATCGGCTTAAAGTTTTTGAATAAAGATCTTTGGGAAGAGCAATATACCCCACTTCTTCTGCCAAAGTCGCTGATTGGTTAATATAAAATTCTGCAAAAGCTTTTACTTCAGGACGTTCAAGAGATTTCGTGGAAACATAAATAAAAATAGGTCTTGAAAGCGGAACATATTCTCCATCCGCAATTGTTTTTATTGAAGGAAGAACCTTGGTTTTTCCATTATCAATGGTGACCGCCTTTAGCTTTTTCGCATTAGAAACAAAATAGGCATAACCAAAATATCCGAGAGCATTTTTATTGCTCGCCACACCTTTCACCAAGGTATTGTCATCTTCACTAGCCGTGAAGTCCGCACGCGAAGATTTTTCTTTGCCCACGATTGCTTTGGTAAAATAGTCAAAGGTTCCAGAATCGTGGCCAGGTCCATACAGAATAATTTTATCTTTTGGAAATCCGGCGCGAACATCGCTCCAATTTTGAACTTTACTCTCAGGTTCCCAAATTTTCTTAAGCTCAGCTGTCGTCAGAGTCTCAGCCCATGTATTAGCCGGATTAATGACAATCGTAAGCCCGTCATATGCCACAGGCAGTTCAATAAACGAAATCTTACCCTCTTCGCATGCTTTAATTTCAGGAGCTTCAATGGGGCGAGATGCTCCGGCAAAATCAACTTCGCCCTTACATAATTTTTTAAATCCACCGCCCGTTCCCGATGTTGCTACAGCAACTTTAATACCGCGATTGAGCTTCTGAAATTCTTCGCCGACTGCTTCTGAAATAGGAAATACGGTGCTTGATCCATCACCAATGACTTTTCCTGAAAGTGGCGATTCGGCTTGAACCAACTGAAAATTAAAAATAAAGATTAAAAGACTAAAAACGAGACGAATAATTTTCATCACAGAACTCCTTTTGATGATTAATGGATTCAGATTCACTGAACACACCATCTTCAATTCTTGACGGCTTTGTAACACAAGATTGATTAAAGGACTGTTAAGCCAAGGTTAAGACCAGTAATTTCAATAAGTTAGGTCGGAAATTTTAAGGTAAAATGAGTGCCTTTTTGGAGTTCACTTGAAACTTCAGCCACTCCCCCATGCGAAATCATAATATGTTTTACAATTGCAAGACCGAGGCCTGTTCCACCGAGATCACGATTCCTCGATTTATCAACGCGGTAAAATCTTTCAAAAATTCGTGGAAGATCATTTGGGGCAATGCCAGGACCGTTATCAATAACTTCAATCTGGAAAAACTTCTCACTTTGCTGGGTAAGAAGTGATCCCACAACTTCAATCAGAGCTCCTTCTGGACAATACCGATGAGCATTCTCTATCAAATTACTAAGTGCTTGTTCAATAAGCCAAGGATCCCCACGCATCTCTTCAATCTCATTTCGAATGACTAAAACCTGTTTTTTGGAAGCAACAGCGAATGAAAACTTTTTTTCAACTTCTTGAAGAATTGAATCAACTCTAATTGTTTTCTTCTCAAGATAAAAATTAGGCTGATCAACGCTAGCGAGTTCCAAAATATCGTTGATTAAATAGCTTAATCGAGCAGAGTTTTCGGCGATTCTATCAAGAAACTCTTTTGATTTCTGCGGGTCTTTATCGATTGAGATTTTAAGAGTTTCGGTAAACCCCTGAATAGAAGTCAGTGGAGTTTTAAGTTCGTGTGAAACGTTAGCCACAAAATCAAAACCATGTCGTTTAAGTTGCTGAAGATCGTTAAGACGATTCTTTAATTCATTTCGAAGACGAAAATTTAAGAAAAAAAGAACCGCCGATAAAACTCCGAAGAAAACTAGCCCTAATAAAAGAGGCATCATGCGCTGGGAGTTAAAATATCTCTAAAGCGATACCCTACGGCGCGAATACTCTCGATTTGAGCGCCATAGCGCCCAATCTTCTTTCTTAAATTGGTAATATGAACATCAATCGTTCGATCTACAACCGAGATGTCTTTTCCGAGGGCAAAATCGATAAGATCATCGCGTGAAAACACATGACCGATTCGATTGAGAAGGCACTGCAAAATTTTAAATTCAGTACTAGTAAGCTTTACTTCAACACCATCAATTTTAAGTTCATGTCGAGATAGGTCGAGATTTAAAGTGTTAAACTGAAGATTTTCTTGAAGACTAAAGTTTGGCTTATCATCAAGTCGTCTAAAGATTGCACGAATCCTGGCAACCACTTCTTTGGGAGAAAAAGGTTTAGTAATATAGTCATCAGCGCCAAGCTCAAGTCCAACAATCACATCTGTCTCTGAACTCTTGGCACTAATCATAATGATAGGAATCGACTCGGTTTGCGCATTTCGCTTCATCTGCTTACAAAGTTCAAGACCGGGAAACCCTGGCAACATCAAATCGAGCAGAATAAGGTCGACTCTATTAGATTTTAAAAATGCGGAAGCTTTTTCACCGTCTTCAATGGTTTCAACAAGAAAACCCTCTTGCTCAAGGTTATACTTAAGTAACTCCCGAATATCGGCTTCATCATCGACAACAAGAATCCTCTTCTGGGTTTGAATGGCTCTCGGCGGAAGCCGTTGAGCCCCTAGATCTTCACTTTTTGCGATACCGACTGAATTCATAAGGCTTCTTAAGTAGGGAATATCACGGATCTTCTCTAGCAAGCTACTGGTAAAAAGCGAATAAGTCCTAAGGCCTTGAAATATCTATATTATATAGCCATTTTAAGCCCATTTTATTTTCGAGAGAGATCTTGGCGCTGACTAAGCCCCAATGCTAGCTTCTGAACTCCAGACAGGACTTTTTGAAAGTCGGGGTGTAGCTCAGCCTGGTAGAGCGCTAGTTTTGGGAACTAGAAGTCGTCAGTTCGAATCTGGCCACCCCGAGATCTCTTCACTGACCCACGAAAAACCCTTAGAACTCACAACACAATGATCAATTAAATAGGTATTTAATTGTTTTCCCAAAATTTGGATCTGCTGAGTTAGCAGATGATCAGCTGCAGAGGGCTCCAAGGCTCCGGAGGGGTGATTGTGCATTAAAAAAAATGCTACTGCATTCAATGTGAAAAGTTTTGAAAATAAATTTTTAGGATCAAAATTTACATGAAAACGAGTTCCAAATTCGATCACACAAAAATCTCCCACCCGGTTTGAGGAATAAATTGGAACAAAACCAATCCATTCTTTGGCAGAGGATCTTAGAGATTCACTAAGTCTTTTTTGCGCCTGCCGCTTCAGTTTTGTTGGAGAATATCGCAACCGCCCCCGAGTTTTGGATTCACGATATCGAGCGAACCTTTTAGAAAATTCGAAAAGAGCAAGCAGCCTGGCCTTAGTAGCAAGGCCCAATCCTTTGATATCAGTAAGAAGTAAAGAGCCGTCAGTGTCTAAACTTGCAAAGAATTGTTCATCTTCTAAATCGACTTTCGACGGCAGGATTCCCCTCTTAAAAAGGTCCTCTGCCAAACCAAGACATCCCTTTGCGCGAGGGCCGCTACCAATAATGACTGCAAGCAATTCTCGTGTGCTCAAACACTCAGCACCATGACGAAGAGATCTCTCCCTCGGCCTTTCGTCAGCACTCAATTCCTTGATAGTTATTTGACTCATCTCTGCTTTGGCTTTGAACGTAATTTCTTAGTAATCTGAAACAAGGCCTCGCTCGCTTTTAAGAGCTGGGCTTGATCACTAGGAATCACAAAGTCCAAGTCAGAGCTAGAAAATAAATTAATCACAGGAATTTTTAAAACTTCAGATAGAGAAACAATCGTAGAAAGACGAATGTCCCGAAACGCGCGCGACTCAAGTTCATTAATGGTCGTTAGCGAAATTTTTGAGCGACGCGAAAGTTCGGTTTGGCTTATTCCCATTTTTTCTCGATATAATCGGAGATTGCTTCCAAGACACGAAAGCAGGGATTTTAACCCATCTGGAAGATTTGGCTTTGGCGCGCGCCCCATTTATCA